>JAUIAO010000022.1 GCA_030425425.1 Bacteroidia bacterium | reverse complement strand
ATATGTCATACAGACCATCCTGGTCGAAATCGGCGTAAGCAGTACCCATGCCGTCTCTGTAGGTATCGGTAACTCCGTATGCTGCAGCCTGGTCCTCAAAGGAAAGACCTGAGTTGTTGATCAAAAGGTTATTGGTCGCACCGAAATCATTCGCCACATAGACATCTAAATAACCATCGCCATTGATGTCTATTGGCAGTGCCGACCAGGCTGAAAGCCCGGATGCTTCCAGCCCCATTGCTGAACCAACTTCAGTAAAGGAAGCCCCCGCATTATTCCTGTAAAGTTTTCCGGCACATTCGAAAACTCCAGACACGTAAAGATCAAGATAGGAATCATTGTTGTAATCGAACCAAAGCCCAACATCATAAACACATTCAGTTTCAATGGGGAGACCCATTGCAGCCGTCACATTGGAGAAGGTCCCATCTGTATTGTTTCGATAGAGCTCTATATAAAGTGCGTTTGTCAGGAATAGGTCCGGGTAACCATCATTGTTATAATCCCCCCAGGAAGCGCCCATTTTATTTCCTACCGGGTGCGGAGGATCTACGGGATTATCCGTATAATCATGTGAGCTGGTGATCCCTGATGCTAAGGTGACATTGGTAAAGGTTCCGTTATTTTCATTTCGGAATAACTGGCTGGTTGCCGTGCCCTGACCGTCCCACCGGGTAACCACAAAGACATCCAGATCATTGTCATTGTCATAATCGGCAACAGCCACACCATTGTTGTTAGAGGCCTCAGTCAGCTTGCTTTGAAGACTTATTTCCTGAAAAAGCTGGGCAGACAAACTCCAATTAATCCCTAGTAGGATAAATATTAAAGTTGATCGTTTCATCATACCAAAACCCTCCATTTTCATCTTCTAAAACTCTTATTTGCGCATGTACTAAAAATCTAGGTGATTATTTATTGTCAATCTGATCGCTGATGCGGAAGTAATCAAAGTCCGCATAGCCACCAATATATTTCGTCGCATAATTGAATAATCCAAATCGATACCCCATAAAATGTGGAAGGGTATAACGCATTTGTAATTCTGAGCCAATTTTATTCCACGACTTGCCATCAAGGCTATAATAAAAAGTAGCAATGTCTCTTCGCTCCTTAAAGTCACCGACTACTTTCAGGAAAAGAACGTCCTGGTTGAGCGCAATCCTTTCCTCTACTTTTGGCTCATCACCCTTTGATTGATTCCTGACCATGAGGATGCTCTTTTTACCATCCTCAATTGTCACCCCGACATATCCGTATTGTTGCTGTAGCATCACCATGCCAGCAAAATCTCCTTCTTTCATACCCGACGCATCAATAGAAGTGATACCCGAACACTCTGGCCCAATGGTCCTTTGCGTAAGTGTATTCCTTGCTTCAACTATAGAGTTATCGATTCTTCCGGTTGTAAGACGCAAGTATCCGGCTCTGCTATCCAGTGACCACAAATCATTATTGGGATTGTGATTCCATTGCCATACCAAAGGCAATTTTGGATCTTTCTTTTTTCTATTAAATTCATCTGAAGACACTATTCCCGGAATTAGACTATTGTTAGCAGGCAAGTCAAGCGTCTCAGGAACCTTTCCATCCTCCCCAATTATTGGCCAACCATCTACCCACTGAACTGGAACCAGATACGGGATTCGGCCAACGGCTCCATAATCGCGAAACAAGAAGGCGAACCAATTGCCTTCAGGTGTTTCTATTAGGCCACCTTGAGCAACCCCCTTATCTTCAAAAGCAACCCTCCCTTCATAAGGACCAGTGATTTTATCGGCTCTATGAATAATAACCGTTCGCATTCCCCCTCTGGGCCAGGCAATATTGAACAGGTAGTATTTTCCATTCACTTTAAATAATTGTGATCCTTCTGCATTTAGCATGATTTCGGTCTTAATTGGAGCATGTGCATTTTCAATCAGGACACGTTCTGATCCATCAACCAGACCTGAGAAATCCGGTTTCAATTCAGCGATTTTCAGCTGGCCACCTCCCCAAATGATGTATATCTTTCCATCATCATCGAAAAAGATGGTATGATCGTGAAGGGACGGCTCAAAGGAATGTTGCATCCATTGGCCACTCTCAATATCATCAGTTGTGAAGACATAGGTCTTGTTGGTTGTTGCGGAAAAAGTAGACACATAGTACGTTCCTTGGTTGTATCTAAGACAACTTGCCCATGAGCCACGCCCATACATGTTCTTACCATTGCTCAAATTCACGTCATCTTTATCCGCAAGTGTTTCATACGCATACCCTATGATTTCCCAATTCACCAAATCTTTTGATTTCATGATTGGAAGCCCAGGGCTCATATGCATGGTGGTACTACTCATGTAATAGGTGTCATCCACTCTTATGATCGACCAATCCGGAACATCAGCATGGATGATTGGGTTTTGCGCCTTTGAATCTTGTCCTTGTAATAGTTTAGGCAATGCACTTAGACCAACAACTATTAGTAAGCAGCGAAGTATGTATAAGTTGAAATTATGGTCGATCATATATCTGGTCAATTTTGTATCCTTAATTGGTAAGATTCACCTGGTTTTGTATTCAAATCGTACTCATGAATAGTAGTTAATTCCAATGTCTCTAGCGGCACATTCTCAGCTATCGATGGATTTTTAATTTCTGGTTGCTTGAAGTATAAGTTAGAATTTAATCCTATTGCTTTTTTCAGCTTCCTGCCTTCCAGTTCGTTGTAGGATCGAATCCTGCAGTTTCCTCCTAGAGTTGACTTAATGGTTATAGTAGAAACCTGTCCCGACTCCCAATCCATATCAATCTCAAATCCGCCTCTGGCTCTTAGTCCCTTCACACTTCCATCAGCCCATGATTCAGGAAGTGCCGGCAATACATGGATAGCTCCATCATGACTTTGCAAAAGCATCTCAGCGATACCAGATGTACAACCAAAATTTCCATCGATCTGAAAGGGCGGATGTGCATCAAATAGATTCGGGTACGTTCCTCCCCTCTCACCTCCATTCTCGCTACCAGCCGGACTTAGCTGATCTCTGATCAGTTTCATGGCGTGATCTCCATCTAACAACCTGGCCCAAAGATTTACCTTCCATCCCATTGACCATCCCGTAGATTCATCTCCCCTTGCAATGAGCGATTTTCTTGATGCCAAAAACAATTCTGGAGTTCTGTATGGAGAAATCTGATTAGAAGGATACAATCCATAGAGATGAGATACATGTCTATGATGGTCATCAGGGTTATCCCAATCGGACATCCATTCCTGCAGTTGCCCCCACTTTCCGACCTGCATTGGAGGCAGCCTTTTGAGCTTTTCATTGATATCCAAAATGAGCAAGGAATCCACCTGGAGCAATTTTGCGGCAGCTATGGTGCGGGTAAAAAGATCAAATAGTAGCTGATTGTCCATGGTATTGCCTGCTCCCACTGAAATACCCTGATGAGCAAGCGGCGCGTTTTCCGGCGAAATAGATGGAGCAACAACTAGCCATTTGCTTTTAGGCTCCTCTACAAGAAAGTCAAGATAGAAACGAGTTGCCTCACGAACAATCGGATAAATAGACTCGAGATAGTCTCTATCTCCACCAAAATCATACTTATCAAAAAGGTGTTGGCAAAGCCATGCACCTCCCATCGGCCACATGCCCCAAAATGCAGCATCTACTGGTCCGGTAATTCTCCAAATATCTGTATTGTGATGAGCTACCCAACCATCAGCTCCATACATTTCTTTAGCTGTTTTTCTTCCTGTTTCCGAAAGATCTCGCACCATTTCTATCAATGGCAGATTAAGCTCGGAGAGATTCGTTATTTCAGATGGCCAATAGTTCATCTCCGCGTTAATGTTGATAGTGTATTTGCTATCCCATGGAGGAACCAGTCGGTCATTCCAGATGCCTTGTAGGTTGGCCGGCTGACCACCAGGACGAGAAGAGGAAATTAAGAGGTATCTGCCAAACTGATAATAAAGGGTAACCAACTGAGGATCTTGTCCTTTTGCAAAGTCTCTAATCCGGATGTCAGTCGGATTCTTGATAGAATCTGTCTCACCTAAATCCAACAATACACGGTTGAACAACTTCTGATAATCGGCAACATGACCCTTCAACAATGCTTCATATCCCTTTTCTGTAGCTTTTATTAAGTGATTTTCGGCGATTTCTCCTGCAGTTCTACTCAGATCAGCATAGCTTTTAAAATTGGTACCAATCGAAATGTACAGCACAGCTTGATCGGCTTTTTCTACTTGTAAAAAACCATCCTTTTCTATGACTTCTCCACCGATAGTTTCTACCAATACACGACTATCGAACTTTACCCCACCCTCAACTCCTTCATGGTTGCTGGAAACACCTGTCATGCTAAGCCGATTAGGCTTGGCTGAAACTTGTACTTCCGAATTTTCCCTTTCAAGAAATAGGTCAAAATTCAAAGACTCTGATTGATTTGCTGTGATTTTCATCACAATAACCTGATCAGGAAAAGAAGCGAAAGCCTCTGTTTTGTAGTTTGTGGATCCTACGGAGTATTCAGTTCGGACAACTGCATTGGCTATATCCAACTCACGATAATAATTTTCGGGTTGCTCAATTCCTTTAAAGCTAATCCTAACCAGGCCTGCCGTTTGGTATGGCATGCCATTTTTGCCAGTGAAAAAATTCTGATTGATCAGCTCTTGTGCCTCCTTATAATCTTCAGAAAAGATGAGCTCCCTCACTTTCGAGAGTGCTTGCCGTGCATTCGGATTATCGTTTCGGTGTGGCTGCCCGGCATAGATCGTATTTTCATTGAGCTGAATGATCTCATTTTTCGGGTCGCCGTAAATCATGGCCCCCAGTCTGCCATTCCCAATAGGCAAGGCTTCTACCCATTTAGCTGCCGGTTGGTCATACCAGAGCTTCATATTCCCGTTTTGCTGGGCATAAACCTCCCCAAAGCATAGGACACTAAATAAAAGGACTAAACAATATTTAATTGTCTGTTTCATTGTTCTTCAAATCGCAACCAGTCTAAGTCCACACTATTTCCTTTAGATATAATAGCTATGTTGTGAATTCCTGACTCGTAACCGTAAATTGGGCTTTTAAGCTCCTGCCATGATGATCCTTCAGGGATAACTAAGGTTGAAATGATCGATCCTGAAGTGCCATCCAATCTTACTTCTATTTTCCCGCCTAGTGGCGACCTCACTTTCCAGATAACTTGTCTCAATCCTTGTCTTAGATTTACCGAATTATATTGTATCCACTGTTCTTCCATACCCAGAACCGCATGCCAGCCTTTGAAGGTATCCAGTGTATCATTGAAAGCAATATTCACACCGTCACTCTTCAAGCTATATCGGTCAGGATGAATTGCCTCAGTTGCTTTCTGGCTTCCGATTCCTCTGAATGTCGGAGTTACTTTTAAAATGGAACCGTCAGTATCAAAGAACAAGCTATCAGCACAAATTGACCTGGCTTTATCAAAATCAGGTGAAAGATCATTATGATGATAAAACAAATACCATTGTCCTTCAAATTTTAAAATGGAATGATGATTGGTCCAGCACCCATTTGCCCATTCATCCATTATGACTCCCTTGACCGTAAATGGGCCAAGTGGATTGTCAGAAATAGCGTACTCCAGACGTTCCGTTTTATTCTCCACGTGAGGATATGTCAGATAGTAAATACCGTTCCTCTCAAAAACAAAAGGTCCTTCCTTTAAACCCTTTTGAGGCAACTCCCCAAGAATATGTGGTTCTTCTGCCAATTCAAGCATATTTTCTTTCAGCCTGGCTCCATAGATGCTCCCCTGTGACCAATACAGATAGGCCTGTCCATCTTTGTCGATCAAGACATTCGGATCAATGCCTCGTACGCCGATGATCGGTGTAGATTGGATGTTAAATGGGCCTGCAGGATTATCAGCAATAGCGACACCTATTGTAAACCCTTTCCCATTGTATGTGGTGTCTCTTGCTCTTGTGGGAAAATAGAAATAGTATTTCCCGTTTTTTTCAATACAGTCAGGCGCCCACATGCTGTAAGCATTTGGGTCTGCCCAGGGGACTTGTTCCTGACTCACGATCACTCCGTGATCCGTCCACTTTATTAAATCAGCGGACGAAAAAACGTGATAATCCTCCATGCAAAACCACCCGGTTCTTCCTTTTCCCTCCTCGGCAAGTATGTCATGTGATGGGTAAACATAAACCTTACCACCAAATACTCTTGCCGTAGGATCTGCGGTAAATTGATCCATGATGAGTGGGTTTTGCGCAAACGCCAACTCGCCCATCAACACCATCTGAGCATATAAAATGAATCGATAAACCCTGGATACCTCACGCATTGTATCTATTGTTTACCTTCAATCAATATGCCTCCATTCGGCTGAATAGTAACATTCACATCACCATTCTTCTTTACCAGAAGAGTTTTCACATCACTACTCAAATCCTCATTATCAAAATAAAGACTTGCATCTTTTCCTGATAACATAGGAACACTTAAGCGTAATTTTATGGGTTCCTTCTGTGCATTGACTCCCGCCACAATCCAATTATCCCCACTCTTTCTAGCGATTACACAATATTTACCTGGATAACCGTCAAGAAAAATCGTTTCATCCCATGTAGTAGGAACCCTTTTCATAAAATCGATCGTGAAATCTGGTGCATCCTCCAAATTGTTAGGTGTCAATGCAAAAAACTGGATCGGGTTCTGAAATAGAATGGCTGTAGCCAGCTGGAATACATCTGAAGTTCGTCGATGATTGCCTCCATCATTGGTTCGATTATAACGTTTGTTAAGCACGACACCCCCATACTCCATCAATCCGGAGGCATTTCTAATAAAGGGATGAAGGGTTGCATTAAAAGCTTCAATATCATTAAACCCCTGACTAAACATGAGGTTTTCTGAAGCCAATACCGCCTCGCTACCTACGTAATTGGGAAACATCCGTGCCCAACCTCTCGGAATAGTGGTACCATGAAAAACGGTCATTAATCCATACTCATTGGCATCTGCCATTAGATTCTCATACAGCCGCATAGTCTCTTGCTTGTCACCGCCAAAAAAATCTACTTTGATTCCTTTAACACCAACAGACTGCAACCATTTCATTTCTTTGTGCCGAGCGATAGACGTATGCATCTTGTTCTTAGGAGTCATATGTGCATCACTCCAAACTCCATTTGAATTATACCAAAGAAAAACGCCAACATCTTTTGATTCGGCATAGTCAATCAGTTCTTCCATTCGATCATAACCAATATTCCTATCCCACCATGCATCAATCAGAATAAACTGATACCCCAACTCTGCTGCTAAATCAATGTAACGAACCTGATCATCGTAATTCATGCTGTTATCCTGCCACATGATCCAACTCCACGTTCCCCGACCAAAATCATAGTCGATGGACGCTTCATAAAGCGGACCTACAACGTCATAAGCAATTGTCGTCTCAACTATTGGTTTCAAACTGCTCCCAACACTAATGGTCCTCCATGGAATTGTGGCTGGTAAACCTATAGCAGCACCTGTACTCCCAAAGCCATTGTTTTCGGTCATGTCTGGATAGGCAATAGAATAGAGCCCTTCTTTTGATGGGTCACTCAGATGCGCCCCACAATACTGTCCACTAACACCTGTTTCGGAAATTAAAGTCCAATAATCATTGTTTCTGAAAAGAGCCGGGAATGTATATCCCATTCTATTAGCTGATTTGGTGTCAATTGGTTGTTCTACAAAATAGCCTTCTTCATAGCTTGGTTTTGTTCGTTTAAATCCAACCATTGATTTGGACTGTGGAGTCAGAAACCCCTTCGCCTCCTTCGGGAAGTTGAAACCAGTAACCTCCTTTTCGACTACCAAGGCAAGTGGATCCTTACCTGCGGGGAGTTCATATCGAAAAGCAATATCATTGTTGCTGACCCTGAAAACAATATCAAATGGACGATTGTCCACTGTCTTGAGAGATACTGTCAACTCATTAGCCTCATAAATGATCTTCGATCGTTTGATTTTTTTATCAGTATACGTCTTAGAAATGGTATTTTCTGTACTTGATACCCAAGAAAAATCCTTTGAATAATCGATCAAATTTGTAATAAGTCCGAGCGGTGAATTCTCCAGTATTTCATTCTCACCGTACTTAACCATGTAATAAGCTTGTCCCTTAACCAAATCGACCGAGACTATCAACTTACCATCCGGACTGGTAATTTTTGCATTTTGTGCGATGCAATTATTTATACTGAGTGAAGAAACTATCAGAATTACGTAGGTTATTATAAAGTGCTTTTTACATGGTTTCATGCTTTGAATTTATACTTATAACTCAGAATAAAAAAGAGGTGTTAGTACACCTCTTTTTACATCTATAACCCTAAAAACTAATCCTTATTTCATTGACTCTAACCCATCAGCGAAGCTCTTATAAGCAGGCTTTCTTGTAAGTTGTGAGTTCCAAAGCCCTTCCCAGTTTGAATCATCGATTGGGTTCCAGATGGAAACTCCATATCTCTGAGCTGCTGGTACCTTAGCTGCATATGTATCCAAAACATACTTATACATTTCAGCCTGGGTTTTAAGCGCCTCCTCTGTTGGTGTATCGCTTAGTGCCACATTGAGTTCTGATATTTTAATCATTTTTCCAGTAGCTGCCAATTCCTCAAACATCGTTGCAATATTAGTTTGAGAGGCAGTTGTATCAATGTGCATAATGACCGCAATTCCATCCACTGTTATCGCATCACCATCTTCTATATAATCAATGTAGTCAATAAGACCCTGAACTTTTTCCAGATTGGATTCAAGACCAGATTCACTGATAAACAATAGATCATCAACATCTGCTGAATCTCTCGCCATAGAGAACGCCTTTTTAGCATAATCCTTCCCTAGATAGTCCTGCCAATAAAATTCGCTTTCTGGTGCAACATCTCCCGATCTCAGTTCATCAGGATTGTCATTATCCATCGGCTCTCTAATAACCTCCCATGCAGTTACATTTTCAGAGGAACCTACCATTGCAGCAATCCAATGCTCAAGCTGCACGCTTATAATTGAATCTTTTTGCTCAGGAGTTTTCTCTATTATAATATCTTCTCCCCCGCCTCCGGCTTCATTATACCAGGTCAGCTCAATATTGTCGAAATAGTAATTGGTTGCTGTATTACCAAGGTTAAATGCTATCGCACCACAGCCGTTTCTATTTGCATCTACAGTTACTTCTACTTCCACATGCTGCCAATCTGTTGTGGCATTGAAAGTACCAAAGAAATCCCAATGCTGATAGGCTCCGGCAGTAACATGAGCCTGTGTAGTGAATGAGGCCGCTTCATCTGCTTTGATATCCATTGAAAGCGTAAGTCGCTCATCTAGTGCGGTTGCAGGGTCAAATGTCACAAAGAACTGACTTCTCCAGTCGTCTGCCTGAACAGCCGGGTTGTTAACAATATACGCTCTACCACTACCATCAGCTCCAGCTCCGTCTGCAGAAAATGAGGCAGTTGCTGCTCCACTGATCGAATAATTCGGAGCATCATCTGTCTCAAAATCCTGAGCAGTTCGTACTTCCCAAGTTGGACCGGTGAAATCAGGATTGAACCTTCTCAGGCTTATGTTATCAAAATAGTAATTGGTGGCTGTGTTACCCAGATTAAATGCAATAGCGCCGCATCCATTCCTGTTGGCATCTACAGTTATTTCTACTTCCACGTGCTGCCATTCTGTGGTGGCATTGAACGTGCCGAAGAAATCCCAGTGCTGGTATGCTCCTGCTGTAACATGAGCCTGAGTAGCAAAAGATGCAGCTTCATCTGCTTTAATGTCCATGGAAAGTATAAAAACCTGATCCAACTCTGTGGCAGGTTCAAATGTCACGAACAATTGCGTTCTCCAATCATCCGCCTGAACTTCAGGATTGTTGATAATTAAGGCCCTACCAGTTCCATCGGCTCCAGCTCCATCTGCTGTAAACGAATTAACCGCTGCTCCACCGAAGGAATAATCCGGTGCATCATCTGACTCAAAGTCCTGATCGACCAAATTATAATATTCGGGACCTCCTCCCTCTCCTTCAATAACAATTGGCTCCAACAGTTCATTTAAATAATCAGCGTTCTGATTTTGATGCCAAACCAACGGGGGACTGTAAACAGACATTTCCTCGTCACTAGCCAAACTCACCAGATTCTCGAAAGTACCTACCGAAATATCTCCAGATCCATTCACAAAATCACCATGATAAGCTCCACCAGAAGAAATCGAAATCTCAGAGAAATTATCTCGCATTAAACGAAAGTTAACACCCTGACCTGTAAAAACATCCGAATTCACCCCTGTGGCTCCTAACCTAAAACCGTCTGGAGCGTAAGTTTTCAGAGCATCATATGCATCAATTTCCTCTTGATTTTCGACACTCACTGGTTTATCAACTTTAAAATCTTCCACGGATACCAGCTCCTCACAAGAAATTAAACCCATGAAAACAGTCAATACTGTGGTTACATAAATTAGTTTCTTCATAATTGTTGTCATTAATTATTGTATATGGGTGAAAACAATTCAAATGCAACACCTCTATTTCTCATAACCAGGGTATCTACCGTTGAAACTTGAATAGCTCCAAGGTCGACATCATAATCCAGATACAATCCATCCCTATCTTGATTGCCCCAACTATTCTTCTCTCCGTCTTTTACGAATACACCAGTTCCACTAGCGCTATGTCCAGGAGTACCTGACGACACAGTACAATTTCTTCCCTCAGCATCAAATGTCAATATCAAATTAGTTGTGATATTGTTACCGCTTGAGTCTTGAAAGGTTAAAGGAAATTCAAGCTCTGATTGAGATAGGGTTGTAAGCAGGTTTACTTCATCATTTTCTTCATACTGCTCATGTCGAACTATCGTTGAATCTATTTCACCTGTCATTACATCTTGTCCTCTTCTCAAATAGAAGCCGTGCCATTCATTAATATACTTTATCGCATATAATACGTAATCTTTAGGCTGCACTACCCAATCACCTGGCCTGGTTCTAATGGCATCTTCAATTAATGGAACTCCAGATAAGATTGAATCTGCTCCGTTAACGCTTTCCATTAGCATAGGAAGCACATAGTTTTTTGAAATTGCCAAAGGATCATTAAAGAAGTCTTGTGTCAGCTGAACTTCAACTCCTCCTGTAATGCTTCCTTTAGGAATCACTATTTCATTGGATTCGAGTGTGTAGTAATTTGATGGAAGTGGTAAAACGTCATTATTACCTTCCGTAAAAATTAAACTATCACATAATTCATTTAAAACACTTACTCCAATAGTAATACGACTTTCATTGGAATAAACCCCTGCCGTTGTAGCCATTATTTTGAATCTCCCTTCGTTATCCATTGAAGTATCAAAAATATCTTCACCAAACGTGATCGTTCTTACAGGGTTCTGATGCGCGAAATAAACAGCCTGGTATTCAAAATCAGGAAATTCAACGTCCTCATTTTTACAGCTCGCTATGGCAACTGAAAGTAAGATTGCCAGATAAACTAGTTTTTTCATTTTCATATCTTTATATCGTTCTACCATCCGGCGTTTTGTTTCAATTCACTGAATTTGAGCATTTCAGAATCTGGTACCGGGCCATATTTCATGTAGGACTCAAAATTGCGATTGTCCACTTCAATTACCTGATAAAATCCGGATTCTATTTGAATGCCTCTTGCTGCCTCAGTTAAGTCCTCATTCCATCTTCTTAAATCCCAGAACCTAAAGCCTTCAAAACATAATTCAAGTCTCCTTTCGTTGCGAATCAATTCTCGCATGGCAAACTTGTCGTTTCGAATAGATTCTAAATAAGGATCATTGTCTGGTATACCAGCTCTCATTCTGATAGACTTAATGACATCATAAGCCGAATATTGATTAGGTCCAGTTCCTTCAGGTCCAAACGCTTCATTAGCTGCTTCAGCATATGCCAAATAAATCTCAGTATATCGAATTCTAGGCTGAACATGCAATTGCGCGTTTATCGAATTTGGGTTGGCATTGACATCCTGACGCAAAAGTTTCTTCATGTAATAACCTGTCCTGGTGGAAGTCTCAGCCTGGTTCAATCCGTCATTTGTACCACCATCAACTGTGGTTAAGATCACTGACCCATTCGGTCCTGCTGTGCTACCATTGTAAATGATGAACTCACTCAAACGTGGATCTCTTCCAGCATACGGATTAGCAGGATCATAACCACTTGCAGGATGTGTAATTGGATATCCATTAGACATTGGGAAAGCATCCACCAAATTCTGAGTTGGGTTCAATAATCCATCTCCGAATAGCGTTGGAGGGTAATGAGTTTCTTCCAAATTACTAGAAGGTCCACCAAGAGATCCTCTCCATAGTATTTCAGGTGAACTTAAACCAGAACCTGCTGAAGCGATTTGTCCGTTAGCGTTAGTGTACCATACCAATCCATTTGGGTCAAGTCCTGTGATTCCTCCATTTAAATCAATTACTTCAGCTGCATAATTTGCAGCATCCGCCCAGGTAGTGGTATTAGTAGGATCGTTAAATGCAGGACTTGCTGCCAACAAAGCGGCCTGAGCCCGAATGGCACGTGTTATCCTTCCTGTAATTAATAATCTAGCATCTTCACCAAACACTCTGTTGTAATGATCAAATGAACCTCCTATTTCCAAATACTTATCTGGCACTTCAGAGTCGTCAGAGATATTTTCATAATCGTTAGGCAAAAGCGCCAATGCGGCCTCTGTGTCAGAGTATATCTGCTGCATGCATTCCTCAAATGTCGCCCTTGGTATGTTGAAGTCAGAGGTGGTCGGATTGGTTGATTCGAGGAATATAGGCCCTCCCAACAACGCTCCATCTGTAGCCCGACCTCCATGAGAGCGCAACAAATGATAAACAAAAAGAGCCCTTAGCGCGTGAGCCTCTCCTCTGATTCTGTCTTGAAACATAACATCAACTGGCTCGAGAGCCGAGAACTCAATGCCATCTAATCTCTCGAGCATAAGATTGAGATACTGTAGAGCCGTAAGTGAGTTTTGCCATTCCTCAAGAGGATTATTATTCGCAGCCCACTGACCATCAGCAACTCCAAAATAGACGTTATTTTCAGTATTCGCTACCGCATCATCTGTAGCCATGTCATTGAAGCTCCAGCTGTCCATAGGAATTCTTGCATATCCATTGACCAAGAGTCCATGAGCAAACCTGGGTTCGATCCCTTCATCATTTACACTTCTGTTGTTTTCAAGGGCCGGTTCGATAACATCCTCACAGCCTACAAAAACAGTTAATAACAAAATAATATATAATTTTTTCATTTTCATATCGAATTTCGTCTTGATTAGAATAAGGCTGTCACTCCCATGTTAAAGAATCTAGTCTGAGGTGCACTTCCAATATTTAACTCCAGTATTTCCCTGTTTTTTGAAATGGTCAAAAGATTGGCACCATTAACATAAACCTGCATCCCTTTCACGAATCCACTTGCAAAAACACTCTGTGGAATATCGTAGGTAAACTGAACCCTAGACAGGTCGAATCTATCCGTACTGTAAAGCCAGAAATCAGAATTCCTGAAATTATTAGCTCCGTTACCAACTGTCAACCTTGGAAAAGTAGCAGTAGCGCTGGTTTCAGGTGTCCACCTATCACGAACAACTGCTGAATATTTATCCTCACCATTGACCCAGAAGTAGTCATTGCTTTTCATAGCAACTGAACCTGTCCTCAATACTCCAAGAGCAAAAAAGGTGAAATCTTTCCATTTCAGTGTGACATTTAATCCCATGGTCAATGGAGCTCCAAACCAGCCACCTTTGCCAAGTAATATCTCATCCTGAACATTAATGATCCCATCTTGATTCTGATCGACATACTTGATGTCTCCAGGTTTTACTTCACCAAAGGCTGGTTCTGGTGAATTATTAATATCAGCCTGGTCAGCATAAAATCCTTGACTTTCTAGCCCCCAGATTCCGTCAAGAGGTGTGCCTTGTCTAATCTGATAGTCGTCTTCTACAATCTCCGCTCTCTTTAGAGCCTTGGTAGTATAATAGGTACCTGTCAGCCCTACATTGATATCTAATGCTCCGAGTGTTTCGAGATAATTCAACCTGAAATCGAATCCGGTCCTTCTATTTTCATTGTAGTTTACAAAAGGCAGAAAGTTTGATTCCGGGTAACCAAATTGTCTATAATAACTTGGAAACAAGACATTATTCTGAACCAATAGTCCGGTTTGATCACTTAAGAACCAGTTTCCATTAAACAAAACTTTGTTTTCGAGAAAGGTGGCATCCAATCCAGCACTGAACTCTCTTCGTCTTGGAAATTCCATGTTTGGGTTTGCATATCTTTCTGCATCTGTACTTTGATTTTGCAAACCATCTTTCCAAGTAAACCAGAAACCACCTGTTTGATCAAATTTCTCATCATATAAGTAGTATCCGTCAATATCAATATCTGTGTGAAGGATTCCGGCAGAAGCATAAACTCTTAGATTATTTAGGAATGAAACATCAGACAAAAAGTCCTCTTCTGAAAGTCTCCAACCAATAGTCATGGTAGGAGAAAAAGCATCCCGATTTCCTTCTGGTAATTTAGCTGAATGTATGATCGCTCCATTGAATTCTGCAAAATATTTATTTCTAAAGTCATAGCCCATTAGCAACCCAATATTGGCATTTGCAGTACGATGATATTGACCAGAATTCGTTTGACTAAAGCCACCAACCACCAAGGCCGCTGACAGATTATGACTAGTTCCAATTTTGTTCACATAATTCAATACTCCAGAAATTGCCATGGTTTGTCTGAAAGACCGTCCACTACTTGACTGCTCTCCTGTTCTGGAGTCCTCATTGTATTTGTTAAGTTGACTTATCTGAGCGGTTCCAGAATAAGTATTCCAGATGGGCTCGAAAGTAGCATACTGATGATTGAATGAAAGACTGTAACTGGCTGAGTAATCAATTCCGAATATGGTGGTGTAAGACAAACCTTCAAGGACATTTCCAAGATCTGCCTTTATTTCGGTATTAAACTGAAACTGTCTATTGTTGAATACACTAGTTCCTCCGGCATATGCACTTGCTATTGGGTTAGTAGGATCTAATTGCGTGCCTCCCAAAAAATATTGACCATCAATGATATTTTCACTGTTATTGATGAAGTCTTGAGACACTGCATCAGTAGGATCTACAAAACTAGTTGGGATTAATGGTGCAAATCTATTTGGTCTGATCGAAGCTGCACCACCCCAATAATCAGAATTGATTCCTTTGCCATAGTAGTACTGGGCAGCAGCATTTACCCTGGCAGACACGTAATCATTGATTTTCATGTCCACGTTTCCTCTGACATTGAATCTACTCGTCCTGTTGCTTTCCTGCGCTCTGCCTACATCCAATAGTGAGCCAGCACTGAAAAACCCAATATTGGTGTAGTACTGCGTTCTATCATCACCACCAAAAATCTCCACTGTACCATCCTGCCTTCCATAAGCGTTTCTCAGATATTCATCTGAATAGTAATCAACATCCGGATATCTGTAAGGATTTTCACCTGATGCGTGGTAATAAATATCTTCTTCTGAATATAATGGAGATTCTCCATCATTTGTCCGAGCCTCGTTAAATAGGGTCATATATTCGGCAGAACCTAAATACTCAGGATATCTTCTGGGTACAAATATTCCCGTGTTCAACCTTGAACGAATAGAAATATCATCGTTTACCCCGCGTTTGGTAGTAATCATAATGACTCCATTAGCTGCACGACTTCCATACAAGGTAACAGCAGCAACTCCCTTCAGAAAAGTAACTTGATCTATTTCCACTGGTAAAACGCTACCTGCTTCTCTTGGAACACCATCTACTAGTACCAAAGCATTCGAATAACCCCATAAACTATTTCCATTATATCCGCCAACAAACCCTTCCAACTCTGACAAGCTGTACGTGATATAGTTTTTCGTTATTAGCTCAGACATGTCCACTGAAGAAACTCCTGCAGGTAAGTTGTCCTTATCAAGTGTTCTGAAAGGAACGTTGACCTGATCTGCGGCCATCATAGTGATATTATTAAGGTCATTTGAAGCGTTTGTGTAGGCATCCTCAAATCCCTGAGCACTGATTACTAAAGTAGAACCAACGGTCGCTTCAATTACAAAATTCCCATCACTGTCCGATGTGGTGGACACCTCGTCAACTTGGCTGTAAACATTTGAATCCACAATTGGATCGCCATTTGCTTCCAACACCTTCCCGCTAACGTTGATTTTCAATACTTCCGCTTGTCCGAATAAGTTGGACTGAACGAGAAGTATAAATATGCAAACTGCTATAGATTTTATCAATTTCATTTTATTGTTCTTTAGGATTGTTAAGATGTTTACCATCCAGGGTTTTGGTTAAAACCAGGATATATACTTACATCCGAAATTTTTAAGGGAAGCCAGTAGTGTCTCTCTTCAAAGTTTCGTTCCAATAAAACTGTTTCTCTCAAATTCAGCACTCGGTTTTGAGATGGATCTTCGGTGTTTTCTGGTTCATCTTCAGTGCCAGCAGGTCTATCGAACTCAATTCCCGTCTTAATTGTATAAGGTTGTTCAATTAGCAATAACCAACGTCTAAGGTCGTTGAAGCGATGCCTTTCAAAAGCCAATTCAACAGCCCTTTCCCGACGTACTTCACTCAGAAAATCACTAGCAGAACCCGTAAACTTAGGATCAACTTGTCCTACACCTGCTCTGTCCCGTAAAGTATTTATCGCATCTAAAGCAGATTTATTAAATGTAGTAGCAGATGATCCGGAAGATCCGTATCCCATCAAAGCTGACTCGGCATACATTAGATAGATATCTGCCAGTCTCATATATGGAACCTGAATGTGCAGATTAGCTCCATAACTCCATCCTTGATCGTAACGATTGGCAGTTATAGGAACAAACTTAAAGTTCAAATAACCAGTTCTACTACCTGTAGCAGGATCACGATAACTTCCGTCGGTGTAGAGATTAGCCCAACGATTGCCCGGAGGATCATTAGCACCAAGTGACCCTTGAATCACCTGAACCCCATCATAAACAATATCATTGTAGAATCTAGGATCTCTGTCTTTCCATGGATGTTCCGGATCATAACCAGAATTAGGATCGTCTATTGGCAATCCATTCGCCATACCATAGTAATTCACATAATTGGCAGTCGGTAAAAAGATGATTCCGTCACCATCTCCTGCGGGAGCCGCCGGAGTGTATTGTTTTGCCGTCCCATAAGTTGATGCATGTGCATCATTGTAAACATGTCTGAATATGGATTCGGTCATTCCAGGCAATGCCCAATTCTGTCCGGTTGTATAGAATAAAGAAGAATAATCGGCAAAATTAACCAGCGAATATTGTGTTTCGCCTGATTCCACCAAACTCAACAATTCCCCAAATGCATCTGCTGCATTCCTACAGTATTCTTCATTATAAGTTTCTGCCCCTGTGGATTCCTTGTTCATCAAAGGGCTACCTGCCCATAACAAATTTTTACCCAGGTATCCTAGAGCCATGATCTTATTGATCCTAAGCGCATTATTACCTAAGGTAGCTTTACCAGCTTCTGTATCATCCCAGTCAATTGGTAATAAATCTGCGGCTCTTCTTAAATCTGCAGTAATCTTGTCTGCACATTCATGATAGCTTAATCTATCAAGACGTAAAGGTTCGTCTGCTGGTAATACACGGTCTATGTAAGGAAGCCCACCAAAGTATTGTATCAGTTGAAAATGAAACCAACCTCTAAAAAACAGAAGCTGACCTTCGATCAAGTCTCTTTCTTCCTGAGTAGCCTCCGTCAGCAGGTCCAGATTTTCAAGGCCAACATTGGCCTTCCGAATGCCATACCACGCCAGAGGCCAAAGTCCTTTGTTAAATCTCTCCCCTGGATCGGTAATTACGGTGCTCGACTGATCGTCCATCCAGCCAGCTCCCCATCCGTCAAATTCACTCTGCCATCCCCAAAAATCACCATTCTCGATCTTTACACCGAAATGAAAGTTTCTCGATGTAGACTGAATTTCATCATCGCCCCAGTTCCAAGAGTTGGTCCAGTAACCATTGGTAAAATCAGGCACACACTGGTACAATTCTTCTGTAAAACCTTGAAAATTCCTAAAATTCCTAAAGGCGATATCTTCAGACACATTTACATCCGGTGTGCGCTCAAGATAATCTTCACATGAAATAAGCGTAGTTAATGAGATCAGAATAACTAACGCTAAATCCGGTCTCAAGTATTTTGAAAATAATAATTTCATCTTGTGCTATTTTTTAAAATGTCATATTCAAACCCAAATTGAAACGCCTTACGGTAGGATAGGCACCCTGACTAGCTAGATTAGTCGCAAAATTCGACTCTCGATCATCAGGCATATCGGTCCATAGAAAAAGGTTGTTACCATTTAGATAAACCCTCAAACTATTCAACCCTAACTTATTAATAAAGCCTGAATTGAATGTATATGCAATCTCAGCGTTTTTCAATCTTACGTATGATCCGTCGTAATAAAATCGACTGCCATCATATGAGCCATGTGTAATTGATAACCATCTAGGCATAGGCGCATCAGGACTTGTATTATCCTGTGCCCAATAAGTTCCTTCTACAAATGCCCTATTCTGCTGACCAGACAATGTATTGAATGTCACCCATCGAGTTACATTATTGACTCCATAGAACTGTACAAATGCGCTTAATCCTTTCCAACTAGCACCGATTGTTGCATTATAAGTTCTTTGTGGAGTTCCTGAATAATCGTAAGGAACCTGATCCAGATTATCAAGAATACCATCAGCGTTATAATCAATAATATGATACCCTCCCGGTAGTTTTGCTGTATTATTGGTGGCATGCGTAGTGCTGGCGTAGACATCATCCCATGAATTATAGTATCCCGCATCTACGTACGTTCTGGCCTGTCCAAGTTGGAAACCTTCCTGCTTTTGGTAATCCGCCAAAAATTCAGGATCATCACGATAAATCACATCATCTCTCGCACTGGTCATAGCCAAGTCTGCCCATATTTTCACTCCATTGCCGAAAGTATGTCTACTTCCCAGAGTAATTTCGAATCCTTCAGTGGTAACTTTTCCTATGTTGGCAGCTGGGGCACTTACTCCAAAATATGATGGTACTGCACGATCAGACCCTACAGTATAAATATCAACCCTTCTATCTCTGAATACGTCAACCGACCCATCTATTAACCCTTTTAATAATTCAAATTCAAGGGCAACATTCATTTTGTATACCGTTTCCCACCTCAATGCAGGGTTACCTAAACTGACTCTTCTATACCAGGTATATGGACTAAATTCACTACTCACACCAGTTACTCCCATTTTGGATTGTCCACCGTAATCCCAAATATCCTGATAACCAAACCTACTTGGTGCGTTGTAACTGTCATCACCTGTTTCACCAATAGAGGTTCTCAGTTTTAAGAAACCAATAATTGATTGAGATTTCATAAAATTCTCAGCAGAGATGACCCAACCAAGTCCACCAGATGAGAAATAATTAAATTTATTACCTGCTCCAAATCTCTCTGAACCATTGTATGCGCCATTGTATTCTATCACATACTTATCATCGAAATTATAAGTCGTTCTGAATACCCAATCTTCTCTATATGAAGGAATTGTACTATTCTCAGCTACTTCCAACCTGTTCATCAATCCCATTAGCCCAATTTTATGTCGTCGAGCTATGGTCTTATTATAATTCATTTGAAACTGATAAAAGAGCCTTCTTTGATCATAGCTAATATCCCCTCCGGTAGTAGTCCATGATCGGTTTTCATCATAAAAGTCAAAACGTGTATTCGGGTCAAATGCCTGATCAAAAAACTCGACCCCAGTCTCAGGATCAATCCATTTTTCCTGATGACCATTGAATTGATCATTTACTCCTCTACTGGCTTCATTGAAAGTATTGTCGAATGCCAAAGTACCTTTAACACTCAAACCATCCACCAACATACTGAGATCCTGATCTAGTACGAAATTGGTAGAAATGGTCGCTGAGGTCTCGTATTGAATACCTCCAATTGCCAAAATTCTAGCAGAGTTCAAAGCAGCTTGCTCACTAGGCGGGAAAAATCCCCATGTTCCGTCTGAATACCTTGGCACAAATGCAGTAGGCGCATTTCCATACGCAGCAATCCAAAATGGGTAGGCGTTTCCTCCTCCCCATGGCGTTTTTCTTACCCCATATGATCCACCCAGATTTGTCTGGAGTTTAGTTGAAGGTGTTAATTGAAAATCAAGGTTACTTCTAAAATTCAACCTATTGTAATCATAACCTGGATCATAACCACGGTTATTTGAAATATCTTTGAAAAGATCCTGCTCATTTTGAAAGTCTAAGTTTGCAAAGTACTTAGCTACTTTAGTACCTCCCTGAACACTTAAATTGGCATTGAAAGCCATTGCTGTGTTTTTGAATAAGTAATCCTGCCAGTCAATGTCCGGATATCGCTCTGCTTCTTCCAAATCAGCTGGATTGGCATACTTAGCAATTATTTCGTCAGGAATGATGTCATTCCAACTATCAGGACTGGTAGATAATTCATATTCAATTGCGCGGTTTCTTAATTGAAGGGTTGGAACAGCAGAAAGCGTACCCGGAAGCTTGGATACTTGCTTAACTGAGGTATTCACATTAGCCGTAAACTGCGCCTTACCCTCTTTTCCTCGCTTTGTGGTAACTATAATCACACCATTGGCCCCTCTGGAACCAAAAACAGCCGTGGCTGACGCATCCTTCAAAACTGATATCGACTCAACGGAATTCACATCCATTACATTGAAGAAATCTGGTCGCTCTACACCATCCACTAATATCAATGGATCATTATTATTCCATGAGTTGTTACCTCTAATCACAATTCGAGGATTCTCCTGTCCAGGCAAACCTGTACTGGCAGTAGTAACAAGTCCAGGCAAATTACCCGTAAGTGCAGTAGCAACATTGGGGATACCAGCAGTACGTTCAAGTGTTTCACTTGACGTTTGTGTGACGGAACCCACAATTGTAGCTTTCTTTTGTTCGCCATACCCAACAACGACTACTTCCTCCAGCGCAGTAACGTCTTCTTTAAGCGTAACATCAATTACGGCTTGTTCACCTACGTTTACTTCTTTCGGTACGTACCCTATAAAACTGTAAACAAGCGTTTGCACATCAGAGGATACACTCAACTTGTAATTCCCATCAATGTCAGAAACAGTACCAGTTTGGGTACCTTTCACAAGTATAGTTACACCAGGGAGACCTTCTCTATCTGCCCCAACCACTCTTCCTGATATTGTTCGTTCTTGGGCCAGTAAGTATGTGGATACTCCCATGAATAGCTGAAAAATGATTAAAACCCGTATGATTTTCTTCATAGTATTCTTTTTTAATTGATTTTTTAGGTTTGTAACAGATCAATGAAACCGTACTATTTTAAGTTTAGAAACAGTGACTTAACAACAAATATATATTTTGCAAATTAGAATTACGCAATCGATTGTGTTATTTTACGCAATCGATTGATTAAAACACTTAATCAATACAAGAAAATTGCGAATTTTTGAACTGAGAAACTTATTTAAAGTCCTTCAATAGTGATTATGCAATAAAGAATTGGAAATTGAGATGAAACTTCGATTATTTAAGGATATATGCGATTTTGGTGCTAACATCAAAATCACCAAAATGGTTAGTCGAAAGTAGATCAATTTACGGATTGAATATTCATCCAAACCAGTATCTCCCTTTGGAGGAATGAGCTTGATGAAAAGATTCATAGATCAAGCGAGAATACGTGAAAAACTTGATGAATTACCACTTCCGGGTTCTGACTCAAATCATGGTTATGATCATAACCATGATTTGAGAGTTTTTGGTTGAGTATCCGAACAGGGATCAAGCAATATTTCTGGGGAGTAATTGTACTAAGCATAGATTTTGGATAATCTGTAAAGGAAAAAAGACACCCTTTTTACCCCACGGAACTGAGCTCTCAGTGCCTTGATTTTGGCATTAAATGATTCTGCTGCAGCATTTGTACACTAGGCGTGCCCCTACGCTGATCAAAGTAATTCAGGATAGTTTCATAGTGACTTTGGATGGTTCTTGATATGGTATTGAAAGATTTGAACCCCAACTCTTCAACCCTATTATACCATTGAGCCAGTTTGGTGTATACCACCCCTTTGTCCTTTATGATATAGATATATCCTAAGTTTTGAGCCAAGTTATAGGCCTGTTCTAATCTTGGGTATCGGTAGAATAGTATCTCTGCACGATAAATCTGAGAGGGTGTCCAGTTGTCTTTTCTTTTGAAGAGTAGGTATCTGCTACGTGCCAGAAGTTGCTTTGGAGTATCTCCATTATCAAGGATGTGTGGTTTGTATGGTTGACCCACTTGCTTTCCCAGCTCTATTTCATTGTTCTCTTGTTCTATCGCTTCCCAGCGATATTCAATTCTCATTTGTTGAAGAGCATCATAAGCTAGCTTTTGTACATGGAATCTATCTGTATCTAGTGTGGCTTTGGTAAATGTTTTGCGGACAATTTGCTCCATATTGGCAGCCATATCGAGGATAACTTCTTTCACCTGACGTCTTGTTTCCAAAGGTACTTTTCTGTGAAGTATAGACTTAACCCTTTCACTATCAACACCTTTAATCATAGCCACCAAAGTTCCTTTGCGGCCTTTGGCTTCCTTGTTCGTGATTACAGTATAAAGTTCTCCTTGTGAAAGTGAGGTTTCATCTATGGTGCGATAAGAACCAATATTCTCGGGAAAGACAATGTAATTCTCAGCATGATCTAGTTGATCCCAGGTGGAGTAATCACTCAAGTGTACGGCATATTGTTCTTCGAGAAGTTTTCCGTTCACGTGAAAGTATTCTCCAAGGCTTTTACAACTTACCGCCGAACTGTCGATGCAGTTCTTTTAAAAAAGCCGTGAATTCCTGTGTCATTCGGGCGCCCGCTTCCTCTAGACTCCAACTTCGAGAAACAATCTTTCTAGAATCTTAATCGATCCATATTCTTCATTTAGCTCTTTGAAAACTAGCATTCTCACAAAAAGGAAAAACATTTACAGTGAATTCATCATGAATTCGACACGACTACAGCTCAACTCCTTGAAAATCAACTGCATTGAGGTTTTTTTCTGCTGAAACAATTATGTAATGCATATTATAGAAACATAATGAGCAATTGAAAACAAAAAAGATATGCAGGATTGTATGTGAGCCAAACTCAAACTTAATCAGAACACGATTAAAGCAAGGTTAAAAGTCCGTTAAGCAAAGGAAAAGGAAATCTTTTTTTCCTTAAAAACCTCTAAAAGACTTTGAGTTAATTAAGATACCAGAACAGTGAAATTGTTTTAGGTATGTTTTAGGTAAAACAAAAACAGGCAGCTACTTTTGATCGTAACTGCCTGATTTTCAGAGTAGCGGGAACAGGACTCGAACCTGTGACCTTCGGGTTATGAGCCCGACGAGCTACCAACTGCTCCATCCCGCGATATGTCCACTATAAACTATTGCTCGCAACTAATTCATTACTTTAGTCGCTTTGAATGAGCCTTCGTTTACGAAGTGGACTGCAAAAGTAGCACAGTCTTTTACATTACCAAAATGTTGCGTTGAAATATTTAATAAAATTCATTTAATGAAAAAGAAGAGATCCAATCCAGACCTCTTCTTTTATCATAAGTTTATTCCGGCTCTATTTGTAGTACATACTGTATACCAGGCAACCCGCAACAGGAATTGGCATTGTAGGTAATATCAAATGTGATGACATCTGTCACAGGATCATACGTGGCAGAGTTAAGATCATAAATTACCAATGTTGGAAATTCAATAGATCCTGGTGTAATAAATATCTCACCACAAATCTCCGAAAATGCCAATCCAAGTGGGAAATCCGGACCGAAAATATCGGCTGTACCATCACTGAGAATATAACTACCTCCTGATCCAGTCACAGTTACAGGTTGTGGTGTTCTGAAATTACTCAAAGCAATATTGGATGATAAGACTGTAGAGGTATAGTTTCCTGCCAAATCCGACGGACATGTAACCAGATAGCTGATCGCATATTCGAAACCCGGATTATTTCCTGAGCCAGCAAAATTCACGCTGTAATTGGGCAACGAATTACCTGATGCATCGGTGATAAAAGCCGGCAACTCTCTACCATCTGCCAATGTTACTCCACAGACGAAGGTGAAAACATCACCAAGCTGAATATCATCCTTACTATTCAATGAAGGTATCGCATCTATTAGATCTTGCACTCCTTTAAAAGTAAACGTCGCTGGCCAGGATGTGACTTCACTAATCACTCCACTCTCGATTACCGATGAAGAAGCTCCGTTGTAAGATACCGCGAGCTGAACAGAAGAAACTTCTGCAAACTCCGTACTCGTATGTTCGCGTCCATCTCCCCCATTGGTAAGCCCTCCGTCATCACTTTGTGGCACGTCTATCACAAAATCAACCATCAGCTCCATAGTCGCTTGATCCAAATCCTGAAAATCAATATATCCAGGATCATTTGACGTTCGCTGCATATTAGGAAGGGCCCCAACTTCAAAATCATCCAACTCGAACAATTTGTCATCATCTACACAAGATGAAACCACACTTATGACCAATCCAATGGCCCATATATTTATTATTCTTTTCATAATTTCATTGTTTAGTTAACGTCCCAAAACACATTGTAATCAGTAGGATCCTTCTGATCGGGAGCATTAGGATTGATATCTAAATCTACCTGCTGCCAAGGAAAACTAACTGGGTATCCCCTTCCTGCTGTGGTAAATGCAGAAAAGTTATCCGGGTTAGATCCTACATAATTACCATTGTAATTATTCGGGTCAAACAGCACAGGATATCCTTCCCTCCTGTAATCTGTGTAAGCATCTATACTATTACCCAGGCTGGCAATCCATTTTTGGGTAAGAATAATCTCTAGCTTTTCTTCCGCAGATCCAGCGTCATACACGCCCAGGACTGAAGTGATATAAGAATCAATATCCGCCTGGTCAATTTCGGGCACACTAGCTTGCCCATTGATACCAACCATCTGATTCACCTTGTCATATGATGCCTGGATTGCATCACTGAGCAACTGACGATCATCCTCTGATGTGATTCCGGCTAGAGCGAGTTCTGCACGCATATACAGTACTTTGAAATATGGCAACATTCTCTCTGGAGCTACACCATTGCCATTGCTAGCCGTCACCTTGGTGCCACTATCGTCATCATAAAATCCACCACATGGATAAAGACCAAACACAGTTTGAGACGATTGCTGGCCGGAAGCCTGGTTCGGGTGTATAGAACCAAAATGAATGGTCAGAAATCCATCATCAGTCAAATACTCAAAAGGATTCTCAGGCGCCTCACCCGGCTGTAATTGCCTATTCCAATAATATGGTATTCTTGGATCCTCGATACCTGTGAAAATTCCAGTATTCTGGCCTTTCATGGTCTCATAAAGCCACGGACTTACATAGAATATAGGATTTCCCTGAGTGTATTCAGAAACGAACATACCATGTCGGTTTTCAGGTGTAGGACCAGAAGCGCCATACCAAAACTCAAAATCTTCGCTCATGTCATTGATCAAAGTGTCGGGATTTGATACCAGACTGGTAATCTGAGTATCCCGATCAGAAATAACCGAAACATCCTGAAGCTGATAAAGCATCTTAAATTTGAGCGTATTGGCAAATTTGATCCACAAATCTGTGTCACCTCCGTATATCAAATCATCACCCGCTGGCACAAATTCATTCTCAGCCTCTTCATCCTGGAGGTCTGCAATACCTTCATCGATCAATTGTAATAATTGTGGATAAATCTCTTCATCAGCGTCATATTCAGGAAATCGATAATCGTTGAACTGTGTGGCCTGAGAGAATGGCACATCTCCCCACAAGTCTACAATCACAGAATAGCTGTAGGCTGTGAGAATTTTAGCAATCCCTACATACACCATATTACCATTCACTGTTTCCTGATCAATTATAACTTTCAAATCAGGAATGGCAATATCATAAAATGCCTGCCAGCAAGTACCTACGGCAAAGTCATTTCCTTGTGTGACATATTGATCACCAGCTCCCCTTCTTACAGCATGATGCATGAATACGCTCGTCTGCATATTAATCCCACTACCCATGCCCACCGCACCGGCTATTGCAGCTTCTGAGTTGACCAACAACAAATTGGGCGTAACCTGAGTAGGATTGTTTGGATCAACATTAATATCAAAGAAATCTTCGCATGAAGTCAGTAAAACCACAGTAATACTGAGCGTCAATACTTTATATATAAAATTATTTTTCATAATATCAGTATTTAGAATGTGAACCTAAGATTTACACCATATCGCTTTGTCTGTGGTGCTGCAGCATATTCAATACCCTGAGTATTTGTAGCTCCAAAACCGTTGACTTCCGGATCGAAATTGGTAGAATGAGGAATATTAGGTGCGAAATACCACAGGTTACGACCAGATATGGAAATATTGGCACTTCCAAAAGGCGTCTTACTCAGCAAATTCTTTGAAAAACTATAACCCAGACTTATTTCGCGTAATCGTATCACTGTTCCGTCAAATACTGAGGCTTCATCTGCTCCATTGATAAAGAAAGATTCTGGCCCACCAGATGCAAAGAATAAATCATTTGTGGTCACCTGAATAGTGTTTGGAATTTTATTACCTGAATCGTCGAGTAATGGTTGACCAGTGTTAGGGTCTCCCAAATACCCTGCAATAATCCTAGATTTCTCACGGTCCTCCGTGTCTTTAGCAACTCCTCTCCCCATCAGACGCTCTACAGTAGTGGTGTAAATATCACCTCCATCTTTATAGGAAATGAGAAAGCCAAGAGATACTCCTTTGAAGGATAAAGTATTGGTCACATCCACTGTATAATTTGGATTAGGGTTTCCGATGATTTGAAATCTATCATCACCCACAGCAGGGAATAATAATCCGGTAGCTGGATTGATCAGCCAGTTACCATCCTCATCCTTGGCAGAAGTGGTCCCGAATAGAGCTCCGTAAGGCTGGCCAGGTTCAAAAATTGGTCTGATTCCTCCTCCGAATAAGTTCCTCATATTCAAACGCTCTACTCCATCGGACAATTCAAGCACCGTGTTCTTATTCTTCGTGTAATTGATGAAAGTGCTCCAGGTGAATCCTGATTGCGATTGGATAGGAATGATATTTAAGCCAATTTCCCAACCTTTGTTTTCCACATTTCCGAAGTTGGTCGTAATCTGTTCGAATCCCGTGACGGATGGAGTAGAAATAGTCCCAATCTGATCCGTAGAGTTTCGATCATAATAGGTCACATCCAGATCAATTCGATTATTCAACAATCGCACGTTCATCCCCAACTCATATTCTGTGGTAAACTCTGGAGTAAGACCTGGATCAGCTCCCAGATTAGATAGGGTAGCTGCCGACTGACCCGCGATCGGAAAGTCAACAGTAGGCTGTGATCCAATGGCTCCAGCAGATTGTCCAAGATTAACCTGATACACATTTTGCAATGAATAGACCGGAGCATCATTACCTACTTTGGCCCAGCTCACACGGATCTTTCCAAAATTGAGAAACTTAGTGTCTACATCCAGCAATTCAGTGAATACAAACGAAGTAGACGCACTAGGATAAAAGAAGCTCCTCTCCGCAGATGGCAAGGTTGATGACCAGTCGTTTCTTCCAGTAGTATTGAAAAACAGAAAATCCCGGTAGCCAAAAGAAACTTCATAAAACAAGCCCATGAGCCTTCTTTGAGAAAAGCCTCCACCATTGGGAACTACAGAACTCATATTGTCCAGGTCAAAAATATCTGGCACGACCATGCCTGTACCGGTCAGAGATTGTCTATCAGAAGTTCGCTGATTGATGTTTTGACCAAGAAGTAACCTCACATCAAACTCACCAAATTGCTGATCTGCTGAAATAAGAAAATCAGAATTGAGTTCTTCAAAAGAAATATTATCTGTGGTAATAGCTCCACCACCGCTGAATGCATTGGAACCAAGATCATATCGCTGCTCCCTTCTGGTAGTAAATTGATTAGTCCCAACCTTCCACGAAGCGTTTAGCCAATCAGTAATATCATAGTTGACATCAAATGTCATCCCTAATCTATCTGTCTGCTCTACTACTCCGTTGTGCTTCCAAGACCAACGAGGATTATCTATGGTATTAGTATTGTAAAAGACATTGCCTCCCGATGGGGTTTCGTATGGAAGACTGCTATCCCAGTTTCTACCTAGCCAAAGTGTTCTGGCAAAAGATGAAGCTACCTCGGCTCCTGCCGCTCCGTTTTCACCAAAAAACGGCCCTCGAATATCACTTTTAGAGTAGGTAGCAGACCCTCCAAAGTTGAATCCATTTTCCAGCTGGGTCCTTGCCCCAAGGTTGATGGAAGTACGGTCAAAACTCGCGTGAGGAATGTACCCATCCTGACTAAGTCGTGAAATTCCTCCTGAAAAAGTAGACTGACCATTTCCTCCAGAGACATTTATTGAATTCTCCAAAACACTCCCTTTTTCAAACAAATCTTTCACATTGTTTGGTTGAGCCACAAACGGTGAGTTGGTAGGCATATCCGGAAAAGCTGCTGTATACGTAGGCCATGTAGGAAAAGAGTCTCTACTTGAAAATGCCGGCCCCCATGCACCGTTCGAATTCTGATAATTGAATTCAGATCCGTTACCATATTTATTCTGATAATCAGGCAAATTGGCAATCTCCTCAACAGAATAAGAAGAACTAATCGTCACTTCAAGACCCTTATTCGCAGGTCGCGTGGTACCCCCTTTGGTGGTGATTAAGATCACTCCATTTGCCGCTCTGGACCCGTAAAGTGCAGCTGCTGCTGCGCCTTTAAGCACGTTTACAGACTCGATGGTATTCGGATCTAAAAAGGATAAAGGAGTAGAATATGCCCCTCCTCCGATCAATTGATTACTGGTGTTGTATTGGGCATTATTATACGGCACACCATCCACCACAAACAGCGGATCATTATTACCAAATAATGATGAAGCACCCCTAATGGTGATTCGGGTGGCACTACCCGGAGCACCAGAAGATGCTGCGATGTTCACGCCTGGAATCTTCCCTTGCATAGACCTCAATACATCTGGCTCGGAAATCTGCTGAATTTGTTTCGACTCTACCTTTCCTACTGAATATCCCAGGGCTTTTTGCTGACGCTCAATCCCTATAGCCGTAACAACAACCTCTGCCAGCTGCTGCGAATCTTCAGATAAGGTGACATCAACAACTGACCGCTGACCAATTGCAATTTCCTGTGCTTCCATACCCACAAACGAGTAGACCAACACAATACTTCCACTGCCAACAGACAGTGTATAATTACCATCAATATCAGTGATGGTTCCCTGGGTAGTACCTTTCACTACCACGTTCACTCCCGGCAATGCTGTACCGTCGCTTCCGGTTACTGTTCCAGTGATGGTTCTTTCTTGTGCAAACAAGACCCCCTGGAGCAAAACCAGACATGCCATTTGTAGAAGTTTTCTCATAAACTACTTTTTTGGTTTAACATGATTTAAATCACCGTAAGAGTAGATGAGACTTTCTGTGAATAATTGTAAAAAAGAACAGGTAGACGTGTAAGGGTTTTGAGAAAATCTGGCTTCTGAGCGATTCAGTCAAGTTTTGAGTGCTTTTTGAATTGTAAAAAAGCCCATTCCGCCTGTTTCTGGATCAAAACAAAAAGGTTGCCCCCTACTACAAAGGCAACCTTTTTTGAAACAGTACAACATAAAGAGGTGCTGCTAAATAAGGGTTTTACTTCAGTAAGGAATTGTAAAAAAGAAGGAACTGCCGGGAATTGTAAAAATGCATTTGGCAGAGCCTTCATGATAGGAATTACTTTGTTAACAAAAACTGAATGGAAATCTTCATACTAATCATATCTATATTAATCACCCTCTACCTGATTCGTAAGTGGTATCTCGGAGAAACGAAACACACCCAGTCTTCAAAAGATGTGGAAGATATCCATCAGAAGGAAGCAGACTTTAAAAGAATAGATGATTGGATTAAATTAAATAAAGCCTTTCTGGACCCAGATATTCGATTGGAAAAAGTAGCCAAAGGGTTACAATTGACGGACAAACAAGTCTCATCAGCAATCAACACGATTGCCTGCCAAAACTTCAACACTTATATCAATAAACTCAGAATCAAAGAAGCACAATGGATGCTAATCAGCGAAGAATACAGTCATTATACCATAGATGCTATCGCCGAGATGGCAGGGTTTTCAAACAAGGTTTCTTTTTATAAGGCTTTCAAAAAGGTAGTAGAGATATCACCTACTGATTATAGAAGGTCACTAAAACAATCAAATTGAAAATACCCTTATTATCATTCTAAAAAGATTGTAAACATGCGTGATTATTTACTTAATCATCATTTATGTTAACAATTCGGCATTTTTTTAAATAAGAGTTTCGTGCTCTCTCCCTGTATTGGGAGAAAAAAAGCCATGTTTTTAATCAAACCATCTCCTACATTTCATGAAACTGTAGCCACCATCAAAACCTTTGACTTGCCCAATAAACAAAGTCAATATCACTTCATGCCGGATAATCATATCGACCTCACAATGAATCTGGGAAGCCCGATTAAAAGATCTCTGATCGGAAGCATCCGTCAAATCACTATTGAAACGAATGAAATGATTATTTCTAGCTGTAGAAGCAAGGGAATGACTCTGGCAGGTGAAAATATTCAGATGATCTGTGCCAAAATTCCCGCACAATTCACCGGATTGTTCTTTTCACCGGGTTCATGTGCAGAGCGTGATCAGTTGATACGTTTTGGTCGTTTCCCGGAAATCAAAAACTCGGATGATTTTGAAAATCATATAAAATCGTGGTGGCAAAAGCTCCCACATTTTGAACCGGATTTTATATTGGAAGAGGCAATAGAAATGATGAAAGCCAGCAATGGAAAAATAAAAGTAAAAGACGTGAACGATCAGCTGGGTATTAGCAAATCCAGCTTAGAGCAGAAATTCAATAGAGAAATTGGATTAACCCCGAAGGAGTTTTGTAAGATTGAAAAATTGAGCCACTTTCTTCATAGCTACATCGAGCATAAAGATAGCCTCAACCTTACGCAAATGACTTTCCTATCAGGTTATTATGACCAGTCTCATTTGATCAAAGAATTTCGCTATTTCATGGATATTCAACCAAAAGAATTCGTGCAAATGGCCGGGCTGACATTTTAATCTAAAAGTTTTCCTTTGTTTTGACGAAATTGCAGGCTCATGGACAACAGCAATTACAAATCTGGGTTTGTTACAATCATGGGTAAGCCAAATGTTGGCAAATCCACATTGATGAATCGCCTCACTGGTGAGCGAATATCTATCGTTACTAACAGAGCGCAGACAACCCGTCATAGAATTTTCGGAATCATCACCACTGATCAGTACCAGATAGTATTCTCAGATACTCCTGGGACACTGGATCCGTCCTACAAGCTGCAAGAGCGAATGATGGGTTACGTGAAGAAATCTCTGGAAGATGCTGATGTAATTGTCTTCATGGTAGAGCTAGGAGAAAAAAATGATCATAAGGACTGGATCAAAATGGCCAAAGCGTCTGAGATTCCAATACTTTTTGTAATCAATAAAATTGACCTGGGAAAAGGCACTCAGGTAAATGATAAAATCAATTACTGGAAAGAAGAATATGACTGGCTGGAGCCAATTGTCGTTTCAGCAGAAAACGGAGAAGGCGTAGAACTGTTACAATCGAAAATCGCCAGCCTCCTACCAACCCATCCTCCATTTTTCCCTGAAGACGAACTCACCGATAAAACAGAGCGATTTATTGCTGCAGAGATCATTAGGGAAAAGATATTCCTTATCTACAAACAGGAAATTCCATACAGCAGTGAAGTAGTCGTTAATTCTTTCAAAGAAGATGAGACCATCATCAGAATTCAGGCAGAAATCTATGTGGAGCGAGATTCTCAAAAAGGCATCATCATTGGTAAAAAAGGAGAATCAATCAAAAAACTGGGAATTCAATCCAGAAAAGAACTTGAAAGCTTTTTTGGCAAACAAGTTCACCTGGAGACCTTCGTGAAGGTGGAAAAAGACTGGAGAAAAGATGATCAAAAATTAAAGAAATTCGGCTATTGAACAAATAAAACACCCTCACATCCCTAAAAACTTACCATTCATCGAGTATTTTTCCTCTGTGTAATTACTACATATTATTTTAGCCATATCCATTCCGGCCATATGACCAACTCGTTGGTCAATTCCCAGCAATCAACCACAGCTTTTACTCATTTTATAGACAAGTAATGAAACATTCTTACGTCATTGTGGATGATGATCCACTTTTTCACATGCTGCTGAAAAGAAAACTGGACCGCATAAAGGATCTCGATTTTTATGAATTCTATAAAGACTCTGTATCTGCCCTAATGGGGATTAATAAAATCCGTCCGGAAATCATTTTTATGGACTACAATATCGACACCTTCAATGGTCCGGACATTTTAAATAATCTAGAATATACTCCTTCTGTGATTTTAATGACTTCTGATACTGATATCAAGAAAGAGAATCTTCCTGAATCTGTATTTGAGCTTTTTTATAAACCTATCCATGATTCAAAGTTCTTTGAGAGCAGCGTTAAATACTTGTTACATATGCTTGACGAAGATCAAATAATCACAGCTTAATCCTGCAAACAATGTCACAATACAAACCTGTTATCAACAGCTACTTGAGGTGCATAGAAAACAAAGACTTCATCTATTCTTTTTACGATAGATTTCTGGCTTCTGGCACGGAAATCAAGAACAAATTCACTCATGTGGATTTTGATAAACAAACCAAATTACTAAGACACGGACTAATGTCAGTGATTACCTACCTGGACCAAAAGAGCCTTGCAGGAAGATACATGTTTGAAAAACTGAGAGAAACACATGGAACTCTTGGTATGAATATTCTACCAGAGCATTATGAAATTTGGAAAAAAAGCATGATCGAAACTATAAGAACTGTAGATCCTGAATTTAGTGATAGTTTGGAACAACAGTGGAATCACGTCCTTGACGTAGCTATTCGATTGATACAGCATGAGGATGAAGCACTGAATTAGTCAATATTGTTGAATATTTTTCCTTTTTTTATTGTAAAACATTAAACAAACTTAACCTCGATAAAAATATTCGATGACCAAAGTCAATCATGTTTCACTAGATAAATATTGATGACCTACCTATCTTTACTCTTGCAAACTTGCTGATATATGTATCAATGAGTGTTGCGGAGTTATTCAAAGCATAGAATATGAGTTTTTCCTACGTGATTGTTGATGACGATCCAATTTTTAATGTAATACTGAAAAAGCAACTAGATCAATTTCCTGATTTAGAGCATTATGACTCTTTCAGGGATTCAGTTTCTGCCCTCATGGGTATTCAGAAAATACAACCAGACATTCTTTTTCTTGATGTAAACATCGATACTTTTAGCGGATTTGATATTATAGAGTCACTGGAGAACAAACCTATCATCATTATGCTCTCCGCAGACCCGGAAAACAAGGATAAAACCTTTCCGTTGGAAGTTTTTGCGTTTTTGGACAAACCCATTAAAAACGAAATTTTACTAAAAGAAACTATAGAGTCAATTATCAAAATTCTACAAGAAGACTAGTCATAATTGAAGACTCACTGAATTGACATCATGAAATAGTTCAATTTTGAAATAACATCCATTTCCTGAACTTTTCTATCGACAATTTCCTAGCGTTCATCGGTAATCCGTAGGATGATTGTAGAAACTACACTAACCTTGTACTGGCAAAAGAACAGGCAAGCAGCGAGAATGAAATTTTTTAAACCATCAACTAGAATCACCCCAGAAGTGGATATCAATCTGAAAACAGGAGTATTCAGATTATCCGGTGTTTCCAGTCCTGAGAACAGTCTAAAGTTTTATAATCCGCTGATAAACTTTTTTAAAAAGCCTTTGAAAAACAAAGTTTTGACGATTGAGTTAGATCTTAAGCATTTCAATACATCATCCAGCAAATGCATCTACGACTTGCTAAAACAAAGCAGTCAGCTATCAAAACGAGGGATTCACATGAAATACAAATGGTATTATGATGAATTCGATGAAGACATGCTGGAATGTGGAGAAGACTTTGCAGATGCACTGAACCTTGACATTGACTTGATCGAAAACCAAACAAAAGTAGCAAGTAATATGTAATTGTATTATATTTGATTAAACCAGCTAAAATGCTGTAGCACAAAAAGTTACCTTCCGCTATATTCCACCCAACCCTATATCTTTAGTATCCACCAGCATGTCTTGTGACGCACACTAGGCACGATACTATTGTTTTAGTTAGACAAGATTATTGATTAGAAAAATGAGTTTATCACAATCCATTGAGAGGATCGGTGTGTTAAATACCGACGATGCTGAATTAAAATTACAAAAAAACTTCCTGGTTTATCTGGCCATCTTCATGAGTATTGGAGGACTTATTTGGGGAGGTATCAGCTTGGTTTACAGTTTGAAAATACCAGCAATTTTTCCTTTAGGTTACGTAGTTATTTCATTTTACAACATAGCTGCATATGCCTATCACAAGAATTTCAAAATAGCCCGTACTGTTCAGATTCTTGCAAGTTTGTTACTTCCTTTCCTATTTCAGTGGTCGCTCGGTGGTTTTGGATCATCAGGTGCAATTATGCTCTGGGCATTATTGGCATTGATTGCCTCACTAACATTCAAAAACTCCAATGAGGGATTCACCTGGTTAGTACTATTCATCGTCTTTACGCTTGTCAGTGCCTTTTTTGAAGAACTGGCCATCAGTTTCAAACCAGAAATATTGCCGGACTTGTCCTTAGGCTTTTTGGTTACGAATGTGACCATTATATCCGCCATAGTATTTGGGTTAGTACTATTCTTTGTTGGTCAGCAGAGAAAAGACAGAGAACAACTCAATGAAGTACTGATCAGATCACAAAAACAAGAAACCCAGCTAAGAGAGTCTAGTGAACGACAGCTGGAAGACGCTGAGAAACTATATATGACTCAGAGAGATCTTGAAAAAAAGCAACAGGAATTAGAAAATAACAATAAGAAATTACAGGAATCTGAGCGCGAGCTCAGAGTCATCACACAGCGGCAGATGGAAGCAAATCTCAGGCTGACCGAAGCTCAAGAGGAACTCCAAAAACAAGAAATGCAATTCCGGGCAGTAGTAGAGAATTCACCAGAAATCATCTTATCTACAGATGCATCAGGTATAATCCAGCTTTGTGAAGGTACAGAATTATCGAAGTTTGGACTGAGATCAAAAGAATTAATTGGTACTTCTATCTATGAGTTCTTTGATCAGAATGATGAGGAAAACACCATTTGTATTGATCAATCTCTGAAAGGAGTATTTAAAAGCTCAAAAACCAAAATCAAGGACCTCATCCTCCTAAGCTCTTACACTCCGCTTAGAGATAGAAGTGGAAAGGTATCCGGCCTACTGAGTATTGCGAAGGATGTAACAGAAGAGCAGTTGGCTAAAGAACAGGTAGAAGCTGCATTGCAAAAGGCCAAAGAGTCTGAATCTAAAATGCGCCAAATCGCGGAAGAGCAGCTTATGGTTTCTGAAAAGCTCATGATGGCAGAGAAAGACCTTCAGGATGCGCTTCAAAAAGAGCGAAGTAGTTCATCTATGTTGAAAGAGACACAATCGCAATTGGTCAACAATGAAAAAATGGCCTCTCTGGGTCAGCTAACAGCTGGTATTGCTCATGAGATCAACAATCCGATCAACTTCGTTTATAATGGTATAGACACGCTCAAAATCACCATGGATGAGATGTTTACGATCATTAATAAACTCAGAGAGATCAACGACACTTCTAATATGGAAGATTTTGAAGAGTTGATTGAACTCAAAAAAGATCTAGAAATAGACGAGCTGGCGGAAGACATTGATGCTTTGGTTTCTGACATCAAGAAAGGAGCTGTCAGAACCATAGAAATCGTAAAAGGCCTAAGGGTATTTAGCCGACTGGATGAAGAGGAACAAAAGTCCGCCAATATCAATGAAAACCTGGATGCAACATTGGTTTTGCTTAAGAACAAAACAAAAGACAATGTAGAGATCAAGAAACTATATGATGATACCCTCGGAGAAATTGATTGCTTCCCAGGTCAGCTGAATCAAGTATTTATGAATATCCTGAGCAATGCGATTCAGGCATTCCCGGAAGACCAAAAAGAAAAGAAAATCTGGATTTATACTGAGAGTCTTGAGAAGAGTGTCAATATCCGTATCAAGGATAATGGGATGGGTATACCTGAAGATGTGAAAAAGAGGATTTTCGAACCTTTTTTCACTACCAAACCTGTAGGTGTAGGTACGGGACTAGGACTCAGCATTAGTTACGGAATCATTGAGAAGCACAATGGAGAAATCTATGTGGAAAGTGAGCAAGGTAAAGGAACTGAATTTGTCATCACACTGCCCAAATAAGATACTAATCCATGAACAAACATCAATACACCATACTTTATGTAGATGACGAACAAAGCAACCTGAGGATCTTCAGGTTGAGTTTTAAACGTCATTACAATGTCATCACGGCTAACAACGGGTATGAAGCAATAGAAATACTAAAGAAAGAAAATGTAGACCTGATCATTACCGACCAAAAGATGCCGGAAATGACTGGAACAGAACTTTTGGAAAAAACCCTGGAAAATAACCCTGATATGATCAGGATCATCCTTACGGGTTTTTCTGATATCCAATCTATCGTAAAGGCTGTCAACAAAATTGGTATCTATAAATATATCACCAAGCCTTATGATCAGGGTGAATTGAAAATTACGCTGGACAAAGCATTGGAGTCCAACAAGCTTAAGCTAGAACGTAAAAACCTCCTGGAGCAGCTAGAAAAGAAAAATGAAGAACTGGAAAAAAAGGTAGAAGAACGCACGCACAACTTAAGAGTGCTGAATGACCGAATGGTAGAGAGTCTGGAATATGGAAGTCTCGTACAAAGAAATCTTCTTCCCTCCGAAAAGCAGCTTAAGAGTGCGTTCACCGATCATTTTGTTTTATTCAAACCATTTGATCATGTGAGCGGTGACTTCTACTGGTTTACGGAATTTGAAAAAGCTGGCAAAAATTACAAAATCATAGCGCTGATGGACTGCATGGGACATGGTGTCGCCGGGGCTTTACAGAGTAGCATGGCCATCTCGTATCTATGGCAGATTGTCAGTAGGAATGAATTGACCAATGCAGACGAGATCCTGATAGAACTGGACAATGTGTTGTCTGAAGCGAATATTAGTAATGACAATTCACACAACAGCATGGATGGTTCCGTAGTGGTAATCAATGAAACAGATCAAACCATGTGTTTTGCTGGTTGCAAATCTGACCTGGTCTATTTCGAAAATGGTGAAATCAATCACATCAAAGGCGAGAGGTTTTCCATAGGAAGCAGCTGGAACAAAGACGAAAAAACAGTAACCAAACATCAATTAGATCCAAAGAAAACAGATAGCCTTTACATGTTTTCGGATGGATTCATCGATCAAATGAACCATGATTTCACGAAAAAATATGGAAGAAAGCAATTATTAGAAACCCTGGAAACCATTAAGGAAAAACCATTTAGCGAACAGAATAACCATCTGTCTGAAAACTTATCTGCCTGGATGGGTAAAACAGAACAGATAGATGATATCTCACTAATCGGAATCAAACCATAACCAAATCTAACAATCATGAAAGCCAACGCAATCGACATTAAAAATTGGGCCAACTCCAACATCTCACCACTTGCATGGAAAAGAATAGTCCTGAGAACCTTGCCCACATTCAATGAATTTGGATTTGAGCTAGATCAGGTAGAAACACCAGAATCCAATTTAATATTGGAAGGTAAACTACTTCATACAGTTTTTGAAAGTGTGGATGAACTCTACAGGGTTGAAGTGCCTGCTCAGTTAGTCATGGCTTAGCCGGGTATTGACAAATGTATTCAACCTGCAGGACGGCAATATTTGTTAATCTTCACTGATTTACGATACAAAAATCAACCTTGAAAAGGTCTGAGGGATTGAATACAAGATTCGTTATGAGTTTCAATATCAAGGTTATAAGTCATTATATTGCATTGGGACTAAAACAAAAATGATTGTCCAGACTATTAAAGGCATAGGCGGACACATCTATAAAACCAGAATGAACAACAAATCACTAGAGCTGGGGAATTACCTGCTAGAGAAGATTTCAAAAATAGATGGGCTGGCTTTCGTCCATCAGGAAACTCAAAAAATTGAGATAATGTCTCCTTCAGAGACTATCGATCTGAATAAGTTGTTATCACTTTTTGATAGGTTTTCTCCTTTTGCAAACAAAATGAAGATATACCTGGATAATGGAGGCTTTCTATTTCTCAGGAAATTAGAAGATCAGCACCTTGTCATCTATGCAAAATCCAATATCTACGCAGCACTCAATATTTATTTGAACGCTTTTCTAGAGGATTTGGACAATGACTCGCAAGAAGAAGATACTGAGGTAAACCACTCGGAGGATCAAAATCCTCTACCGGTTGAAAATGCAAATCCACAGGAATCCAAAGTATCTGAATCTGTCAAAACGAACGTTTTGCTGCAGGGTGTATCGAAACCCAAACCCAAAGACCCAGAAGTGGTTTCTACCCAAAGACTTCAAAAAAGAGTTCTGAGGCAAAACAATGTGCATGACTACTTCGACCATTCAATATTCTATAATCAGCCGGCAAATTATCTGGGAGGAGATTTTTTCTGGATCAGACAAAGGCAAAACCTCTTGGTCATGGTTCTGACCGACTGCCATATTGAGAATAAAAGTGGCACCCTCCTTACCCTTTATCTCAACACCTACCTGGAAGAATATAATTATGCAGAAATGTTTTCATTCGACCATTTCTATCAATGGGTAAACAAAGTATTGAATGCCCAGAACCTCGAAAACATCAATAATGAAGAGCATCAAATCAACGCTCACCTATCCATTGTCGTCTGGGACAAAGACCAACAGCTACTTCAAATTCATAACAAAGGAAATGGGTTGATCATAAAAAATGAGACTGGTGAAATTCAATCTACTCCTCCAGGCTCAGGCGTAGAAAGTTATGAAGTGAAAGCAGCAGGCACCTGGTTGCTGCTCCATACAGACGGCATAGAAAAGGAAGATCAGGAAGCCATCACCGAATTGTTTGAAAACAACGAGATAAAATCATATAATGATCCGCGGCTATCAAACATCATATCCAAAGATCGATTTAGCGATTTTACCCTTGTGGGATTCAATGTTTAGTCTTAAGTGAAAGAATATTTTATGACTGCTGATAACGCCATTAAACAAAGCTTCCAAATCATTCCAAAAAACCTCGGGGTAGTATTACTTGATGTAAAGTCAAACAAATTCACACAGGAGATGAATCTGGAAGAGGTTAGAAAAGCGCATTTCGACCTGCTGAAAAAGTCAGCACAGGACCTGTTCGAAAAACATGACGAACTGAGTCTGGAGAGAAAGTTTCAGAAAATATTTTTCAAAAAAGAGGATGCCCAGACATTCAACGAGATTATTTTTTATGTGGATGAATTACTTTATTTTCTCACCAAATTACCTGAGAATCCGGATTATGTTTTTGGTGTAGTTTGTTCGGCTGAAGCCAACGTGGGACTGGTCAAGTTAAAAACCCAGGAGTTGGTCAGGCAAATCATGCTTTAGACCAAATCACTGAAAATCGAAAGATCATAATTCAGCCAACTGCTTCAAAACATTCGGATGAAGTGGTTTCTGCTCATAACCTTTCACAAAAGAGTATTGCTCACATTTCTCCCGATCCGCAGGATTAGCGGAAGAAGTAAGCATAATCACCAAAGAAGGAACCTGAAGATCCTGTATCAGTTCCAATACCTCAAGCCCATTGATCTCCGGCATTCTGATGTCCAAAAAAAGTAAATCGGGATAAACACCGCTTCTAAATAGATCCACCAGCTCTTTACTCTTATCAAAGGTTTTGAATGAAACCTCGGGCATCTGGTACTTCACCATACTTCGTACTACTTCCAATTGGATGTAGTCATCATCGAGACTCCAGATGGTACTGATTTTGGACTGTGACATAACTTCTGCAAACATAGTGATTTCCTCTTTGTCCAAAATTCATCAATTCAAAATGTTTCTTCACAAAATAATCGTTGAATGGCACCGATACTCAGATAATCGGTCAGTTAAAATTTTTTCTCATTGACTACATTCGGTTGCTGATTGATGATCAGGTTAATTATCTTAACCCCGAAATTAGTTATACTACAATCTTACTCAACCAACTATATTATGAAAGGAACTATCCACTATTGCCTTGAAGAATCAATCATTAAGGTATACGGCGAAGAAGCCTGGGGAAAAGTGATGACAGCATTCGGAAACGAAGCTGATTTTAGTTTCGGCACGCAAATCCGGGAAGACATTGACGAGGTACAGAGCATCGAACTTTTTGTACTTACTTCTACAGTGCTAAAAGTACCAATCACAGAAATCTTCGATGTGTTCGGGGAACATTGGTGTGTGGATTACTCACCCAGAGTATACGGCGTGTTCTACCGAGGTATGAAAAGCACCAAAGATGCCATCACCAAGCTGGATCATGTTCACGAGGTGGTCACAGGTCATATCAAAGGGGCCTATCCTCCGAGGTTTATCTATGAGTGGGAATCGGATAATGTGCTACATATAACCTACAAATCAGATCGCAATCTCATCGATCTGTTCATTTCACTGATCAAAGGCTTAGACATCAAGTTTAGCGATACTACAAACATCGAAAAACTGGACGAACAGCGACTCAGGCTCACTTTTGAAGAAATAGAATCATAATGGTTAATTGATTCAATTGATCATAAATCCCTGTTCAATTTTTAATTGATTTTATTCTAACCCTCACATCCTCAAAAAAGCTAAATTTGCAGACTTATGGCAAATATTGTAGCAATAGTAGGACGACCGAATGTAGGAAAATCCACCCTGTTTAACCGATTGATCGAGAGAAAACAGGCTATCATGGATAATGAATCGGGAGTAACCCGAGACCGGCATTATGGTTATTGTGAGTGGAATGGGAAGACCTTTACGGTCATAGATACCGGAGGGTATGTAGAAGGCTCTGATGACGTGTTTGAGGGAGCAATCCGTACGCAGGTAAAAGAAGCGCTACAGGAAGCCAATGTCATCTTATTCATGGTAGATTGCCATGTTGGTTTGCATGGACTGGATCAGGATTTTGCCAATGTGGTACGTGAAACAGGAAAACCTGTGGTCATTGTGGCCAACAAAGCCGACAATGCCGAGAAATCTTATATGGCTTCTGAGTTTTATCAACTAGGGATTTCGGATAAAATTTTTACCATTTCTTCTACCAGCGGAACAGGTACCGGAGACCTCCTCGATGAAACCGTAGCCTATTTCGAAGAGGAAGAAGACGAACGAGACGAGCTGAGTAAGCTACCTAGAATTGCCATAGTGGGTAGACCTAATGTAGGTAAGTCATCTTTTCTCAATGCTTTGCTCGGTAAAGAACGGAGTATCGTCACGAACATATCGGGCACTACAAGAGACGCAATAGACAGTCGTTACAATCTTTTTGGAAAAGACTTCATTCTCACCGACACGGCGGGTATCAGAAGAAAAACCAAAGTAAAAGAAGACATAGAGTTCTACTCCGTGCTCCGTGCCATTCAGGCACTTCAGGATAGTGATATCTGCATAGTGATATTGGATGCTACCAACGGCCTGGAAGCCCAGGATATGAATATCATCGGTCTGGCCCACAAATACAAAAAGGGCACCATCATCATGGTGAACAAATGGGATCTCTGGGAAAAAGAAACCAATTCTGCTGAGGAATACCGGAAACATATAGCTGAGCGATTAGGTCCTCTCTCCTACATCCCGGTGATTTTTACCAGTGTTATCAATAAACAACGGATTTTTAAAGTAGTAGAGTTGGCACTCAAAGTAGCTGAAAACAAAACCAAGAAAATCAGCACATCCAAGCTCAACGATGTGATGCTGAAGGAGATAGAAAACTATCCTCCTCCGGCAGTAAGAGGTAAACACATTAAAATCAAATACATCACTCAGTTACCGACAAAGACTCCAACATTTGCGTTTTTCTGTAATCATCCTAAGGACATCAAAGAATCGTATGAGCGCTACCTAATCAATAAATTGAGATCACATTTCGATTTTGAAGGGGTTCCTGTAAAGCTGGTTTTCCGTCAGAAGTAATCTGATTGTCTAGAAACCACAAACGCTGATGGCGTTCATTATGTGGGCTTGTATGAGTTGGTTCATATCTGGGTTTTGCACCGTAAACCCTCGATAAATCAATAGCGCACCAGAGATCAATGCCACTGGGGTTACGATATATGACATTTTGCTAATAACCTGAGGGAGCTTTTTAGAAAGATAGGTGAGTGTAAATAACGCCGGAATAGTTCCTAATCCAAAAGATATCATAAACAAGATTGCATCCAGCATATTACCGGTAAGGGTAGCTCCTGCTGCAGCCAGGTAGATCATTCCGCATGGCAACAGACCGTTCAGCAACCCTGCCGCAAACCATTTGGCTTTACCACCATAAAACCCGGTGAGTTTCTTTTTGAAAAATGCATACAAACCAGAGTTATAGTACAGTCCCTCGATTTTGTTTCTCCATTTGGGGAAAACATAAACAATGATGATCAGCAACCCCAAAATAATGGACCCATACTGTTGAAACTGGAAAAAGAATAAGGATGTGCTTAGAATACCAAACACAAGTCCTATACCTGTGTAAACCAGCAGTCGACCAATGTGATACAATAAAAAAGATACACCGGGATATCTACCAGATTTACCAGAGAAGGTAATCATCAAAGGACCACACATTCCCACGCAGTGCAGACTACCAATCAAGCCGATCAGAAATGCTCCGGTCATTGAAGAAAAACTTCTGCTTCCTGATAATAGTTGGTACTATCAGCAGTCGCCCAGGAAATCTTCACCTTGAACCGACCCTTTGCTACGTTCTCTTTGCTGATCACGTGAGCCAGGTCATCGTTTAGGTCGATATCAAAATGCTTATCAAAAATCTCTCTGGAAGGATGGAACAAATGTATATCTCCAGATGCCGTGCTGAACTCCTGTGGGAACTTAACGATCAGTGCATCACTTGTTTGCTCCAGTTTTAATTCCAAACCACTCTGAGCAAGGTTTGATTTCTCATCGATTCTTTCCTGATATACTAATTCGTCTTTATAGTAAGTTTCTGATACCAGATCCACGTCTTGTCTGAATGCGGTAACTACTGCGTAAATCACAAACGACATGAATAGCGCAAACGCCACGACTATGCCGTGTCCCCAATTAAACTTCATCATTTCTACAGTTACAGTTGCTAAAAAGAAAGAGATAGAGCTGCCATACTATGCTAAATGGCAGGCCCTAAAAACTTGGTTTTCACCGTCTCAATCAACTCTCCTTCGGAGTAAACTCCAATTTCTATTTTACTACTCATAGAGGCAATATTCTCTGGTTTCAGTACCACGAAGAAGGCTCCTTCTCCAATACCTTGTGGTTTCAAGGTGATATTCTCACCTACCATTTCAATACTCCCTTCCGGACTAAGCAGTTCAAATGTTACAGGCATTTCCTCATTGGTCTTATTGACCATTTTGAAGTTGTACAGGTTGGTGATATTCCCATTATCACGCTCCTGATACATCATACCTGGTGTTCTCAATATTGTGGTCTCAAAATCAGACCTCATGGACAATGACAAAACCAATACTCCCAACAGTACGGCCAATACGGTACTATAACCCGCCATTCTCCAGGTAAACCTGAATGGCTTACCTTCTGCGATATTCTCTTCGGAGGCATAGCGAACCAGGCCTCTCGGTTTACCTACCTTATCCATAATGGAGTCACAAGCGTCTATACACGCTGTACAGTTTACACATTCCAGCTGGGTACCATTGCGGATATCAATACCAGTAGGACAAACGTACACACACTGCTTACAATCTATACAGTCACCTTTACTTTCTGCTGCTCTATCTTCATTTTTCCTGAATTTTCCTCTAGTCTCTCCTCGCTTGTAATCGTATGCTACGACGATACTCTGACGATCCAGAAGTACTCCCTGGAATCTTCCGTATGGACAGATCGTGGTACATACTTGCTCACGCATCCAACCAAACACCCCGTAGAACAATCCGGTAAAGACTACCATGGCAGCAAATGTTCCCGGTGCCTCCATTGGCCCTTGACTAATCAGTTCCCAAAGCCGATCTACACCAATGATGTAAGTCACCAGAGTATGCATAATCAATGCACTGATTGCAACAAATATGATTTGTTTAGAACCTTTTTTGAGGATTTTCTGAGTATTCCAGGGTTGTTTATTCAGCTTCTTCTGAGCCATATAATCACCCTCTATCCAATATTCAATCTGGCGAAATACCCATTCCATGAAAATGGTCTGCGGACATAGCCACCCGCAGAAAATCCTTCCATATACTACTGTAAACAAAACGATAAATACAATCAGACTTATCATCCCAAATACAGCTAATATAAAATCCTGAGGCCAGAAAATCTGACCAAAAATGATAAACTTCCTCTCCAGAAAATTTAACAATAATAATGGCTCTCCACCTACCTTTATAAAAGGCACGGAGAACAAAATAGCGAGCAATCCCAAGCTGACTATTCTTCTATAGGCGGTAAGGCGCCCTTTGGATTTCTTGGGATAAACCCAAAGGCGCTTACCACTTTCATCAACTGTAGAAATATGATCTCTAAAAGACTCTTCAGCCTCTTTATCTTTATATAACTCGCTAAGATTTGGTTCCATTACATTCCAGCCTCAAGCACTACTTTTACTTCTGTTGTATCTTCAGCTGCAGCCTCCGTAGAGTCAGTTGAAGCTCCTTCTCTTTCGAAAAGATCACCTTGTGGATCTTTAGGGTTTGGAGGGTTGGTACCTTCTAAGGTATAAATGTAGCTTGCTACCTTCTGCATGTCAGATGGTCCTAGCTGCGACTCCCATGGAATCATCCCTTTTGCCGGCACTCCGTATTTGATTGTTTTGAATATAGACTTGATGTCACCACCGTGAATCCAGTATTTATCCGTAAGGTTTGGACCTACAGTACCTTCACCATTCATTCCGTGACATGCAGCACAATTGGCCATGAAAATCTCTTTCCCAGCTGCTATCTCAGCATCGGCAGTCAGCAATTCCACGGAACTTTCGTCTATCAAACCACCCTGAGATGCCAGATATGCCTGTACTTCTTCTTCAGCTCTGGCCATTTCCTTATCATATTCTGCAGCAGACAGGTCTCCTGCGCCAGTCACATGAAAATAAATCAAATATCCCACTCCAAATAAGATGGTGAAATAAAAACCATACAACCACCAAGGCGGGAGTCTATTGTCCAATTCACGAATACCATCGTATGCATGATCGGTCATTACGGTTTCCTCTTCTTCTAATGGCACTGCACTATTAAATCTATCCCAGAAATTAGCCCAAAAACCAAGTGGCTCTCTACCTTCAGCTTCTGCCTCAGCAGCATTCTTCACATTAAGGATTGTGTTAATAGCGTAAAGTGCCGTGATCAAAGCCACTAATGCTACCACTACTGTAAGCACTGCAATACCCAATACAATTTCGAGCTGATTCTGCTCATAAAACGAGGCATCACTTGCGTCTTGCGCCTGGGTAACAAGCGGGAGCCCCATCCCTGCCAGTACCATAAAAATATATTTAAGCTTGCTCATTGTCGTCTTCATTTAAGTCTAGAGGAAGTCTAGAAATTTTTTGAAATCGTTCTTTGTCAGCTTTCCAAACATAGATAATGAGGCCGATAAAGAACACAAAGAATATGATTAGGGAGATCAGCGGGAATATTTCTATTCCCGCGATACTGTCCATATGATGTTTTATAAATTTTAGCATGATTTAATTTTCAGCTACACCGTCTACTTTACTGATATCTGTTCCCATTCTCTGCAGATATGCGATCAAGGCTACGATCTCTTTATCTGAAGAAACGGTGATATCCTGAGACTTAAGCTCTGAAGCAATTTTCATTGCCTGAGATTCGGCATCTCCCAAAGCATCATTCTCATATCCATCTTCATAAGGAACACCCAGCGTCTGCATAGCGCTAATCTTGGCTGGAAGTGTTTCTTTGTCCCAATCCTGCTCAAACAACCATGGGTATGGAGGCATGATAGAACCAGGAGACATACTGCGAGGGTCCAGCATGTGATAGTAATGCCAACTATGTGGGTATTTACCACCAATTCGCAGTAAGTCTGGACCAGTTCGCTTAGATCCCCACTGGAATGGATGATCATAAACAAACTCACCAGCTTTAGCGTATTCACCATATCTTTCAGTTTCTGATCTGAATGGTCTGATCATCTGAGAGTGACATGTATAACATCCTTCTCGGATATAGATATCACGACCCTCTAACTCAAGAGGAGTATATGGTTTTACACTGGCAATTGTAGGTACGTTTGACTCCACGAGGAATGTAGGAATGATCTCTACAGCACCACCAATTGCTACTGCCACTAAGGACCAAATCAACATATTAACAGGTCTCCATTCGAAGATTCTTCTGTGCCATCCATCACTCTTAGGTGACTGGTATCCTTTGCTCAACGGAGCAGCTTCTGCTTTTACTTCAGGAATGAACTTACCAGATTTTGCAGTTTTAACGAGGTTGACCACCATTACAATTACACCTGCAAGATAAAGTGTACCACCTAATGCTCTCAGCATGTACATTGGTAAGATCTGAGTAACTGTTTCCAGGAAGTTACTGTATACCAATGTTCCTTCCGGAGTGAATTGTTTCCACATTAAACTCTGAGTCAAACCAGCCCAGTAAAGTGGCATCACATAGAATATGATACCTAAAGTACCAATCCAGAAGTGTGTATTGGCTAATTTCTTTGAGTAAAGTTTGGTTCCCCACATTCTAGGTACCAGGTAGTAGAGCATAGCAAATGTCAGAAATCCATTCCATCCAAGACCACCTACGTGAACGTGTGCTACGATCCAGTCAGTAAAGTGCGTTACAGCATTGAAGTTTTTCAAAGAAAGCATTGGCCCTTCGAAAGTAGACATTCCGTAAGCAGTTACTGCTACTACCATGAATTTCAAAATAGGATCTTCTCTCACTCGGTCCCATGCACCTCGAAGTGTCAATAGACCATTCAGCATACCACCCCAAGATGGTGCAATCAACATCACAGAGAATACTGTACCTAAGGATTGTGCCCAGTCAGGGAGTGCGTTATAAAGTAAGTGGTGAGGTCCAGCCCAGATATAGATAAAAATCAATGCCCAGAAGTGCACAATTGACAACCTATAGGAATATACAGGTCTGTTCGCAGCTTTAGGAACGAAATAATACATTAATCCCAGATATGGAGTAGTCAGGAAGAATGCAACAGCATTGTGTCCATACCACCACTGAATCAGAGCATCCTGAACACCAGCATATACAGAGTAACTTTTAAATAATGTAACTGGCAGCTCAATGTTGTTCACAATGTGAAGCATCGCTACAGTGACGAAAGTGGCTATATAGAACCATATAGCAACGTAAATGTGTCTTTCTCTACGCTTAATAATGGTTGCCATCATGTTGATACCAAATACTACCCAAATCAATGCGATAGCGATATCGATAGGCCACTCTAGCTCAGCATATTCTTTACTAGATGTGATACCCAGTGGCAAAGTGATAGCGGCTGAGAGTATGATCAATTGCCAGCCCCAAAAGTGGATTTTGCTCAGGAAATCACTGAACATTCTGGTTTTACATAATCTCTGAAGTGAATAATACACTCCCGCAAAGATTCCATTACCTACAAATGCAAAAATCACTGCATTGGTGTGCAGTGGCCTGATTCGTCCGAAGGTAGTGTACTGTAAGCCAAAGCTTAACTCTGGCCAGAAAAACTGCATTGCAGCGAGGAGACCTACTGTCATTCCAATTATACCAAATATGACCGACGCAATTAGAAAATTACGAACGATCGCATTGTCATAATAGAACGTTTCTACTGCTTTAGTAGTCCCCTGTTTTTGATCTAGGGTTGCTTCCATTGATAGATTGTTTTTGTTCGTCATCAAATAATATTCTCACAGATGGAGTGTAATCATCGTCAAATTGACCTGATTTTGAAGCCCAGAGAAACGCAATAAGAAACCCTGTGGCTGTAGTAAGACTGAATCCGATTAATAAAACTATTACACTCATATTATACAGTTAGCAAGATTAGGTGGATCATCAGGCGATTTTTATGAGAGGTTTCAAAAAAAAAGCTGATTTTAATCAGTGGTAATCGTTTGCAAAATACCGGAGCGGTGATATATGCTCATATACATGAGAAACAAACTACCCTCAATTTAAAAATTATTCCGGTAAATGAAATGATATTTAAAACAAGTCGCTATGTACTCTGCTATGCCTTTCAAGCCCACTTCTACAAAATACTGAATATCAAACACTTATATTAAATTAATAATTGATAATATGAAAATAATTCAATGGTTATTGAATACATTTATTCAAGAAAATTCTCATCAATAAAACTAAAAATCAGAAAGAGGTAAGAACCTGAAATGAGTATCAAACACGAGCTACATATTCTCACCTGCCAACGTAACAAATGTTACAGAGCTGATGAATATTATCCACACAGCTGATCGATAAAAATGTAACTGTGCAATAAACTACTTCGAGGCAGGTCCATCCAGTGAGTTGATGGAGTTTGCATTGCAATCAGAATGTCGTCCAAGGAGGTCAGGCAATAAGTAGAATCTAATCATTATAAACTAGGTCGACTATTTGCTTTAGCTGGTCAGGGTGAATCTGATGAAGATGGTCTCTCATACTTATGAATTTTTTATCCAGGTGTTTAAGATATTTACCAAGATCGGTTTCCAGCATGAGTATCTGACCATCATAGGAGTACATACCAATACCATTGGAAAGTTGATCTTTTTCTTTTTCCAAATCCTTTCGTTTGTGACAGCTTTCGCGCAAGAAAACGGAAAAGGCTTTTACACTATACCTGGTCTCCAAATCATAGATTTCATTTAATGTCTGTCTGTACTCTTTTGGATCGATTTCTAAAGTATATAATGGGTCATTGATGATGTCTAGAACGAGTGAATCGTAATGATGAAGTTTTTTCAGTACCAGAAAAACACGATCTCTAAACTCCGCGTTTGAGCAGAACTCACTTAGCCCCCTATAATGCTTTATTTCATCAGAATAACTCTGCCATTCTTCAGTCAATTCATCATATACATCTTCTACGACATTGCCTTCAGGATCCTGGCCTATAGCTGAATAAGAAAAGGTCGAAAATAGGATAATGGTTATTGCTTTTGAAATTTTCATAAAACCAAAATTAGATACGGAACCTATTCCCTGCTTTCATATAAAATTCGTATTCTTTTCTTCGGACAATACTCAATGCCACTTTCCGTAAAAATACTGACGCCAATTACGGAGCTCGAATTTGATGTTTAGTTTTACCTTTCAGAAATATTATGTAGATGAGAAAAATATTGTTTTTAGTTATCCTATGTTCATTTTTCCTGGCAAAATCACAATCAGAAAACGGTCTCCTAAACGAGACGAATAAATATGCTTTTTATGGCCATTATTGGATAAACCTCCATCACTTCTTGTATAATGAAGCGCTAGTGAATGTGAGCACTGACTCTACTTTGATACCCACTGAAGTGAAAGATAAACTGGGTGAGTATGAAAAAAAACGCCTCAACAATGTGATTCAGTTTTATAAAGACAGTGTGATTGGAAAAGACTTACCCACTGATCCATATTTAAATGAATTTGAAAAGTGGTTGATACAAGAAAGCCAATTATCACTCACCGGCATACCCTCAAAATTCAGAGTCATTAGTTTTCAGCTTGTGCAGGTTTCACTGATCTACAGAACCTACTTCTGGGAAGAACATCTGGAAAACATAACCAACACACTGAACGAAAATTTAATAAACATACAAACCACTGAAAATGAGATGTTTGACCGACTTTCGAATGCATTTAAAAGGGAATGGAAAGATGGTAAAATCAGGGTTGACATCTGTTATTTGGGGAATTTATCTCCATTGAATTCTATGGAAAAAACTTACATAACTAAAGACCCATTTCGAATAATCATAGGCTCACAGCCGATCTATCAACCACAAGGAAACTGGGTAGAAACTCTGTATTTGAATTCCTTGATGAATGTCAAAGAATTGAATAAGAGTCAGGTGAATGAATACCTTCTTGAACAAACCCAAGATCTGGAATTGAGTTACTCTATATTGTGGGTTGAATTTCAATATTTCATTACCGGATATATCACCAAGCAATTATTAGAAACTGCTGGGATAGAGAATTATGAAACATTTCTTACCAGAAATGAAATTGAAGCAGGGCACAACAAGGTGCTCAACAAGTATATTCCAAAATATCTCAAGAATAAGAAGAGTTATGAATGGTGTATAGAAAAAGTGGTTAAAAAACTCTCAAAATAATCACTGACCAATTCTCACAGAGGTCATAGTGAGAGATCCCGCCACACATTTGTCGTTGAAAAACTCTACGTCTTCTCTTTCATTTTGAAGACCTAATGTATAAATCAATGGGTAATAATGATCTGGAGATGGAATGGCTAGTTTAGCCGCTGAGCTCAATTCATTGTACCTCAACAATGCATGGTGATCACGTGAAGAAATTTTTGATTTGAATATCTCATTCAGATCCCTCGCCCAATCGTAACCATAATTGTCAGTATTCATATTTTTCCAATCAATCATTCTGAGATTATGGACCATGTTTCCACTGCCAATGATCAGCACTCTCCTTTTACGTAAAGCAGCCAATTCTTTAGCCAGGTTGTAGTGATATTCAGCAGGTTTGTGATAATCAATACTGAGCTGAAAAACTGGAATATTAGCCTGAGGATACATATGCCTGACTACCGTCCATGTACCGTGATCCAGTCCCCAGTCATGATCTAATCCAACGTCGGTAGTCTGAATCAGCTTCGCAGTTTCAGTTGCTATACCCGGGTGGCCCGGTGCAGGATATTCCACCTCAAACAGTTTTCTTGGAAAACCTCCAAAGTCGTGAATGGTTTTTGGAAAGTCCATGGCCGTCACATGAGTTCCCTTCGTCAACCAATGAGCTGAGACACACAGGATCGCCTCTGGCTGAGGAATCTCCTTCGCCAGCTTAGACCAATATCTACTAAACTCATTGTCCTCGATCCCATTCATTGGAGATCCATGTCCCATAAATAATACAGGCATCAACTGATTATCTTTCAATAATGTATCTGTAACCTGCTTGAATCCTCCTAATGTCGTCATTGCTGTAAGCCCTCCTATTGCTTTGATAAATGTCTTTCGCTTCATTTTTGAAGTTTACATCAAATTTAATGTATGTACATATATTTTAATAGAAATGTTTCACTTTACTATTAAACATTCAAAAAAACGTCCCTTGAATTACTTAAATCAAGAACTTGGTTCTCTATTCAGCAGAATTAAAACTTATTGACTTTCAGCGCATTATATGTAAATAAACCCGATCTAGTGAGATTTAAAGACTCGATTGCCTAAAAAATTCACCGCCAGGGTGATGAAGCCAACTACAGTAACAGAACTGATCGGCATCAGAATAGCAGAAATAACTGGTTTCAAATTACCTGTGATAGCAAATGAAAGTCCAATTAAGTTATAGATGAGTGAGATCACCAGTGCCGTTACCACGATCTTCATAATTGATCGAGAGAACTCCAGAATTTTCGGAAGATTACTCATAGCATCCGCCTGAAGAAGCGCATCACAGGCCGGACTAAACTGATGTATATCTTCACAAACCGCAATACCCACATCAGCACCTTTCAGTGCTCCAGCATCATTGAGACCATCCCCTATCATCAGTGTCTTTTCTTTGATTTTATCTACATATTGGAGCTTATCAGTTGGTTTTTGATTGAAGTGTAATTCCTGAAAATAAGAATTTAAATGCTCTTTTTCCGCGTCGTTATCTCCAGAAAGCAGGTGTAATTGATACGCTTCTGCCAGCTCTTCGAGTTCATTGAAAATACCATCACGATAGCTGGCCTTGATGCGGTAATATCCCAGATAATTACCTTTTAGAGACACATGGACATGAGATTCATGCATTACTCCTTCATGCTTTACTCCTATCAAACTAGCAGAGCCTAAGCGTATGACTTCACCGTTGATTTCAGAAATGATTCCTTTACCAATCTCTTCGTCGAAAGTAGTAATTGGTAGTTTCTCTATTTCATCCCCAAAAGAAGAAGCTATCAGTTTGCTCAATGGATGGGCTGAATTAGCACATGCAGTCTTAATGATTTGTTTTGAATCAATACTCAGCTCCTTCCCAACGAATGAAATGCTCATGGGGTCATTTTTAGTTAGCGTTCCGGTTTTGTCAAAAATCATATTTTTGATCTTTCCGATTTGCTCAATAACCTGAGCATTTTTAAGGTAAAAGCCATTTTTACCCAATACTCGCATACCGTGCCCCTGACCAAAAGGCATAGCCAAAGCCAATGCACATGGACAAGCCACAATCAACACCGCGGTAATAGCATCCCAAACAATTTCCTTATCATCAAACCACCAATAAGCACCTGTGCCCAATGCAAGAACAATGATGGCCACTGTGAAATATTGGCTGACTTTATCAATGAGCCCATCAAATTTAGTGGTGTTTTTGCTGGATGATGATTGACTATTCCAAAGCTGAGTAAGCTCACTATTGTTGACTGATTTTTCAAGTTCGATAGTCATATTACCCCCTACCTGACGTCCACCGCCAAAAACTTTATCACCCACTTTTTTCAAAACCGGTTCTGCTTCTCCGGTCACAAAACTATAGTCCAACCTGGCTTCTCCACTCTTGATTACTCCATCTGCAGGAATCAATTCCTGGTTATGTAGCACTATTTGATCTCCGGCCTGTAGCTCTCTGATCATTACATTTTCTTCTATACCGGCAGTAATCCTGGTAACTGTGATGGGAAAATAACTGGTATAATCACGATCAAAGGAAAGCGCCTGGTAGGTTTTACCCTGATACCATTTCCCCACTAAAAGAAAGAATACCAAACCTGTAAGTGAATCCACATAACCAGGTCCTAAGGACCAGAGAATCTCATACAAACTCCTGATAAACAAGGTGATAACCCCAAGTGATATGGGCACATCTATGTTGAGGTATTTGTGCTTAAGACCTTTCCACGAACTAATGAAATAATCCTGAGCTGCATAAAAGACCACAGGGAAAGCCAGTACCATATTAATCCAACCAAACAAAGATTTGAATGTATCATCCAGCTGATAGCCTACGTCCAGATATTCAGGTAAGCTAATGAGCATACTATTGCCAAAAGCAAATCCCGCCACTGCAATTTTCATCCCTATACGGTCAGATGAAACTTTCTTTTTCGTATCATCCAGGCTATCCAAATTTACTGTGGGTGGATAACCTACAGAGGAAAGCAATACGGCTATTTCCTTGAGTGTAATCTCATTTGTAAAAGTGATGGTGATTTCTTTCCTAACGAAATTGACTTCAGATCTAACGATGTTTGAATTAAGCTTTGGGAGGTGTTCTAAAAGATAGATACAAGAACTACAGTGAATTCCCGCAATGTAAAACCTTACCATTGAGACAGTATCATCATGATACCTGAGTAATTTCTCCGTAACCTCAGGAAGATCCAAAAAGCTAAATTTACGCTCAGAGGCCAGCTTGTCCTGAACCTTTTTTGCTTTCAGCTCTTCGTTTTCGTAGTAGTTATCGAGATTGGATGACTCTAGTAGTTCGTATACAGCTTTGCAGCCATAGCAACAAAACACCTTGTCATCAAAGTAGATGGTTTCATCCTCACACTTATCACCGCAGTGATAACATGTAGGCTTCTCCATGGTTTTCACCATTTATGCAGGGACTTTTTCTTTAATTTCTGATTCTAGGTAATTGGGAATAACCATCACAGGTGCATTTGCCTGTTCAATAATATTGGAAACATGGCTACCCGGATGATTATCTGCACCATTACTATTAATCCCCAATATTACCATATCAAAGGCATACTTGTCAATATATTGTAAGATTTCGTGCTCTACTTTTCCTCTGAGTATCTTCGGAATAATCGTAGCTCTGGAGCTTTCCTGTAGAGATTTGCAGAAGTCATCCATTTGCTCCTGAAGACTCTGGATCTGTTTTTCATCTTCTAGAGAGACCTTTTTACCATTTGTAAACTTAGCCGATGAAGGAAAAACATGCAGCAATACGATACTGGAATCTTCATGATCAGCAAGCGTCAGACCCATCTGTACAGCCTTCCACGCTGAATGCGAAAAATCCGTAGGTATCAATATGTGTTGAAATGGACTCATTAAAAGGATTTTATGTAAGCTTCAGTTAACAAAAGTATCAGAGTGGCAGATGGCTAGTGGTGACCATGATCAATTTTAAAAATGAAATAAATCAGTTTAGATAAAAGTCAGTTTGCTTGTCCTTTATTAGGTTTACCAACTAAACAACTAACTATCCCCCTTTAGAATGAACCAAAGTAGTCATTATTTCTCCTCTCCTTTGGGAGTAGAATTACTACAGAAAATTTTTACAGAAGCAGGTCAGGGAATCATAATCATCGATGATTCCGGTAAAATACAGTTTGTAAACCAGCATGCGGAATATATTTTCCGATATAATCCAGATGAAATGAATGGATTATTAATAGAAGATCTGGTTCCTACCCCATACAAAAAAGGCCATGTTGCTCAGAGAGATGGATTCATTGAAAATCCGGTCACCAGACCGATGGGAATAGGTCGCCACCTGACAGGGTTGAGAAAAGATGGCAGTGAATTCCCCGTAGAAGTTAGCCTCAGTCATGTAAGACACCAAAATTCCAATCTGGTAGTAGGTTTTGTCACGGACATTACGAAGAGACAAGAAATAGAAGACGAGTTAAAAGACAGCAAGCAAAAAATTGCAGAATACGCAAACAAACTAGAGAGTAAGGTTTTTGAGCGAACCCAAGAGCTAGAGCACTTGAACATGGGGCTTAAGAGTCAGATTAGAGAAAGAAAGCTCGCAGAAGAAGCCTTAAAAGACAGCCTTGACGACCTTAAAAAGGCAGAAAAGGAAATTCTGAATGCACTGGAAAAAGAAAAAGAACTGAATGAAATGAAATCTAGATTCATTTCTACTGCTAGTCATGAATTTAGAACTCCACTTACCACCATACATAGCTCTGCCAGTTTAGTAGCAAAATATACAGAAACTGATCAACAGCCCAATCGTGAAAAGCACGTTCTGCGAATCAAAACAGCGGTACAAAACTTGACCAATATTTTAAATGATTTCCTATCCCTCGAAAAGCTAGATAGTGAATCAGTGGCTGTAAGGATAGATAAATTCACGATTCAAAACATTATCCATGAAGTTTTGGATTTATTTGAGCTCACATTGAAAAAAGGCCAACAGCTGGATGTGAGATATGATGATGACTTGCCGATCATCAACAATGATCCGCAAATCATTAAGAATATTATCATCAATTTGATTTCCAATGCGATCAAATATTCACCGGAGGGTAAAACAATTACCATTCGTGCTTTCTTTGATAATCATGATATATGTGTATCTATCAAAGATGAGGGTATTGGCATTCCGGAAGACGAACAAAAGAAGCTTTTTCAGCGATTTTACAGAGCAGAAAACGCCTCCAATATCCAGGGAACAGGTCTTGGGCTAAACATTGTGAAAAGATACCTTGACCTAATCGATGGAAATATTACTTTTACAAGTCGAGAAAATTATGGAAGTGAGTTTACCATTTCATTTCCACCAAATACGTGATTTTGTGCATATATGAAGAAGAAAATCCTAGTAATCGAAGATCAGGAAGAAGTAAGAGAGAATATAGCAGAGTTGCTTCAACTTTCTAATTACAGCGCCATTACGGCCGTTAATGGAAAAGAAGGTGTGCAAATGGCCCTGGAGCATAAGCCAGACTTGATATTGTGCGATATCATGATGCCAGAAATGGATGGATATGAAGTGCTCTATTTGGTAGGCAAAAACCCGGACATTGCTTCTACGCCATTTATTTTCCTTACTGCAAAAGCTGAAAAGGCAGATTTCAGGAAAGGTATGAACATGGGTGCTGATGATTATATCACCAAACCTTTCGAAGAAATGGAATTGCTAGGAGCAATAGAGCGAAGACTCGAGAAGTTTGGGCGATTGGCTAATCACGAAAGCCTGCAGGAGTTTGTTGCTCGCGCCAAAGAATATCATGAGCTTCAGGATATAGAAACGACCAGCAAAACCAGACTCTTTAAGAAAAAAGACATTATCTATCGTCAAGGTGATTTTGCATCTTATGCTTATAAAATCAAATCTGGAAAGGTAAAAACCTACCAGATCAATACGGATGGTAAAGAATTTATCCTGGACGTATTGAAAGACGGTGACTTCCTCGGTGAGAATGCGCTGATTCAGGATACTGAAAGGACTGAGTTTGCACAAGCTCTGGAGGAAACTGAATTAATTCTAGTACCAAGAAAAGATTTTCAGGACCTGATCTTTCAGAACAGAGAAGTATCCAGCCAGTTTATCAAAATGCTCAGCAGAAACTTACTGGAAAAGGAGCACGAATTGGTAGAGATGGCCTATGACACTGTGAGAAAACGTACTGCAGATTCGCTGATGAAGCTCTATGATACTTACGGAAAAGACAATTATGAAGTGACCCGATCGGATCTGGCCAGCATGGTAGGTACGGCTACAGAATCTGTAATCAGAATCCTTTCAGAATTTAAAAAGGACAATCTGATTAGAATCGAGGGAAGTACGATACATGTATTGGACGCTGATAAGCTCTCCGCGATCAAGTTCTAAGCAACTCTCGTGTATCAACATCAATCAAAAAAATGAGAATAGTCATGTCTATACCACAAGGAAATTGATTCCTTTGTGGTATGGATCGTCTTATCAGCAAATACAATACCCCAGGGCCCAGATATACTTCCTATCCTACTGTGCCTCACTGGGATGCATCATCACACAACGAAGAGAACTGGAAAAAATCAGTAATTGACTGCTTTACAGAAGGCAATAATACTGTCAGTTTGTACATACACTTACCATTCTGTGAGAGCTTGTGTGCTTATTGTGGGTGTACCACCAAAATCACTAAAAACCATAGTGTAGAAGAAACTTATATCACACATGTGCTCAAGGAATGGGATCTCTACATGGCCTCATTTCCAACAGCTCCCACGATCAAAGAAATTCACTTGGGTGGAGGAACCCCTACTTTCTTTACTCCTGATAACCTACAAAGACTCATTAAAGGAATAACCAAAAACACAATCTTATCCAGCGATTATGAGTTTGGGTTTGAGGGTCATCCAAACAACACAACTGAGGCTCACCTCAAAGCTTTATCTGAATTAGGTTTTTCCAGAATTAGTCTGGGAATTCAGGATTTCAACACAGAAGTACAAAAAACGATCAATAGGCGACAGACTTTTGAACAAGTAAAAAAAGTCACGGAACTGGCTCGTCAGTATGGATTCCAAAGCATCAATTTCGACCTGATCTACGGTTTGCCCAAACAATCAAGCGAAACCATCCAAGAAACGATACAAAAAACGATCGAACTCAATCCATCCAGAATTGCATTCTATGGATATGCTCACGTGCCGTGGATTAAAAGAGCTCAGAATTCCTTTGTAGAGTTCTTGCCAACACCTGAGCTGAGGTTAGAAATGTATCAGACTGGTAAAAAATTGCTGACAGATGCAGGATATCATGATATTGGCATGGATCATTTTGCACAATCTGAAGACAAACTTTACAAAGCTTTCATGGATGGCAGCTTGCATAGAAGTTTTATGGGATACACCACTCAAACGTCCGATTTACTCATTGGACTAGGAATGAGCTCCATCAGTGACAGCTGGAAAGCATTTAACCAAAATGAAAAAGTGCTAGACAAGTATTATGAGCGAATAGACAATGGAGAGCTCCCCATTATAAAAGGACATCAACTTTCTGAGCAGGACTTGATTATCCGTCAACACATACTTAACCTCATGTGTCGATTCGAGACATCCTGGGATACAAAGGAATTTTACGCGTTTGAGAATTTGTATAACGCTGATCTGTTGAACGAGCTACAAAATGATCAACTGATCGAATGGAACAGCGAAGGAATCAAAGTCCTTGACCTGGGTAAACCATTTGTTAGAAATGTCTGCATGGCGCTGGATCCACATTTATGGGAAAACAAGGAAATGCGGGCATTTAGTCAGACAGTATAAAAAGAGGGGGTTACTAACCACAGCAACCCCCCATTCATGAACAAACCAATTTATTGGAATTGCTCGCTAATACCTCAAAACTAAAGACGTTTCTGCTCACAAAAGTATGATTAACTCAAGGTCGTAATTTGATCTTCATCATCTATCTGAAAGCTTTCTTCTTCTCATTTTTAAGCTAAGTGATTAGCTTTATGGCAATGAGAAAAATTTTGCTACTTGTCTTCATCATTTTTTGCAATGTCAGTTTTTCACAAAGCAAAGCAGAGCATCTAGTGAATATAACCTCAAGTAAATTTACACTTTATGGTACTACAAACCTCAATGAGTATACCTGTGAACTGATCGTGCCAGACTCTACCGGCTCTATTGCTGTACGCACCAAAGCGAATGATTACGAGCTACGATTCACAGGCCTAGAAATGGACTACAGAATAAATGATTTCGATTGTGGATTAGAAGCGATGAGTGAAGACTTAAAAAAAACGCTCAAGAGTAAAGAATTCCCTTATCTGACCCTGAGAATAAATAAGATTAAAATCAAGAATGAGCCTCAGGAAATTGAAAAACTTTCTGTCACTTCCGAAGTAACAATTATACTGGCTGGCAAATCAAAAAATATCTCGATAAGAGATGGTTATGTAGTCAATCATTCGGAAAACTCAGTGACACTTACAGGAAAACAAGAATTGAATATGTCTGATTTTGAAATCTCACCGCCTACAAAGTTTTTCGGGATGATCGTAGTAAATGATGAGCTGAGTGTTGGGTTTGAAATCAATATGGCTGTGAGGACCTTTTAGTATTAAAAAAAATGGGCTGCAAATACAGCCCATTTTTCACTTTATCAACCTATTGCTTTAAAATTTAGAAGCTTATTACTGCCTCAATTACAAGTCCATTAAATTTTGCATCTTGGTAATCACCATTTGCCCAACCTGCACCACTGTAAGATTGGTTTACGTATTCAACTTTAGTTAATACGTTTTTAGTCATAAACCAACCTCCACCTATGTTAATTCTGCTAATATCTTTGGTATCTGCTCCATCTGCTTCTTCTCCAGAGACAGTATTGAATCTACCTCCAAGATAAAAATTCTCCTCTGCTCCTAATCTGTAGATGGCTTCAGCTCCAAGTTGGGTAAATCCACCACCATATGATTCGTTACCATTCTTAGTCGTTTCAAACAAACCGAAGAATTCCAAGCCTTTGAATTTAATGAATGGATTAATCTGGAATGAAGTGATGTAGCCGCCATTAGGTGCTCTCATATAACCAGGATTAAATCTACCTGATCTGAAATTTTCGGCATATGACAATACTCCATAATATCTGGCACCAGCTCTGTCACCCGCATACAAATCTTCTCTTGTACTCTGGTCATTAGAACTATAAAATGATCCAGTCAATCTCAATCTTAAATCATCATTGATTTGATTGTCGTACCCTAGTTTACCATACACTCCAAATCCCTTATCAGAGTTATCTAATACGTTCTGATTTAACCTACCGTTGGTCAAACCAATAACTCCAACAAGTCCATTTGACTGAATATTTACCTCAACATACGGATAAGTGGTGAAGGCATCCATTATATAATTACCAACGAAAGGATTATAAATAGCCTGAGCATTGTCCGATCTTCTGAAATGGGCATCACCATAATTGATCTCATCCATACCTACTTTGATTGTTGCGATATTCATAAAACCTTGTAAGAAGCCTGGTTTCACAAAATCTAATTTATCAATCTGCATGTAACCACCTTTTACATATGCCTCTGTGTGATGACGTGAAGAAAGGTAAGTTCTCAAGTGCATTCTTACTCCATCCGCCAACTGTACATCAAGATTCAAGTTTGCTGTAGGAAGGTTAAAATTATTACCTAAATCTGGTAGTGTATCTCCCGCATTAGTATGGCTTATCCCTTGAAATTGCATGGCAAAATCACCACCTACTTTCACGCTTAGTCCATTGAATTCAACCTCATTATTCTTGGTTGTCTCAAATATATTTAACCCATCTTGCCCAGCTTCTCTAAAATACTGCATTTCACCTTGTTGCGCATTGAGAACATTCACTCCTAATAAGAGCGCAGCTGTTAATAATAAATTGAAAATTGGTTTGTTCATGATATTTAGACCTTTCGGTCCCGTTTATTTATTGAGTAATAATTGATATTCTATTGTGACTACTTCGCCTGTTTCAAGTGTTCCAAACATAGCCGTAGGTGGTTCTATGCCAAATTCTGTCATATCCAGCTCCACTTCACCGCGAATGGTGAAAGATGCCGCTGTTTGATTGACCACCTTGGCAGAGATAGGAACTTCTTTTTTTGCCCCGGCCAGTTCCAATGTTCCCATACCAGATATTTTGTCTCCTGAAACGTCCAACTTTGTGGATTTGAAAAACACCTTACTGAACTTATTTGCTTTAAGAGCGTCGTAGGTCTTGTCATCCATAATGGATTTTCCACTTGATATGGATTTGACTATTACTTGCACATCCAGGTTATTGATCTCAGTGTCAGACATTACACCTGATACCGAAAATTCGCTGACAGTAGATTCCCAATCATGAACCGAGGAGGTTCCTTTGATTATTAGATTACTCTCATCGATATTTGCCTTGAAACTCCATTCGTTGACGGAAATCAGGCTGGTGAGTATAATGGTCGCTAGTATTGTCTTCATAGCTTTTTATTTGATTGATTGTGATACAAAAGTAGCAGTGGGTTTTGCGGTGGGTTATGACGATTGAGAGGTGTTTATTTGATTTAGATCAAAATATTTTTTGATGCAAATCATGTAAATATTTGATCCGAATTACTGATCTTTTAGCGCGATTTTCATGCTATCGCAACTAGATATTTTCTATGATAATCATATCAGGATTGCTTCTAATCGCTGTTTTCAGCTTACTTTCCATATTGCACATCTATTGGTCTGTGGGAGGAAAATGGGGATTTGAACAGTCACTTCCACAAAAACCTGACGGTGGATTCTTATTTAGACCCAGAAAAGCAGAAAGCCTTATCGTTGGCTTGTTCCTTCTGAGTTTCAGCCTTTATTACTGGATTAAAACTGGTCTTCTGCCAATCTTGGATTTTCCGAAATGGATTATGGATTTTGGAGGAGTTGCTATCGCCGTTATTTTCCTACTGAGAGTAATTGGAGATTTCAATTATGTAGGAATATTCAAAAAGGTGAAGGATACTGATTTTGCAAAAAGAGACACAAAATACTTTGTGCCTCTTTGCTTGATAATTTCAATACTGACTGCCACGATTGAGTGGCTATTAGATTAGTTTTCCTGTGCCTGATATTCCTCAATCAATGACTTTTGAATTTCATAAGGCACCGGAGCGTACTCCGCAAAAGTAGTATGGAAACTGGCCATTCCCTTTGTCAACGAACGCAGAGCATTTGTATATCTATCCAGCTCAGCAAGAGGAGTCTTGGCTTTGATGACATGGTTATTGCCTTTTACTTCTACGCCTGTGACGATGGATCGCCTGGTTTGTAAATCTGTCATCACATCACCTAGCAGATCTTCTGGCACTGTTACTTCCAGATGATTCAGTGGCTCCAGAATCTTAGGATCAGCTTCCTTAAATGCCTGACGAAACGCCATCATCCCTGCTATCTTAAAAGCCATATCATTAGAATCAACAGGGTGCATTTTGCCATCATAAACGATCACTCTTACGTCTCTGACATATGATCCCGTAAGTGGGCCCTCTTCCATTTTCTCCATGATACCTTTTTGAATGGATGGCAGGAATCTGGCATCAATCACACCACCAACGATACAATTGTAAAATACGAGCTTACCACCCCACTCCAGTTCTATAATTTCCTTACCTCTAATACTCACTCCTTCTGGCTCAGGCATGCCTTCATAATAAGGCTCCACCTTCATATATACTTCACCAAATTGCCCCGCACCACCAGACTGTTTTTTGTGTCTGTAACTGGTCTCAACCAAGCGCTGAATGGTTTCTCGATATGGGATTTTTGGTGAGATAAAGTCTACATTGATATTGTATATATTTTCCAGTTTCCACTGAATCACAGACAGGTGCAATTCTCCCTGTGTTTCGATTATCAATTGTTTCAATTCACTTGAGTGACTGAATACCACAGTAGGGTCTTCCTGGCTGATCTTGTGGATCACTTCTCCCAGCTTATCATCATCAGCTTTTGTTTGGGCCACTACAGCCATTCTCATCCGTGCTTCAGGATATTGCATTGGCTGCACAGCGATTTCTTTTTTTGATGTTCTCAAAGTATGGTTTGTCTCCGTATCCTTTAGCTTCAGGGTAGCGCCAATATCTCCAACTACTAGTTTATCTACAGGGATTCTTTTATGTCCGTCTATGATAAACAGCTGACTAATTCTTTCTGTCTGGCCTGTTTGATGATTGATTAATTCATCTCCGGTCTTTACCTCACCAGAGATCACCTTGAAAAAGGACATCTTACCAAGGTTTGGCTCTATTAGTGTCTTGTATACGAAAAGCACCTCATCGCCATTAGGATCATGAGGAATCTCCTGATCATCCAGTGCTATTTCAGGTGTAATATCTATTGAAGAAGGAGCTACATTATCGATAAAGCCCATCATTCTTCCACTACCCATATTATTTCTTGCTGAAAGGCAAAATACTGGAAACACCGTATGATCTCTCATTCCGATTTTCAGCCCTTCTCTCATATGATCTTCATCTAATGTACCCTTCTCAAAATAGAGCTCCATTAAGTTTTCATCATTCTCCGCAGCCTTCTCTACGAGCTCATTGTGAAGCGCTTTTGCTTTTTCCATTTCACTCTCAGGGATTGGCAATTTTTCTGGCTTACCACCATCTGGTCCGAACCGGTAATAAGTCATTTTCAACAGGTCAATGATTCCATTGAATCCTTCCTTTTCATTTAGAGGGTATTGCATCACTATTACTGCATCTCCAAAATCATTCTTCAGTGACTCTACAGAGGCATCAAAATTGGACTGAGCATGATCCAGCTGGTTCATTGCGAAAATGGTAGGCTTCTGAAATTTGTCTACATAATTCCAAATCAAATCTGTACCCACTTCTGCTCCGTGCTGTGCATTGATCACGTATACGCAAGTATCTGCTACTCTTACAGACGAAATGACCTCACCTATAAAATCATCCAGTCCCGGAGTATCCATGATATTGATTTTATAGTTTCGCCACTCGGTATGCATGGTGGTAGCGTAAACAGAACTTCCACGCTCATGCTCTATCTCATGATAGTCAGACACGGTATTTTTATCTTCTACCGTTCCTTGTCTTCCAATGAGGCCTGCCTCGAAAAGCATGGCCTCTGCCAACGTGGTTTTGCCTGACTTGGTGCTACCAAGCAGGACAATGTTTTTTATGTGTTTTTCATCAAATACTTTCATTTGCGAAAGGATTAAGAAGGTTTAAAATATGTTTAGAGGAATAAATGTAGATTTCTACATGTTCTTAAACACTGAGGTAGGTCATATCAAATCAGGGCGTTCGTCAGTTCTTTAATGCACTAAATCTCACGTGAATTCTTGCCCAATCGGCGGAAACAATAACTTTGCGATGAATGAAAAAGAAGAACAACCGTCCGATAGAAATTGACATTATCAACTTTGGTCTTTATAGCACATGGGATAGAGAAAGTAGTGCGTTACCTCAGTTCATTGAGTTGACCAATCAGGTGACAGCAGAAATAGGTGTGGAGTTTGGAATGATAGTAGAAATCCGCAAAGCAAGAGGTAGATATCTGGACTTCATTATAGACCACCCTCCTTTTCTTGATGAGAATGGTGATCTTGCAGCTCCGTTTACTGGCACTTTTCGTGTGAAGCACAATCCATTTCATTTTTTTCTGGGAGACACCATCTGGGCTCCAGTAGAGGACAAAAGAGGGGAATGGAAGCTATCAATCTTATTGAATGATGAAATACTGGCGACAAAGAGTATTTGGTTAGTATGAAAAAATGGAGGCCATCTCCAGTTTCAGGAAATGACCTCACACTTTTGGCATAATGCCAACAACACAAAAACTAGAACTGCTTAAAACGCTCAAAAGCCTGTCGCTCCAGCTCTTCCCTGTGATCAGGATGGGCAATATTGATCAAGGCTTTTGCTCTTTGTCTTAAATTTTTTCCATATAATTCTGCAACGCCATACTCAGTAACTACATAGTGCACGTGAGCTCTGGTGGTGACCACACCCCCTCCTGGCCTCAGAAATGATGTGATTTTACTATCTCCTCTGCTAGTGGTAGATGGCAAAGCGATGATTGGCTTTCCTCCTGGCGACAATGAAGCTCCTCTGATAAAATCCATCTGCCCTCCTACTCCTGAATAGATACGGGTACCAATACTATCAGAAACCACCTGACCGGTAATATCTACTTCAATAGCACTATTGATGCTGATCATATTGGGCATTCTACGTATCACAGCCGCATCATTCACATATTGGATATCCAGCATTCTCACAATAGGATTATCGTGAACGAAATCATATAATTTCTTAGACCCGAGGAGAAAACCTGAAACCATTACATCCTTGTGCTTGGTCTTAAATTTATTGGTAATCACATCTTTTTCTACCAGCGGAATCACGCCATCAGAAAACATTTCTGTATGAATACCCAAATCTCTGTGATTACCCAGAAAACCAAGCACAGCATCAGGAATAGCTCCTATTCCCATTTGCAGAGTTGCCCGGTCTGGTATCATATGTGCGATAAAAGCTCCGATTTTCTCTTCGACTTCTGTGTGTGGATGTGGAGGAATTTCGGGAATGGGAGCTTCAATTTCTACTGCGTAATTGATCCTGCTCACATGGATTAATCCATCACCATGTGTTCGGGGCATACTCGGGTTAATCTGAGCAATAACGACCTCAGCCATATCCACGGCTGATTTGGTAGCATCTACAGATATTCCCAGAGAACAATAGCCATGCAAATCGGGTGGCGAAACCTGGATAAGCGCAACAGTGATAGGTACGATTCCTGACCTGATCATGATCGGAATTTCACTTAGAAAACAAGGAATATAGTCTGCTACTCCCTCCGAAATGGCCTGACGGACATTGGCTCCCAAAAAGAAAGAGTTGAGGTGAAAACTACTTTGATACTTTTCCTGAGCATATGGAGCAGTACCTTCGGTATGCAAATGAAATATCTCTACTGACCTTAGTTCATCGTGCCGTTCTGTCATGGCTTCCACCAAGGCCGTGGGGGTAGCTCCGGCTGTATGTATAAATACATGGTCGCCGGATTTAATAGCTTGCACAGCTTCACTAGCTGTATTCACAATTTTCATATTGGTTAAAAAGTTGTTTGGTTAATTCTCCTGCAACTTAAACATAATTGGTACAGTCATGTACACTCTCACATTTCTTCCTCTCTGCTTGCCAGGATTCCAATTTGGCGTGGCTTCTATGACTCGTCTGGCTTCTTCATCACAGCCAGCTCCTATACCTTTGATTACCTGTACATCAGTAACTGTTCCGTCTTTTTCAATAACGAATTTCACAAAAACCCGACCGGTGATATTCAACCTTCTTGCACTCGAAGGATACTCAATAGAATTAGCCACATATTCATAAAACTTACTGATTCCTCCTGGAAAACTAGGTTGCTCTTCTACTATTGTAAAGATTTCCTCAACTTCCTCTTCCACTTCTTCAAATACGGGTTCGTAGATGACCTGCTCCACCTCCATATCTTCTGTTGTTTCCACATCAATCTGAATCTGCAATTCTTCTATTACTTTGTTATCATCAACTTCCTTGAGAGTAAAAACCTCCAATTTCTTGGGAGGTGGAGGTGGTGGCTGTAAGCTAGGAGGAACTTCCAACACTTCCTCAAAATCATTTTCTACCTGTCCTAAATCTACCAATTCGGTCTTATCATAGAATTTCCAGTTGATACCAAGTACTACCAGAAACAAACTGATAGTCAGACCTATCATCATGAATAATGGCCTTTTTTCCTCATATGACTGCTGGCGCTCTTTTTTTACATCCATCAGCCCTTGATAAGTAGATGAACTCAACGGTTTGGTATGCAATACTTCATTAGCTCTAAGCGCTTCCGGCAAATTCCTATCCACCGGAGCGTGTCGATCATGGGTGTGTAGCGTTTTCATCTTTCTAGTATTTGTGGGTTAAAACTCATGAAATGGGCATGTATACCTAATTCTAATCCTGTTTTTAGAAATTGGTTTTTTACGTTCAGATCATGGGTTCTTATTCATTGTGTTACCATTAATTTCAAAAAATTATTAGAATAATCCTATGATGAACCTCAAGCCGGGTAATGATTGTGATCAAACTCTATACTGAATCAACTGATGATCGCTGACTTATGTGAATCTCATAAGTATTTTACTGAGTTGCTTCAGTGATTACACCCATTTTCATACTTCAGATTTTCTCTGTTGACTATTGGGTTTTACCTAACCAACTTTACCATACCAATAATCAAAACTCAGCCGTGAAAAACTTCACATCAAAAATCATATACCCGGCGTTGTGCATATCCATTGTTTTACTCATCGGATGTGGCATCAATTACAGCTGGCAAGAGTATGGCTCTTTTTCCATCGCCAATCTTTACAGAACTTTCTTCAATGTCCCGCAGCTTTGGATGCTCGGGATCGCTTCTATTTCATTCGTTTTACTTCACTATGTCATCAGACATTACAACAAAACTTTGCAAAAGAAGAACCCCCAAAAAGGTCAGGTGATTACCTTATTATTTTCTTCATGGGGTGTTTTTCTATATGTAATTGGAACTACATCCGTTATAAAACATGATTTTGGATATATCTCCGGGGAGCTCTATTGGCAATACAACCAGTCTCACCCTCTTGTCTTTGGTTTGATCGGATTTATACCTTTTAGCATTCTGATGGGGATCATTATCCAAAAAATGCTGGATACAGAATTGAAAAATAAACAGTTTTCAGAAGAGCTAAATAAAAGAAACGAGCTTCTCCTGAATGATGTAAAGGAGCGTAAACTCAACGAAATGAAGCTCAAAGAGGCTAAAAAAGAAGCTTTGGCAGGAGTTAAAGCTAAAGACCAGTTTCTGTCCAATATGAGTCATGAAATTCGTACTCCATTGAATGGAATCATTGGATTGGTGAATATTATGTCTACCACTAACCTGGATGAGCAGCAAGCCAAATACTTAAAGAATATTCAATTCTCCTCAGAAATATTGATGACGCTGATCAATCAGGTATTGGATATCTCAAAAATCAATTCCGAAAAACTAACCTTAGAACATATTGATTTTGACGTTAATGAAGTGGTAGATGGAGCGGTAAACACATTTAAAGGAGTGGCTGAAGAGAAAGGAATTACCCTCCGGTCCATTTTTCGTGAGCAGGTACCTTTACGCGTTTGTGGTGATCCTATAAGACTGAATCAGATCCTCCTGAATATCCTGGGAAATGCGCTGAAATTCACCAATGAAGGAGGTGTAGACCTTATAGTAAATTCTAAACATACCGATGATGGCCCTAGATTACAATTCGAAATCAATGACACGGGTATTGGCATCCCTGATGATAAATTGGATAAAATATTCGAATCCTTTGAGCAAGCCAGCATTGAAACTACACGGGAATTTGGAGGATCTGGCCTTGGGCTCGCCATCAGCAAAGAACTGGTCGAACTCTACGGAGGTAACATCAAAGTAGAGAGCAAGGTGGGAAAAGGCACAAGTTTCAGTTTTGAAATCCAATTGAAGCCCGCAAAAAAGCTGAAAAGTCAGAAAAAACCAGATCAACCAATCCCCTACAATTTCGAAACGGGTGAAATCAAGGTCCTGATTGCTGAGGATAATGAGGTAAATAGAATGGTAGCAACCATCACTTTGGAGAAGTTAGGCTTCAAAACTGATGTGGCTGTGAATGGTCAGGAGGTCATTGATAAAATATTTGAAAATGAATATGATATAATATTAATGGATGTGCGGATGCCGATCATGAGCGGTCTTGACGCCACTCGATTCATCCGAAATGCCACTGAACCGCCGATCTGCAATATTCCAATCATAGCGTTGAGCGCCTCTACCTTACCAGCAGAAATCCAGAGCTGCTATGACGTGGGGATGAATGATCACCTACCAAAACCTTTCAAACCGCAGGATTTGATGAAATGCTTTAGCAAATACTTCAACAATGAAAAAACCGATCAATCTAAGAACTGAATGACTTTCTTTCCGTAATTATCGGAACTCTTCATAGACTTGACAGCTTCAACCATCTGATCAGGCTTATATACTTTATCTAAAGTAGGTTTGATCTGCTGACGAGCAACAAATTCAGTCATTCGCTGAAACTCATCATCATTTCCCATTGTAGAGCCTAAGATGGATGCTTGAGACCAAAATAAACGAAAAGCATCAAGATGTTCTGGTTTGCCAGTGGTGCTGCCATACATGACTATTTTACCTCCAGATTTGATAATTTTCAGGTAACTATTCAAAGCATTTCCTCCGGCACTGTCTATGATAACATCAAATTTGCCCGCTTCGGCTGAGGCCTTGACCAACCAGTTTTCGTGCTTGTAATTGAATCCAAAATCGGCTCCTGAATTTTTAGCTTTTTCTAATTTCCAATCCGAACTAGAGGACACGGAAACTCGTGCTCCAAGATTCTTGGCAAAAGCCATGGCAAATTGTGCTACACCCCCACCGATTCCTGTCACTAAAACTTTGTCTCCTGATTTTACCTGACCTTTAGTGAATACTGCCCGATATGCTGTCAAAGCTGCCAAAGGAAAAGCAGCGGCTTCCACAGAAGTCAAATGAGCCGGCTTTTCTTTCAATCGATCAGTTGGTACGCTTAAGTATTCAGCCAAAGTTCCATCCTTAGGAGTTCCCAATATGGTATATTGGCCTGATTGAAACTCAGGGTTTTCTCCCCAGTTTTGGTTTGGATTGATCCAAACTTCTTTACCGACCCATTTATCATCTCCTTCTACTACCACACCACATGCATCCGAGCCCAATGTTACACCGGATTTAATACCAGGGTATTTGCCCACAGAAATCCAATAATCCCTCCTGTTTAATGCTGCAGCTTTCACTCGGACAAGACACTCGTTTTTTGAAGGTTTAGGGATTTCTTTTTTAATGATATGAATATCCCAGGTCCCTTGATCTGTAGAACTTACAATTAAGCTTTTCATCATTACCAGCTGGTTTTCATTATAACTTCATCCATACAACAAGGTATCATATGAAAAATGTTATCCCTCAACTAAAAATTAGCTCAATATGACCCTGAGTTAAAATGGCATTTCTCCACCGTCATCCTTTTTATTGGCTTTGCTAGGAATAGTGATGGTAAAATCAGAATTAGACGGCCCACTACTAGGAAATGAGGTCATGTATTTATCATCACCTGTACTCATAGAAGCATCCAAATCTTCAAATTTGGTGAACTTGCCGATGAACTTGAGTTGAACATTTTCAAGCTTTCCGTGCCTGTTCTTAGCAATGATAACCTCTCCAATTCCTTGTAATGGCATACCATTTTCATCTTGAGTCATGCCATAGTACTCTGGTCTGTAAAGGAACATTACCATATCGGCATCCTGCTCAATTGAACCAGATTCCCTCAAATCGGAAAGCTGTGGTCGCTTATCTCCTCCTCTGGTCTCCACTGCACGACTAAGCTGAGACAGAGCAATAACTGGAATATTCAATTCTTTAGCGATTCCTTTCAACGCTCGAGAAATAGAGGCGATTTCCTGTTCGCGGTTTCCTCCAGAGTTTTTAGAAGAATCGCCCGACATCAGCTGCAAGTAGTCAATCACCACCAGGGATACTCCATGCTGCTGTACCAGTCTTCGACATTTAGCTCGTAACTCCAGGATACTTAGTGCCGGAGTGTCATCTATGAAAATGGGTGCTTCGGATAATTTCCCTGTCTTACTGATCAACTGCTGCCACTCATAGGCTTCCAGATTTCCTTTTCTCAATTTATCACTTTCCAGCTCTGCCTCGGCCGATACCATCCTGTGAACCAGCTGAACAGAAGACATCTCCAGTGAGAAGATGGCCACTGGCGTTTTGAACTGAACTGCGGCATTTCTGAGAGCAGAAACAACAAAAGCTGTTTTACCCATACCAGGTCTCGCCGCGATAATAACTAAATCGGATCTTTGCCATCCCGAAGTAATTCTGTCAAGAGAAGTAAATCCACTGGCAATACCTGTAAGTCCATCAGTTTGATTTTTTCGCTCTTCTATTTCCTGAATGGCCTGATGCATCAAGGAATTCATTTTATCAAAATTCTTACGAATGTGAGATTCAGAAACATCGAAAAGCGACTGCTGAGCCTTATCCAACAAATCAAAAACGTCCGTGGTATCCTCATAAGAATCATGCTGAATCTGAGATGCAATGTGGATCAATTCACGCTTGATCGATTGCTCTGCAATAATCCTTGCATGATATTCAATATTCGCCGCAGAGTTTACCTTGGTAGTAAGCTCCGTGATATAGTAAGCTCCACCTACCAAATCCAGGTTACCACCTTTTCTTACCTGATGTACGACCGTTTTAATATCAACTGGCTCACTATTATTAAAAAGCTGCACGATTGCTTCAAAAATCAGTCTGTTGGCATCTTTATAAAAACTGTCCGGCTTGAGGATTTCGATAACGTTGGTCAAGGCATCACGCTCCAACATCAGTGCTCCCAGTACAGCTTCTTCAATTTCTACGGCCTGTGGTGGCAGCTTCCCCAACTCACGTGAGAGCTCTGAAACCCCCATTCTTCTGGATTTACCTGATGATTTTAATGCTGATGTCTTACCCTCCATGCGTCTCGGTTAATGTGTTTAGAACTTAGAACGGGCAAACTTACTACCCCTGTATTGATTAGATATTTTATCTATTAACATCTTACTAACAATCTTTACTGTGGATAATTTTCCTTTTGGCGTAGATTCGCCTAAATCCATAAAAAGTTTGTCACCGACCCTTTTTCAATTATTTTTGAACAGAGACTAAATTCAAAATGCAAATAGACACAGCTCCCATTAAAAACAAACAACGTATCTACATAGGTGGCACCCGAGGCGTTGAAGAAATTTTTGATTTGTGCCAATTGGTAGTCAATCATGTCGGCAAAGAGGTCGATTTTTACAGCATAGGAGAAGAAACTAATTTTACTGATGCCCCTGTAATCATCATCAAGGGCGGCGATGAGAAGGCGGATGGAAAGCCATACTTTCATGACCTGGATCTCCATATTTTACTGATTCACAGGATAGGCGAGCGATTGCCAGCAGGATACCAGTCTTTCGACGAAGTAGTGCTCGAATACGAAAAACTTGCTGATCAGCTCCCAAAAGCAGGTTCATTGGTGTATTTTGAAGATGACCATGTAGCTACAATGATTGGCAAAAAAGAGCGTGAAGATGTGAAATCTTTCGAATACAAAGCCCTCAAATGCAAGCAAACAGATGATGGGTTTATTTTCGAACCGGGAGATGAGCACATTGTCATCAGAACAGATAACGAAGGTTTTCCCAACCATGCCGCCGGAGCAAAAATGCTACTTGGGCGAATCGGGATTTCAAAAAAACAGTTTTACTCAGCTTTAAAAACCCTGGCATAATGCTCCATTTAAAGAATCCTTTGGTAGTTTTTGATCTGGAGACTACAGGGACTAATATTTCTCATGACCGAATCGTGGAAATGGCTTTGATCAAAGTTTTTCCAGATGGATCGGTAGAAGAAAAATGCAGAAAAATAAACCCGGGAATTCCTATTCCTGTGGAAACAAGCTTGATTCATGGCATCTATGATGAAGACGTGAAAGACGAACCGACTTTCAAGCAAGTGGCTAAATCATTGGCTACTTGGCTGGAAGGTTGTGATCTTGCCGGATTTAATATTCTAAAGTTTGATGTACCAATGCTCGTAGAAGAATTCCTCAGAGCAAACGTAGATTTCGAGGTGGATAATCGGAAGCTTGTAGATGCACAGAAGATTTTTCATTTAATGGAGAAAAGAAACCTATCAGCTGCATATAAGTTTTACTGCAACAAACCATTGGAAAACGCTCACAGTGCGCTAGCCGATACACAAGCCACGCTGGAAGTACTTACTGCTCAGGTAGATAGATACAATGGAGAGAAAGTGGTAGACCTATTGGGCAAAGAGATGGGAACCATTACCAATGACATGGGCAAACTCCATGAAATCACCAATCAGAGGATGGTAGACCTTGCTGGCAGGATCGTTTACAATGAAGAGGGAGAGGAAATATTTAACTTTGGCAAACACAGAGGAAAGCCAGTGAAAGAAGTATTAAAAAGAGAACCCGGTTTTTATGACTGGATGATGAAGGGTGATTTTCCATTGGATACCAAAAGAAAATTAACCCAGATAAGACTAAAAAGTAGCTTTGGGTAAACCCCGGCGCAACAAAGTTTACATGTTAATAAACAACCACAACCGAACAATTCAAATGCTGGATTGTATATTTAATGAAACTGCGTAACAATGGCCAAAACAATCATAGTATCAAACCGATTGCCTGTCAAAATCTCACAAGAGGATGGGAAGTTTATTTACAAACCAAGTGAAGGAGGGCTAGCAACCGGACTGGGATCTATTTACAAAGAGGGTGATAATGTCTGGATCGGATGGCCAGGACTAGCCATTAATAAGTCTGATCAGCAGCAGGAAGTCATTACTAATCTCAAAAAAGAAAGTATGAAACCTGTGTTTCTTACTACCACTGAGATTGAAGATTTTTACGAGGGTTTTAGCAACGAAACACTTTGGCCAAACTTCCATTATTTCAACCAATACATTGTCTATGATGATGATCTTTGGAAAGCCTACCAGAAAGTAAATAAGAAATTCGCCAAAGCTATTCAAGAAGTATTGGAGCCAGATGATACCATATGGATTCATGACTATCAGCTCTTGCTTCTTCCACAGTTACTCAGGGAGCATGCTCCAAAAGCTAGTATAGGTTTTTTCCTACACATACCGTTTCCTTCATACGAGTCTTTCAGATTATTACCATGGAGACGAGAGCTATTAGAAGGCATGCTGGGAGCAGATTTTCTGGCATTTCACACTTATGATGACATGCGTCACTTCCTCTCTTCAGTGAATAGATTGGCGGGATTAGGAAATAGCAATGGACAAATCAATGTAGACAATCGTAAAGTGATGGTGGACGCCCTACCTATGGGAATAGACTATGACAAATATGCCGAATCTGCAGCTTCACCGGAGACACTGGCCAGAGAAGTTAGATATCGGACCTCTATCGGTGATCAGAGATTGATTTTATCAATAGACCGCCTCGATTATTCAAAAGGAATTCCACAGAGATTAAGGGCATTTGAGAGGTTTTTGGGAGAATACCCTGAATATGTAGGCAAGGTGTCTTTGCTCATGGTGGTGGTTCCTTCCAGAGATCAAGTAGGCAAATACAAAGAATTGAAAGAAGAAGTTGATCTATTGGTAGGAAGAATCAACGGTCACCACTCACGACTCAACTGGACACCCATCCATTATTTCTACAGATCTTTTCCTCTAAACGCCCTCTCAGCATTTTATAGAATGGCGGAAGTAGCATTGGTCACTCCTATGCGTGATGGAATGAACCTGGTTTGTAAAGAATTCATTGCCAGCAGGTTGGATAAAAAAGGTGTATTGATTCTTAGTGAAATGGCAGGTGCATCGAAAGAATTGTCGGACGCAATTCTCATCAACCCTAATGACATGGGTGAGATGGTAACCGCTCTGAAAAATGCACTCACGATGCCTGTAAAAAAACAAATGGCCCAGATTAGCAGCATGCAAAATTCTTTGAAGCACTATAATATCCATCACTGGGTAAGCATGTTCATGAAAGGATTGAATTACATTAAAAAAGTACAGAAAGATTTGGAAACAGAAATACTTGACAATCAAATTTCAGACCGCCTGATCACAGGTTATAAGTCTGCAGAAAAACGAATGATCTTCCTCGATTATGATGGAACACTCGTAGGTTTTGATAGTGACCCTACCAAAACCAAGCCCGACAAAGAATTAATTGACATACTCAGCAAGCTTACCAAAGACAAGAAAAACCAGGTAGTAATCATCAGCGGAAGAGGCAGAGATACACTAGAAGAATGGCTTAGTGATTTTGATTTGGAAATTATTGCTGAACATGGGGTCTGGATCAAAGAAAAAGGTAAAGAGTTCAGAACGCTTATCAATCTTAACGACTCATGGAAAGACCCGATCATGGAAGTGCTAAAAGGCTACGTAGATAGAACCCCTGGCTCCTTCGTAGAGGTGAAAGATTACTCACTGGTTTGGCATTACAGAAAGGTGGAAACGGGACTTGGCGAGGCAAGAACCAGAGAACTGACGAGTCACCTGAAGTATATCACGGTAGATAAAAACCTCAAAGTGCTAGAAGGGAATAAAGTAGTGGAAATCAAGAACTCCGAAATAGACAAAGGAAGAGCTGCTACTGTATGGCTCAACAAATACGAATCAGATTTTATACTCGCTTGTGGAGATGACTGGACAGATGAAGACACCTTCAAAGCCATGCCTGATGATGCATTTACCATCAAGGTAGGTAATATGTCTTCAGCTGCCAAGTACAGAGTTACTGATCACACAGATATTCGCAAACTGCTCGCCAGCCTTCTATAAGAAGTCTGGCTTGTCTAGTTTTCTAGCAATTCTTGAAGCCGCGTTGAGTAATCCAACGTGGCTATAAGCCTGTGGAAAATTTCCCCACATACTACCATCTGATTCTTTTACATCCTCACTGAGCAACCCAACATGATTGGAATACGACAGCAGGTTTTCAAAATACTTAATGGCCTCATCTAGCCTGCCTACACATGCAAGGGCCTCTACGTACCAAAAAGCACAGATCAAGAAGGTAGTCTCCGGCTCGCCAAAATCATCCTGATGTTTGTATCGGTAGAAAAGTCCATCTTTGGCATGTAGCTCTTTTTCAAGTGCAACTAAATGATCTTTAGCCTCTTCAGAGTTGGGATCCAGATAATTCATCATAATGAGTTGGAGTGTGCTGGCATCCATTCTATCCACTCCCACGGCCTGAGCGTAACCTTTCTTCTCAGGCACATAGCTCTTCTGAATCATAGCATGAGAGCGATCTTTCAATTCCTGAGCCTTCTTGATCATCTTCTCGTCCCCTATCACTTTAGCTATTTTCAGAGCAGCACTGCTACCTGTCCAATGAAATAAATAAGTATAAGTATGATGTTGTGCTAAATTTCTAAACTCCCATAGACCTGCATCTTTTTCATCAAAAGTCTTTTCGATCATATCAAGCGTTTTGGAAACCAATTCCGCAGAGTCAAATCTCTCCGTAAATATGATACGCTTATCTTCATATAATGGCAACAAGGAAATCAATACCTGTCCATATACGTCATTTTGAATATGAGTATAAGCATCATTACCAATGCGCACTGGCTGATTTCCTTCATATCCGGCCAAAGGAATTTCTTTTTCAGTGAGTTGTTTTTGCCCGCTTATTCCGTATAGAGGCTGATAGCGATCACTTTCTTCCACTGTTGTATTCAGAATGTAGTGAAAGTACTTTTCTGACTCTTCAAAGTGACCAATGTTATTGAAAGCATTAAGCGTATAATAAGTATCCCTCATCCAGCAAAAGCGATAATCCCAGTTACGGGTACTTCCTGGTGATTCGGGAAGACTGGTCGTCGCAGCAGCAATGATTGCTCCGGTATCTTCATACTGATGGATTTTCAGAATCAAAGCAGACCGAATAGCCGCTCGCTGATGAAAATGAACAATATTAGCAGTTTTCACCCATCCTCTCCAATACTCTCTGGTCCGAGTGTAAAAATTGTCTACTGTTTCCATCAATGGTCCTTCCAGTGGTGGCCCATAGGTTAAAACCAGATATTTAGTCTCATTGAGTACGAAACTTTCTTCATCCATCACATAATTCAAAGAAATATTAGTCGTCAGCCTGACTTGTGCATCCAAACCTAAAAATCTAATATGATTGCTTCCCATTGAGTGCTCAGGGTTGAGTTCCCCATAATTACCTTTGGGATGACACTTCACCACGATTTTTGGACTACCCTCTATTCTTTCAATCTTACGGATAAGCATCAAAGGCTTATAATAGCGATCCATTTGAAAAAACCGTGGTGCAAAATCTGTTACCTTATACTTACCATTTTCTGTAGTAATCTCCGTGCAGAGCATGTTGGTATTCTCAATATAATACTGCTTGGTCTCAAAACCTTCATTGATTGGTTTGATTGAAAACTCACCTCCTTTGTTGTGATCCAGTAGTTTACCAAAAATAAAGGAGCTGTCAAACCTTGGCCAACACATCCATGAGATGTTGGTGTCCATATGAATGTGAGCAGTATATGCACAGTTTCCGATTACCCCGTAATCGTAAGTATGTCTTTTTTGCATGAAGTTTAATTAAAGTGTGAATTATGTAATAAACACGCTATTTTATTAATATTCCACCAATTAAACAATAATTATTTTGCAACCTGTAAAATATCACCATAAATACATTTTTAGCCAAAAATGTACTCTATGAAGATTATTCCTAATAAATCATGCTTTTAACTATATTTGAAATCAACCTAACATCGTCAAATGTTTCAAGAACTCCTGAAAAGCAAAACATTTAGCATTTCTTTCAAAATCCTATTAGGATTCATTGTCTATTTCTTATTGATTTTTGCCTTGGTTACAGTTGAAAGAGATAGTAATCAATCAGCAATTACGGATATGCAAAATGCCATTTGGTATTCAGTAGTTACGCTTACCACTGTGGGATATGGAGACTTGTATCCTGCAACTCTCTATGGTCGTATTATTGGATACATTTTTATTTTGACAAGTTTGGGTATTTATGGTTTATTAATTGGTCAATTCACTAACCTTATGGCTACTATACAGGAAAACAAAAAACTAGGATACAATGGCACTAATTTCGAGCATCATGCTGTAATTATAGGCTGGAATGATTTTGGCAAACTAGTCATGGATCAATTGATTGGAGTAGGTAAAAAAGTGGCTATAGTAACGAATAAAAAAGAGGACATAGACCATATCAAAGAGCAATATAGCAGCAAGGATATTTTCACACTTTACTCTGATTTTGAGAGCTTCGAGTTGCTTAAAAAAGCAAATATTGATCATTCATCCATAGTGTTTGTGAATCTGGAAAATGATACAGAAAAACTTGTATATATACTTAACATTAAAAAGTATTACCCGAATCTGGATTTCGTGGTAACATTGGATAATGGTGACTTAAAAGACACCTTTCTGAGCGCTGGAGTTTCTAATACTATTTCTAAACACGAAATAAGTTCCAAACTCCTGGCATCTTATATGTTTGAGCCTGACGTAGCTGGATATAGTGAGGACATCATGTCTTTTGCTAAAGGTGATGGAGAGTATGACATAAAGCAAATGCTGGTTACTAACCAAAACCCATTTTTGGGCAAACCCTATCAGGACGCTTTTTTAGAGCTAAAATCAAAATACAACACTGTTTTGATAGGCATTACCAAGAGAGACAAATTTGGAAATAAAAGGCTTATCAAAAACCCTCTGGGTGACCTTAAAATAAGTCAAGGGGATTATCTTATCATGATCCTAAATGGAAAAGCATATAAACTCCTGAAACGCGTATTTGGAGTTGGAGAAGGTTTTATCCGTGAAAACCAAAAATCATCATGAAAAAACTACTAGTTATTCTCATTCTCAGCATAGTAACTATTGCATTTCATGGATGTCATAACCGTGATCTGACTGAGGGAGAAGAGTTCAAACCCCGTGAAATACACGAAAATATCATTTTCAATTTTGATAAAATCACGGTTGACGGTATTGAATACCTGATATTAGAAAAAGATAATAACAACCCTCATGAAGGGTTTGGTTTCATGGCTTTCAGAGCCAATAAGCTGATGGAAAAGCAAGATTCTGTGATCGCACTATTAAAAACTATCAAAGACATACAGTCTCTGACATATACCCATATATCCGGGCAAAGCCGCGAAAAGGTACAGGAAGAAGTTGATCAGCTTTACAAATTCTATTTAAATGAAGAAGAGAATGAGCTGGATGCCTTACTGCACAACAAACTCAGAGGGGTAACAACATCAGCAGAGGATCTAAACGAGGATTAGGTCTCTCTGCCGATTTGATTTTTTTCTAATAAAAACTATTTATCGAGCTTCGAAATAAGCTCTGAGTGTTTTTAACGTCTGTGACAAATCATCTGAGATCACTGGTGAAGAAACAATGTCTTTAGCCACTTTAACCGCATCTATCAATTCATCACTATCTTTAAAAACCTCATCAAGAATGTGACAGTCAAAAATCAATGACATCAACACCACGAATGATGGTGTTGGTTTGGCGTTTTTGAAAACAATGGCCTTTAAGCTATTCCTGATTTCTTGTTCAAATGCATAATTGGCATTATCCATTCGTTCAGATAGAGGAATCCACATCAACTTTGTAGCTTCTTTTCTCAAAATACCTCTTTGACTCAACAGTTCATTCAGGTCTTCCATGATGTCTTTGAAGTGATGTGATAGATCTTCTACCATATCCACTATCCCAACACCACCTTTCACTTTATGAAGTATTTTGTCTAGAATTCCATTACCAGTGCCCGAAGGATCATCAACAGATGAAATCACATCACCCTTAAGACTTATTTTCTTAAGAAGATGTAGTTCGAGTACTGCGGCACTCATCAATCCAGGGATGACTGATTTTTCTGCAGCAGATAACAATCTCCCTTCTTCATCATCAAGTGCAATTAGGTATAAACCTTCTGCTATGCTGATTTTCATAAATAGATCTGATAATAATGTATTATTTCAATAAACTCTTCATTGTAAGTCCTTGCACGAGAATTGAGAACACCACACAACAATAAGTTGCAAAAAGTATAGTCTCAAATACTGCAGGCTGAATCCAATCGAAATCAGATAAGGATAGCGCAAGCGCTACAGAAATTCCTCCTCTCAAACCTCCCCAAGTGAGGATTGAGATTGTTTTTGGCTCAAATGACCTAAAAATCGACATGATCTTTACAGGCACAGCTACACCAATAAATCTTGCAGTCAATACAATCACAATACCTACAGCACCCACCAAGATACTATTAGGTGTGAATGTTCCTGCAATTACAATCATTTCTAACCCCACGAGGATGAACAAAATCGCATTTAATGCTTCATCAAGTAAGTGCCAGAATTTAAAAACATATTCTCCAGTAGCATTGGCTAGTTTCTCATCTCTTCCTTCATTACCAATGAATAGTCCCATTACTACCATTGCCAACGGAGCAGAAACATGAATCAACTCTGCCAATCGACCACCTACCATCACGAGGGTCAATGTAACGAGCACTTCTAATTCTACGTGATCATTATCGATAAAATCTAGCAAGCGGAATCCAAGGAAACCGAATAAGGCTCCCATTAGTACACCGCCTATTACCTCCTGTCCGAAGAGAATTGCCACAGATGCAGCTGTTACTTCTCCTCCACCATGTGCTCCATGAGCTGCTTCAGCTCCACCATGAGTAGACATGGCAATATTGAGTATTGTTAAAAAGACTACTACACCTACTCCATCATTGAATAGGGATTCTCCTGCTATTTTAATCTCCAGATTTTGGGATAAACCAAACTTTTTGGTCAGTGATAATACCGCAATCGGATCTGTAGGAGAAATCAACGCACCGAACAACAAACAGTATATGAATTCAATTTCCACTCCCAGCAAAGGGAAAATGGTGTAAACCAAATATCCTACAATGAAGGTGGACATTAAAGTTCCTCCCACGGCCAATACTAGGACCGGAAGTCTCTCTTCGAGTAGTTTCTTCAGGTTTACAGAAAGAGCACCTGCAAAAAGCAGGAAATTTAGCATGACTCCAAGAAGGACTTCTTTGAAATCAAATTCTTCAATGATATGTTCTGCTCCTCTTGTCACAGCTGGAAAAGCATATCCTAAAATCAGGATCACAACGGACATCATGAGCGCGATGGCCATAAGCCCGATCGTACTAGGCAGTTTTAGGACTGTGATGTTAATCAGCGTAAAAACTGCAGCCAGGAAAATCAATAAGGTAATTAGGTCAAGTATACTCATCAGACGATAAAATAAAGCTTAAAATAAGTCTATGTTGGTTTCGGCAAAATAAAAACAAA
>JAUIAO010000091.1 GCA_030425425.1 Bacteroidia bacterium | reverse complement strand
ACAGGGTCCACATCAAAAACGACTCTTACACTTTTGTATAACTGCTGACTCACCAACATATTACGCGAAGTAAGTAGGAAATCTTTGATTGCCGGTATATTCAGTCCCTGTTTTTCATATTTGATGGTAATGTCAAAGAGATATTGATTTCTGATACGGCCAATCACAGGTTCTACTGGACCTATCACTCGCATATTGCCGAGTTTCCTTCTGATTTCTCTGGCCAAAAAAGTGGCAGCATCTGCGGCTACCTGTTTATCATAATCCTTGATGGTTATTTTGATGATTCTATAGAATGGAGGATAGTGAAACTGTTCTCTTTCCAGAATCTCGGTTCTGAAAAAACTGTTGTAATCCTGCCTTTTGATGTAAGAAAGAATCTGTTGATCAGGATCATTGGTCTGAATAATCACTTTACCCTGATCATTTCGCCTTCCAGCTCTGCCACTTACCTGGTGCATGAGCTGATAAGCTCGTTCGTGAGACCGAAAATCAGGAAAATGTATCATTCGATCTGCATCAAAAATCCCCACCAAATCTACACCATCAAAATCCAGACCTTTACTGATCATTTGTGTTCCGATCAGCACGTCAATTTCCCCGTTTTCGAATTCATCAATGATTTTTTGATAACTATACTTACTTCTCGTAGTGTCCAGATCCATCCGTCTGATTTGTGCATCAGGTAATAGGATTTGTAGCTCTTCTTCGATTTTTTCTGTGCCATAGCTCATCGTCCTCAATTCATTGGAATTACACTGCACACAAGCAGAAAGCATTTCAGCCTTATGACCACAATAGTGGCAGATGAGTAAATTTTGATAGCTATGAAAAGTTAGACTCACATCACAATGTGGACATTTTGGGATATATCCGCAATTGTGACAAGTGATATAGGGCGCATATCCACGGCGATTTTGGAATAGAATGACTTGCTTTCCTTTCTCCAGTGTTTGCTCAATGTTTTCAAGGAGCAGAGAACTGAAGGTGCCTTTTATTTTACGCTGTTTTCTTTCTTTGATCAGGTTGGCAAACTCTACTTGAGGTAAATCAACTTCTGAGAAGCGTTGTTCAAGATTCACAAGACCATATTTTCCATCTAATGCGTTCTGATAACTCTCCAAAGATGGCGTGGCAGTCCCCAGAAGCGTTTTTGCATGATGTATGGAGGATAAATAAATGGCTGCATCTCTGGCGTGATAACGAGGTGCTGGCTCATACTGCTTAAAGGAGGTTTCGTGTTCCTCATCTATCATGATCAAATCTAGTTCACTAAAAGGCAGAAATACGGCACTTCTCACACCTACTACAAATCGATATTCGCCTTTAAGTACTTTTTGCCAGACCTCAACGCGCTCATTGTCAGAGTATTTGGAATGAAAAATTCCGAACTGATTGCCAAACGCCTTTTCCAAACGCTTGATAATCTGCGTGGTAAGAGCTATTTCAGGTAATAGATATAGGATGTGACCTCCATTCTCCAGAATATCCTGAATTAGTGAAATGTAAATCTCTGTTTTACCGCTTCCTGTGACTCCTTTCAGCAAGACTGTGTCCCTTGATTGAAAAAGGCTAAGTATTGCATTCTTAGCTGCAGATTGACTTTCAGATAAATTTAGCGTGTAGTTGTCATTAGCTTCACCTGTATCGAGCCTTGATACGATGTGTTTGAATTCTTCAAAAACGCCATTTTTAATTAATGTTTGCAGAGAGGATGGGCTAATGCCTGCAGCAAGTAAATTGCTTTTCAGGATTCCTTTCTGATTCGTAGTGGGGTTTTCTAACACCGGTACTAGCCGTAGAAAACTCACTAAAACGTCGAGCTGTTTTTTCTTTCCTTCCAGCTCTTCTGAAAGTATATCTAGAGCGTCTTCCGCAAGATATTCATCATTAAGTCGGATTTTGCTGACATGCTTAGGAGAGTATTTGTCTTTTACTTTTTCAAAAACCTGAATAGCATTCTTTTTGCTCAGGTTTTTGATATGAGAATACGGCGACTTAATATCAAGAATCTTATTAATATCACTGATTTTTATGTCACCGCTTGTAAGGTGATTGACTATTGTTTGTTCTTTTTCGGTGAGCTCCAGCTCAGATACATCCACTTCCGGATTGATTGAAATCATCGATTCACTGGATACTTTGAGCCCGGCTGGTAATGCGGCATTGATCACCTCACCAAGACTACACATATAATATTGGCTCATCCAGTCGAAAAATCGGAGCTGCATAGGAGAGAGGATCGGCTCCTGATCCACCAGATCCATGATTTCTTTTGGTTGATAATCCTTAGGTGGTTGATCGTGAACTGAGGAGACTATGCCTGTATATACTTTTCGCTTCCCAAATTGAACAATCACCCTGCACCCAGAAACAATATGAGGATATAAGGAAGAGGAAGCCTTATAGGTAAAAGTGCCAGGGAGCGGCAAGGGTAATATGACTTCCAGATAATTCAAACGTCAAATTTAAGAGGAATAATTCGGGACTTAAATTAAACCAAATGCCAGGGATCATGAATTCTGAAATGTAAGAATTGATCCTTTTCGATCAAAATCAACAAAGCTTTGTTATTTCAGAGTCTATGAATGTTCATCTCAAACACTGTTTTACTTTCAAAATCAAATGCCAGCTTAGCATTCCAATAATGGGAATAAGTGTTCTTTTTTGATCCTAAGTGTTGACTTTCAGGTTTGATCAGATTCCACTTGTTTCAAACTGGTGACTTCCTTTTTCAGCTGATCATAGTTATGCATGAGCCGGTCAATGATTCGCATTGATACTGAACTCATTTCCAATAAATCATCAAACTTATTGATAAGCTCTTCTAGTTCCTCCTCATTGATCTTTTCTTTCCTATTTACTTTTTCTTTAAAAGCATCGAGGAATTGTTTTTCGTCTTTGTATAAGACCATTTTACTTGGCTGTGGTTCTTTGTTGATAGTTTCGCAATTCCAATTTACCCAATTTTTCAGTTAGCGCTACGAAACATTGTTAGAAAGTGAATTTTAGAACAAAAAATCAACCTTTATTAATCATTTTCAAAGCCTCATGTGTGCTATGAACTGGTTTTTGGCAAGTCTTCTCAAAACAAACATAAATCGTAGTTTGTCCATTTTGCTCTGTTTTATATTCGAACAACGGGAGATCATTCTCAGATTCACTAGCCATGATGATTTTATTGGCGATTGGATGCTTCTGTAATTCCAAAGCCAATTTTTTCGCATCTGACCCCACTAAAATGATTTCCGAAGTAGGAGTGATCATTTTCAGGGATAGATTCGCCCAGTTCGATAAAAATTCTCCGTCTGTTTTTACCAGTTTATTCATTTGAGAGACCATACCTTCAGCAGTAGAGATCATTTTATGATTGTCTACCATGATTCCGAGCCTGTACAGGTTTTCTGCCATCATCGAATTGGAGGCTGGTATTACATTGTCAAATATTTCTTTCTTGCGGGCGATCAAATCGTTAGATTCCAGACTATTGTAATAAAACAGCTTTTCTTCTGGATCATAGAATTCTTGCAAAGTAGTGTCGGTCAATGCTATTGCCTGGTGCAAGTATTTTTCATCAAAGAATGTCTCATAATAATCGATAAATCCCTGAATCACCGCTGCATAATCTTCCAGAAACCCTTCGGTGTTTTTGCCATAAGTTCTGATCAGCTTCTGGTTACTGATCAGCTTTCCAGAGATAAAGGAGGCGTTGTTTCTGGCTAATATTTCGAATAGTTCGTCTTCAGATGCCTGATATGCGTGGCATAATCCGCTTAGTGTCAAGCCATTCCAACCGGCAAGTATTTTACTATCAAGACCAGGTCTGACTCGCTCACTGCGATAGGCCAATGCCTTGCCCTGGAAATTTCCAATGATTCCATTCAGATCTGTCACGTTCATATTCAATTCATTCGCCAGATTCTCATCACTATCTAGCTTTCTCAGCACATTCATACCATCTTCCCAGTTTCCACTAGGAGAGATGTCAAAATATTCGGCTATGATAGAGAGGTCTTTACCTGCCAATGATCTGACTTCTTCATAATCCCAGACATAGAATTTTCCTTCTACTCCTTCACTGTCAGCGTCCACCGCACTGTAGAAGGCACCTTCATCAGTCAGCATTTCTCGTTTTAGCCACTCGGCTATTCCTCTGATCGTTTGGAGATATTCGGGCTTTTTGTATTTATTGTAGGCTCCTGCATACAAGGATAAGAGCTGACCATTGTCATAAAGCATTTTTTCGAAATGTGGAACGTGCCATTCACCATCTACCGAATAGCGCGCAAAACCACCACCAATGTGGTCGTAAATACCACCTGCCGCTATTTTGTCTAATGTGAATTCAAGATGATTGGTTAACTCTTCATCTTCATGTATTATAGAATAGGTGAGTAAAAAACGCCAAATCGCTGGCATGGGAAACTTTGGAGCTTTATTCAACCCGCCCCAATCTATATCAAATTGAGATTTAATTTTATCGACTGTTTCTTCCAAATCTGAAATGGAAATTGTAGTCTCTAAGCCGGATAGTCCATATTTTTCAACTTCTGATTGTTGTAAACCTTGTGCAAACTTGGAAGCTGATTCGTAGATCTGATCATATTTTTGCTGATATGCGTCCGAAACGGAGATCAAAAGACGCTTCCATTGTTCTGATGGAAAATAGGTGCCACCATAGAATGGTTTCTGATCAGGGGTAATGAATACATTGAGTGGCCAACCACCTCTAAGCCCCATCATTTGCACGGCATCCATGTAGATGTTATCAATATCGGGTCGTTCTTCTCTGTCCAACTTAATATTGACAAATCGCTCATTCATGATTTTAGCAATTTCAGCATCTTCAAAGCTTTCATGAGCCATCACATGACACCAATGACACGAGGAATACCCAATGCTTAGTAAAATCGGCTTATTCTCATCTTTTGCTTTATTTAACGCTTCTTCTCCCCACGGATACCAATCCACGGGATTCTCCGCATGTTGAAGTAAATAGGGGCTTGTTTCGTTGTTGAGGTGATTTTTCTTATTTGCAGACATATCGGGTACAATGTATAGATACTGACAACAACGACAAAACGCTTATGTTTCAGACTGGCTCGATATCAATTGTTGTTCGAGTTGAGTAATTTCACTAGACACGTTCACTTGATAATTGAAAGCTTTTAGTTTATCAATTGTGCTTCGAATAAACTGCTGGTGTTGAGCTGTTTCAGGATGAAATGGCTTATGGTTGATGGCTTTCTGCAGTTTAGACCAATCTTCTATGAACTTTTGAGATTCCGAATCAAAGTAGCTGGATACTAGTTGATGCCAGATATAGTTGATGGCCTGATCATTGGGGTGAACCAAATCTTCCTTATAAAATCGATAATCTCGAAGTTCATCTATCATGATTTCATATGCCGGAAAATAATGAACATGTTCATTGGTGCTGACCAATTCCTGCACAGCTTGTATCAAAACGGATTTACTCAGATTATTTTCTGTAAGCCCATCTTTAATGTGCCTGACAGGACTTACGGTAAGAAGAATGTTTGCCTGAATGTCTGAAGCTTTTAAAGTTTCCAACAATGATTTGAATGCTGTGGTAATTTCCATCACTGACAACAATTCCTTTGTGAATTCACTCTTGGGGACTTTATGACAATTAGCAACGATTTTGCCAGACTGTATGAGTCGATAAACAAAGGCGGACCCAAAGGTAATGATGATCCAATCTGTTTTCTTTAATTGTGCATGAGTGAGTTTTAACTGGTGATCTAAAGAGGAGAGGAGATCTTTTTTGTTGATTGCTGAAACTTCACTATGAGCTTGCCAGTGATAGTTTACTCCTTGTACTTCAATTGTCTCGTCAAAATCCATAGATTTTTCAAGAGCGTTTCTAATCAATTGGAATATGGAAATTGGGTTATATATCGTTCCAAAAGGATTTGACAGCACCTCAATTTTATAATCGTCCAACTTTTTACCAATGTTGTCAGAAAAGCAGGATCCTAAACTCAGAAAACTATTTGTATAATGAATTTGAGTGGAAGGTCTTGGTATTTTAAAGTCTAATTTAAACACCTAGTAAAAGTATGAAAACCTTAAATAACTCGTAATTAATTTGGTTCAAACTTGTTGTCTGGTGGTTACAAATTCATGTCTGAAAAGTATATATTTCAAATACCTCCTAATAAAATGAAAAGCTATTTTTTTATCCTTACTTTTTCAGTGTCTATTCTTTTATTTGTCTCTTGCGATCATGATGAAGTTGGTTTGATTTCTGATCCATATGATCCAGAATTACCGCAAGATTCTGGTATTTTTCCGAGACCGGGTATACCTAAAATAGAATTTAAATCAATTGAATTTGAGGGTAGCATAACAGAGATCACATCTATGTCTTATGGTTTGATTCAGTCCAATTTCCAGTCACCGAGCATAGAAGAGCTGGTCGTTTTTGATTCTATTAAATTTCATTTGGAAGTCCTTCTGGAAAGTGATGAAATTGAAAATTGGAAACTAAAGGGAGATAGTTTACTTGATTTCATTCATAATGAAGATGCAGAGTTTACTGAGACATCTAAAAAAATGAATGATTTGTTTTTAGGAGATGATTGGTTGAAAAACTATCTGATCATCATTAAACCTGCTGAATTTGAATCATTTGAGGTTGAAGCACTTGTTCAGGGAGATAGTTTACATTCTTTGGTGTATATAGATACAACAGGCTCAGATTGTGCTACTGTTTGGTATGAGTGGGGTTTGAGACAAGTTGAACCATATCTCAAATTATATTCAAGTCAAAAGAAAGTTATCGATAGCGTGTTTCAAATCAGAAGCGTAGAATTATCTGTTCATAAACATGCACTTGCTGATAGCATTCATCTAGATTTTCAATATCACATTGACCAAGCCATTAATTATTGGGTGTCTCTTGATACTAAATTGAAAGATTTGGAAAATACCGATCCAACTTTGCATACAGCTCTTTCTGCATTTAACAATACGCTTCTAGCTTCCAACTATTTCAGAATTAAGAATTTACGGGAAAGTACTTTAGAACAGTTAGAGTTGGAGTATGAAATCAGGTCACAAGAATTGGAAGTCAAATACCTGAATCTAGTTTATTTAGAGCAAGGGAAATTCAATCAAGCAATGAAGTTAATTAATGAGACAATGCAAGAAAATGCTGAGGATTGTTAGACAGTATTTTATGCCTCCTAGACAATAAAAAACCCTGGATCATTGTTGATTCAGGGTTTCTAAATATTATAACGAATTGAATCTTACTCAGCTACTACGCTGATTGTGATTTCGTGATGAACCTCTTTATGCAGATCAATCACTGCTTTGTGTTCACCTAGTTCCTTGATGTTGTCAAGAGTGATTTTCTTTCTATCGATATCAAAACCTTTTTCTTTCAAAGCGTCAGCTACCTGAAGGGCAGTTACAGCTCCGAAAATTTTACCAGATTCTCCAGCCTTTGTTTTGATTTCCAATACAAGGTCAGTCATTTTACCGGCAGTTTCCAAAGCATCATTTTTCAATTTTTCTGCTTTGTGTGAAGCCTGCTTCACATTCTCAGCAATCATTTTTCTGTTGCTGTTGCTAGCGATGATGGCCATTCCCTGAGGGATAAGGTAGTTTCTACCATATCCTGGCTTTACAGATACAATATCATTTTTGTAACCTAGCCCTTTTACGTCTTCTCTTAATATAATATCCATGTCGCTATTACTTTAATGAGTCTGTAACATATGGTAACAAAGCCAAGTGTCTCGCTCTCTTTACAGCCTGAGAAACTTTTCTCTGGTATTTCAAACTAGTCCCGGTGATTCTTCTAGGAAGAATTTTACCTTGCTCGTTTACGAAAGCCAACAAGAAATCTGGGTTCTTGTAGTCCAAATACTTAATGCCGCTCTTTTTGAATCGACAGTATTTGTCTTTTTTCTGCTCTCTGTTGATAGGTTCATTCATTAATGTCATGATGCAGCCTCCTCTTTTTTCTTGTTAAACTCTCCTTTTCTTCTTCTTTCGTTGTAGATCACTGCATGTTTGTCCAATGCAGTAGTAAGGAATCTCATGATCTTTTCGTCCCTTCTGTATTCTGTCTCGAGCTTATTGATTGCCGATGGCTCTGCCTTAAATTCAAATAGGTGATAGAAACCTGTTGTCTTTTGAGTAATTGGATAAGCCAGTTTTTTTAGGCCCCAATTCTCATCATTGACGATTTCAGCACCAGTGCCTTTTAGGACTTCTCTGAATTTATCGACAGCATCCTTCATCTGAGCTTCAGACAAAACGGGAGTTAAAATGAATACCGTCTCGTAATTTCGTGTCATAATGATTTAATAAATACTTAAAATTTTTCGAACTGCAAAAGTAGGAATTATTTCATTAAAAATGCTAACAGAACTTGAAAATGCTAATTTCTTCGAACATCCCGATAGATTATTTAACAACAAATTTTCCCTTACCCATCTGGTAGTCGTCAGTATATACCTCAATCTGGTATTGGCCTTCTTCATATTCACTGCCTTTGTCGTAAAATACAGTGACTTCCTGACTACTCTTGTCGTATAAAATTTCTTGTTTGGCCGAATAAAATTGTTCTCTACCCTCATATATGAATGAACCGGATCCTTTGGTGACATCAAAAATAACATTACCATCAGGAGCGACAATTCGTACTAAAATGTCCTTGCCTTCTATAGGAGCCACTTTGTTTTCACTTACACTAAAAGTGATTTTGAGTTTATCGATGTGCCTGTTTCTAAATTCCTCTTCGCGCTCTCGGCCGCTTTCATTGACAGCAAAAACTTTTAGGCCTTCCACTTTCAACCTGGAAGCAAAGGCCACTTTCTCAGCCAACTCTTCCTTGGCCTTATTGATTTCTTGTATAGATTGATTCAGTTCTTGTTTCTCAGTTTTCAATTCTACGTTTTCTGACAGCAATTCTTCGTTGATCTTACGTAGTTGCTCAATTTCTTCATCTTTAGCTAGTAATAACTCCTGATAACCATCTACTTTGTCCTTTAGTGAGACCATCAATTGTCGTTGTTGCTTTTGTCTGGTGAGCAGTTCTTTTTTCTCACTTTCCAGCTGTTTTTTTACCAGAAGCAACGTATCGATTTCTCCACCAAGTTGCGAAATAGTGAGGATCTTATTGTCCAATTCACTACCTATACTATCAAGCTGTAATAGTGTTGCATTGAGTTGTTCTTGCTGCAATTCTTTTTCTTTTTGCAGTTTGTCATTCGTATAATACAAGAATATCAATACACCCAATAGTGCGACAACAATGCCTATGTATAGTGACGTTCTGTCTTTTTTCTTAGGCTGAAACTGTTGATTTTCCTGGTGTCCTTCCATCACATTTCTAATTTTTGGCAAAAATAGACCAATACATACTAAAATAATAGCTTCTAAAACTTTACAACGAAATGTTGCTTTTCTATTGGATAATCAGGGAAAATTATTCCTGCCTGAAAGATGTCAATTGTCAGCTTGTATTCAGAACGCTGTATGATGCTCTGCCAGACTTTACTCATGTCAGGAGACCAATGGATATCGTGAATGACGATGCATTTGATAGTCTGAGCATGACTTTTTATTGTATTCAGATAAAACTCAATTGTCTCACTTCGATGATCAGCGTCGAGAAAAACCAGCTCAGGCTGAAACAAATCAAGAATGGTCGGGAATTGTTCCCAAACATTCCCAACACTAATATTAACATTGCTAATGTTGTTTTTTGAAAGGTTTTCTGAAGCAATTTTGGCCAGTTCTTTAGATCCCTCAATGCTCCAGATATTACTTGCTGTTGTCTGGCTTAGATAAGCGGCATTTACGCCCGTGCATGTACCTGTTTCCAGTATTGATTGGAAACTAAGATGATTGATCAGTTTGTAAAGAAAATAGGAAAAACGGTGACTGGAGGCAGATGTTCTCCCAAATCGTCTTAGGTCTACAGTCCTTTTTTTATGTGTTTTTGGGTCCAGATACGTTAATTCACCGGAAAGATTCGATAGTTCTCTTCTAAGTGCTTTTAGTCTTTTTTCCTCTTGAGTATTTCTTGCCCTAATAACCTGATTATACAATTCAAATAGGAAAGGAGAGTGCAAACCATGTGCATCTACTGCTTTCATTCTGTAGGAAAGATATTCTCTGAATTGGAAAAGAAGTGAATACAAAGATTAGTTGAGTTTGAAAGGGACTATCATGTCAAACTCTGGGATGGCTACACTAAATTTTCTTCCATCTACTAAACGCTCCATGACATAAAAGCCAAACATTTTACCAAATCCACTTTTCAAATTACAGCCGGAAACATATTGATGCATTTGCCCAGGTTCTAATATTGGTTGCTTGCCAACTACTCCTTCTCCTTCCACGATCCTTTTCGGATTGGTCACATCAATAATATCCCAATGTCTCGAAATGAGCTGAATAGTCTTATCGCTGAGGTTTTCGATGGTGATCTGATAGGTAAAAACATAGTGCTTCTGAACAGGATTGGAGTATTCCTGCTGATATTCAGTTTGCACTGTAACTTTGATTCCTTTGGTTATTGTGGTTGTCATTCTTTAGCCTTCGGACAAGAAATATAGGAGTTTTCTCATTTAATTTACAAAAAAGAGCACTAAAGTTTGACTTAAGTATGAACGTACAGATTGAACCTTCCTGGAAGGAGTTGTTAAAAGAGGAGTTTGATAAACCTTATTTCTCACAACTGGTAGAGTTTGTGAAAGCTGAATATACTCAACATCAAGTTTATCCTCCCGGTAGTCAGATCTTCAATGCATTTAATCATTGTCCTGTAGATCAAGCTCGAGTGGTGATTATTGGTCAAGACCCATATCACGGACACGGTCAAGCCAATGGGTTGTGTTTTTCTGTAAAGGAGGGCATTCCTATGCCGCCTTCCTTAGTTAATATATTCAAAGAGATAAAAGGTGATCTTGGAAAGGATATTCCACCACACGGAAGTTTGGAAAGATGGGCCAAACAGGGCGTGCTATTGCTCAATGCTACGTTG
>JAUIAO010000021.1 GCA_030425425.1 Bacteroidia bacterium | reverse complement strand
ACAGGTTTTCGGATTGATCCCAGGTTTTCGGATTGATCCTTGATCCCATGCTTAGATAGAACCAATTGGAAACAAAAAAAGCTCGCGATGCGAGCTTTTTGTAATGATCGTCGGGGTGGCAGGATTCGAACCTGCGGCCCCCTGGTCCCAAACCAGGTACACTAACCGGACTGTGCTACACCCCGATCATTTTGTTTTTTCAGCGCTGATATCCTCAACGCGGGTGCAAATATAGATTTTTTTAATTCACGTGAAATAGCTTTTCAAAAATATTTCTAAAAAATTTTATCCGTCCATTTTTGATTGCATTGATTGTTGGATTTACAGCCAATTCAAGCAAAATAGAAACTCGGATAAACCATCAAATTGATACTTAATACTTCAGCACCCAAACCTTTTCACTAAGAGCTCTGTAATTTTCTGATTCACGCTCTGCGACTTCAACTGTAGAGTAATCAGCTACGGTGACACGGTTAAAGAGCTTCTTGACTCCTGCGTCTTTAATGATTCGTGCATTATAGCCTTGTCTCATTAGTTCCAGAGCATAGTCTGTAGCCAGATCAATATCCACACTACTTGAAACAATCACATAAAATCGACCTGTTTTCGAGTCTATCATTTCCACTATTCCCGCCTCTATTCTTTTTTGAATTGCAGCTTGTTCATCCAGTTTTTTCCGGACAAGATCCAGTCTGTTCTGACAATAATCCTGATTAGGCAATACCGATGAAGCTTCCGAATATAGACCGTAAGCTTTTTGCCATTGTTGCTGTTCAAAGGCGCTATCAGCCTGCTCTATAAGGTTGTCATATTTCGCTTTATTCTCAGCGGCTTGCTTTTGCTTTTTCTCCTTTTCTTTTTGCTGAGCTATTTGCTCCAATCTAGCTTTTTCTTTGGCTTCTAATTCTGGTTTATATTTCAAAAAATACCATGCTCCTCCCGCAGCTCCTATCAATACAATTACCAGCACGATGATTAATGCGATGTTATTAGACTTTGAGTGTTCGCTCATTTCGTTTCAGATTTGCTTCAAAGTTAACCAAAGCTTTTAAACCGTTATTCTTTTAGTCTAAAACGACGAAATCAAAGTATGATGTCTCGCTTCTCTTAGACCATAGTTTTTACAAAAAGGTATTTGAATTCTTAAAACGTATACCATAATAATGTATTACCATAGCTTAGTTGGAGTTGTTAAAAGGGTCAGATCTAGCTCGAACTGGTCTATTAGATATAAATCTCACAAGCTGAGGTAATACAATAAACCTGGATATTACTTCGGATTAAAGATGAAGGAATAATCAGTGATTTCCACTTCATAGCTTCTGGACTCACCACTGTCCGATCCTGAAACCAATGTATATTCTGCCCGCAATGACAATGACTTATTTATCGAATCAGCTTCGGTGATTTCCAAACTTCCTTCTGAAGCATACCAATATAATCCACTTGAAGAGTTGAACCATTGTTGATCTACGGCGATTCCAAAAGTATTTGGGTAGTAGTTACCACTGTTTTGAGCATTCAAATTATATTGGGTGCCAGCCTTAAAAAATCCTTTCTCTTCACCTGAAAGATAAATATGATGATATCCCTGCTGAATAGTTAATTCCAGGGCGTATTCTGCGGCATTTGATCTGGAAACCAAATCCCAACCTTTGAGCAAAGGAACTGTACAATACTCTTTCTTATCTCCATCTATGATTTCATAGCATTTAAAACCATCAGGCCACCCTTCACAAGCCAAGTCTTCTTTACAACTAATTATCATCAGTGATAAAGCAATTAGTAAATAGTTTCTCATAGTAATTGATTTGATCGTAAATTTTTCATTTTACATATCAACTAACTATACCATTTTCAGGGTATTTTATTGGATATTCACAGAGTATCAAACCTTATCTAAAACATGAAATTTTTTTCGCGTATTCTTCATTATACAGCAGCAATGGTGTTTTTAATTTTTCAATGGCCATATCCAAATTTGTAAAATTCGATTGAGGAATATGTAGAGGGATTTTGTAAAGCATTGGATCCTGCTTGTCTATTGGAAACGGTACTTTGGACTGCAACAAATATGGTAGTAGAGTTTTGTTACAGTTCAATGCCAGACGATCAAATGTAAACTCCTCCCAAAGCTCATTCAAGGTGGTGTTGATGTTTTCAAAAAAGGTAGTTGTTTCAGCTAATCGCACTCTTGAGCCTGCCCTGGATTTTCCTTTCTTATTGAGATACTTGATCTGGCTAAAACCTTGTTTTTTACGTGTCATGTAGGCCGAGAAGGTAGTGTGATAGGTGTTCTCCTCTCCTTCCATCACACTTAAGGCAGCATTGCCAGATTCGATCGAAAGGTATACCACCATCGCATCTTCGCTTAATAAGTTAAGATTTTCATCTATCAACCAATGAAGTGGCAACCTCACATAGCCAATTAAGTCTCCTGATGAATTGAGCAACTGGATTTGATGCTTCTTCGGGTCATATAGAAAGTCTTCGAATTCATTCAAAATGATCTCTAAAATGTCCTCATTGGTTAGATGATCAAGATTTAAATGCTCTTCCAATTTACTGTTGTTTGAATGCGCAAGCGAAGATAATTAGCAATTGCTACATCAGAGGCTAATCAGATTTTCCACGAAAGACTAAAACCAAAAGGGTTTAATGTCAACTGATCTATATGTTGCAATAATTCTGAAGCATGATTATGATGAATGAAATACATTCCCAAATCAAAAGCCAATAAAAAACCTCCTTGCAAAATCAGCGAATTTCCAAATCCTTCGAAACGATGCTGATTGCTCATGGAATTTTTGGCTCGCTCTTTTAGATAAAAACCTCCGGCCATATATGCCAAATCCAATCCCGCATTAAACAACAGAATCTTTTCCATGCTGAACTGTTCAGATAAGGTTTCGCTTAATGCTAAACCAGATGTTTCACCATTTAAAGCACTATAGAATCCAAATCCTGCAATCGCCAGATTCACCGCATTCCAGTAGCCGTTCATCTGATAAAAATAGCGAGTACTTCCCTCCGATCTTCTTGCTAATACCGGACTTGACACCAGATTAACCAACGCCCATGACCCCAAAACCATCATCCCGGTTTCGTTGATTGAAAGACGTTTTTCATTGAAAGACTCAAGTGACGTCTGGCAAAAAGCCAGAGATGTACAGCCAATGAAGAATATGAAAAAGCAAAATCTCTTATAATCCATGATGCTAAGCTTAATAAATTACTAAGTCAGAAACCCGTTCATGGTTAGTTTGTTCTAATCCACCAAATTCTTTAACTGACTGCTCAGTTGCATGATGAAATCAGACAATTCTGTGTCACTGGCGTAAAGAATACCCTGCTCGTTCATAAAAGTAGTTCCTTGGCCGTTCAGATGAAGGGTCTTTCCGCTCATGTTTGAAACTTGAATGCCACATTCTTCACACATCAAACGAGTAGCAGCATAATCCCATATACTTCCACAGCCTTTTCGGACTTTCGGAAATTTGAAATAACAGCCTCGTGATGACAGCATGACACCAATGGCATTTCTAACACCTCCGTATGACGAGTGGATGACTAGTTCTAAATCCCGCTCGTCCGCCCATGATTTAACTTGAGATTTCACCCATTCGTAATATTTTTCTGATTGAAAACTCTGATCCATATAAAAGTCAAGTGCATGAGTTGAAGAATAATCGAGAGTGACTGATAGGTCATTTTGAGATACTCCTTTACCCCTGATGGTTGAATAGCAGATCTCCTGATCAGGAATATAAACCACTCCAATGTATGGATCTCCTTCATTCGAAATCAGGGCAATGGATACGGCATACCCTGACCTGCGCTCCGTGAAAGGCAAAGTTCCGTCCATTGGGTCAATGCACCAGAAATAGTCTTTTTGGTGTCTGGAATCATCGTCAGTGGCTTCTTCTGCGAGCAATCCAAAATCATAAGTCTCCATTGATGCTTTCAATCCCTTCAAGATGATTTCCTGAGCTTTGAAATCCACTTCAGTAACAACCTGAGAAGCAAGTGAATCTCCACCAATTTTCTGCTCTTTGTTATAATGCTGATCAAACTGAGATTGGATGTATTTGCCTGCAGCTATGCCTGCTTGTTCTGCAGTTTTTGCAATTGATTTTAGTTCGGTATCAGTTAGTTCTCTCATTCGTTATTTCTTCAATGACCTGCTCAGTAAGTTTTATACTGTAATTGTGCATCTTCCAATGCCCGGGACTCCATCCATCCAGAAACCTATAAAAATCAGCCCATGCGTATGCATATAGTGATTGCCACTCCACTATAACCTGTTGAAAATCAACGGTTTTATGAGTGGCCTTTTGAAGCTGGTTGAAATAGTGATCAAGGAGAACACTTTCTAATTGTTCGCATTGATGATCATCAAAGCAACTGCCAATAAAATAAACAACATCTTTCATTCCACAGCCTTTACCGACGTATTGAAAATCCACCGCTGCAACATTACCATCGGGAGTAAAGCAAAAATTGGCCAATTTAGCATCACCATGCACGATCGTCTGAAATTTTGCATTGTTCAATTTGGAATCTATTTCCCCCGCGATCTTTTTTAGTTCCGAATGCCTCATGTTATTCCATTCATCTGGTCGCGTATCCAAATGCCAATAGGTACCAATTGGCCATAGTCCTTCAGGACTCGAACTCATAAATAGTCCGTGAAAATTGGCTAGCCAGGTTAAGCAGTTTTTAGCATCTGCTACAGTAATTGTTTCTGGCTTAAGCCGAATATTGTAACCAACAGCATCTAAATCTTCCATGATCAATAATGCCCCAGATTCCCATTCCACGGCTTCAAAAATTTTAGGGATTTTACAAAGATTATTCGTGCGTTTTGCATGATGACCATACCAATGTTTTTCTACTTCATACGACCTGACCTTTCTCTGATGAGATAGTTTGGTATTCCATCCCCGTGGATGACTGTTTTCATTTCCCCAGTCTATTTGCTTAACGATGATACTGGGTTGACATCCATCTTCCAGAAAATATCGCTTGATCGTACCGTAACCACTCCAGAGAGTTTGTACTGATTCTATTTTCTGAATAGCAGTAGCACCTGTAATCTCCAATACGCTCTCTTCTATTCCACTCATTATTACTCAAAGCTGAGACAAATACATTTAATCAACAAGTCAAAAAAAATTGAACAGAAGGTAATCCTTCCGGTTATCTCTTTTCAAAAAGAAACCTGAATGAATCAAATGGTAGATCGCCTATGTTCAATTTATATGTAGTAAGAATTTGCTTTGATTTTGGACTGTTGATATTGATTTGGATGACCCAACTGGTGGTCTACCCATCTTTTCAATATTATAGTCATTCTGATCTCAAAAACTGGCATTCGAAATATACCACTAGGATTACGATTCTTGTAATGCCATTGATGACTGGGCAATTATTTCTTCATCTGATGTCAGCCTATCAAGAAAGTAATTGGGTCGGTGTTCTTTCATTGGGAATAATTGCCACGGTGTGGGTCAATACATTCTTTTTTGCTGTGCCAATCCACAATCAGATTGATAAACAAAAACCCGATCAATTGATTCCAAAGCTGATTAGAGTGAACTGGTATAGAACAATTGCCTGGACCATAGTTTTTCTAATCACAGCTTTGAGCGGAAAATCATAATCGGCATAAACACTTATTTGAACAAAGTGTTGAACCAAAAAACTGAAGCAATGACAAAAAATCAAATGCGTACTGCCCTCAAAGCAGCGGGAATTTACAATCTGCTCTGGGGTGCATGGGTCGTCCTTTTTCCCACACAGTTCTTTGTTCTTACGGGTATGGAAGTACCAAACCAATTGATGATTTGGCAAGGAATGGGGATGGTTATTGGCGTTTATGGATTGGGATACTGGTGGGCCGCTCAAAATCCCCTACTACACTGGCCGATAGTCGCCGTTGGTTTGCTCGGAAAAATATTTGGGCCCTTAGGATTCTTCATGAATTACCTTTCTGGGAAGGTCCCATTCTCCTTCTTTTACACACTTATCACCAATGATTTTATATGGTGGATTCCTTTCTTCCTCATTTTAAAAACTTCGTATAAGGAAGGACAACTCAAACTGATATGAAAAACTGGAAATTCTTAAGCATATGGATACAGGGACTTTTTTATCTGATTGCAGGAATAAACCACTTCATCAATCCCTCCTTTTATCTTGATCTCATTCCTCCATACCTCGGTGATGAAGTAACGATCAATGTGTTAGCAGGGCTGGTTGAGATTGTACTAGGGGTTGGACTGGTGATTGGTAGATCCAGAAAACTGGCTAGTTATGGACTTATTACCATGCTCATTGCGTTTATCCCTTCTCACGTCTATTTCATTCAGATCGGTAGCTGCGTTGAAGGTGGTCTTTGCGTCTCTGAATGGATTGGATGGTTTCGGCTAATCATCATTCACCCAATACTGCTATTCTGGGCATGGAGTGCTAGACGTTATTGATAAACTTTATGTAATTCACGAATCGAAATCAGGCACATCTGCTACATGAGCATAAGGAAACTGTGCTTTCTTTTCTAATTGATAATAGGTATCCACCCCAGAGACACCAGCTGTTTTGATCGTCTCCAGATTCAATGCTCCTTCATCATTCATCATTTCATCCGGGAAACTTAAATATCTGATTTGTCCTATAATCAGTATGGTCTTATTTGAAGAGATGGTAATCTCCTCTACCTTTTCCATTCCAATTTTCAAAAAACTCTCTTTTACGAATGGTGCTTCTATTCCATTAATATATTCTGGAGAGAATCCACACCTTTCGAATTCTGAAACGGTCGTTGGAAAACGTGCCGAAGTATAATGAGCATTCTTTACAAAATTCAGTGGCACATGGTTGATGGTATATGAACCAGATTTTTGAATATTCAAATAAGTCTCTTTTGGGCTTTCATGCTGTGGTCGAAAGAACAGGCCTATTAATGCAGGGTCGCTACCAAGATGTACTGCACTACTAAATATTGCCAGGTTAGTTTTACCATGTTCATTCTTAGTGCCCACTAAATTAGCTGGCTTGATTCCTGTTACGGAATTGATAATATTCAGTCGCTTTATTTTCGGTAGATCTAAGATGTCCTGCTGAGTAAGAATCATAAAACAATCGGATAAAAATTTACGTGAGAAACATGCTGTTCACTCAATTGTTTAAGGATTATCCCAATAAAACTTACCAACTCTTAATCAAGCTCGACATTCGTTCGAGTATCCAGCTAAAGTTCTTATTCGCTTCTGAGACTATGGACAGGATTGGCTAATGCTGACCTAAGTGCCTGAATACTCACGGTAAAAAAGACCAATAAGATGGTGAGCACGCAAGCGTAAACTATACTCATCACAGAAATATCTACTCGATAACTAAAGTCTTCCAACCAAACGTTCGCAGCATAAAGAATGACGGGAATGGCGATTCCGATTGCGATAATAACGAGCCAAACGAACCTTTTAGAAAGCATCATAACAACTTGTAATACAGAAGCTCCTAACACCTTTCTTACGCCAACTTCTTTTCGTTTCTCCGATGCTATAAACAGAATCAATCCATAAGACCCCAAACAAGAAATGACGATAGCCAGGATAGAAAAATAGCCTATCAAACGCCCAAACTGCTCTTGGGCTTCATAATTTTGATTTAATGCCTCATCTAGAAACCGAGAGCTGAAAGTCTCGCTAGGAAAAAAATCATTCCAGGTTGCTTCAATTTGCTCCAGAGTCTGTGGAATAGCCTGATTAGCGAGCTTGATAGAGAAAACTCCAAACTGAGCCACAGTGATTTGCATCACCAGCGGGCGCATGTCCATACTCAGACTTAGAAAATGAAAGTCCTTTACCACTCCAATGACTTTTCCCTCTTTACCTTCGATGTTAATATGTTTTCCTAAAGCAGATTGTGCATCACCAAAATTGAAGGCTTTTACCGCTGTTTCATTAAGAATAAAAGCATCGGTATGATCTGTTCCATAAGAGGGATCAAATGTTCTGCCTGCCAGCAATTCCATTTCAAATACATCCAGATAATCATAATCTACAGAAGCTACCGCAGATAATAAATTATCCTCTTCCGTAAAACCTTCGGGGATGATATTGCGGTTGACCATTCCAAACCCTGGTACATTGTCAGAAACTGTACTCCCTAGCACCCCAGGTATTTGTGTAAGTGCATCCTCGAAAGCATTCATTTTTTGACGTTTCTCTTCATCTACTCCACCAAAAACACTATTAAAGTCAGGACTTTGAATAGGTACGGTTATGATATGGTCCTTTCGGAATCCTAAAGGTTTAGTGCGCATAAGCTCTAATTGATCAAAAACGATGAGCGCACAAGCCATCAGCACAATGGAAATTGTAAATTGAACAACTATCAATCCTTTGCGTAGATTTAGGGTACTGGCAGGGTCTGAAACACCACCTTTGAGACTTTTTAGAAGTGAAAATCTGGTAACAAAAAACGACGGATATAATCCTGCAAAAACGCTGGTAATCAATACAATAATGAAATACCCAATCAATATTTCAGGCTGATACAAATCATCAGTAGTTAATTCTTTGTTGGTGACCAGATTGAGCTGAGGTAATAAAACGGATGTAGCTCCAAGTGAAAGTCCTGCAGCAAGCAATGACGTGAGGAAAGACTCTCCCATAAATTGAAATACCAGGTTGCCTTTAACTGCACCCATCACACGACGCATTCCGATCTCTTTTGCACGCTGTAATGACTTGGCTGTACTTAAATTTATGAAATTGATACTTGCTATTAATAAAGTAAGTACTCCAACTGCGATGAAAATGTATATAAAACTCCGGCTTCCAGATCGCTCAGCTTGTGCCTGCACGTCATCATTGAGGTGAATATCTAACAAAGGTTGAATTTCAAATCTTTGCCCTTTTTGTTGACCCTCCGGGATAAGCTCTTCCATAAAATCCACAAAACGCTGATTAACTACCTCAGGGTTAATTCCTGGTTTCAGCAACACATATGTAGGAGAGTGAGAGACCATCCAGTTTCTCTGAAAATTATCACGAAGCATCCTGCCCAGACTTTCGGGTTCCAGAGTGTACATGCTCTCGTAGGGAAGCAACATATCAAAATGCACATGAGAATTACTTGGAAAATCCTTGATCACAGCCGCTACTTGATAAGAATGAGTGCCTTCCATCACGATTGTCTTTCCAACAACATCTGCTGAATTGAAATATTTCCTGGCGATTTCCTCAGTAAGAATCACCGTGTTAGGACTTTTTAAAGCATTTGTCAAATCACCCGATACTTTCTCAAAAGTGAAAATCTCAAAGAGTTCCGGATCTGCAAAATTGACATTAGACTCTTCAAAGCGTTGATCTTCACCAACTACCCCGGGCACACGCACACTTACACTCCTAGACCACAATCGGCTGGAATGCTCCACTTCTGGAAAAAAATCATTCAGGTTCTCCTTAAATATTGGCGGAACTCTGGCGATATCAAAGTCGCTGATAAAATACCTGAGTCTGTAAATACGCTCTTTCTTTTGGTGAAACTCATCGTAACTATATTCATCCGCTACAAATGTGAGAATAAGCATAGCACTAGTTAAACCGGTTGCCAGACCAATGATTGTAATCAGACTAAATGTTTTGGATCTCAGAAGGTTTCGAACGGCTACTTTAAGGTAATTGAATAGCATGATTGAAGGTTATATTAGTTGGTAACTCTAATTACGCAATCTCATGTTAAACTACAGGAATATTCGCTGAACGGTTAATTTGCAATCTGAATTACTCTTTTATTATGTTCTACAGGCAGGAATGTTCGTCAAAGGAATAGACAGAATTGGAATTTATCTATCAATTCATGCTTGCGATAAAGGTTGGAATGATATTAAATGCTAACAAGGCAATTGTACTTCCTATATTTTTAGCAATTCTCTAGTCCGAAGAAAGAAAAACCCCCGAACCTGCTGTCCGTGGGTAATTAAGCGAATTCACAAGAATCTGCTTGTGATTCTTTAAATACAAAATCCTGACAATGACTCAGTATTAGTATACGATTGTTATCAATCTATTTGTCAAGAATATTTCGACCAAATAAGATTGTAATTTACACGAAAATTATAACGGTTCCCATTGTTTACCATAGAATAAATTGTTTGGATTCAAATTTTTTGAAATTTTATTCAGCAATCACCAATTGTTATCTTACGCTATGCTTGAAGACAGACTACACCATCGCGATATCAAACCTACTACCATGAGAATTTTGGTGTTAAAGGAGCTGATTGAGTCATCAGCTGCTATCAGCTTAAAAGATCTTGAAGCCAGGTTTGAGCGAGCAGATAAAGTAACCTTATACAGGACACTCAAGACGTTCGAAGAAAACAAGCTTATTCATAGCATTGATGATGGCTCTGGCTCTGTGAAATATGCACTATGTGAAGAAACTTGCAATTGCAGCCCTAACGATCAGCATGTACACTTCCATTGCACAAAGTGTGATGAGACTTTTTGCTTTAACCAAACTAAAATACCTGCCACTAAAATACCTTTCGGTTTTGAGGTGAGCAGCGCAGCGATGGTGTTTCAGGGAATTTGCGCAAGCTGTTCATGACCTTTGCAGTTGAGTTGCACTTGCAAAAACCTATTCTTGTACTTAAAAACAAGATGACATTATATAAGGTATTGCTACCAATTATTTGGATAGTCTTTTTTGCGTCCGTATTTGTAATTCCAACCGTGATCACCTGGAAGCGAACCGGAGTAAACCCATTTGTTTTTGGAACCACCGACAGTGCTCATGATTATTTAGGTAAAGTATATCGACTGATGATTCTGGCATCCTGCATCTCAATAGTCTGTTATAGCTTTTTTCCTGATGCTTATTATTACCTCTCACCTATTCAGTACATGGAAAAAGACATTTTGCCTCAATTAGGATTGATATGCATAGTTAGTTCCTTCGTTATCACCATAATCGCCCTATACAATATGTCTGATTCATGGAGAATTGGAATTGATTATGAAGAGCACACTGATTTGATCACCAGTGGGATTTTTAAATACAGCAGAAATCCAGTGTTTTTAGGTATCAACCTTGTTAACATAGGAACACTACTTATCATACCAAATACACTTACTATTCTGGTGTTTGTAACCTCATTCGTGGTTTTTGAAGTGCAGGTAAGACTAGAAGAGGAATACTTAGTGAATAAACATGGTGAGGATTACATCATTTACAAAAAGCGTGTGAGGCGCTGGCTATAATAAAAAAAGCAAGTTCTTAACTTGCCTTTTTTAAGTTCATATCAATCTTCATAATGTGATTTACCAGCCACTTGATCAATACCCCATGAAATTCCTGAAGTAATTCTTTCTTATTATCTGCAGGATTGTATCGATCTCTAAATTTCTTATAATAATCCAGAAATTTGGTGTGAGCTTCTTTGTTCTTATCATAAGCTGCACAGGTGAATTTGAGCATACAGGTCTCTTCCAAACTAAAGTGAGTAGCACAGAACATCTGGAAAAAGTTCAGAATGATATTGATTCGAGTTCCTTCGAATGTCTCATCTTCTATACACTCTTCAAGCTCGTTAATGTAATTAAATAAGGATTGGTGCTGTTCATCCACTTCGGCTACACCAGTTTCATATTTTTCATTCCACACTACCATAAGTATTCTTTTTTGGGTTAATTGAAATACCAGTAGTTCCGGAACCCTTGGAGAACTCGTAGAATAGCTGGTATTGTAGTTATAGCATTAAACTAAAGTTCGAAGATATGTTGTAGTGCTGAATTTAGAAAATGAAGTTTATTAAACTTGGTAATTAACCGCTCAACGGGTCAAATCACAGTTTCTTTAATCGCCTGGATAGTACGATCAACTACCAAACTTCTTGCGTTCTTCATGCAATATTCTAGTGACAATTGGTCATTGGATAATGAATTGATTTTGACTTTATCAAAAGGCGCAGGCAATGGATAATTGAGCTGATTATTTCCACAAACTACAATGACTTGTTTATTCATTTTTAATGCTCGATCCAATACGCCTTTTACCACTTTTCCTTTGAATGTTTGCTCATCAAGTTTTCCTTCTCCAGTTATGACCAGATCAGCTTTTATTAATTGCTTTTCAAAATGCAGGTATTCCATTATTTTATAAATACCTGATTTAATTTGTGCATTGCGATAAGCCAATAAAAGAGCCGAAACTCCTCCTGCTGCACCCGCACCTGTAATCTGTGAGATGTTTTTTCCTGTTTCTCTTGTGATGATTGAAGAGAGATTGTGTAATCCTGCATCCAGTTGAGCGACCTCATCGGGAGAAGCTCCTTTTTGCGGTGCATAAACATATGCAGCACCATTTTTACCTGTTAATGGATTATCAACATCAGTGAGTATTTCGAATGAAATATTACTAAGGAACTGATTCGGAATAATCTTGCTGATTTTAATAAGACTTTCACCTATTGGTTGGATAGGTTTTCCTTTTTCATCAATGAACTGGTAGCCCAATGCCGCCATCATTCCTATACCTCCGTCAGTGGTAGCACTGCCTCCTACCATCAATACAACCTTGCGAACGCCTAGGTTTATGGCATTAAAAATCAACTCGCCTGTTCCGTAAGATGTAGTGAGTTTAGTTCGTCGTTCATTTTCCTCAAGAAGTTGTAAGCCAGAGGCTTGAGCCATTTCAATAAATGCCACTTCTCCATTTATCGTAGTGCAAAATTCACTTTCAACCTTCCTACCCAAAGGATCCGAAATCATAGCTTTATGGTTTTGAAGATTCAAAACACTTTGCAAAACGGCTAAAGAACCATCGCCACCATCAGCAAGCGGCATGACCGTGCAATTTGAATCATTAGTCACTATGCGTATTCCTTCTTCTATAGCTTCTGAAACCTCCGGTGCATTAAGGCTTCCTTTAAACTTATCAGGACAGATTAAAATGTTCATACCTTGAACATATTCAAATTGAATGATTCTTAAAGGTGTTTTGAATTTTTTAATTCTGAATACGTTCTTATTCAACCGCCGTTATTGTCACTTCTAAAAACCTAAAGACTAGTATATTCGCAGCAAAAAAAGCTATGCTCAAAGCTGTGATTTTTGATATGGACGGAGTGATTATTGATAGTGAGCCTCTGCATTACAAGGCTTATCATGCAATGTTTGATGAAGTAGGGATCGATGTATCGGTAGAGCTGTATGATTCTCTTACAGGCAAATCAACCATCAATGTCTGCAAACAACTCAAGGAGCACTTCAACCTCGAACACACGCCGGAAGAACTAGCCACAATCAAAAGGAAGCATTTTGATGTTATTTTTAAGACGGATAAAACATTTGATTTGATTGATGGTGTGAGAGAGTTGATCATGAATTACCATGCAAATGGGCTTACATTAGTACTTGGATCCTCGGCTACTATGATGAGTATCAATCGTATATTCGAACGTTTTCAGCTTGATCAATATTTTAAAGCTAAGCTCAGCGGAGCAGAGCTGAAGGCCTCCAAGCCTCACCCTGAAATATTCATTAAGGCAGCCAAAGCCACGGGATTTTCACCTGAAGAATGTTTGGTGATAGAAGATGCTACCAATGGCATAGCAGCGGCGAAAGGTGCTGGAATATTTTGTGTGGCTTTTGATAGTTTTCATTCTAAAAATCAGGATTACAGTCAGGCAGACCTGATCATTCAAAATTTCGAAGAAATCCACTTTGAGAAAATGAAAGAAGTTTTTGATGCCCATTCAAAAACTTAAAGGCATAAAAAAACCACCTACTAGGGTGGTTTTCATGAAATACTGGATAATGACTTAGTCGATCAATGAAACATTCACCGCATTCATTCCTTTTCTACCTCTTTCAAGGTCGTAACTTACTTTGTCGTTTTCACGAATATCGTCATTTAATCCTGACTCGTGTACGAACACATCTTCTTGTGAATCTGTAGGTTTAATAAACCCAAACCCCTTGGTTGAGTTAAAAAACTTAACTACTCCTTCTTGCATTATAATATTATTTTGTGGGACTAATTTTTTAATGTCCCGGGTTATTATTGAGCAACCTTTCTAACTGGAAAACACTTCCACGATTTTACTTCTGATCTTATGATTGATTAGAAGTTATTATTGCTCTATCGAGAAAATTGGCAGGAAATAAAAAGGGAATCTTAAAAAGAGGTCTTTGAATTCTTACTTATTGCTGCATGTTAGATACAGCGCACTTTCTTATTAGAGCTGCAAAGCTAGGTATTTTATTCTACTTCCATTCATTTATTTACTGTTCTGACCTATTTCCAACAAAAAAGACCACAAGATTGCTCTAGTGGTCTTTTATCTTAAATTTTATCAGGTATTACCAGATCTTCACCCGCTCTTCTGGAGCCAGGTAAAGAGAGTCTCCTGGTTGCACATCAAATGCTTCATAGAACTCAGGTATATTCCTCACAACACCATTTACCCTGAAGTCACGTGGAGAGTGCGGATCAGTGCTCACCTGCATTCTCAGAGCTTCTTCACGACTCTTGCCAGCCCAGCCTTGTGCCCATCCGATGAACACTCGTTGATATCCGGTAAATCCATCAATCACCTCTGGTTCTTTATCACCAAGGCTCATTTTATAAGCTTTCATGGCGATAGTAAGGCCACCCAGGTCACCTATATTCTCTCCAAGGGTAAATTCACCATTTACATTCAAATCATCAAATACTTTGAAACTGCTGTATTGCTCCACCAAAGCTCCAGTTCGTTTTTCAAATTCTGTACGGTCTTCATCAGTCCACCAGTTTCTCAAAACACCATCTCCATCTGTTTTGCTTCCCTGATCATCAAAACCATGTCCTATTTCATGACCAATTACACCTCCGATAGCACCATAATTAGTTGCATCATCGGCACTCATATCAAAAAACGGAGACTGAAGAATTGCTGCCGGAAATACCACTTCATTTTTCGAAGGGTTGTAGTAAGCATTTACAGTCTGTGGTGTCATTCCCCACTCTGTCCTGTCTACTGGCTGGCCAACCTTAGCTATATCCTTGTAATGCTCCACCATATTGGATCTCTTGATATTTCCAAAAAGATCTTCGGCATCAATCACCAGGTCAGAATAATCTTTCCATTTGTCAGGGTAACCAATTTTCGGATCAAATTTGCTGAGCTTTTTCAGTGCTTCTTGCTTTGTCTCCTCTCCCATCCAATCAAGATCTTTGATGCTTGCCTCATACGCTTTGATCAGATTGCCAACAAGTTCTGACATGCGTTCTTTAGCTTCTGGAGGAAAATGCTTAGATACATAGACCTTTCCTACCACTTCACCTAAAACACCATTCACAACACTCACTCCTCTTCTCCACATCGGACGCGGTTCTGGTGTGCCTCTTAGTGTTTTACTGTAAAATTCAAAATCCTGATCATCTAATTCTTTGTTTAGGTAGTTTGCTGCATCATTGACTACTCTCCATCTCAAATATGATTTCCAATCATCTACACTGTATGATGTGAGTATATCATCCAAAGCCAGTACATAAGACGGCTGAGTGACGATAACGTGCTCCAGGTCTGGAAGCCCGATAGTTGTGAAGTATGATTTCCAGTCCCAATTAGGCATTAAAGCATCTAATGAATCTACTGGAAACTTGTTGTACATTTTATTTCTATCTCTAGTTTCTTCTTTTCTTAAGTGTTTACCAGCGATAGCTGTTTCTATGTCCATGATCGTTTTAGCTTGCGCATCTGCATTATCAAGGCCCGCCAATTCAAACATTTTAGCGATATGTGACACATATTTCTCTCTGATTTCAGGGTTTTTACCTTCATCACTGAGATAATACTCCCGGTCAGGTAAACCAAGTCCTCTTTGCCATGTATATAAAGTGTTAATGTCAGGGTTTTTGAAATCAGAACTCACCCAAAATGCTACAGGGCCTCCTAATCCCTTAATTGAACTCTCTGCAATAAAATATTGCATGTCATCATAGGATTTAATGTTGTTGATTTTATCTAATTCAGGTTCGATTGGGGCTACGCCTAGTTCATTTCGTTTGTCCATATTCATAAACGACGCAAAAAGATCACCTACTTTTTGCTCATCTGAACCCTCCGGTGCTTCACTACTGGCAGCTTCTTCGATAATGGTTTTCACATCTTCTTGTGATTCTTCTCGAAGCACAGTCATAGTACCGTAGCTAGATTTATCAGCGGGAATTTCGGTATTCTTGATCCATGTACCATTCACATACATTTGAAAATTGTCACCTGGATTCACAGTGGTGTCCATATTTTCTACAAGAACCCCCGAAGAGAGTTGAGGAGATTCTTTTTGGGGTGGTTCGCACGCAATAACAGCCACCAAAACAACCACTATATAGAGTGGATTTAATAATGCTTTCATAATAATGAATTCTAAGGGTTTAATGGAAAAGTGAAGTTATGCCTTTTGAATGAATTTAGCTATTGGTTGATTTATCCTTCTATCCAACAATTATAAGGTCGGTTTTATTCCTACATTAACGCACTTCAGCGGTTAGTTTGAAAATTGTACTATTAGCAATTGTGACGAATCAGGATCGCTAAACCTTTTTACTACTTTTCTCCCATTTCCGGATGACTCAGCAGATGTAGAGTTTAATTACTTTTTGATTTACCTCAGTAGTTTGTTCCTGCTCAACTGTCCCGACAAGGTATGGTCCTAAACTTCATAAGTATCATTGAGATAGGTATTTCGAAAATGGTATTTGAGTCTATTTCGAGCAATGAGACCTGTTGATCTGGATAAAGGATATCCAGCTTTATTTGAGCAAGCACACTGTTGACATTTCTATAAAAGAAAAATGCGAAGTTGTTTCCAACTTCGCTTTCTGATTGTAGGCCCACCTGGGCTCGATCGCAGCGGCGAACCGCACAGGGACTTTCTAATTATGACACTGCGTGTGCCCGTCAGATACTCTAACCAACTGAGTTGTAGGCCCGTGGAATCAATAATCGAATGAAACTTATAAATCACCAATGTGCCGTAGAAACTATCAAATGTAGAATCATAAAAACAAAAAAGTCACAACAGAAGACTCTGTGTGACTTTAATATTGTGGGCCCACCTGGATCGATCGCAGCGGCGAACCGCACAGGGACTTTCTGATTATGACACTGCGCGTGCCGGTCAGATGCTCTAACCAACTGAGTTGTAGGCCCGTGGAATCAATATTCGAATGAAACTTATAAATCACCAATGTGCCGTAGAAACTATCAAATACAGAATCATAAAAACAAAAAAAAAGTCACAACAGGAGACTCTGCGTGACTTTAATATTGTGGGCCCACCTGGGCTCGATCGCAGCGGCGAACCGCACAGGGACTTTCTGATTATGACACTGCGCGTGCCGGTCAGATACTCTAACCAACTGGTTTATAGGCTCGTGGAATCATTATTCGAATGAAACTTGTAAATCTCCAATGTGCCGTAGAAACTATCAAATGCAGAATCATAAAAACAAAAAAGTCACAACAGAAGACTCTGTGTGACTTTAATATTGTGGGCCCACCTGGGCTCGAACCAGGGACTTTCTGATTATGAGTGAGTACCAACACATTTTATATCAATGTGTTAGATGATATTACTTACTTATTACTCACATTAATCGATGTTTTCTGACCTTTGTATTTTGCCAGTAATCGGATAATATTTCAATCCGATGGTATCTGGATTTCCACGATTCTTTTTTATTTCGGCATATGCTGTTTTGAAATCACTTCCGTCCTTACCAGTCTCGATAATAATAGGTGCATCATAACCAGGAGAAGATCCGGATCTTACTTTCCCATCGTCACGAAGCTGGAAAATAGTAATCCATATTTTATCCGGCATGTCAAGCCTAATTTTATCAAAGTCTGTACCCTTTAGGTTTGCTTTAGTCATGAACTTATTAAATGAATCCAAAGCGATTACATCATATGATTTGATCCACTCATAAAGTTCTTCTAATGACGATGGTATTTCACCTGTAGTATGAATTCGATCTCTATTTTGTGGCGAAATATTACGATCATAGCTTGCTTGTGTATCCCGTGACTCCAATCCCCCCTGCTCCATGTCCAAATCGGCAATATTCATTCCCAATTCTGCTAACGCATTCAGGATTTGATTCTTAGTCTCAGTCTTCAGTGTATGAGTCGGACCCGTTAAAATCATTGCCAATCTGAACTTTTGCAATTCACCTAACCAATCAGACAGATAGTTATCAGCTCTTAACCTGAAAACCTCCTTTTTCTCAGGAGCTTGGTTAGATGGAGCGAATACCCCTAGTGGTTTTAGTATCTTGGAATTATTGAATTCTACTTTCTCATTATTTTCAAAACTTGTATTCTCAGAAATCGTTAAACTTGCAACACCATTAAGTGGTGAATCCCTATCTTCTCCGTCTGAAGGCAAGTCCACGGATCCTTCTGAAGATAGGGATTCCTTTTTGCCCACATCGTAGCTTTTTAAAGTTGTGCTCTTATCTCTTCTGACCTCAATAGCTATTCTGATATGCCTCTTAATCCCGTCAATTTCTAGTTTTGATTTAAAATTGAAGTATCCAATGACATCTTTACTATCATTCTTTTTACGTTCTCCCCAATTATTATAAGTTGATTTTACAATTAATGGTTCTAAATGATCAATAACAGCCGCTTTCTCTTTGTACATTGATCCACCTTTAGCAATTTTCTTACCTGTTTTTGATAAAAATACAACCTCCTTCAAATGTTTATTGATAGCTACTTTATTGCCTTTTAAGTGCTCATTGTAATAATTAAGCGTATATTCTCTTAATTCACTTACTCTCATTTCCTTGAATTTGTCGGTAGTAATCGAAATCCCATTCAAGGTAATTTTGGCCTTTGGCTTTCCCGTACTACTGGCCTTCTTAGTACGGGGTTTTACTTTCCCGACTGTAGTTTAGTTAATACCGCATCTATCAACTTTTTATTCCTAGAATTATCTTCATCATTATTCTGGAAGTATTCTAAAACATCGCTATATGATGGATTGTTATTTTTAGTCCACTGATTAAATCCATGCACGTGAAATTCAACCTGATCCTTTCCCACTCCATCCAAGAAATTAACCTGCGCTATTGGAGCTTTCTGTTTTTCAATATCAGAATATAATACCGAAAGTTCACCATCAATTTCAGCTAAAGTCTTTTTAGAGAATTTAACATTGACGGTATCTCTATCTGACAATTCAGAAACCTCTGATTTCAATCCTGTCACTAATCTCTTTAACAGTTCAACGGATGAAGAATTACCCAGATCATTTTGAATTGCATCAAATCTTGACAATACTTTCAAAACATTCTCAACTGGCTTTCTTCCACTTGGATATGTTTTAGTTTTCCTTCCTAGTGACCGTATTGATTTTAACAAATTATATTCAGGTGTGTAGTTAATTTGATTTTCGCCATTCATTCCAATAGTGTTTTTTTTGATTCTTGATTTAGTAGAATCTTTCTGTAATCGATTCAATATGTAGTCACTGGCCTCCTGCGCCTTACTTGCAGCTGAGAAGAAGAATTTCTCATCTTCATTAATATACCTTTTCAATCGACTCCTCCATCCTTTCAAATAAGCCGCTGAGTTATTAATTGTATGGAATAAAATACCAGACTCACCATTCAAATAACAGGCACCAAGTTCTGCAACTAGCTCTTCAAAAGAATATGCCTTATCACCAAATTTCTTTCCCCCAGCTCTTTTTAACCTTGTTGGATGACCAGTACTATGTATCATTTCATGAAACAACGTTCCATAGTATTCTTGAGGGTTTTTGAAAGCTTCCATTACGGGCAGATTGATAATATCCTTTGAAGGACTATAGAACGCACTGTCAGGGTCAGAATGAATTAGTTGTGGAGCTTTTACAGGATAATTAATCCATATATCTTCAGCAGACTCTATTTTTTGTTCTTTAGATTTAGGCTTAACTTTCTTTAGTTTCCAGTCTATTCCTTCAATATCATCCCCATTGAAAACTTTATAATAACGAAGCATTGGAATAGCTTTTAAATCTTGGCAAAAATCAAATTCATCATTAGCGCAAAGCACATACTTGCTCCAGTACTCCTCTTCCGTTATACTTTCATTACCTAACTTGTAAATCATTTGAAAGTAAGTAACAAAGTATCCTTCAGCTCCTTTTTTAACTTTACCACCTTTCTCTTCTATTTGTTTGAAGGTCATGAAATAGGGGTTTTTCCACTTTTTCCCTCTTAGATAAGGAATGAGAAAATTTAGCAGGAACGAATTAGCTCCTCGATACTCATTTTTACTGATGAAATTTGTAGCAGAAAATCCGTAATGATTTATTGAAGACCAAGGTTTCCGCCATACTAACTCTTTCTGATCAATGGCTTTCAAAACCATTTCATTGATAACTTTATATACATCTGAGCCTACTACAGATCCTAATGTTTCATTATCTGGATGTTGTGATAAAATTTCAATTCCTCCTATGGTCATCATAATGTTTTCGATATTTTGATTCAAAAAAAGGCAGGTGTTATGCTGCCTTTTTATTTGATGGTTATTTGATTACTTCTTTTTGCTTGACTTTCTTCGAGTGCCTGTCTTCCTTTTGGTAGTCGATTTACTCGCTGTTGGCTTTCGCTTTTTGGAAGTGGTTGACTTCTTCTTGGCAGATTTCCTCTTGGTTTTCACACCACTAAGAGTATTGCTACCTGTCAACATGTTTACACCTGCCTTAATGCCGCTTGCCAGGAGTACTCCTCCTGCAATGGTGGCCGCTCCTTTGGCCGTCTCCTTATCTAGTAAGCTCATATTTCAAAATTTAAAGTGATTGTTATCTATCTGCTTTCTTTTCCAACTCAATCCTTGTGTCTCTGATTTCACGTAGGATTTCGTCTAATTTCTGCTGGATCTTATCCTCAGAAATCATCTGTCTGCTCTGCAAGTCTTTCAGCTCCTCCTTTACCACAATCACTTTCTCTTCGTTTCTGGTCACCTGTTCGGTTACAGAAAATGCAGAAGCTACGATGATGATCAGTAATGAGGCTACTGACAATACAAGCTGCCACAGATTAGCCTGTTCATGCAACTTTACCATTCAGTCTCTTACAATAAAGTCAACAAACCAGGTGCAAAGCGACTAACGAAGTACAGAAGTGTACACATCGCTGCCACTAGTCCTAAGAGTTTACCCAAAGTCTCCCACTTTAGATCCTGAACATCTTTAAGGTTGAACTGACCATCACCATTCACATCGAGATAGCCTGTAAGTCCTTTAAAGTCATCCGTATTAATCTTGCCGTCACCGTTGGTATCCAGAAGCTTAATTAATCCACCTGTTTGCTTGAATTTCTTCAATTCACGAATGATAGATGGGATGAGTGTAGTTTCTCCGCCACCCTTGATGACTCCTACTACTATTTGTCCGATTGCTTTTACTACTTTCTTAATCATGGTTCTTAGTTTATTTCAAAAATCTATTGTAGTTCTCAATGAATTCCTCAACCGTTCCTGCCCCCAAATACGTGTTATAGTACTTCTTCCAGTAAGCTCCCATACCAGCAATGTCATCATGCTTCGGCAATGCCTGTGGTTTTCTCCTGTAGTGAACTCTACACATGGCTACAGCATAATAATTGTTACCTGCCATTTCTTTGGCATTGGCTTCATCATACCAACCACTGAGTTCGAGCACTTTGATTTTCTCCATCAAAGCTTTGTTGTACTTGATGTAGTTTTCCCATATATCATCATGGGTGTTTGGCTCCATCTGACACATGCCCACAGCCGGTCCGGCTCCTAATTGATGGATATACCTAGATCCATGACTCTCTTGGGCAATAGTGCCAAGAATGAGGTTTTCAGCATCCAATGAATATGGGATTACCGGATCTAAATGCTTTAATACAGGTGTCACTACGTACTCTCGTAGTTGATTCATGTTGATGCCTCGTGTTGTCATGCTACTAAGGTTTTATATTGTTTCTTAATCCATTTATTAGCAGGTGGATAGAAAGCAAACACGGCTGCTGTAGTTCCTATTGCTAAACCTGCAATTGGTAATGGTGACCAGATATCGGGAAACTGCATGGTACGCTTGATCCAACCAGGAAGAAAGACCGCCGACACTTTACCACTCTCTACTCGAGACTTGTGATATTTGATCCTCGCATCCTTATATCTTTGATACAGCTTACCTGCGTTCACAGAGTTGATAGCTGCAATGGTTTTTGCACCGATCGCATTGTCAACTTTCAGGTTCTGCCCCATACCATTCAATACTTCTTGCATAGTGGCTACTGCACGAGCTGCGAGAATGTAAAAGTCAAAGAAGATGTTGGCCACATCCTGACTCACTATCTCACCTGCTCTGCTTTGTTGCCATTTGGTTTCGTAAAATGACTTTACCAGTTGCTCCATACCAGGAACAATCTGGTTAGTCATTAGATATCCACCAACTTGTTTTTTATAAGCATCCAAAACCGCCCAACCTTCCCAAAGTGGATAAAATGCACGTGCAATTCCTGCGTAGGTTTCACCGCCTTTGTCCTCTGGATGGTTTAGATAATATCCTTCATGCTTTCTCACTAGCGCATACGCCGGATCAAACGCTGCATCCAAACCGGATACACCTTTGCTAACCCACATTCTACCAAAATCCTGATAGTTGTGGAGTATCGGTCTGATCTTATTGTATGCCAGTGCGTATCGCGCCATTAGTTCCAGTCTAATTGTTCAAATCGGTTTGAAATCTTCAAAACCAAATTGTTATACTTTGCTTCATCTATGACCATAGGCCATCCGGCTGCTTTCACAGCTCTGCTAGTTCCTTTGCCCCACTTACCATCAGCTCCACCAGTGGTATTGATGTGCATTGCAGTAATCCCGCCTTTTTTGATCAATTCCTCTTGGAGTACTTTCACACGCTCACTCGTCACATTGTCTTGGCTTCCTTCTCTCAGTGGCCACTTAGGAGACATGATCAAAGTGTCTTTTTTGATGTCAACTACATCCAATCCACTGGTATCAATTACCTCTGAATTGTTTCTGTTCATCAACCAATAAGTGACTCCACCTGCTCCTATCGCCAATACTCCAAGTCCAATGATATCCTTAGCTTTCATCATGCAATCAGTTTAGAGACTTTCTTAGCCTTATTATACCACATTAATCCCCCTACTATCACAGCTCCTGTTGCAACTACAGGTAGAATCCATTTGAGTTGCTTTCCGATACTGGAAATACTACTTGTAGCCTCTTTGGTAGCATCAGTAGCATTCACCAATGTTTCCGTGCTATTGGTGAAAAGCGCACTTATGAAGCTTCTGATATCAATTCCTTCATTCAGGAAGTAATTGACAAATGTTGTGTTGTAACGACATGAGTTGAGAGGTGCATCGAATGATCCTTGTTTGTCCCAAGCGGACTTCCAGAGGTAGTTGGCTTTTTCAGAACCGTATTTTCTTTTCAGCTCCTTATGCCAAGCCATCCACTCTTCGCAACCCCAATAGGTGTCCCAACCCCAACCATCATAGTCAGGCTGAGACTCCCATGTGATTTCCCCTAAACCTTTTTTCGTTACTAGCAACATGCTATATCATATTTTTGAACTTCTGTAATTTTTCTTCAATTCCTTTCTTAGTGGACTTCTCTGCCAATAGCTTCAAAGTCTTGTCACTTAGATTGCTGAGAGTTGCTAGGTGCTGTGCTTTTTTTTGTGCCTGACTTAGATCATTAGCCATTACAGGTACAGAAACTTGATGCGGTTGTGAGTTGTCAATTAGTGCCATTTTGTGCTATGTTTGATTGAACTTGTGATTGAAATTGTGTTAAAATCATTTGTAGGAAAGTAGGGTCGGCATGATGTCCTCTGGCTATGATTTTGAGTAGTTGATGGAAGTAAGCTTGATCTTCTGCTGAAATATCCTCTACCCAATCAGCAACATCCTGTACTACTACATTATTATGTGTGGTACTGCTATTTGATTTAGCCCCAGCGATGGCCATAGCGATTTTCTCTGCCATACCACCGAGACTTTCAATAGCATCAGGATTTTTCAAAACGCCATTCAAACCTTTGCCTCCATCTACCTCATCAGCAAGATTCTCTATCTCATGATCCTTCTGGATGAGGGTTCTCTCAAGCTCTTCTTTCTTATTTCGAAGAGTTTCAATTTTATCCTTTGCTTCGCGGTACTTTTCCTTAAACTCTTTGAGCTGTTCGGTCTTTTCCTGAAGCATCCAGGAAAGCGGATTATTTGGATCCATCATGGTCATTTGTCCATTGTTCATATTTCCTGAATTTTGTTGATGTGTAGTTGTTGCTGTTTTTGGTTCTGAGACAGGTTCTTTCAGAGTTTCAACACCATTCATGGTAGATTTTTCGATATTCATTTCTTCCATGAATCTTGGGCGTTGATTGCCATATTTCCAATACATTCTGATTTTGACCTCATCAGCATCTATCTGAGAGAGCATAGATTTAAGTTCCTCAGATGTCATTTCGGTTTTCTGATTGGTCTGGTGACCATCTGCCCAAATGTCAAAATGAAGCAATCTGTCCTTTTGCTCTTCAGTATATACCCGTGAAATTATGTAGTCTATAGAATGCATAATCAAGCCTTTATGGTGTACAATCAGCACATCTAAATGTGCCTGAAAATGATACTGTTTCTCCTCCTAGTCCAGAGTATAAAATATCTGTACCATCAGTTTCATCTACTCTGATAAGTGACTGTGTACCTGTGGTTAAAACCCATGCAGTGAGCATACTTTGATCTGTAGTCACTCCACCATCCCTAAATGCCATTATTCCGACCGCTCCTGTTGGAGATTGTGTTTCAACTGTAAATGGTAATGTGATTTGCAAAGGTTGACCAACTGCATTGGCACTAAATGAAGCGGTTATGTTGATGGTCAATAAATTACCAACTAAGGTGTAAATGCTTGATGAAGAGGATAATGCACCTCCTTCACTAACGAATGTTGGTGTGAATGTGCCAGACTCATAAACATTACTAAAACTCAAATTCCCAGAACCATCAGTAGTCATTACCTGACCGGATGTGCCGTCTGAGGTTGGTAGGGTGTAGTCATTTATATTTACTGTATCAGTGTGAATTTTATCCACATATATTTTACCCCATCTTACAGAATTAATACCCAAACTATTTGAGCCGCTAGATTGAGGAATTAAATTATCATATACTATTACATTATCCAGTAGTGTGTTTCTAATCCCCGTGTTGTCAATTCTGATAGTACTTATGCCACCCGAATGAGATATATCCAGATTGTAATTATCCAGCGTTATATAATCCCAATTGAAATACCCTGTCCCTGTGGCTGAGTTGACTACATTATTAGAATTATCTTCCAAATTCGATAAACCGCCACCTAAACCATCAAGATCGGAAAGGAACGCTATAGTATCATTCTGATTTTTTGCAGGCACCACATAGGTATAATTGCCTGAATTGTCATCAAGTTGCAATACTGTTATGGTATTGGCTGAAGTAGCTGAATATGAGATATCTCCAATAAGATGCAAATCCCTCCATCTACCTGCAATATTACTTACTCCTAAACTTTTGTAGCTAAAATCCTTTGGTCGCCAATCTATATAGGGAACTGCCGCTCCTTTTATAATGCCATTTTGGAATATTGTACCATCAACATTTACCCCTTCATTTCCAGTATTAAAAATATTCAAGTGATATCCGATTCTTCCACCAACTATATCAACTTCACCATTGCTGTTTAGATTGATATATGAATCGCCTGACCCTAATTTAAGGTTTGAATTAGAACTTATTGAGTCGGCGTTTACTATTACTTCATCCCACTGAAATCGTCCTGTTCCACTAGCCGAATTGACCACATTTACTCCATCATCTTCAAGATTGTTTACCCTGTTTTCAAAAGTAAGACCGCCTAGTCCATCGGTTGTTAATACCTGACCACCTGATCCATCATCATGTGGCATTTTATATTGATCTTGCACATAATAAATTCCTGCTGAATCAAAGCCTGATTTGTGTGTTGTCGCATTGTAGATTTTAATCAGATCAACTGTTGATGCGGTCATGGACTGTGCATAACCCATTCCAGAAACTAAGTTCAATGTTGGTCGATATAAACCACCAAGAGACCCACAACTTAATATCTCCAAACCGGATGTGCCACTATTGGTATGCTCCATCTGTATGGTAGCACCTATTCTTGTGGGATCACTATAAAATGTATTTTGTTCTCTTATATTGAAATTTTTCAGCTTTAGTTCACCTCCATTGAAGTAAGAATCTGAATTACCATTTCCAGATAAGCTGATTTTATAGCCCCCAGTTACTGCATAAAAATTATCAGCATAAACATCATCATAATAATTAGCAGATGAACCAATGTCTGTTACACCAGATCCATCTATTGATCTCATTGATTTCGTCAATAGGATATTTCCAGCACCATAAGCTACTGGAGTATAATCTTCATCTGCCAAAGCCCCATTATGTAGATATACATAGTCACTGTTATTGAATGGTTTTATTGTGTCAACCTGAATAGACACAAATGAACTGTCGGCAAAGCTGTTAAGCTCCCAATTGCTCCCATTCCATTTATAGACAGATCCATCTACAATAGTATATGTACTATCGGTCACCAGTTGATAACCAGGAATGTCTGAAGTATCTTTTGTCAGTAGTACTCCATCTACGTACTCACCATGCATAGCTGAGAAATTACCAGTAGGCTGTACTGATCCATCCGAACCAATCTTTACCTGTCCTTCGACAAGCTCAGGACAGGCTAAGAAAACTAAATATGCAAAAAGGATTATGAGTCTTTTCATCTTAGTTATAAGTTATTTCTGCTGATGAGTTAAATGTGTTGTTGGAGTAGTAGACATAGTAGTCTGTAGATACTCCATTGGTATTGGTCACTGATAAGGTGAACCGTGTAAATGCATCAATACTTGGAAAGCCATTCACCGTAATAGATGATAGCGTACCAAATGATGTAGGGTATGCGTACACAAAGTACTGATCGCCCGTAGGTGAACCAGTAGTAGTGCTGTATGATTTGCTAGTACTCAGCTCAGATCCGGAAAGTGCCAATACCTGTGCATTGTTGACTGCTCGTACATTGCTAAACCCGTGATATCTGCGCCAACGCCAGTTTATAGTGTAATTACTTGATTGAAATTGTGTGGATTCCGTGTTTTCCGCATATCCACGCCAACTATGACTCGTTGCAGTGGTTTTGGTTATCGTACCTACATCTGCCGAAACTGGAGACGTGATAGATCCATCTGTAATTAGATATGAAGCTCCGGTGACATCATAGATATCTAAAGTATTGGCCTGTACATTGCCTGAGTTAGTAAAAGAGAATGCAAAGTCTTTAGTACCGCTTACTGTAGAACCCACTTCTAATGTGCTACTCTGACCGGTAATGGTAAACCCTGAAAATGAAGGAGGTTGATACGGCGTGAGTATTTTTTCTAAAATATAGGAAAAAGAACTATCCGCAATGTCAGTTCCGGCACTCAATCCACCTATAGTTAAGGTTGTAGGTGACTGACCAGTATAGGCTGCACTTATACCCTCTATATCTTCAGCCGGGATTTTGTCAAATGCTACTGCCAAAGTATCATTCTTGGCCTTGATGTACCCATGAAGGTTGTAAACTCTCAGCGTTGAGAAGTTACCAGTCTGAGCTACTAACGGCTGTGCCAAAATGGTCAGTGCCAGTATAATCCCGAATATGATTGCAAAAGTCTTTTTCATAGTATTATTGTTGCTCTGTCAATATTCCTTCCAAATACCGTATGGTCAATAAAATAGACTCTCTGTACGGTTCACAATAGCTCCGTACGGATGCCGAATCTGTGAGATAGATCCTATCCTGTGTTGGGTATTTCTTCCCATCGAATGTGAATGATTTGTGGAAGTGTAATTGTGGATTGTTGGTGACTACCGTGTCAACATGAATCGAATCCATGACTTCAATGTTGATAAAATTCAACTCTGTGTCTGGCTGTGTCTGTGCTTCCACCTCTGTGCTTACAGCTAGTGCAAGCAATAGAGTGATTGATAGTGAGATTAATGTTTTCATTAGAATATGTAATTGTTTGCTTCTTTGTTCCATCGAAATGTCATCGATGGTGTGCCCGGAAATATGAACCCTGCAAAATTTGGATCTACATTCCCTGCTATATTTAATTTTGCAGTACCTTCATTGAAGATGACAATTTCATTGATGCCATCTTCGAATGTGAAGGTTTTCAATGCGTTCCCGTTGAACACATATGCTCCTTTAGCCTTAATGGTCAAATCTTCATTTGTCCTAGTAAGCTTCAGATCATCGGTTCCTGGTATGTATTGCTGCCCTCCTGACATTAGTTATCCAAGTAGTATTTTTCCGTTGGCTCTTGATCTCTCTGTACTTCAAGCCTGTCTCCTGCGTGTTGATTGTTTGGGTCATCAATGATGATTTCCATATCATCTACTTGCTCAGGATTTTCGATCTCCAGAGTTACCTGTGGAGCTGGTACATCGGTGATCTTTACTAGCTTGTAGATAAGGATGAGCATCGTGCCACTGGCAGGATTACCATCTTCATCTGCGAAGTGTACCCACAATTCTTTGTGAGCAAATGGAATACTATCTGACGAATAGAATGTCCGGCTAGCTCCTGTTTTGACTACAGGCAAAGCAAAACTTCTGTCTGCTGTAAACTCTACATAGCCTATAGAATCATTATCCGAAGGATTGAGGTTTTCTACTGAAATAGAAATAGCATCATCAATGATGACTTTTTCTATTTTACCACTCCCAACGCTCACCTTAATAGGTGTAATGACTTTCCGAAAATTCTTAATCAGGTATTCAGACATTTTATCGCTCTAATCTGAAGGTTACTTTTACTTTCAATTCCGCTGTAGTTATAGCTGGAGTATTAATAGGTAGTTTCAAACCTTGTCCAGAACTAAGTGGAATATCCACATTCAGAAACTTGTGATTTGGAGGAACAGAAACATCTGCCATCGCCAATTCAGAATCTGACGTGTTCAAATAGGTTTTGTCATTGTCTTGCAAGCCAATGTCAAACTCATCTAAACCACCTTTAGAAATTACTTTGATAGAAACTCCCGTAATGGTTTTATATGAATTATCAACGTCTAGCGAACCTCCATTGTCCAACCCATTCGAGCCAATTGCCAATGTGCGTGTAAAAGACTGATATCTTTTCATTTGAATTCTTAATTAAAAATTGAAAATAGTCCCGTGACTTGCACGGGACTCATCGTTCTCAAACAGCTATGTAAGAAAACTCTCTCCCAGCAACAAGGCTTTTATACCGCTGTATCTTTTCTGATCTCCCATCCAAGAAGCATCACTTCTACATGAAGCTTGTTAGCTCCATTGGCAGGGGATATCGCAACTCCTTTTGGAGTAGTGATTTTCCATTCAAACTCTCTGTTGTCAACCAACAAAGCCATTTGCTCCAACTGACGAACATCATCAGACCCTACTACGCTGGCAGTTACACTGTTGGTAGTAGCCTCTACAACCTCCAATTCGAGGATTTTGCCACCGTCCTGAAAGATTTCCAGTTTGGAATTCACCAAACCTGCTGGAAGATTCTTTCTTACAGACGTGTAATCCACAACATTGGCAGGGTTTGCCTCGGCTGTTTCAATCCCAGCAACTTTGATCGCTGCAATGATGAACGGATTGTCACTTGGCAATTTCGCATTGTCAAAGTTTCTCAATCCTTGGTCTTTGGTTTCGCCACTTATGACTAGATCCTGAGTACCAGAGGCATTAGTAAGATCTTTCCTTACATACAATCTACCAGGCACTAATTTCATAGCTCCTGATTTGATTTTTTCCTTCGTTTCGCCCGCAAGTCTTGAAATATTTTTTGCTGATTGAAGGAATTCAATCGCTCGGTTTTCACCGTGAATAATCATTGATTTCATCTTATTGAATTTTTAATAGTGATTCTGTTTTTTACATCTTGTTGCTGCTGTCGATGTTTTTATCACTTACAATACCTCTGCAAAGTCGAACTGCTTACCGGCCAATGCCTGAGCTATTTCAACATCCTGCTGACCTGTTAAAGCCTCATCAAGACCATTGATAGAAGCACCTGCCAGAGCTGCTCTCATATCTCCACCTTCTTCCAGACCTTTCATGCCGAGGGACAGTTTCACCCTCTGAATGCCACTCTGGATTTTATCTCTCAAAGTGTTATTCGGGTTATCCACTGTTGTAGCCACTTGAGTGGTAGGCGCTTGCTCCGCTGGCAACATGTAACCAGGAAGAATTTCTTCTACCTCTGCCAATAGGCCAGTTCTTCTCTTATTAGGTTTGAATACCAACTTTTTGATACCTGAGAATACTCCGTATGCTGTGAGTACACCTCCGGCAGGTTTTGCCCATTTCGGAGCAAATGCCAAGGTTAGAACTCCCGCTCCGGTAGCAACACCGGGACCGATATAACCATCAAGGTTATTTTCCGCTGCGTTAGCACCCATAAGACCCAAGGTCGAAGTACCAACGATTACCGCGCTATCTATGAGCGCCTTCTTTGTTTTTTCGCTATTTTCCATTGTTAACAATTAGATCGTTATGGTTTTATTTCGCCTTTTTGCTGAGGTACTTTTCTTAGTTGTTGAGGTTTTCTTACTGGTACTTTTTTTCTTAGTACCATCTATGCCTGAGAGCTTTTTGGATTTTTTCTTTTTACTCATTGAGTACGCCAATGCTGCCGTTCCAATGGCCAATACAGATCCGCCACCAATTAAGATTGCATTCTTATTCTTGTCCCAGAAGTTTTCATCGCCTGGATTCGGATCGCTTTTAACAGGAATTGAAGGTTCATCTACCGGAATAATCGATTGCTTTTGACTCTGTGGACTTCCAGGAGAAACCTTATTGATCAATTCACTTGCCTGATCTTTTTTCTCACTGATTTTATCAAATAGCTCCTTACTATTATTCACAAGATCTGTTACCCCTTTCACCTTCGGATCATCAGAAGTCCCGTTGAGTATTTTCAGGATGGCTGCTATGAAAGTAGATGCAGCTGCAGTGGCTGTAGCCGTAGCTACTTCACCCATACCATTCAAAGCCTGATCATCATAATCATCTTCATAGTACATGGCCTCATTGAGAGAGTTATTCCAAACTTCACTCATTGACAAAAACCATGACTTTCTTCCAGCGACTTCTTTGGCTCCATCATGGATTGCCCAAGCCAGTTTTTTAGGGTTTCCACCTAATCCCTTAAAAATCTTCTTAACCTTTTCCCAATTATCCTGTCGTTTTCTCCAATCTGACAAGTCAATACCCTTAGCCTGTGCCTGAGCTTGACTGTATAGTCCCGGCCATAATGACTTTGCCTTTTTCTTACCGAGCTTCTTAAACCACAGTTTGATACCTTCCCTGGCTGCTAGTCGCAAAGGAGCTGTAGTAACTTTTGCAGCAAACTTTACAGGAGCTGATATAATCTTGGCAACTTTCGTTTTACCAATTTTTTTAACAGTTTTCTTTACCTTTTTGAGGGCATTTTTGAAGAACTTCTTTCTACCATCCAGCCCTTGCATGGCTGCAACTTCATCCTCTTCTTCGTGAAGCTGCTCAATGGTATATTCCCGTACTTCTGGCACATCCCATACATTGATTAGTTCACTGACTCTCTCAATGAATTGCTGTGTGGTGTATGGTTCTGGAGCATCTTCACGCCCCATCAACACGTCATTTCTTAGTTGCTCCCAACCCTCCTTAGTGTCAAGGTTATAATTTTCGATACCGTTCAAAAGTCCGGTTAGTCCGTTCATGCTTGCAGTAGATGTTACCATTACTTCGTCGTAATATTTTGGAACTTGATTTTCTGGATATTCAAAGTCGTAGGTATCAAGTACCGGATCTACCACGTGATAATTGGCTCTCACATTGGTTGGTAATCCTTTTGACTTGGGTACAACTACGTACACATGTGAGAAATCCCCTGTACTGTTCATAGCGATTTTTCGAAGTGCGAAAGTGACTCCTTTGGCATACAGAATAGTTCCTATCAGAAATGCCATATCGTCACAGTCGATACCGTCTAATCGCATGTAATAGCTGCCGCCTACTCCTTTGATTTGTTCCCTGTTGCGTGGATCCGGTTTGTATTGGAAGTTGCTGTAAACGTGCTGGAAAATGTTTTTGAGGAATTGATTGAGATTCGGATCATAAAGCTTATCAGCTATTTTCTGAGCTTCGTGATAGTCTGTTTTGATACGCTTCACCATTTCATCAAGGGTGAAATAGCTGTTACCAGTGCCTAGCTGAACCTCCTTTGGTGTACGCTGTGGATAGAACCTATCCCACTTGCTGCCAGTATATACTTTTCTACGTCCAGAGGCTACAACGCCCATGCCGTTGAGATAAGTGACCGGATATGTGGAAAGTGTACGGCTCATAAACTGATATCTTTTACATCCTCAATCTGAATTCCCTGAACCGTGATCCATACTCGCACTCTGTATTTGGAAGCTTTCAGAATACCACCTATGCTACCAAGTGGAACATTCATCGGAATACTGAAAGTAGTCGTTTGCTTTGCTTTCAGCTCCACTCCCATATTTGGCCGAGATACTCCTAATTCTTCTTCGCTTTCTCCATTGAGTCGGTAAACTTTGACTACAATGTTTTCAACTGGTATGCTCAAATCTGAATTGTTGATATAATCACAGACGAGATCAAACTTGATGTCTGTCCATGACAATTTGAATCGTTTGATACCAGCGATGGAGAAAGTATTCACATCCATTGCCGAAATGTATTTTTGGGCAAATGGTCTTGCAGCTATGTAAATAATAGCCCCAACTCCTGTGAAAATGAATAGATTCTTAGCCAAACTCAAAGTGTACGCATCATTGTTCGTTCGAGACAATATTACGTACAGAGTGTGCGTACAGGCAAAAGGGGAAAATCAATGAGTGACAATAAACGTCAATGAGTGTCAATCAACGTATTTTTTTGCTGTTTTTCGTTGATAAACACGGTTAATCTGCAATCAGTGGCAATAAATGTCCTTATCTTTGATGTATACACAAAACCTTAATAGATGAAATCAGAAGAAGTAAAATTCCCTGGTATCACCTATCCTACTACACGAGAAACCATTGCTAAAGAGCTTAACCTAAGATCATCTACAGTTAGAAAAATGTTGAGGCCTTTCAATCTGAAACCACGAGAACATTTGAGTCCTCTGGTAATTAAAAAATTCAGAGAAATGTATATTGATGGGGATTGATTAGTTTATTAAATCTCAACCTCTAAATAATCACATTCAGATAGACAATTGGTACAAAATGGATCTTCTGGATCTTCGTCCCAATCAACTGGTGCACCACAGCATTCAGATATTCTTCCATTTAGTAGCTTATTGTTTTCTTGCGCTTCAAGCCAAGCTCTTTGACTTGGAAAATGAGGGTTATAGCCCAAATAAGAACCAACTACCTCTTCAGTAGTGTACGTCGGAAATTGATTAAAAAGTGCTTTTCTATATTCTTGATTAAAAACATGCTCACCAAATACTAAAACATCGTAAGGAGGCACACATTCCATCGGCTCTTCTTTAGTAAAATCATGAGCTTTTTTTCCACATGAAGGACAAATATGATCGGTCATAGGTCTATCTGAATTTGAGTTACTAATTTAATTTATGTAAGGGAATATTAATACAACTCACTAAAATCAAAACATTCATTTTTCAGGAAATCTATCAGGGTAATTTCACCTGAATATTCCAAGTATGTGCCGTACTTATCTCCACCATCACGATGTTGCTTAGAGATTGATAGTATCTGATAAATGGAGTAATGTCCATTTGGCTCTTCCAATTGAGCTTTCAGCATTTCTTTGAGTTTTTCTAATGAATCGATGTACCCAAACCATGCGTTTGATTCGTACCAAAATTTTTTCATGTTATTTTTCATCTTTCACTTTTTTGAATTCTAAGCTGAATGTATCGCCAGTTGGGTCATTGACTATTGTGCCTGTTATTCCATCCTTGAGCTGACAGGTATAAAAAGCTTTTATTAGAATTTCAGAAGATGCCTCGATTGACGCATTGATAATTTTCTCTTTAGAAAGTGAAGTGTTTTCCTTAAACCTTCTGATCAATTCTCCATAGATCATGTCAGTATCATCCACCATTGGAGGGATTGACATTGTGAAAGATTTGCAGCTCGTTTCACAGAGTTTGGATAGTTGCTTTTCTGCAATCTCAATAAGCTCCTGGTCAGACATTGACCGTTGTTTTGCTTCGAATTGCTCTGTTCTGGTATTGGTATTCATTTTATTGATGTATTTGAAATATTTATTGATTTTCCGTCGATTCCTTTTGCGCTTACTTTGCTGTGGCTTGCTCATAAGTTTCTGATTTCTGGTTCTACATAGTCCACTCCTATTCGCTCGAATAGATCCTTTTCCTCCAGTACTGTGATTCGCTGATTTCCTGCGTACAAATAACCTCCATTTGAGTGATAGCCTTTCTTCACCCATGCCGAACCGAGTACTTTGTGTGAGTACTCAGCACTGCCTGTACGGATGGCGAAGATGAGTCCCCAATTTTCGCGAGTGGCAAAGAATAAATCTAGCTTGATACCCTCTGGTAGTACGCGCTGTGTGTACTTGCAGGGTAGCTCTCCTTTTACCTTTTGCCATTGCTCCACTATTGGCACTATGCCATTGGCAAATAGTCCGGTTTCATAGGGCTTAGGGATAGCCACTATCTCTATGTCCTTTACTTCTGGTTTCTTACGACGAATGCTTCCGGCAATCTCTATTCGCTCACAGTGTGGTGAAAGCTGAGCCAATACAGACTCAGCTATTTTCAGTGCTTTTTCGTATTGCATGTTCTATTTTTTGATGAAGAATGATAAAATGATCTTGCTGTGATTGTGTACTAATAGGTGTCGTGAGTACTTGAAAGTGATGTCCCTTCCCTATCTCTACACTGGCATAGCCTCCGAATCCTGGATCTAGCTCATGCCATTGGAATTTGATATCTGGATTGGTCATCATTACAAGCCTTTACTTTTCAATCTGATTATTTCTAATTGTTCGAAGCATTCATTGATACTTTGAAAAATATCATAGGAATGATCATTATTTGGATGCCAAGGATTTTCACTTACATGATATAGTACTTTACTAATCAATTTCAGACTGTCATAATAGATCCTGAATATTGTATGAAAGCTTGGTTTAATATCTGTGATCTCACGAGAGTAGTATTCTACTTTCAAATAGATCTCCTTTTTTGTGGTTTTCATCATTACAAGTCTTTACACCCACAAATACCACTTACATCTGCTCCATGTCCGCAATTGCACTCTATCACTTTTTTCTTCATCCATTTTGGTAGATCAAACTCCCATCCCATGAAGAAAATGGAGAATTCTATATCATGCACAAATCCATCACGGATCTGAAACAATGGTCTATAAATGAAATGCTGTTCCTCTGGATCTGAGTGAGTCTTTTTAAATGTTAGTCCGAGAAGACATATTTTCCAATTTGCAGAATCATAGCTGATCTCTATCAGATTGACTCCATCTAGTTTCCATCTTGGTTTTTTCATTGTTCAAAAAGTTGATAATTGGGTAAATAATTTGTGATTAGGATCTCGTTGGATCGCTTATTGATATTTCGCCGATTTTTTATCGGGTACACTTTTAAGTTTCGTTCTTTGGCCATTCCCAGAACTCTAGGATGATCAAACTCACTCATTGCGGACTTAATGCCACAATTGAGAATAATGTCCATACAGTCGGCTGTATCATCTTCTGTCCACTTCGGACATCTGTAGGTGTGTTCTGTTTCAAGATATACGGGATCCATGTACACAAATGCAGATTGCTTTTTGTCGTATCGATCCGAAAACTGAATCTTTGGAATTACCTCACGGAAATCATAGCATGTAATCTGAGCTTCATTGATGTACTCAAAGACAAGATCTATACTTTCTAAAATCCTCTTCTTCGCGTTTTCCTGACCTAATCTAAGGGTGAAACCTTTGCCATGTACTGTAAAATTGGACACTAACACAAAGCGTATGGCCTTATAAAGTGGGTCAGTTTCCTGGTTGGTTTTCCAGTGAGTCAACAATGATGATGATATTGGCAATTGCTTGACTGCAGACACAAATTCTTCCTTCCGCGTACGCACAACCATGTACAGATTGAACACATCATCATCGATATCATTGAGTACCGCATACTTTGGACGTGGCAAATTGAAGTAAGCTCCACCTGCGCCAAAGAACAGCTCAATCCTCATGGTATGCTGTGGAAACATTGGTGCCAGATACTGAGCCATCTTAGATTTGTTGCCGAATCTGCGAAGCATTACCCTACCATAGAATGAGATTGAACAATGATTTCATCAAAGGCTATCATCTGAGCTGATATCAGTGACTTACCCATTGTGACTTCTACCGCATTGCCGATAAACTTTTTTTGCTGTGTCTGCGTACCAAGGAGTACATAGTCCTCTGGAAAGCCTTGAATTCTGAGTAGTTCAGGGATTTTGAGCATTCTCATATAGATATCTGATATGCCATAAGCTGCCATGAATTGCTTTATCAAAATCATGGTAGGGCTATCGGTTTTGTAAACCGCAATTGCTACCTCACCTGTATCCACTTGCACTAGGTACGGTGGTTTTTTGTCCATTCTGGCTATGAGAGTGAAGCAAGGTTTATCTATGCTAGATCCATTCGAGTTGAATTGTGGGTTCATCAGAAAGGCGCTTACCAACGCGTGTTTGTCATTACCGAGTACCGCTCCGGCAGGTCGGCTAACTGGTTGATGGTTGTTAGATCCGGTGAACTGCTTATCTAACCATACTAGCTGAAATCTGTCTTTTGTCGGTATGGTATTGCAAGGCTGATTGACTGAATTGGCTGTGGATTTGCCATTGTACTGAATCATGAAGTCAGGCTGAACCAGTGCATGACGATTGTTCGTACTGATAGATGTGGCCGGACGATCAATACTGAGTACACGTTGATCAGTACCACCGCCATTGTACTGCTTTAGGAATGAAGTATCTCCATTGGCTACATACTTGATGAGTCCGGCGTAAATCCTTTTGAGTGTGTTTTCTGAAAGTGGTTTTTTGCGAGTGAAGATAGATTGACCTTTATCAGAGAAATCGAGTACATGTTTTACTGCTTTCCAAGGTTTCAGTTTTCCGAATAGATCTGTACTCCCTTTTTTACAGTGGGTAGGCTCAGGCCATGCTACAGGAAAACCATGTTTTACAAACTGAGCAAAATACCTCCTTCTGGATGTGTACGCTCCAAAATCGGCAGAATTCAACAAACGATAATCAAACTGATATCCGTATGCCTGAATACGCTGAATCCATGCTACATAATCTGTTCCTTTCTTCTTGGATATTGGCTTTCCGTTTTCGTCCAGCTCTCCCCATGCCATAAACTCTTCCACATTCTCTATCCACATAGCATCAGGTGAAAAAGCCTCGATGTAGTAGTCAAGATAGTTGGCCAACGTTCGGCTATCCGCTTCACGTGGTAATACACCTTTGGCTTTAGAAAAATTCGTGCATTCGAGGGATGCCCAAAGTACAATCTTAGTTTCCGGATCTTTTTTACGCATTGATTTCACCAAGGCTGTCAAGTGCTCAATAACTTTCATATCCCGAACATCTTCAGTAAAGTGTAGCGTTTTTGGATGGTTGGCCTTGTGACTTTTAATCGCTACTTCATCATGATTGACACAGGCGATTACCTCAACTCCTGGCACTTGCGAAGCTCCGGTGCTTAGCCCTCCTGCTCCTGAGAATAAATCTATTATTTTGAAGTTCATTGGATTAGTATCTAAATGATGTGAAGTGAATAATGGCCATTGGCTTAGTGAAGTCGGCTTTTTTGAACCATTCTCGAAAATCATCTTTTCTCAGCCCGTCATTTTTTGCTATCTCATCGATATCAAAACTTGGAATGATAATCTTCTTATTAAATGAGGAAAAGACTTGAAAAGTCAATTTCTGAATCCCTACATCATTACCACCTAGTCGGTCAAACTCTATTTGTTTGGATTTATATGGTTCACCACTCCAATATCTGAGAGATAGCACGGCTATTCCTTCATTCACTTCATCGATCCGCTTTTTCCATAGCTCGTAGTTTTCTCGGATGGTATGGATCTTCTCTACATCCTTATATTTCTGAATGAAATCGGTAGGCTGCCCTTTTCTTTTGTGGTAGCTAGGAAACTGCCTCGCTAACATGAGTACATAGGTTTTCATAACTGCTGATTACTGGGGTTTTTATCACACCTATGTTTGTGGTTTTTCAGGGCATTGCCTGGTTTGATCTCCAGTACTTCTTTGCAGTATGGACAGGTAAACTTTTCCTCTATCTCATTGAGCTTTTCATGAGCTTCATTGAGTCTCAGTTGAGACGCTTTGTGTCTCTTGGTGGCTTCCAAAAGTTTCTCGTGATACTCTTCGAGTTGCAGCTGAGCATCTTCTAGCATCGTAGTTTTATGCTCTAGTTCTCTCTGCGTGTTGATTTCGTCACTGTCTGCTTTTTGCTTCCCTACGTACAGGTGTGCGTACAGATAGTCTATCAATCCAATGAATACTGAAAGGAAACCAACTAAAACGTACCAACTTACATGTCGCTCTCTGGTAGCAAACACATCAAAAAGCATCAATACCAAAATGGTACTGAATAGCCCGAATAGTTCTGGAAAGCCTATCTTCTTACCTGCTATCTTCACTCCTGGTAGTATCTCCGTATGGATCGATGTGAGGAGTATTGGCATGGCCACCGAAAAACCGAAGAGTATAGAAGCTGCCCATCTAAACGGATCTTCCATAGAGTCCTTCAAGGCTCTGTAAAACAAAATCCCTGACTCTATCCATACGGCCATTATGAGCATGAGCATAGGTGTCATAATGGCCGAAAGTGAGTTGAGCTTATTCGCTAACTTCTTCATCCTTCACGTATGGTATGAATTCTACAATCTTGGTTTCCGTGATTGCGTACACTTCGTACGGGACTAGCATCTGACTATTGTATTCCTTAATCAGATTGTTTGCTGTCTCCAGGGTATCGGCATTCACAAGGATCTGATTAGTGATAGTCTTCTGCTTATCAGAATCACCATCTACAGATAGATACTTGAATTTGACCAACCAGAACTTATCACCTCCATCTTCAGCTATTACATCCACGATGGTCTTTTTGTGCTTAATGTCCACTACTGTGAATTCACCTTGCACCATATCCTCGGCAAATTCATACGATCTTGTTTCGGCCTCTGTGAAGCTGATAGCATCCAGAAGGAATTGTTCATTGACTTGCTTGAGCATTCCATCTTCCTGCTCTACATTGTGTTTGATTGTTACTTGGAAATACATATTATAAAATTTGATTGTTACTGATTTTGATTATTTGAGAATGTCCTTTTTGACTGATTTGACCAATTCGTCCATGTTGTATTGATCTTTCAGGTTTTCGCGGATTCCCGCTGCTGAAACTTCTAAATGATCGGCCATTTCTAGTGCTGTTTTCCCATTGGTTACATTGAAAACCAGCGTATTATTATCATCCGCACTGATAGGCATAATCACAACCATAGGCCGCTGATAGATCAATGTGAGAAGTAGGCTGAGTACGCTTTCTGTGCCGTAGTTGTAGATGAGCCACCCAAGTGTGGTGAGTGAACTGAGGCCATGAAAGGCGAGTAATAAAATGATAACCTTTGTCATACAAATATTATTTTTTCAATGTCTGTGTGTCTTCCGAATTCTGCCAGTAGTTTCTGCCCTCCATTGGTAGCAGGTGAGTTTTTGATGATATAGCTGAGTACATAAACCTCTATCCTTTCGAAGGTGACCTTAGTCGATTTACCCTGCTTTTTTTCATAAAGCTTCTGTGATTTCTTTTCCAGCTTTTTCCAGATTCCTTTTGCCCTGTCAGTGGTCACTATGTCAGAGTAGGTAATAGTTCGTCCGGTCTCGGCGATGTACTCATAGATATTGGTGAGTACATCGTCCAGATCCTGACGGCTAAGCTCTACTGGTGGTACATTCTGAAAGATGATCATCACTTATCGAGTAAGTCCGCTAATTCGTTCCATGTGTATCTATCGATGTGCTTTTCTACCTCTTGCCACTTCATTTGCTCATCTACCAATACATGCTTGATAGCCGTACATCCTCTACGGCGTAGCTCTCTGATCATGTCATCTGTACTCACCTGTTCGATCGGTACTGATACTTCCATTTGCTGATTGATGGTGGCGATTGCTGTTACTTTTGTCATTGTTGCTAGTGATTATGGTTTAGAAATCGAGAAAACTCTTTGATGGTGGATATGGCAGTATGCTCATGGTGTGACGGTAGTCAGAGAATAGCTCCTCACCTGCTTTGATATCGCGCTTAGTCTTTTTCCACATCACTGCCCCATCCCAAAAACTGGTCAGGTTTGGCATTTCGCTGTGGTTGACCATGCGGTTTTTGGCATTCTGGTCATAGTCCTGGTCAAACTTGCCATTCATCTGTCCATTCCAAGAGAAGGATGGAAATAAGATGGAATTGGCAGGTATGAAATCTTTTGTGAAAAGTCCCATCCCTGCGCCTGGGATGGTACTCTCTTTGGATTCTAATCTGATCGTCATCACGAAAACAGGTTTTTGATCCTACCAATGATTCCTTTTCTTCCATGAGCAATCTCCATGTGGCGATAGTCATAGAAAGATTGAGTTGAAAACCGCTTTTGTAGCTCTTCTATCCTCAATTCAGCATTTTTTACCTGCTGATCGTCTTTGCTCTCAAGCATTGTGTTGACACAAGTCATGTACTGAGGTACTGCCTGACTAAATTCTATTGCCTTTTTGGTTTCATCTTTCAGTCTGGCTAGTGCCACCTTGTGATTGTCCGATTTCTCTAAAATAGCCTCTACACGGTAGGTTTCTGTCTGACCGTTTGGCAATGCCAGCTCTGTTTGATAGCTTATTTTGTTGATTTTCATGGTTTTACGCTTTGTGTTGACCTTCTACACCTCTCTTTTTTCTGTCTGCAGTACGCTTTTCGAGCCACATGAGACTTTCTTCCTGTTTAGTGATTGCAAGGGCTGTTTCACGAGAAGGAAATTTCGAATGCTGATAGTTTAGCCTGTCGATTAGCATTCTAATCACTTCTTCATTGGTAGTGCCATCCTGAATGGTTATCAAGTTTTTTGATCCATCTGGATTTGGCTCCTTGTGCGGGAATTGGATTCTTTGAAGTGCCTCAGAATTGTCTAAATTCTGTAGATCGTAGGTAAGTCCTGGTTTGATTACTTTCATCTTGTTATTGGTTTAAAATTTCAATTCGTTTCTTTTTGGCTGCTACTCTGGCTATACGCTTGGTTGCGTACGCATCGCTCTGATAGGTGGAGATAAACCCGTTGATATCCTTGAAGTGGATGATATTTGCCCATTGGTCTGTCTTAGGGATCGGGATTAGCTGAGTGCGTACATGTATCATGATTCCTCACCGAATAAGACTTGCATTTTCACCACATCCAGCCGTGACCGGAAAGTGGTTTTCATTTCAAATTCAGGAAGTAACTCTTCGAACTTCTCATTGACAATGTCCCTAAACTCATGATTAGTCAAACCATCTTCACCATTATCATACATATCCAACTTCACCGCCAATTCAGAACATGATATGTGTGTTTTCACAGTGTACCAATCACCGTCAAACTTCCCATCCTGACGGTTATAGACAGTGCCTTTCTTGATGGTGTCACCACAGAAGTAGCAGACATGCTCTTTTCTGGCTTTGTGCTTTTCGTTGGAGAGTACTTCTATCATTGCTCTACACTAGTTTGGATTTCTGTATTGATTTGTAGTATTCGCATAGGCATGAATCCATGCTCATTTTGCTCATACACTTGATTGGCATAGATGATCGCCCGAACGACTAAACCCTGTTCGACCACTTTATCTACATGCTCATATTGCTTGCGGAAACCATTGTATCTACCAAAAAACTGATAGCCCAAGGTTCTTAGATCCCTTATGTAATCTTCAGAATCTCTCTCTTCAAACTCTTTTCGCTCATGCTCAAAGTCGTAAGAGAAATAGGTTTTCTCACCTCCATCTGCGTAATAGATCTTCACTTTGAACAGTGATTTTTTGTAGTCAGGTGATAGTAGTTTAGATTTCTTAGCACACATATTTTATGCGTTTTTATTGGTTGTAGGGTAGTTTTTCACTAAAATTGCCATACGGTCGTGCCCTGGGTTTGGCGTCTCACCACGATGATGAATACTGCAAGAATTTGACACCTCAGCCCCTCTCGGGTTCGAGGTTTTTTTGTGCCCGCCGCGCCCGCCGCAACCTCCTTTTCTTTTTTTCATCAAAGCAGAATCCATTGGGGGGATGCGAAATCCCGCTCCTTGTTGGTTCATCGGCAAACGCCAACTTTTTTGTCTTTTAAGTCCTGAAACCGTTAACATCTTCTTTAAAGCTCTTTAAAGTCCTTTTAGTAGTTTTCCTTATTCTCCAAAGTGTGTGTAGCATCTTGCTACACTTCGGTTTTTAAAAAAGCGATTACGAGGTATTTCGGCGCTCCTTCGTCGGTGACAGAAATCCCCTCGAAAGTCCCTGTAAATAGTCCTGTGGACGGCCAGAATACATCTGCATAAGCTTCTCTGACATCTGCTCCGTCATTTCCTCAGATACCTGCTGGCCGGAATCCTTGATTTCATCCACTTGCTCAGTGATGTACTCAAAGAATTCATTCACAAACTTGATCTTATAGTTGTTGCCAAATCCCTCTCGCTGTATGTCCACGATAAACCCCTGCTCTTCCAGATGCTTGATCTGCCGACGCACTGCTGATCTACTCTGCATGGTGTATTCGGCTATCAAGCTGGTACTGGTCTCGTAATACCCCTGCGTGGTTTTGCCCTGTGCGTACGCTTTTATGAAGTCTTTGAGTATGCACTTGGCAGTGAGTAAAGCTCCACCTCTGATCCGCTTCTTTCTGTCCTGGTATGGATGCTTTTCATTGTGCGCTTTGAGCCAACTGGCAAGGTTTATACTAGTCCGTTTCGGGTCTAATTTGGTTGTAGGCATATCGTGTAAAAAAGTCGTAACTCTTCCATTTGAGTATATTGTTTAACTTGTGTTATACTCGTTGCTGTGTACACTGCGTACGCACTTGGGGGTGCGCACACAGTACTTGTCTGATACCAAGTATGGTTTCTTTTGCTATGGTGACATGGCTTTGCGTTTTTTGGTTCTAGGATGGTATTTATCTGTAGATCTGTGGTTGATCTTCTCACCTCGTATGTCCAGATATGCCTGGAGCTTAGAGGATGGTATGCGGATCTGTGAGCCAACTAACACATGCTCTATCACATCTTCCGTACACAGCTTGCGTACCTGACGTTCTGAGAGCTTGATCATCCTGGCTACTTCTGGCACGGTGTATAGTGCCTCTATATGGTTCTTGTGAATGGAAGCCTTAAGGTCTTTTACCTCATTGGTAAGCTCCAGTATGGTTTTTTGCTGGTACTGGATGGTGTCCCTAAGCTCGGACATGAATATGTCTAATGCTTCCTGAGTCATGATCCTATGGGTACATGTTTCACAATCTGTTCATAGACTTCACCGGGTAGCTCTTCACTTCTGTAATGGATGAAATGAGTGTAGAGCATATCGAGGCTTTGATTGATTGATTTGATGTGGAACAGCTCGTCCATCATTGCCTTTGTGGTGGCTCTTTTGGATACCAAATGCTTCATCCGGATGGAGTGCATCTCTAGGTGTTCTTGTAGAAGGTACATCAAATCGAATGTGTTCATATTCCCAATGAATTTCATTGTCTAAAAAGCAGTAGGTAAAAACAGGGGGAAAGCTCACCAGCCTTCCCCTGGGTGCATGGAATACGCCTAACCTACTACCTAAACCTATTCTTCGGCAGCCTTCTTAGCTGCATACTTTTTTTTGCGCTCCTCTCTGACTGCTTCCATTCTGAGAGACTCTATATAGTTTTCAATCTTTGCCTTTGTCTCCAAAAATGTCACCCAGTCTTTACTGGCAAATTTCTTGGCATTGTGTACTTTCATACGCTTTACCCCATGCACATAGGCTATCTGATTGGCAGTAGCTTCTAGTATCGGGATGGGTCTTTTTGGCATGATTATTACTATGTTTGTTTAAATATCTGGTACAATAGTGATTAAATATAATCACTTTCACAAACTATATGGTTAAAATTAAAGCACCCATAAAAGAAAGAATTTTGCAATTCATTGATTACAAGGGATTTAGCAAAAAATATTTTTTTGAAAATTTGGGTGTGTCAGCTTCTAATTTCAGGAGTCAAAACCTGTACAGCGAGATAAGTGGAGATGTAATCGCCAAAATTTTATCGCAATATCCCGTTATAAACCCTGACTGGTTAATCATGGGTACTGGAGGAATGTTGCGTGTACTCGATGTGGATATCCCCGAGAACAATGACTTGCAGGTGAAGATACTGAGTATGGTGGATGCGTACACAGCACCGGAGCATGCCCAGGAGCTGCGAGACCAGATAGCGATAGTATTTGATAAGCTGGCAAAGTGTGAAGCTGAAAGAGCCAAGTATCTGGACAAGCTAGAGAGAATAGAGAAGGCTTTGGGGTGATTTTTTTAAGAGTAAATATTGTTAACTTTAATACAGAGACATTCAGATGGAGATAAAGTGGCTAAATAAACTGGTCATGAAACTTGCTGAGGAAGCTTACAAATCCAAAATCGAAGCTCTGGATAAAAGAATGATAGATTTGGAGAAAAAGCATGAAATCATCATGAAATCCATAGCTGATAGCGAGAAAAAACTTGGTAAACTTGATGATCGTCTTTATGATGCCAATATAGATGCAGCTAAAACAGTTGGTGCCCTACAGGCGTTTATTAAAAGTAAGAATCATAATCTTGGAGAGTGATGATAAGTGCTGAAATCAAAAATGAACTAGAGACGATCTCTCAGAAAATAGAGTATAATACTGCTACAGTAAAAGACTATATGAGGTATGAAGAGTTACTCAAATTTGGAGGGCTTACTCACACCTACATTTTTTCCTATCTTAGGAAAGCAGGATTTGGCTCTTGGGAAGAATTCTACCATGCCAGACAACAAAAAGAGAATCGAACTGATACAGAGGCAAAGGTTGTAGGTGGATTAATTGGTCTTGGATTAGGAATACTACTACTAAGTCTATTTTCTAGCAATGATTAATCCTGTGATAAGGAGCACATGAACCATGATGAATACAATCGCTTGCTCGAATTAAAAGACTCCATCAATGATGATCGGGCAAATAGTGCTGAAAAGAAAGAATACATGTCTCTACTACTGAGGAATGGTAGTATTACCCAGAAACAGTATGATGATTTTCTATCTGATCATAATGCCGAAGCAATACTGAAGGCAGCATTGGCAATTGGCACTATTATACTTACCTCTTGGCTAATTGGCAAGCTACTGGAGGTACCAGAGCAGGCTTTGGGGTGATTTACTTCCAAGAATTCGATTCTTTAGTATATTATAATTCTTTAATTTAACTTTGTACGTGTGAATCCTGATATAAACCATAGAGACAAGATATTAGCAGCTGCTAAGAAATTGGTAGCCGATAAGAAAGCTATTATTGCTTATTCTAAAGGTGAAATCACTAAGAAGGAATTGAATGATAGAGGCGTTAAGCTTGCCATGCCACTATAAGGTATTACTCGATACTGATAAGAATTCCTATCACTTCATCACATCTGGAAAGGCTGAGTACGCAGTGTTTTTTCAGCAATCAAACGAAATTTTTTCTGATACTAAAATTGATGGCGCTGATATATACTCAGTATCGGTCATAAAAACACTAACTGGTGATGGTCTCCGTGATCCAGAGGTATTTCACACTGTCAATCAGATTGTAGAGCATTTCTTCTTAATCAAGAACAGAATTTTACTATATACTTGTGATTTTACTGATGATCGTCACCTTCTGAGAGACAGGTTGTTCAACTCATGGTATGCTAAGAGTCATCTCAATAAAAGGTTGATTAAACTAGATGCTGCTTTGAGTGGAGAAATCACCATTAAGACAAGCTTGATATTTGATAGCTCCAATGATTTGGGTGTAGATAACATTACAGAGTCATTCAATGAAGTGTATGAAATATTGGAATCAAGCAAATAACTCACTCCTTCACAATACTTTGGATGTTGTTTACCCGTCCCTTGTTTTGCTTGTTACTGTAGTAATACCAGATTGTTGGCACACCAATAACTACTACGAGTACACCTAACCCAACCAAAACCCACAAGAGGAATTTATTTCGTTCCTTCTGCTGTTTCCGGATCATGAACTGATTGTACATGTCACGGGAATAGTCTTTAGTGGCGATGGCCTTCATTTCCTGCTGTATTTTCCCGTACTGATAAAATGCAGCTGATAGCGAATCTTTATAGACCAATGCCTGAGCTGTATTCCCTGTGGCCAGTTCCAGATTAGCCAGATTGTCATAGACCTTGTGATGATCTATATCATGGGTGTTTTTACCAGGATACAATGCAAGTGCCTGTGTGAGTACTCTTCTGGCACTGTCATATTGATGTAGATCCAACAGCACCTCTCCCAGATCATTGAGCGTGACGAAGAGGTCATTTCCTTTTTTGTACTGCAAAGCCTGCTGGTAAGTACTGGCCGCAAGCTCAGATCGATCGGTATGAAAGTAGAGCTGTGCAAGGTTGTGTAAGGTTTTGCCAAGGATGGTTCGCTGATTGCCGGTGAGGGATAGCCCGTCAGTATAGGCTTTGTGGAAGTAATACTCTGCCGTGTCCATAGATCCGGCATGATAGAAAGCCAAACCCATACGGTTAGATATCTTGCAGTCCGTGTACATATCCCCTATCTCTCTGCTGATTTCCTGAGAGAGAAAGTAGTATCTAAGCATTTGTTCTGCATCCCGTAAATCACGATGGGTGTTTCCTATGTTACTATAGATGCTTGCCAACTCCTTTTTAGAATATGGAATGGCATAGGCGATAGCATTTTCATAATATTTCAGTGCTTCATCATATTGTTCATAATCATCCATGAATGCTCCAAGGTTCTTTCTTAAACTGATTTCGAGATAATAATCAGTTGTATCTGCATCCTTCAATATGTCTAATGCAAATAGATAATCAGTTGCAGAGGTTACAGGCTTTCCTTCCTTTTTATGCAAATAACCAGACAAGAAATAGGCAACGGCCTGCTTATAATGATCCTTTGACTTTTTCCCCTCCTGTACGATTTCATAGGCTTCCTGATCAGTGGGTTTAATCTTCCCATTGTAAAAATCCATCAACGGGGAATTGATGGTTGAAATAGAAGCTATTAGTGTGAGTATTAATAGCATTTTTCCATGTTAGCTTAACGATGCGTTAAACTTAAATTAAAAAATAAAAAGTAGTGACCGTTCCACTACTTTTTATTTCAAATATACCCACTTTGTGGTAGAAAATCAGAGTGATTCACACTCCTTCTTCGCCTGTTTTCGGTCCATTGGTATCATTCTCATCATCATCGGTAGTCATCTGCTGAGATGGCTCATCCGGATAGACTACTTCGTCATTGATTGAGCATGAAGATACACCAAGAGCGAACACAAATAAGATTAACATTAGCTTTTTCATAGTACTACTTTTTAGGGTTTATGATTTTAGCTTAAAGATAATGATGTACACAGGTGAATTGACTGCTAATAACTGACGTTAATTGACGTTTTTCGATTTTTTTCTACCCAAAAGTGGGTATTTCATATCCCTGAAATGTGGTATTTTTCATTTTTTCTAATCGATCTATGTGGATTAGCATGAAGTTTGAATATACCTTTGGGTAACATTTTTAAACAAACAGAATATGAAAAAGTCTTTATTATTTCTCTCTATTATCATCCTCTTGATGAGTACCGCAATTGGACAAACCGTCAGTAAAAGACTCAGCAGTGACATAGTAAAAGTCAGTAATGGAAAATTTGAGGCTACTAATTATAAATTGGTCTCACCAATGAACAGTTTTCCAAAACAAATAAAAACTTATGCTGTTGCTCCTTCCGATGGTACTATTAGTAGAGATAATTTCGTTTCCATTTTCACAATAATGAGTAATGAAATTATTTCAGGTTTCTTTGATGAGGGATTTGATTCAAAAGACTTAGATGAATTAATTGGAAATCCAGATATTGTGTTGAACTTTTTTATGACCAAGTCTGGCATTCAAATGGAAATCACATCTGAGGGTGAAACGACTAGAATTACCTCTACTTGGGAAGACTTTTTTGAATAACTGCTGGTTCTTACCAGTTTCGCTTAATGAATAGCCGATAGGTGTAACCTGTCGGCTTTTTTTGTCACTATTTAGTCCGTTTTTAGGTATAGAAACTCACCAATAAAGAAATATTTAAAATAAAAAAAGCCGAATGAGGTAGGACTCAGTTCGGCCAATTATTCTAGGTTATTTTCTAATGTACTGTAATATAGTTAAAATCAATTAGATCATATTTTTTTAACTAAATTTATTATCTAAATCAATAAATGATATGCTTAATAACTTCTTTCGCATCAACCTTCCGTACGGCATAGCTAAAAATGAGGATGGTTCATGGATGGCCTTCAATAGAGAATATATGCCATTGGGCTACAATGATTATGATTACAAGTTGAATCCTGGAACATCATATATGGAGCTTCCGATTTATACTCATTATAAAAAGATGACTGATAAATTTTTAATTGGTCTCGCTGATTCCGAAAACAGCATTGAACTAAATGAGGAAAAGGAGATTGTTAGAGTATTTCTATACCATGACGGCACTAATCCAACTAACTTTGACACACCTACTAATTGGAAAAATTATTTTGATAAATTAAAGAGGTTAGCAAGGTTGAGTGTTTTTGATGAAATTGAAAAACGTCAAGGAAAACATCTAAGGAAATCAACCAAGAAAATTGCCTAGTTTTTTCATACTCTCATCTTTGTATTGATCAGCTATCTTGGCATAGATCTCTGTGGTGGTCACTGTGGTATGCCCTAGCCAGTCGCGTACGGTTATCAGATCTATTCCGGCAAGGAGGCAGTTGATAGCAAATGTGTGTCGAGAGCTGTGATAGGTAATTTTCTTTTTGATCTTGGCAGATTTCATGATTACTGCTAAATCTTCATTCACCCTGTTATTCGCTTGCTTTAATGGACGTGACAGAATATGAGGCAGTAGAGCTGTGGCTTGATTAGTGAAAGGTATGTGTACTAACTTGCCTGTCTTTTGTTGTCTAAGCATGATCCGCCCATCTACTATGTTGGATTCGTCAAAGGCTTTCTTATCTCCAAACCTAATGCCAGTGTAGCAAGAGAATAGAAAATGTCTGAGGGTGTTCTTTTCCTTGTCCTTGATTCTGTCCTCTTCTTTTACATTTTGATCATTCAGAAGGTCATTGAGTTTTTTCAAATCATCTTTGGTCAACCATGCCTTTACAGTCTTCTCCTTCTCTAGTCTGAAATGCTCGAATGGATTTCCTTTCGCAAGCCCTTTTGACACTGCAAGCCTGTAGAACTTCTTAATCGTAGCAAAGTCCTGGTAATAGCCGTTTGGTTTCCTTCCTATCCTATTGAAGTGTTGACGGAGCTTTACCAGGAACTCATGGTTGATTTCATTCATTAAAATTGGATCCCGATATTTTTTCAAGTTCTCTAATCGATCCTTATACCCAACATAAGTTTTGTAAGCAATAGATCCTTTCTCATTTCTGAGTTCATCCAACGACCATTGAATGAAGTCTATTGCAGCTCCATTCGTGCTATACTTCGTCTCAATTTTATCGAAAGTGGGTTCGATTCCAGAGTTTTCCAGATCGATGACAATATTTCGAAGCTTTTCGAGCTGGATATGAAAATAACTATTGAGTTTGCTGTGGTTCTTAGCTTTTTTTAGCACTATCCCCTCCTTATTGTCGAAATGTTCACGAGGAAGGTGAATCTTTGTACTGATATATTTTCGTTTCCCTTTATTGGCCAGAACGAAGTAAATTGTAGAGGTATTATCCGACCTCACTTTGTTGTCTTGAGAGAGTCTAATATTGATCATCAGAAAGAAAGCTACTTACATACTACTTACATATTTAGTTCCTTTTTCGTCTTTTTTCTGCTTTTTCCGGTTTTTTCTCACCTCTTACTTACATAACCAAGTAGGCCATAAGACATAAAAAAAGCCTGTTTCCGTGAAAGAAACAGGCTTTAATGTTGTGGGCCCACCTGGGCTCGAACCAGGGACTTTCTGATTATGAGTCAGATACTCTAACCAACTGAGTTATAGGCCCGTGGAATCAATAATCCTTGAATTATTGATTCCTAAGAACTCCTGCAACTTTATCTATACTAAAGTTCGGTATGTTCACAGTTTTTTACCATCCGAGATGCCAGCTCGAACCAAAACTTCCTAAGCTTTCGGCTTGGTGTCTTGTCTTGAAGCTTGTTAAACAACCCGCCTCATTTTTTGAAGGTGCAAAGCTAGAAATTCAACAAGAATAATCCAATAGCATTGCGGTAACAATTGATCAATAATTGAAAAAAATGATCAACCCGGTTGTAATTCGGTTTAGCCTACGATCATTCGAAATCCAATATCCTTCATAAACCTCTCGGGTCCTGGTAAGATATTGCGTTGTATAACCCAGCCTAATCTGAAACCCCGTAGAGCCTGACCTTTGCTGATACCCTATTCCAAACGCATAATTCAATCCACTCTCAATTTCAATATCTATATCTGAACCCGGTTCTGTTTTGTCCTGAGTGATGGATTGCCCCAGCTTACCGAAGACAACCAGTCCTTTTCGTGATCTTCCAATAATCCCCTGATAATTAAATGTAATTGGAAAGACATTGTAGTCATCGTAAGATTGAAACCCTGCACTCGCCCCGAATGTCATTAGCGAACTGAATTGATATAGTTGTGCAATACTCAAAGATGGTCTGGCAATTACCCTATCATCATCATTATGTTTACCCAATAGTGCTGATGCTTCTAAACTTGTCTGCCACCCTTTCGGAAAACTGTAGGATTTATATTTAATCGTTTCCAGACCTGACTTCCATTTAAACTCCTCTATCAGGCTGAGAGGAACTCTAAATGTATTCTCTTCTACTTCTAAAAGCAATGTATCCTCATGGTTGGATTTTGAAATTTGCCCTTTTAATAGACTACCATTTTTAAAATAAACTTTATCCTGCTGAGCGACAGCAGGATAAAGTAAAAAAAGCGTAAAGGATACAAGAATTATTTTTTTAATCATTACCAGCCACAAACGGAATTACACTCATAGGAATGATCTCATCCTGAAAATCATTGCAATTGTATTGAAATAATCCATCATCACCGATCAGCATTACCAGGCAATCTTTCACAATCACATCGTACGCATGAATATCACCGTAGTTTTTGATCAGGTTATCACTAATCGAATGTATATCTGCAGCATCGTAGATTTTGAGCCCAGCTTCTCCATCGCAAATGAAGAGCTTACCATCTGAGATACTGAGACCATGGGGATTGTACATCGGATAAGTTTCTAGTAATTGAGGGTCAGAAGGGTCTTTGATATCAATCACCTCCAATTGATTACTAAATCCTTGACAAGTATTTCCAGATCTCAGGGTAACATAAGCATATCTTCCATCTGTAACCACCGGATCACAACTAGTCATGTGCTCATAATTCGACAACAAGCCAGGGTTGAGTGGTGAGCTTACGTCGTAAATATACATGCCATCATTTGCACCAATGAATATGAGACTGTCGAAAGGAAAAATAGTTTCTATTCCCCAACCCACATTCAGCTTTGCTCCGAGCATTGGCTGAACAGGATCAGAAATATCAACGATGTGCATGTCCTGATAATCAATCATGAACAAGTGATCATTATTAATGGTGAATTTGGCCATAGAGCCTCCTATGCCCGCAACTCCGCCAGAATTATTACTTGATGGTGCCTCAGCGGCTGCATCCATCGCTATTACATTGTCATATCTGTAATACCCCCAATAGTAATACTGCGCCTGCTCATCACACTCCAGGTCTATTTGCTCCTCTCGCTCTACTTCCACATAGTCTGTTACAATGCCTTGTTCTGTGACGCCATAATTGTAGAAATTATAATTCGGGAAAATCTCCTCTATACGTTTAACTTCAACAGGATTAGTGATATCGCTGATGTCAAAAACAACTAGGTCGATATAGCTGTCTGCATATAGGTAGCCGTCTATTGCAGCCATATCGTAGTTTCCGGGAATCTTTAAAAACCCTTCATTCACAGGGTTAGCAGGATCTTGATTATTGATGATATGAATTCCTTCGCCTGGTTCGTTTACCAAAAGATAGTCATTGATAAAATAGATTTTACCTGATTGCCTGATGTCTTTACCTGCCACTACCTCAACAGAACTACGAATAGTCTCCAGGCTGGTATAAACTGGTTCAAAATACCGGTAGGAACTGGTGGTTTCACAAGTGTCTGTGCAGCCAAAATTAAAAATTGTCAAGATGCCTAGGAAAAGGCTAGAACAGAATAGGTTTAAGGTTTTCATGATGATAGTTATTTGAACCCAAGACTACCTGAGATCACAATAGGTTGGAATGACCTCTTAATGAAAGTTAAAGACTATGTACAGGATTTCAAATTTTCAATTCAACAAAAGAATAATCACCTAACATACCAATAATATTAGTATTGCTATTTAATTTAGCTAAATGAAATTTGATCTGGGATATTATAAGGTAAAAGTTGAGCGAGGATACTTTGGGTCATCGTATCATTATATGCGTGTATTCATGAATGGCAAGGTCAAATACATCCAGATTGATCATGGTATTCCACAAAAAGCTGAGGATTGTGAAGAAGATATGATTCACCGCTATCGGTTGATAAAACGCCTCAATAAACCAATAGAGGTGAACCAGTTAAAGCTATCCGTCAACTGGAGAGATGAAGACGGTGATGAATTTAACTTAACAGCTAAAGACAGCTATGTTCTCAACAAAATTTTCATTTATTTCCCAAGGATTGCGAAAGCATTCGGGGTGTCGGATCAAAATGTCACCAAGGAGTGAATGTTGGTTGCATCATTTTTTGACAGCAACTCCGCTCCTTTCAAAAAGCTCAATTCAACCAAAAATGAAAATCCGATCACCTCTCCTCCCATTTTACTGATAAGTTCTGTTGCAGCCTGAGCTGTACCCCCAGTTGCTAACAAATCATCATGAACCAGTATTCGCTGACCAGTCTTGATTGCATCCACATGGATTTCCATCTCAGCAGAGCCATATTCTAAATCATAAGAATGCTTAATCGTTTTGAAAGGCAATTTACCTGCTTTTCTTACTGGCACAAATGGCACGTGAAGTTGCTGTGCCAGCTGAAGTCCGTAGATAAAACCTCGCGATTCTATTCCAACAACTCCTTGTACATTGAGATCTTTCCAATATTCAAAAAAGGCTTTACTTACCTCTTTACTTAGGTCGGGATCAGCCAATACCGGGGTAATGTCTTTGAACATGATTCCCGGTTTGGGAAAATCCGGTACGTCTCTGATGGTTTTGTTGAGTTTTTCAGCAATCATTTTATTATTCGAATCTTAGTGAGTCTATCGGGTCTAACCTGGATGCTTTGTAAGCAGGAAGATAACCTGAGATCAAACCTACTATCATCCCAACCACAACTCCAAAAATGATCCACACCCATGGCACCACAAACCCGCCAACGCCTATTAATTTAGAAGTCAGGTTACCAATGGTAATTCCAAGAACTATACCTCCCAGACCTCCCATCTGACAGATGACCAAGGCTTCTATCAAAAACTGTTGCCTGATTTTCAGTGGTGTGGCACCCAGAGCTTTCCTCACTCCAATTTCTCTAGTGCGCTCAGTAACAGAAACCAGCATAATATTCATCAATCCTATGGATGCTCCAAGAAGTGTAATAAAACCGATGGTAAAACCTCCTATTCTCAAGGCGCTGGTCATTTCGCCCAAGCGCTCTGCCAATGACTTATTCACTTGAATATGAAAAGAATTCTCCTCCTTCACAGGATCTCTTCTTATCGCTCTCATGAGTCCTGTGGCTAATCCGGTAGCTGCTTCCATCTGATTCTGATCATGTACTGCGATGGTAGCTTCATAGCCCAGCTGCCTTCCAGCAGCAATTCTGCGAGCAGTAAGAATAGGCACCAGGCACATTCTGTCAATAGAGCCATTTCCACTGGAGCCTCCTTGCGGTTCCAGTAATCCGATTACTTTGAATTTGGCACCCAAAATCGTGATTTCCTTATTAACTGGGTTTTCTTCTCTTTCGAAAAGTGCACTTTTAATTTCTGATCCAATTATCACAACGAGCGCACCATTATTCACTTCACTAGCTGAAAAAGACCTTCCCTCAACTATGTCATAACCATCCACAACCAAATAATTTTCATCACCACCTTGTACTCTCGAGTTTGGATTGGTTTTTTTCGAACCGTGCTTTACTTCTGCCGTCCATGTTACTCCGGCATTTACACTTACTACCCCCGCACTATATCGCTCTTTGAATCGCTGCAACTGATCAAATGTGAGTGGCGGGAAGTTCTTTGCTTCTTTCCCATCTCTAGAACCTCTGTTTGATCTTACACTTTCGATATCAAATGTATTGGCTCCAAGGTTGGAAAAACTATCATTGATCGAAGACTGAATGCCTTCTATGGCAGTAAGAATACCAACCAGTGAAGTAATCCCAATGGCAATGATGGCTGCTGTGAGGATCGTTCTGAGCTTATTTGCTTTAATCGATTTTATTCCCTCCTTTATATTTTCTCTTATATTCATCTGTTACCTTTAAGGTTTGGAAAGTTAGACAAGATCATACTTTTACTTCTTATATGAAGTTAAAATCTAAAAACACAGCATGCGAAAACTAGCAATTCTCATATTCTTTTTCACATTCATGATTCAGGCGAAAGCTGCCTATGTTCTCATCCCAATGGACGAGTCGCAGAGCAATCACCTTAAAGCATACGGAATTACTTACTGGATGTTGACCCAAGATGTACCAGCGGACTGGTTGCTCAATTATCGGGGCGGAAGCTTTATGGTTAAGTATCTTCAGTCTATTGAAAATGAATGTATCATTCGGAATATTTCATATGAAGTAATCTCCGATGCACAGGCCAATTCGATCCTTTCGGAAATTGCCAGTCCCGCATCCAATATGGATGTGATGAAATTAGAAAAAGCTCCAAAAATTGCCGTTTATTCTCCAAAGAGTAAGCAGCCATGGGATGACGCTGTAACTTTGGTTTTGACATACGCAGAAATCCCCTATGATGTGATTTTTGATGATGAGATCATGTATAATGAGCTGCCGAAATACGACTGGCTTCACCTTCATCACGAAGATTTCACGGGGCAGTATGGGAAATTTTACCGGTCATATCAGCACTTTCCCTGGTACCAACAGCAGCAGAAAGAGTATGAAGAATCTGCCAAGAAACACGGCTTTTCTAAAGTATCTCATTTAAAACTGGCCGTGGTGAGGAAAATCCATGCTTATGTAGCTAGCGGGGGTTTTCTTTTTGCAATGTGTTCTGCCACAGACACATATGACATTGCTCTTGCCGCTGAGGGGCTGGATATAGTGGAATCTATGTATGACGGAGATCCTGCCGACCCAAACGCTCAACGTAAATTAGACTTTTCTAACACATTGGCTTTTGAAGACTTTACCATCTCCAGAGATCCCTATGAATATGAATACTCGAATATCGATATGCAGCCGAGAGAGCGGCCGGTAAAGCAAGCGACAGATTTCTTTTCACTCTTTGAATTCTCTGCCAAGTGGGACCCGATCCCAACGATGCTCACTCAAAACCATGAGCATATCATCAAAGGATTTATGGGACAAACTACAGCCTTCAGAAAAAAGCTTATCAAATCTGATGTAGTGATCATGGGTGAAAGCCGAGATATTGGTGAGGCGCGCTATATACATGGTGTACTCGGGAAAGGTTTTTGGACGTTTTATGGTGGACATGATCCGGAAGATTATCAGCACTATGTCAGTGAACAACCTACAGACCTGAATCTTCACCCCAATTCAGCTGGATATAGGTTGATATTGAATAACATATTATTTCCAGCCGCAAAAAAGAAGAAGCAGAAAACTTAATTGGTAGATTTTCTATGACTTCTTGCCAATAAGCAATTGAGAATAGTGGTTATCAATGTGCTCCTCTATGGCCTCATAGTAATCATCAAGTTCCATGTCATCCAGATCAATGATGACTTCTTTTCCAGATTTGAAAATCACTCCAAGCTTCTCAAAATGCCCATCAACATTGTTGATTTTTTTGAGTGCTTGAATCGTATCGAGACTGAACTCACCTGAGAGTTCATTGTCTTTATAGGCGATCATTTGATCAGTAAGTGTTAGAAAATCATTGTAGTTATTAAGTCCTGAGGCCAGTTTGATTACTAAGGGTAGAATCAGGTTGATTGCGGCCCAGATGTAGAACCTGATGACATGAACGTCATAGTTGAAATATACGATCAGATAAAATGCTGGAATTAGTAAAAAAAATAGTCCCTGAGTAATGAGTTTGTTTCGGTGATTTCTAAATACCAATCCTCCTTCTACGTGCTTTACTTTTACTGGAAATAAAAAGTCTTCCCAGATGATCAAAACCATGACCCTTGCCGCATTAGTGACCAGAAACATACCTAGATAGATATCCAGCCCACCTGCCAAATTATCCCAGGGAATTGTAAAAAGCTGAGAGGACAATAAAAATACTAAAACAAAGATGAGTGTTAAAATCCCAAAACTGATTTCAACTGGATAGGTAGATCGGATGGTTTTTTTCATGCAGATATTTTCAACAAATACCGCGATGATATGATTGAAATCTGGATAAATTCTGAATTCAATCTTCAGACTGGGATATCATCCATATTCCTTACATCTACACTTACTCTCATCTTCTGACTTCCTGAACTGTAAACAATTCCCTTGAGTGGCGTAACATCTGCAAAATCCCGACCCACAGCTACACGAAGATGTTTGTCGCTGACCAACAAGTTATTGGTAGCATCAAACTCCACCCAGTCTAATCCGGGTATGTAAAGAGCAATCCATGCATGAGAAGCATCTGCACCCACTAACTTTGGTTTACCGGGTGGTGGTAATGTCTCAATATAACCACTCATATATCTGGCTGATAATCCGATAGATCGCAAACATGCTAGTGAGAAATGAGCAAAATCCTGGCAAACACCTTTTTTGTGCTTAAACACTTCCTCTACTGGCGTGCTGATATCCGTGAAGCCCGGGGTAAATTTGAAATCTGAAAAAATCCGATTATTCAATTCTAACATGGCTTCCATGATGGGCCTTCCTGAAGTGAATGACTCTAGTGTATATTCCCTGATCCCATCAACCAATTTGACATGCTCAGACTCCAGATAGAATTGTTTGATGTCATTTAGCGCTTGATCACTTTTAAGCCAATCAACTACTTCCTCCCACGGCTGAGTGTTGCCAGGAACTACTCTCATCCATTCAGGTTCTATTAGCTCAAGTTTGCTCTCTGAAACTACTGTGAGCTTCTTGTGGGAATGCTCTATGGAAAAATACAAATATTTATTCTCGAAAAAGTCCGACCGCACTATTTCATAGCTTGGCTTGGGGTAAATACTATATTCATGATTGATCACTTTCTGAAAAGGAAAATCATGTGGAATCTGGAACATGATGTTGTGACACAAGGTAGCCGGTGAATCATAAATATAGTCGGTGATATGGTTGACCCGGTATCTCATATTTCTGGTAGTAAGGTGCTCTGAATCATACTGTATCTACTTCCTGTATGACTAAAGTAGTTTTCATAGATAATGTCTGATGTTTGAAAAAGCAGCGAGACGATTTCTTGGAGAAAAATTCGAAGGTTGATATAAGCTTGTTTTTTCTCATCGAATTCCAACATTTGCTGAACATCCAGCAATCTGATTTTAGTAACTGCCTCTAATAGTTTTTTACGAGCTGGGGACAGCACAGAAGCATAATCAGACGGTAGGGTACTTAGATGCTCGTCTATTTTCATTACCTGATAAACCAAAGATCGAGGGTTGTCTTCACTAATGATCAGAAGGTGAAGTACACCGGAAAATTCCAGATTAGATCGGTATCGATATCGGTAAGTCACCAGGCTTTCATTGCACTTCAATGTATCTTCCAATAACATTCTCATGGTTTCAGTATCAAACTTTTTGGTCAACATCGCACTCAATACAGTGCAATTGTTGAGCGAAGATTCTATGAATCGACCTACATTGAGCAAATGCCAGGTTGGTTCTCTGGTCATATTGTCAATATTGAGTCCATAAAATCCCATAAGCTTAATGATCAGGTTATCGAGAACATCATACACCTCAGCAAGATTTTTTCCGTTTTTGAGACAATTCAATTCTTCCGTAATACTTTCCAGTATCCTCCAGGTATCCAAACTCAATCGGTCTCTTACAGAGTGTACATTCCTTAAAAAAGACTGAATTGAATTTGCCAAACCACCTACCTTGTTAACATCACAGGCAAGCGACATTAACTCATCTTCTGGGTTTTTCAAAACACTTTTTCTATTGAATCCAGGGGTGGTTCCTGTAAGTTTAGTCAAGCTTCGCAGTAAGGTAGAAAGTGCCGGGTCTTCCTTTATATGAATGTCGTCATCCACCTCGTTGTAAGAGTGCAATACGATTCTCATGAGTCTCACCGTATAGGCTGACCGCTCCATGTACCTACCAAGCCAGAATAAGTTCTCCCCCGTGCGACTAGGAAGTATATTTTGAACTACAGGTTGTAATACCAGTTCCTGTTTTGGTCTGGCTGTATAAGGTTCAGGGGACTTGCCCATCACCCATGTATCTTTGCTGATTCCTCCTTGCTGATTTGAAACTATAAAAAGTCCTTTTTCTGCAGATGTTCTGGATAAACCGCCAGGCATTACCGTATATCGATCATTCGCAGAGTCCGCTACTATGTAGCTTCTGAACACAGCATTCCGTGCTTCCAGCTTTTTGTTGATCCAGGATGGCGTAGTTGAAAACTCCACTACTTCTTGTCCTACATAATAGTAAGGCTGTTTACGTATTTTGGCTTTTAGCTCCTCTTTTTCAGCTGAACTCAAGTCTGCCCCAAATACTGATCTGAAGGAGCCATCTCGATAGATTGTTCGTACAATCAGTTTCTCAATGTTATCCAGCACATAGTTCATTTCTTTGGGCTGTCCACACCACCAGGTAGCAACAGAAGGCAATATTAAATCTTCTCCCAGCACCTCTTTACTCAACCGAGGCAGAAAAGCCATTAAGCCAGGGTTTTCTAATATTCTGCTTCCGATAGGGTTGATTACCAGCACTTTGCCTTGTCTTACAGATTCCATCAACCCAACAACACCGAGGTGCGAATCATTTCTAAACTCCAATGGATCGCAGAATACATCATCCACGCGACGAATGATTACATCCACTTTTTCCAGCCCTTTGATGGTTTTTAGCCAGACATATCCATCGCTTACTGTGAGGTCTTCTCCGAATACGAGCGTAATACCCAAGAAAGAAGATAAATATGCATGTTCAAAGAATGTCTCATTCGAATGCCCCGGTGACAGCATTACGATCCTGGGATTTTCGCGGTTTCTGGAAGAAAGATGAACAAGTGTATTCTTAAATGCCTGATAAAATGAAGCTATTTTTCTCACCTGATTCTCCCTGATCATATCAGGAAATACACGAGTCATTGCCAGCCGGTTTTCTAAAGTATAGCCCGCGCCAGAAGGAGCATCGGTACGATCATGAAGCACCCACATTTTGCCATCTGGTCCTCTCGCAAGATCAGCTGAGTATGTTATGAGCTGCTGATTTCCATCAATTTTGATTTTATCTACCTGCCTCAGAAAACCTTTGTGATTATATATCAATTCGAACGGAATAAATCCATCTTTGATGAGTTTCCTGCTACCATAAAGATCTTTTAGGATTTCATTTAGTAATTCTGTCCTTTGGAGCAATCCTTTTTCGATCACTGACCAATCCTGATTTCCAAAGACCATGGGAATCGGATCAAGCTGCCAGGAGCGATTCATGCCATCTGGATCCCCGTAAACATTATAGGTTACACCATTTTCGCGTAGTTGCTTCGCCACTTCCTGATGGTATTGCTCCATGCGTTCCGGCCCTAAAAAACTATAATGCCGCGCGAGAGCATCCCAACTCGGTGCAATTTTTCCTTCGTTTGTAGTCATTTCATCCACAAACGGAGTATTGTTAAACATCCTATTGACCAGGTACGAATCTATCATGTTTCAAAATTCAACTTTTTCTTTCAAATCGAAATCATGATCGCGCACGTTTGTATCTTCTTAGGTCCATAGTGTGAGGAAAATCCGGATTTACAAACTCTCCAACCGCTTCATAATTAGTCAAAATATTCATTTTAGTAATGAATCTTCCGGTTCCCGTTTGTGCCTGAACCGTAGGTTCCACAAGATTCACAGAATGCCCAAAATCAAAAAATCTTGAAATTCGTCTTGATTCTGCTTCATAACTATTGACCGGGAACGTATCGTAACTTCTTCCTCCAGGATGCGCCACGTGATACTGGCAGGCAGCTACTGATTTTTTCGTCCAGGTATCGTATAGATCAATTACCAGTGGAGTATCCACGCCTAGCGTAGGGTGAAGTGCTGATGGTGGCTGCCATGCGCGGTAACGTATTCCCGCCACATATTCACCTTGCACTCCCGTATTTTTCAGTGGAATTCTAAATCCATTACAAAGCAGATGATATCTGCTATCAGTTAGCCCACTGATTTTCACCTGAAGTCTCTCCAAGGATGAATCCACAAATCTGGATGTACCTGAGCTACTCATTTCTTCACCCAAGACATGCCAAGGCTCTATTGCCATTTTCATTTCTATATGTATATCATCTACCTGAAGCTCTCCAACAAAAGGAAATCTAAAACTAAAAAATGGATCAAACCATGCCATATCGAATGCATATCCTGCATTTCGGAGATCGTTCACCACTTCTGATAAGTCTTTATAAGAATAGTGAGGCAATAAGAATTTATCATGCAATGCCGTTCCCCATCTTACGAGTTTATGATCATATGGCTCTCTCCAAAACCAGCTGAGCAAAGACCTGATGAGAAGAAACTGAACCATACTCATTCTATAATGAGGCGGCATATCAAACCCTCTGAATTCCAGAATACCAAGTCGACCTGTAGAAGAATCCGGTGAGTAGAGTTTATCAATACAAAACTCTGCACGGTGCGTATTGCCCGTGATATCCACCAGTAAGTTTCTAAATATCCTGTCAACTAACCAATACGGCACGTTATCTTCTTTCCCATTTGGTACTTGTTGAAAAGCAAGTTCCAACTCATAAAGCATATCATCTCGTCCCTCGTCCACACGTGGTGCTTGACTGGTTGGGCCGATGAATTGTGTGGAGAATAAATATGACAGAGATGGATGATGCTGCCAATAGGTGATAAAGCTTTTTAGAATATCTGGCCTGCGAAGTAATGGGCTATCGGACGGAGTAACACCTCCGAGAGTGATGTGATTTCCACCTCCTGTTCCTGTATGTCTTCCATCCAGGTTGAACTTCTCCGTTGCTAATCGTGATTCGCGAGCCTTTTCATAGAGTGTTTCAAAATTCCTGACAATTTCTCTCCAGCTTTTTGCCGGGTGAATATTCACCTCGATTACTCCAGGATCGGGCGTAATCATAAATTTCTCCACTCTGTTATCTTTAGGTGGATCATATCCTTCTATCAACACCGGAATCTGTAGCTTCTCAGCCGTTTTTTCTACAGCATTTACCAGATCCAGATAGTGTTCAAATTGCTGAACAGGTGGTAGGAAAACAAACAACTTACCCTCACGAACCTCTACAACAAAACAAGTTTTAAAAATATCCTCGCTATTTTCATACTCTCTTATCTCCGTCCCGGATGATGGTAAATCCTGTAGACTCGGTAACGCACCTACTTCATCGAATAAATCTCTTTCAGGTTTGATTTCCTCCTTTTCCTTATCCAGAAATTGAATGCTGTCCAAAGGAAGCCTCAGACCAGCGGGAGAGTTCCCTGGCACAAGAAACAAATCCCGTCTCCTGAATTGCCATTTACAACTTTTCCACCCGTTTCTCTTTTCATCCCAGGCAATAGGTACGGCATACCCAGCTGGAGTATTTAAACCTTCATTGAGCAAGTCTGCCAATTTTTGACGCTCTAAAGGAGACTTCAAGTCCATTTTGAGTGGATCAACATTCACTGGCACTTTACTTTCTTCCCATACGAAGTAAAAGGGATCTTCATAGGTCGGGTGAATATTCAATTGATCTACTGAAAGTTCATTTGTCAAAGTGTTCATAAACTTTTCAGCATGCTCATGTGTAAAGCCATAATCCTTTGACAAGTCAGCCATCAAGGCATCATTGTTCCACATTTTCACTCCATCCTTTCTCCAGAAACAAGCTAGTTTCCATCGAGGTAATGGCTCTCCGGGATACCATTTTCCCTGACCATATTGCATCAATGCACCTTGGGCATATTCGTTTTTGAGTTTATGAAATAGGCTATTCGCCAGAAATCTTTTATGATCTCCGTCGGCTGCAGAGTTCCATTCTGGTGCATCCGGATTGTCAATAGCCACAAAGGTAGGTTCCCCTCCCATGGTGAGCCTGACATCATTGGCCTGGAGCTCTTCTTCTACCTGATCCCCGACAGCAAGAATTTGCTCCCATTGATCATCGGTATAGGGTTTGGTAACACGAGGTTTTTCCTCAATTCTCTTGATGTTATTTTCGAAATGAAAATCAGTTTTCACAGTTTCCGCAAATCCAGAAATTGGCGCTGCATCTTGCGGGTTTGGTGTACAGGCCAGTGGTATATGCCCTTCTCCGGCAAACAATCCTGAAGTGGAATCCAACCCGATCCATCCGGCACCAGGAATATAAACCTCCGTCCAGGCATGTAAATCAGTAAAATCCTGTTCCGTTCCTGAAGGGCCATCAAGTGATTTCTCATCAGCTTTCAGCTGGATGAGATAACCTGAAGTAAACCTTGCAGCAAGCCCAACATGTCTGAAAAGCTGAACCAACAACCAGGCGAAATCCCGACATGATCCGGATTTTATTTCTAGTGTTTCTTTACTGGACTGTACACCTGGCTCCATTCGAATATTGTATTTCAGCAGATTATGAACCATCATATTGAGCTCCACGAGATAGTCCACAGTTTTAGTGTCCTGAGAAATTTTCTTTCGAGCTTCCTCTACAAGAGCAATTAATAATGGATCGTTTTCTGTTTTTGCCAGATAAGGTTGTAGCTGGTCTTTCAGACTTGCATCATATTGAAATGGGAAAGTTTCTGCGTACTCTTCAATAAAAAAGTCAAAAGGATTGATCACTACCATATCAGCAATCACTTCCACGTCCACTTCAAAATGATTGACTTTTTCAGGGAATACGATCCTGGCCATGTAGTTACCAAATGGGTCCTGCTGCCAGTTAATAAAGTGATTTTCTGGTTTGATATTAAGCGAGTAGCCCTTGATAAACGTTCTGGAGTGAGGTGCAGGCCTGAGCCTGATCACCTGAGGACTTAGCTTTATATGACGCTCATAGTCATATCTCGTGTAATGACGAAGAGCAACTTTTATAGACATGTGGAATTAGTTTTTGTTGGTTGATTGTTCAGATTGCAGCATTAGCCAATTCATGATTGACTTTGGCTTTGTATATCAGGCATCGTATTAGGCTCTATTTTAAAGTATTGTTGATACACAGCTTCAGATATTTTATTCAAACTGTCCTGAAATTTATCCAGGTATTCGTGTAGTCCTTCATCAAAAATATCGCTAACATCAGCAAATTCTAATTTGGACCTCAGGTTTCCGATCGCTTTCTCGGCTTGATTACTGTATCCATGTTTTGATTCCGAGATATCATGCAAGCATTTTTCCACGATGTTCAGACAGTAAAATATTGATCTTGGAAATTGCCTGTCCAGTATCAAGTAGGATACAATTCGAAGTGGATCCAGAGCATGGTGAAGCTGTCTGTAAGAGTTATATGCACTGACTGATTTGAGTAGTGCATTCCAGTGCAGGTAATCCAGCGGACTACCTATCTCGTCTACAGATGGGAGCAATATATGATACTTTACATCCAGAATTCTGGAAGTCATATCAGCACGCTCCAGGTGCTGCCCCATTTTAGCAAAATACCAACCATGATTCCTTGGGATGTTATCATATCCAATTCCATTGAGTTGTTGAATCGATCCTTTTATTCTCATCATATACTGCATGGGGTTTTCACTCTCCCACACTCTTTCTTTCGAAACATCCCGTATATAATAGTGTAATTCATTTAGTACTTCCCAGCTTTCACGAGGAATAGACTCTCTCACGATCCTGGCATTCTCTCGAGCAAGCCGCACCGTGGATATGATAGCATTGGGATTTCTCTCGTCAAAAGTCAGGAAGAAAATCACTGTGTTTCTGCTATAATCTGTTCCGTTTAGTTCCTCAAACAATTCCATGTCTCCTGTGGCTGCAATCAATGGTGGCCACTGCTCCCGAAGATCCGGAGGTAAGTCGATGGATAGATTGTAATTAACATCAATGAAACGTGCATAATTTTCTGCTCGCTCTACATATCTTCCAAGCCAAAAAAGGCAATCTGCTACTCTGCTCAGCATATTCAATCAATTAAAATCTTATTTATATAAAACCCAGGTATCCTTACTTCCACCACCTTGTGATGAATTCACCACCAACGAACCTTCAACCAACGCTACTCTGCTTAATGCTCCCGGAACCACATTGATCTTATCTCCATTATTGAGAACATAAGGACGTAAATCTACATGTCTCGGCGCGATGCCCTTTTCTGTGAGAGTTGGGACAGTAGACAATGACAAGGTAGGTTGCGCGATATAGTTTCGAGGATTGTCTTTCACCAGTCTTCTGAATTTTGCATGCTCCTCTTTCGTGGCTTTCGGGCCAATCATCATTCCATAGCCTCCTGCAGCATTGGTTTCTTTCACTACGAGATCTTCTATATTGTCCAGCACATACTTCAAATCATCAGGTTCGTTACACAAATAAGTCTTCACATTATTAATGATAGGATCCTGATCCAGGTAGTATTTAATCACACGAGGTATGTAAGCATAGACAGCCTTGTCATCAGCTACTCCTGTACCTGGAGCATTGGCCAAAGCTATATTTCCTGCTCTGTAGGCCTCCATTAGTCCCGGAACCCCCAACATAGACTGTGGATTGAATGCCAATGGATCCATGAAGGTATCATCTATCCTTCTATAAATGACATCAACTTGTTTTAGTCCTGTGGTGGTTTGCATATAAACCTTCTTGTCTTTCACCATCAGGTCCTGTCCGGCCACCAGTTCGGCTCCAGTTTGCTGGGCCAAATAAGAATGTTCAAAATATGCTGAATTATAAATTCCTGGCGTGAGTACAGCAACCTGAGGATTTTCCTTATTGCTTAAACCTTGGAGCAAATCCATCAACATTGCCGGGTACTCAGATACAGGTTGTACACCCATATCCATAAACAAGCCAGGAAATGTTTGCTTGATTATTTCCCGATTTTCTAACAAATATGACACTCCGGAAGGACACCTCAGATTATCCTCTAAAACCAAATATTCTCCCTTCTCATTTCTTACCAAATCGCAACCAGAAATGTGAGACCAAATTCCTTTTGGCGGATTTAAACCTTTGCATGGAGCAAGAAAGTCTTTGCTGGAATAAACAACTTCTTTTGGTATGATACCATCTTTGATGATTTTCTGATCGTGGTATAGGTCATCAATAAACAAGTCAATGGCTCTGATGCGTTGCTGCAAACCCTGATCAATGGTTTTCCACTCACTGCCATTTATTATTCTGGGAATCACATCAAGATGTAGAATTCGTTCGATCCCCTCGTTATCCTTATAGACATTAAATGTCATACCCATAGACAGCTGAGCTTTTTCAGTGGTGTGCTGAAGCTGTTGCAATTTGTCGAAAGGCAAATTATCTAGTTGGTTGAGCAATGGTTTTTGTGCCTCCCTGCAATTTCCCTCTGAATCGAACATTTCATCAAAATGGGAAAAACTATCATATTCACTCCTCATGAATTCACATATTTTTAATCAATCAAAATTTATATTAAAAATATATCAATGATATCGGTCTTATGTAGCATAATCATTGCTTATATTTCAAAATATTTGAATGAAATATAATTCTGATTCATCAATATCTATTGAATTCTCAAAATTATTTTACCGAGGAAATCGATTGATTCAAAAGGATATGTTTTCTAAGTTCGATTATACCAAAGAAAAAAAGCCAACTATATAAGTCAGCTTTTAAAAATAATCTCCTCTGGAGGTGAAATGATTACCGATCATGAAATCCTTTTCCTTCCATGATCTTCGGAATACACTTTTCGATTCTGGATGCCCGGGTTTTCGATTGTTTTGGCTGCAAAAAATGAAGGATATATCCTCTTTGTCTCCCTGGTGTAAGAGCTTCAAATGCTGTTTTCAAGGTTGGATCATCCTCAAATTTCGCTTCAAGTTCCTCAGGAATGGGTTCCGGTTCTTTTTTGAACTGCACTTCTAAGCCAAGTTTTTCTACCTCAATTGCTTCAAAAACATAAGCCTTGATGGTCTCCTCCATTTCAATTATCTGATCTATGCTAGTGAATTTGAATAGCCGCACAGCCTGAGAATTTGGTCCAGGCTTTTCCAGGGTACTCTTTTCATCCTGAAGTAAGGAACCTTTAAAAAAACCAATGGCAGCATATTCTTTTAAAGCACTGACATTCAATACATTATTGCCATTTAGTGTATAAACGGGCACTCCCCATTTAGACTCTTCATTTAAACCACAGTCTAACATGATCTGTCTTAATCTTTTGAGGATATCGATCCATGTATGAACCTTGCAGTCTGGAGTACCGCCCAGACTGCATCTACCGCAGCCTTCTTTCAGGTATACCTCTACAGATTTGGTCATTTTCTCATTTCTCATGCGACTATCAGTTCATTGTAAAAAGAAAAGTAACAGATTGGATTATAATTTCAAAAATCATAATGTTTCAATAAAAGCAGTTATCAACCTATAATAATCTTCAAACTCGGTCAACGGCAAAGTCTCTGCTTTGTCATCAATATCATGATATGCCTGAATTCCTCCTAAAGTGTATATATAAAAACATGGAACTCCTTCGTTGTGAAACATACAATGGTCACTATTGCAAGCTTCTCCACGGATTTTCACTTGCTTGAGTAGTTGTTGTTCTTCATTGATTCGTACCAACTGATCAAATTTATCCTGATAGACTTTCCCATTGACTACTTGAATTCCGTCATCACCCGTTCCTGCCAGATCAAAATTGATGAGAAACTTTATCTTGGAAAGTTCGAAAAGAGGATTTTCAACAAAATACTTCGCTCCTAATAAGCCAAGTTCTTCCGCTCCGAGTGCCATAAATACTGTAGTAAATTGGGGTGGGTTTTGTTGAAAGTATTTGGCAAGATTCAGGAGCATCGCAATTCCGCTTGAATTGTCATTAGCTCCCGGGAAAACGACACCCTCTCCCATCATTCCCAGATGATCATAATGAGCAGTCAATACAATCAAAGAATCATTTCGCTCACCTTCCACATATCCAATCACGTTTTGTGTTTTATAATTCTCAATGAATTTAGCCTCTACCTTCACTGACACTTTCTTAATATCATTTAATTCTTCGGTTGCCATGACCGTAAACGCGGGTTTGGTGTTTTGACGCGTAGATCCTCCCCAGGTTAGCTTCTCATCCGTCAATTGAATCAATCCTGCAGCAGGATTTTCGGGCTGATATTTCAGAAAGTTGATTATTCCTCTAATCTTTTCTTGTTCTTCTTTGGTGTAACTTTTGATTTTGAATGGAGGAATAATGACAAACTTTTTGGATGATCTTCTTAGTGTCTCTGACAATTTCTGATAATCCAGAATATCTGCTACCAGTAATATTTCCACTTCAAAATCACCCTGAACACTTGGAGATCCCGGATCAATGATGAAATCTTTTCCAACAGTTAATTCCTGATCATTGATCGTTAATACCATGTTGCCAGGAAAGGTATTGACGGAAATCTTAAATGGCTGGTAGTGCTTCTTTCCAAAGGACTGTAGATTCAAGCTATCAAACTGCTTTGATATGTAATCTGCAGCAATTTTAGAACCATTATTAACATATCCTCTACCGTAAAAATCAGTTGATGCGAGATGATTGACCACCGATCTTGCGTAAGTCAGGTCTTGTGCATTACAAAAGCTTGAAACAGCAATAATCAAAATTAAAGTCAGAGAGATTTTATATATAAGTGAATTGTTAATCATGATACGTTTCTAGGATTGTTGTTCTTTCAATTTGAATCGATCAAATCATTGAGAAATGCCAAATCATATTTTGATTCAATTTGAATAGATTGATTTAGACATAAATAATCCTTCTGACCATTAACCAGATTGAATGCATATTTGGATTTGTAGGAAGTATGACCAATGATATTATTCAAGGTTTTATGGTCTGATACTCCCATAAATGAAATACCCTCAGAATAAGCAAAACCAACATTTTTAGACCTTTTAAAATCATTATCTAAACATTGAATTAATAGGTGGAAATCGTATAAGCTAATTCCAGTAACTTTAACAATAGAATGCCCGGATTTAAAGTTTACTTTGATCTCAGGTGATTCCTTGTCAACATTTGCCAGGTTGCTTTCTATTGATTTTAAAACTCTTTTGGAGTCTTTTAACGTGGAAATGAAGTAGCTATCGAACTTATCGAATTCGACAGGAATCTTCCCTTCGATATCGTATTCAACTTCAGGTAATTCTCTTTTGTCTGTTTTCGGGTATTTGTAGAAAAACTTAAAGAACTTATGGTGAAATAACCCGAATTTAGAAAGGCGATCTAATATTAAAACAGGCAACCAAAATGGTAGTGTGATTATGGTCATTAAACTAATAAGTCTTTCAACCTCAAATTTCAGAAAACCGGCAGGCGCATCTATCAAAATCTGCTTGGGAAACTTCACTAAAGTGATAAAAGCGGCAATGATCAAAATGATAATAATTGCTCCGATTATTGTAGAAAAAGTCTCCATCCATTACATATTATCAAATCCACTGACATATTTCGGAATCTGCCTCAATGCTTGAATTTGCGAATCCTTGCCCTGTGCCATTATAGCCATTTCTTTTTCAGATGTCAGGTTTTTAATGAATCCTAAATCAAATGTTTTAAAAAGGTCATAGATAGCACATTTTGGATCAAGGCAGATAACAGCTGTATATCTCTGATGATAATGAAGTGCATGTTCGATCAGTTGCACAACTTTCTCTTCATGTCCTTTTTTGTAAAAAACACCTTCCAATGAAAGAAATCTGAAGTTTTTATTGAAGATTCTTTTGATTATCGGAAAGCCAGAAACTATATTGATCAAATGCTTACTTCCAGGGATTTCATGAACATGCCAGTGTTCAGGATTGGCTTGTATCCCTGCGACTATCTCGTTGTTTTCCCTGATGATAAAATAGGAATCCTGATATCCAATATTATCCGAAAAGTACAAACCATAATCCTTGTAAAAGGCTCTTAACAAGTCTTTCATTTGGGATCTCATTTCTGCCGCCAGTACTTCTACACAGTGACATGGCTTGGGATCGAAACGGCTCAAAAAAACCGTCCTAAACACTCCTACCTTCTCAAACCCATATCCCCCAATAATCCTTTTGGAGCGGATATTCCCAGGGTCTACATAGGCATATTGCAGTCTGTCAGATTGCTGAAAAAAAGTCTCCAGTTCTGATTTCAGCAGACTACTTTTATTGATACGGTTTACCGGATCACTGGAACTTCTAAACGCCCGACGAAATGAAAAATAGCGAATATAAGTCGCGTTAAACTCATGGTCTTTTACAGATACCTTTCGGTCAATAAAACAAGCCGTACCAACTACATTTCCTCCTAGCCTCAAACTTAAAAAAGCCGGATTATCGATATAATCCAGCTTTTCTGAGGTTTTTAAATGTTGATAGACTAGGCTTTTTCCAGGAGTGCCGATGATATTATTCTGAAGTAAATCTTTAATATCGTCAGCCGGTACACCTTTTTCAAATTGCAGGTATTTCATTTTTGATTGATGGATGTTAGTTGCTGGATATTAGTAGGTTTTTTGACAACTCAATAACCAGCAACTCAATCTTCAAAAACATTATTGATTGCTAATCACAGGAATCTCCCATTGCTTGTCAGACCAATTGAAAATGATTTTGGCACTGTTATCATAAAGTTTTTCCAGCTTAATGGTAAACTGCTCTGTATGATCAGAAGACGTTACGGGCACTTTCACGTTCACGACATCCTTTTCATGATCCACTTCCGCATACCCCCATCTACCCGTTTCATTATTCAATCCAATGTCAAAATAGTTTTTACCAGGTATAGCGTACATTACATAAGTACCTTTTTTCACTTCCTGATCTAAAAAGAGCACATCCTGATTGAATGTAATTTCAGTAGCTTCATTCGCTCCGAGGCGCCAATACCGGCCGTAGGGCTGTAGTGCCTCTTCTCCTTCCTCACCAAAAACCAAACGGTCCCTAACAGAGGGTGCACAATATTTGATATCTACTTTGAATTTTCCATTAATAACTGAAGCCTCAGCTTTTGGACTAAGCTGATACCCTCTATAGCTAAAATAAAAATAAGCTGCTCCTAGCAATACCACCAGGATTCCTGCTCCAATAAGAAGTTTACGAATCATAATACAAGTTTAAGTCTTTGAAAAACGAAGTTAAACGATTTTCATCACCTTCAATGTTACCTAAAAATTAAGGGAATTTGGTAAGTTTGATCACTATATGAAGATTTTAGGAATAGATATCGGAGGCACTGGAATCAAAGGTGCTATAGTAAATACCAAAACTGGAGAATTACTAACTGAAAGACACAGGATACCAACGCCTGATCCAGCTACGCCTCAGGCAGTAATAGATACGGTAATTGCAATTGTTCGAGAATTTGATTGGAAAGGACCTGTTGGCGTGGGTTTTCCGGCTGCAGTGCGTCATGAGATCGTGAAAACAGCCAGCAACATCGATCCTACCTGGATTGGAATGAATGCGTCTAAAGAAATAGAAAAGGCTACTGGTTGTAAAACACACCTTGTGAATGATGCTGACGCAGCTGGATTGGCAGAGATGAAATTCGGAGCAGGGAAAGAATGCCATGGTGTATCGCTGATGATCACCGTAGGAACAGGAATTGGTTCGGCGCTTTTCATTAATCGTTCATTAGTTCCAAATACCGAACTGGGCTTCATACAAGTGAATGGAATGCCTGGCGAACACTATGCAGCTAAATCTGTTAAAGAAGCACAAAATCTAAGCATTGAAGAATGGGCTGGTAGGTTCAAAGAATACCTGAACCGATTAGAATCGCTTTTCTGGCCGGACATGTTCATTATGGGTGGTGGCTTAAGTAAAAAATTCGAACAGTTTGAGAAATATTTAAATCTAGATACTAAAATAGTGCCTGCTGAATCCAGAAATCATGCAGGTATCATCGGTGCTGCTCTTGCTGCCAAAAATGAATTTGATTAAAAGAACATCAGAGAAAAATGACAAATAAATATCCGTGGCTATCACAGTACCCCGACAGTGTTCCACACGAAATTGACCCGGAAATATATCCTTCATTGGTTGAATTTGTGGATGATTGTGTTGCCCAATATGGCGATAAAGTAGCGTTTGAAAATATGGGTGTAGAGCTCACTTTCAATCAGCTGGGTGAGATGAGTACAGCTTTCGCCAATTACCTGATCAATGAAACCAGCCTCCAGAAGGGAGACCGTGTAGCACTCCAGATGCCAAATGTGATGCAATACCCTGTTGCATTGTTCGGAGTATTGAAAGCTGGAATGGTGGTTGTAAATACGAACCCACAGTACAAGCCTTCAGAAATGGAGCATCAGTTTACTGATTCTGGCACCAAGGCAATCATTTTGCTCAACACCTTCGCTTATAAGCTTGAAGAAATCTTAGACAAAACCGAGATTGAAACAGTCATCATTGCCGAGGTAGGCGATATGCTGGGAAGTCTGAAAGGTGCCATTGTGGATTTCATGATCAAGCGCGTAAAGCACATGGTTCCTGAATATCATTTACCCAATTCTATTGATTTTCAGAAAGTAATGAAGCTTGGTCGCAAGCATCAATATCAGAAACCTGATCTCAAAATTACAGACCTGGCACTGCTACAATACACCGGAGGTACTACTGGTGTAGCGAAAGGCGCAGCATTAAGCCATCGCAATCTGATCGCCAATATTGAACAGGTGGCGGCATGGATGAAACCCCAACTAATCAACGGTGAAGAAGTTACCATCACGGCACTTCCATTGTATCACGTTTTTTCCCTGACTGTCAATCTATTTGGCATGATGAAAATCGGTGCGAAAAGTGTATTAATCACTGACCCTAGAAAGATGGCGGATTTTATCAAAGTCCTCAAAAGTCATCCTTTTTCTGTAATTACCGGAGTTAACACATTGTTTAATGGATTAGTACAAAGGCCTGAATTTCAAAAAGTTGACTTCAGCCATCTCAAAATTGCTGTAGCAGGCGGAATGGCGCTACAGGAGGCGGTAGCAGATAAATGGAAGGATATTACAGGAAATGAAATTGTAGAAGGATATGGGCTCTCTGAAACATCTCCGCTCCTCACCTGCAATCCTATTGACGGTAATAATAAACTTGGGACAATCGGGATACCGGTACCTTCTACGGAATTGAAAATGGTCAGTGAAGACGGTAAGGAACTTACTGTAGGTGAATTTGGAGAAATCTGGGCACGCGGACCACAAGTGATGATGGGCTATTGGCAAAATGAGGACGAGACCAAAAACGTGATGGAAGGCGAATGGTTCAAAACTGGAGATATAGCCTACTTTGATAGTGATGGTTTTGTCAAAATAGTGGATCGAAAGAAAGAAATGATTAATGTAGGTGGCATGAAAGTCTACCCTAATGAAGTAGAAGATGTGATTGCTAAAATGCCTCAAGTCTTGGAAGTTGGGGTCATTGGTGTTCCTCACAAGTCTTCCGGTGAAGTGGTAAAGGCTTTCATAGTGAAAAATGATCCTCATGTAAAAGAAGATGAAATCATGAAACACTGCAGAGATCATTTGGTAGCATACAAAATGCCGAAATTCATAGAATTCAGAGAAGAGCTTCCAAAATCGAACGTTGGGAAAATCTTAAGAAAAGAACTTCGTAAAGACGAATTTGCTAATGTCCCAAGCTAAAATTGTTGTACTAGATGGTGAATACGCTAATCCGGGAGACCTCTCCTGGGATGGTCTTAATGAATTTGGGGAGGTGGAAGTTTATCAAAAGACTCCTCAAAAATCATTGATCAAAAGAGCAAAGGATGCTTCCATCATTATTACCAACAAAGTGGAAATCCGAGAGAAGGATTTTGACCAATTACCCAACCTAAAGCTGATCATTATTTCTGCCACAGGTATGAATAATGTGGATTTAGGAATCGCCAAATCAAGAGGAATCCCGGTTAAAAACGTAAGCAGCTACAGTACCAACTCTGTAGCTCAACACACATGGGCTTTGATTTTGGAACTGACGAATCGAGTGGCCATGCATGATATGGATGTCAAAAAAGGAAACTGGAACAAGGACAAAGGATTTAGCTATATGCTTACTTCCATTCCTGAATTATCAGGTAGGAAGCTCGGAATTTATGGGTTAGGAGAAATCGGTAGAAAGGTTGCTGATATAGGCACATCATTTGGAATGAATATTCTTGTCTGTAGCAATCATGCAAGACAAGAAGATTACCCTGACTTTCAATTAGTGAATTTAGATGAGCTTTTTCTACAAAGTGACATCATAAGCCTCCATGCCCCACTCAGAGACGATAACTATCACGTAGTTGATAAAAATCTGCTGCATAAGATGAAACATTCCGCCATGCTCATTAATACGGCCAGAGGTCCATTAGTTGATGAGAATGACTTATTTGATGTCTTAAATAACCAAAAAATCCGTGGAGCAGCGTTGGATGTTTTGAATACAGAACCTGCCGGAGAAAACCATCGCTTATTCGATTTGGATAATTGCATCATTACACCTCATATGGCTTGGATGACAAAAGTTTCAAGATCTACTTTGATTCAGGGTGTTGTGAGGCATATTGCTGATTATGTAAATCTATAATTACTTAATCACAATCTTACCTCTGTAGCTTCCAGCCTCTGACTGAATGTGATACATATAAATACCAGAATTAATTGATCCAAAATTCACTTCCTGATTCATGACAGTTTGATTATAGATTAATGTATTACCGGCAAGGTCGGTGAGAGAAAATGTAGCCTTATTGTCACTTATTTCTATCCTGACAGATTCACCTTTAGAAACAGGATTTGGATACAATTTGCATTCAAAAGACTCATTACCCATTAACACGACTTCTACCTCATCTTTATATTCCATTTCTTCAATTTCGTATAGAATAAAATCGGACAATTTGGCCTCAGGTGCGGCTGGCCCAACTACTAAAGGGTCAAACCACATCACCTTCGGATCTGCCGGAGCAATAACTGAATTCGCCATTTCTATTCGATAATCAAAATGGGCTTTTCTGGTCTCTTCGCCTTCATAGATATAATCTGTATTGACAATCACAGCATAAATCACATCATTTACAGGCTTCTTTTCCAGACTGATAAAGCACCGACCAGATGAGACAGGCTCACTATAAACATTGATTCCTTCTTCCGATTTGAAGCACAAAATCATGTTCATGTTTTCACCCAATGGGGTAAATTCAACAGATGCATAATCTCTAGAACTATCTACATAAAGTGGAATCTGATTGGCCCCAGACCAGCCAGGCAATGTCACACTATCTGGCTTTAGTACACGTTTTTCCACTTCTGTTGTCTCTGCATATGGTGTGGCATACCAAGGATCAATATCGTACCAAAAAGGAGCATACTCTTCTTCCATTTTAGCATTGAAAAGTCCTCTCATATCCTCCAAAATGGAGTTACTCCATGGCCCCACGTCAATCAACGCCTGTCTGGCTCGATACTCGGTTATCAGAGTTCGCATATTATAGTCGCCTATGGTCTCTCCCATCCCATCTAGCACCCTATTAGGGCTATTCTGCCATATCCAGGGAATACTTCCTTCACCCAGTCTGAAATCAAGGAATATCGGCCATGCGCTACTATACTGGATGCCACCAAGAATATGTCTCCATGTACACACACCTACTCCATCTACTTCCTGATAAACTCCTTCCGCTGATGGACCACCAAAACTACCATCCTGTAGCCACCCTGAATAACATTCTATCGGTACGAATGGCGCTATAAAATTAGCTGCCCCAACTTCCCGGTTGTAATTTCCCTCTACCAGTGCAAAACCTTGTCTCTGCAGATAGGTATTCGCTCCTTCATGAAACCAGGCAGAATTTCTACAGCCAGGCAACCCAGTAAAAATCGAATGAATTCCCTCATGAACCATTGCTTCTTGCTGATAAGTGTCATTATATCCATCATCAAAAGCTCTTACTGGATAATAAGATGCAAGCACCATTGTCCAGTTCTGATTGTCATAGACAATATTACCCTGCCATCCTCCAAGGTCGTATGGATCTGCATCATCAGTACAAAGTCCCGATCCGAACAGATAAACCGCACTTTTGTATCCATTACGTGCCCGATAATCTGGTGGCCATCCCATCTGATCTCTATAAACCCCAAACCAGGTTTCATAATACTCCAGCATATTATTGATAGCATTGTCTGTTACCTCGGGGTTACGCTCTGGTCCCCAGCGAAATACCCACCAGTCGGACGAGATCTCACCTACTACTTCAGGACAGTCATCCAAAATCTTAGTTGGTGTTTCAAAATCAGGATACTCCGATTCAAAATTGTAAGTCACCAACTCTGATGGATAATCAGGCCAGCTGTATGCTTCGTTTTTTGATTCTGATTTAAATTGAACCACATTGGAAACATCACTCTCATTTCCCTTCGCATCTATTGCCGTCACAAATACTTCATAATCAGTATAGTGTTTTAATCCTGTGATTGTAGTGGAGTTTGTAGCGGAAAAAGTATGGCGCTGATTATTGACATATATATTGTATCCTGCTAGCTTATAGTTGTCAATCGACTCTGTCCATTTAATAGATGCACTATGAATACTTTTGGAGGTGATTTCTAAGCCTTCTGGAGTAGTTGGGGCATCTTCATCCAAAATCTCATTGCCCCAAACTCGCCACTCTAAAATCCCTGTAGATTCTGTATCATGTCGAATCGAGAGTCGTAACTGATCTGTTTCTATAATTGGATCAAACACTACAGTATTCCAACTATCAGCACTTGCTGACACATTAGCAACTTTCACCCATTCACCTTCTTTTTGAATTTCCAGATATGCTTCTGTTGGAATTAATATTCCACCACCATCTGTCCACCAATAAATTTCTGTTCTTTCAATCGACACCTGATTGTCCCATTCATACTGCACCCATTGTGTTTGGCTACCGTTCGGCCAGTTTCCGTAAGCTCCAGTTCCCTTGTCCCATGAGCTGGCGTGTGTAGAATTATCATGTATGGCTTCTAGGGACTCCCAGGAGGAAACAAAGGAAGTATTGGCTGTAGCTTCAAGAGCTATGTTTTCTGTTTGCGCATTTATATGTGTGCCTATCAGAGAAATAACGAAAAATAAGTATGAACTAAAAAGAGCTTTCATTTATTAATGATTGAGTTTTAATTATCTAAAGCACTTGAGTTGAATATTGATTCAAATAATTAAATCATTTATTTAAGAAAACTATGAACATTAATCAACATCGAGAAATTCTCACACTTTTGCAGTTTTTTATGGGGATAAGACTACCATTTAAGCTGTTTTTCTATTTTTGCCGCTAACTTGATAACTAACCTGTTGTAATTATGAGACTTGGGCAGCTGGCGAGGAGCTTAGATATTACCACAAATGACATTGTAAAGTACCTTTCGGAAAAAGGAATCGAGGCGAAAAGTCATCCAAACTCGAAGCTTTCGGAAGAAGACGAGCAAGATGTGATTACTCATTTTGGCCCTAAACCAGAATCCAAAACACCTGTAGTAGCTGAAACTTTCGACGATCAAAAAGCATCAGAAAAGACTGAAATCGAGGACAAAGTTGATACCGATGAACCCGCAGAAAATGAAGTTTTGCCATCTACACCAAATGAAAATGAGGTGCAGATTATGAATAATAAGGCTTCTGAAAATGAAGTAAGTCAGGAAGAAGTCTCAGCACAGCCTGAAACAACAGAGGATAAAGCAGATACAGAACCATCTGAATTAGATGAGGTTGAGGTTATTAAGGCTCCTAAAATTGAACTCCCAGGATTAAAAGTTGTAGGTAAGATAGAGCTACCTGAGCCTAAATCTAAACAAGAAGAGTCTGAGCAAGTCGAGCCTGAAGAAGAGGAGAAGAAAGAGGATTTCACAGAAGAAAAAGCACCTGAAGTAAGGTATTATAAGCCCGAACGCAAAAAGAAAAAGCCTAGAAAGCCAAGAGAGCCACTGACCGAAGAACAAAAAGAAGCTCGCCGATTAAAACAAAAGAAAGAGCGGGAAAAGCGTCAAAAACGAAAGGACGAACGTGCTAAGCAAGAGCTGGAGAAGCAACTTAAAGAAAAGAAAAAGCAACACTATCAGCAAAAGCTAAAAGCAACTTCTAACGCCAAAAATGTCAGAAAAAAGAAGAATTCATCAAAGGCCAAGAGTGATACAAAAAAATCTAAAAACCTTGAAAATCAGCCAAAATCACTCTTGGGTAAATTCTGGAAATGGCTGAACACCTAGGCAAAAAGATTTATTTGACCAATAATCATCATCTCTAACAACCAGACAAGAATGGCACCTACATATCCGATAACTGCAGGAAAGGTGCCTTTCTGTACATAATACTTCACCGTCAAATCAGGTACTTGTCCCATTGCTGCCACTCCGGCAGCCGACCCAATAACTAACATGCTTCCTCCTGTTCCTGCAGTAATCGCAAGTAAAATCCAATAATGAAAATTGATCCCCTCTGGTAACATATCAATTACAGCTGCAGTCAGTGGCACATTATCAAACACAGCCGAAAATGCACCTAACAAAGTATGTCCGATCACTATCGAAATTGGATTTGACTCAGGATTTTCGCCAAAAATCAGATAGGCGATTTTATCCAAAACCCCTACATAATTCAGCGCATTGACTGATAAAAGTATTCCAATAAAAAACGCGATTGTCGCCATATCAATTGATTTAATGACATTGACGATTTTGTTAGCTTTTTTGTGCAGTTTACCTCGTTTCATTTTAAAATCAATCACAATAGCCGCCACTCCAAGTCCAAACAATATTCCAAAAAATGGAGGTAGATGAAGTAAGTTGACAACTACAGCCATGCCAAATGTGAGCAATCCAATCAGAATAACGCTCCACTTCAATTCTTCCACCTTCTCTCCTTTCCTACCTTCTCTATCTTCTCTTATTATTAGCCTTGTCAACCAATACTGAGGAATTATCCATGCCACCAATGAGGGTAAAAGCCCATATCCCAGAACTTGCCATGCGGTAAATTTCCCCTCCAGCCACATCATGATGGTAGTCACATCTCCTACAGGAGACATAGCACCTCCCGCATTTGCTGCGATGATCGTATTGATAACAAAAATGTTGTAATTCTCCTTTTTCAGATACAATCTGCTACCGATCTGCAACATCACCAATGTGGTTGTGAGATTATCCAGTAGAGCAGATCCAACAAATGTGATGCCCCCCATGATCCAGAAAAGCTGATAATTCGATATTTTGAGCTCTACCAGTTTGCTTTCTATCCATGTGAAAAATCGGAAATGCCCCATCATCTCTACAATAGTCATTGCCCCTATCAGAAATACAATCAATTCGAAAATCTCCGCAGAACCATCCATGATGGCATGATGCATTTCTTTCGGATCGGCACCAAAGGAGATGATCATCCACATCACCGTACCTGTAAACAGTGCAATCCAGCTTTTATTGATTCCTAACGAATGTTCAAATGCAATTGCGAGAATTGCATTGAGAAAAATAACCAGTAACAGTATTTCTATTACTCCCATAAAAAACGGTTTTGATGATATAAAAAAGCGAAAGTACTTCTAGAATTTGGGGAGATTCTGTATTAACTGATTTCTGGGCAAGGAAAGAAATTATCTTCTCATTCCTGATTTTTTCATTTCCTCAATGGTGTTGATAGCAGTCTGCAACTCACGTTTTAGCTTCACCTGAGATTCACGAGATTTGTCTTTGAATTGATCAAATTCTCTATTCAAGGCATGATAATCCTTTTTCGTCGATTGGGTTAGTTTATTACTCCTCACAAACATCATGTACGTCACGGCTGACAATACAACAAGAAGTACAATTAATGCCCAAACTATTAGATGATAGGAAGATTTGCTCATAGGTATTCCCAAAAAAGAAATACTATCAGCATTGCCCCTACTTTCAGACAACTGAGCTTCAAGACTACTTATCTGATCATTCAACTCCTCTATTTTAGTTTTTGCTGCTGCCAAATCGTTGTTTAGAGCTAAAGTAGCTTCAGAATGGGCAGAAAGTTCATCTGACAAATTCTTTGCAAATGCATTAATCTCCGTAAGCTTTATCACTTTGTACTGCTGATAATTCGAAGATTTGTTGACGATAGAATCCAGTTGGTCAGAAAGTGATTGAGCACTGACGACTGTTGAAAAAAGAAGAATTGATAATATTAAAGAGAATCTATATTGAGCCATAATTTTGCTGGGTTGAAATTTCAGGCTGCGAATATCGCAAAGCTAGAGGCCATCCCAAAGCCTCAATGAGATAAAAAATAAAATATATCTAAAGAAGACTTAAAACTTAGTTGCTGGTGATTACTAACTCAGTAATAACAAATTCTACCTCAAATTCCTCGCATAAATATTTGTAACATGCCACACGTTTTTCATCGGACAATTCATGCCACACCTTTTGCAGCGCTTTTAGCTGAACGGGACAATTCTTATCTTCGAGATGTTGATTGAGTGATTCCCATTTAAAATTTTCTGTAATCGATTCTCCATCATAAAGGTCATCCATATCGATTACTTTATCACAGATGGACATAAGCCAGAAATCCAATTGTTTCTTCTCCAGAGTAAGCTCATACTCCATAGTATTCTGGTTCAACTTCACTTTCCCAATAGCATCATACTCTTTTTTGATGCGCTTGTAAACAAAGTTTACTTCATCTATACCCTTAGCTGAAATCTTCAAAGTACTCATCTTGTTGGTTCTATTCGTTTCACAATACTTCTCAAACAATAAAATCAACCCAAAACCTCTCAGTAAGATGGTAAATTCAATGCTTGACAGTAACAGTTGGTGGCTGTAGTACTTTTTCTAAGCTTTAGTGGAGCTTTCAAAATTAGGAATTCCGTATTGATTTAGACAAAAAATCTGAAAATCCTTTTTCGGTTGTTATCTAAAATATTAAGAATGTTTCTTTTCGAACTTGTCCATGAAGTCCACCAACGCCTGCACTCCTTCTAGTGGCATAGCGTTGTAAATACTTGCTCGCATGCCTCCAACTGATCTATGCCCCTTCAAAGTTTTCAAATTCATTAGCTCAGCTTCTTGAATAAATTCTTTATCAAGATCCTCATTACCCGTAACAAATGGCACATTCATCAGTGATCTGTAAGGTTTAGATACTGTAGCTCTGAACAAACTGGATTGATCGAGATAGTCATATAGCAATGCTGATTTCTCAATGTTCCGTTTTTCCATTTCCGCTACTCCACCATTCTCTAGCAAATGCTCAAAAACTAAACCTGCTATATAAATACCATAACATGGCGGAGTGTTAAACATTGATTTGGTTTCTGCGTGGGTCTGGTAATTAAACATCGTAGGTGTAATATCCATGGCTTGACCGATAAGATCTTCCCGGATGATTACTATAGTCACTCCAGATGGACCGATATTTTTTTGTGCACCAGCATAAATGATTCCGAATTTTGACACATCATACCTTTGAGAAAGTATATTGGAAGACATGTCGCATACTAGCGGAACATGGCCTGTTTCAGGAATCTCCGGATACAAGGTGCCATATATGGTATTGTTGGAAGTAATGTGCACATAATCAGCGTCACTGGAAAACTCCAATTTTTTAATATCAGGGATGTAATTGTAGGTTTGGTCCTCTGAAGAACCAATTACATTGACCGAACCATATTTTTTAGCCTCAGCTATAGCCTTTTTAGACCATGCGCCAGTGTTGATGTAATCTGCTTTTTTGTTTTTGCCAAATAAATTGAGCGGCACCATTGCAAACTGACTTGATGCTCCTCCTTGTAGAAACAGAACTTTATAATTCTGAGGAATATCCATCAAAGTTCTAAGGTTAGCTTCAGCACGGTTGATAATATCATCAAAATCTCCGGACCTATGACTCATCTCCATTACAGACATACCTGAGTTTTGGTAGTCAATTAATTCAGATTGAGCTTTTTCAAGCACCTCAATAGGCAAAACTGCTGGCCCTGCGGAAAAATTATGGACACGTTTCATAAAGTGTTATTCGAAGTTAAGGGCGCAAAAATCTGTTTAAAAATGCTTATCTCAAAGTCGAAGGAATCAATATTACAAGTAATAAAAAACAAAAAGTCAACCTGACTATGATTGACCTTAATTTCAATTTTTGAATGACTAAAAAATTATTCCCAATTACCAAAAATCCAGTTTCCTGGTTGCTTAGGATCATCAGAAAGCAAGAATGTCTCAAAAGCATGAATTAATTCATTTCTGGAAAGTCTATCATCTCTATTTACATCAAGATTGAGAAATGATTTTGCAGAATATTTGATATCTATACCATACACTACAAACATGTCTACAAATTCATCAGTTGATATATATCCATCATGATTATCGTCGAACATATCAAACAAAAATCCAATAATGAATTCGGTAAATTCCTCCAATTTTTCCTCGTTACCACCATTGATAATGTCATTATCCAAATAATCTACCCATTCCTGCTCACTTATAGATTGTGGATGTGAATGTGTGGCTGAGTTGAGTAATTGATGAAAAAAATGAGCGGACTTTTCAGCAAGAAATTTGTGCTTATCTCCTCCTGGCTCATAGCCAAGTCCCATTCTAATATTTTCTGCTATCTCTGAAAAATCGTCAATTTGAAGGTAGCCATTAACCTGGCTATCAAGCAAATTAAAAAAATGTAATAGCTTCTTCTTTTGAAAATCAGATATCATTTCACTGGATGTTAAACAAAGCGACAATAATCTGAATTAACCACGAGAATAACCAATATTTTGTGAAAATTCTATTTCGCCAATAACACCTTAGAAAACTCAATAATAAAGCAGGGATATATTACCCTGCAACTGTAAAACTTACAAAAAAACTTTTCCACTTCTGCTTAACCAGTTTCAGTAAAAACTCAAAAAGTGAATCGTGTGGTCTGTTGAACTCTTCTTGTTTCTTAATTAGATACGCCATGGTAGGTGTCTTTAAAAATGACTAATTTGATCAGGTAACGTAGATTTGACACTTATATTGCTTGACTATTTTATAAAACATGACCTCATTTGATACCACACTGGAGAAATTTTCCAATCAACATTCAAAAGTATACCAACTTCACTTTCCTATTCCGGATAGGATATCAAAACCATTTATGAGTAACGAAAATAAAAGAGTGAAATGTCTAATCAACAATAAGGTGGAGTTGAGATCTGGTCTTATGCCTCAGGGGGATTACTGGTATTTGATTTGTAATAATCGGATCCAGAAAAAGCTAGGAATAAAGGTCGGCGATAAAGTGACTATTGCTATAGAAAAAGATGATTCTAAGTATGGAATGGATATACCTGAAGAGCTAGAAGTAATGTTAGATCAGGACCAGGAAGCTGGGAAGATTTTTGAAAGTCTCACTCCCGGCAAGCAAAGGAGTCTCATTTACCTGGTAAACAAACTTAAATACTATGGATTGAAAATCCATAGGTTCATTCCGACTAAAAGTCGGTGGCATGGCTAAAGCCTCATTCTAATATAAATTTATCTGGACCATTCGGTTCTGAGCCGTGATGATCCAGATAATTGTCTACCATTTCTTGAGTAAGGGTTCCTGTACTCCAAGCACCATATCCTATTGACCAAAAATGCTTCCCCCAATACCGCTTATGCAAAT
>JAUIAO010000090.1 GCA_030425425.1 Bacteroidia bacterium | reverse complement strand
TCATACTGATTTCAATATTCGTAGCTCTGATGATTTTGTCAGGATGTGAGCGTTCTGTGGAACGAACCTATATATTGGAAAATAAATCAGATTATTCATTGAGCATCAAGTTTTACTCGGTATTCTATAATAATGGTGTGGCCAAATTAGAGAATTCAATTTCAATCGACCCTGGTGAAAACTGGCAAGTACTCTACGAAGAAAGTATGGCTACTGGTGTTGGGCCTCACCAGGTTTATAATTCAGATTCTTTGGTTGTGGTGTTTGAGGAACTAAGACAGACATATTATTCACTTAGTACTGAATGTAAAATCAGTTTACTATGCAATGATGCATACATTATTGAGGAAAATGGAGAAGTTTACCGCTACACCTTCACCAACGAAGACTATGAAAACGCAGAGCCGATTGGTGAGTGAGGTTAAAATCAAACCTGCTAGGTCTTGCAGACCTGACTGGTATATTAAACTGGCCCATGGGCGAAGAGTGGATGTTTGCCCAAGAGCGATATGAGAATCATTTTGGAATTGCTGGATATGAATATGATAACAATTTGCAAAATTATATGATAGGTTCTTCGGCCAGTGATTATGAGATGATCTATACATCTATAGTTGTGGATATGATAGATAATGAAAATCAAAGAGTTGTGAGACATTCTGGCTCTATAGACTTTCCAAATGACAATGTTGAATATTATACTATCTCAGAAATTGAAGATGGTTTGAGAGGAGCGCGCTCATGGAATCAATGGCGGGATAATATGAGCGGCATAAGTAATCCTACCTCGACAAATTTAGATGAACTATTCGCTAACTGGTATTAAAACTAAAGTCATGAATAATAAACAATTATTCCTTGGAGTGATTCTATCACTTGCTCTATTTTCAAGCTGCGAACATTCAGTTGAACGAACTTACATATTGGACAATCAATCTGATCATACACTGGCACTTGATTTCTTTAGTATTTACTATAAAGATAAATCTGTTACGCAAGTGAGAAATGTGACATTAAATCCCGGAAAAAGTTGGGAATTAGAATTTAGTCAGGCAAAAAGAACAGGTATTGGGGTATTTGAGGTGTTTGAGGCTGATTCAATATCAATTGTATTTGACAATGTCAAGTTTCAATCTTACGCTTATGTTGAAGATGTAGACAGAAATATATTGTCGAATGAATCTTACTTGATAGAAGATAATGGCGATACATACAGATATGTTTTCACCAAAGAAGACTATGAAAATGCAGAGCCGATTGGTGAGGGAGGTTAAAAATTAAAACCTGTCAGGTCTTGCAGACCTGGCAGGTTTATTCCAAGCCCGATCATGGAATCAATGGCGTGATAACATGGAAAACATTAGTAATTCATCTTCTGGGAACATAGACGAATTATTTACTAATTGGTATTGATATGAAAAGTGTAGTAATAATAATTGTTTTAGTGTTTTTCTGCATGATAATGTCATGTGGTGATAAGTTAAAATCGGAGACAACATACGATCAATATCAGAATTCATCCAATCATAATATTTCGATTAATTTTTTTTAAAGGGGGTATTAATTGAACAAATTGATCTAAACATTAACGATGAATGGACGTCAGAAATAATTAGAGGTAAGGAATACGGAGAGTTTTGGGGAGCTGAATTCAATATAGATTCTGCTTTCTATTATATTCAAATGAGAGATATCATGCATTTCATTATCCTTTGAGTGACCCTCAAAAAGGAGATTTTGAATTTAATATCTTAAGTGCATCAAATTATGAAAAACGAATAATTAGTGAAACTGAAACTTACCATTTAATTGTTTTCACCAATGCTAATTATGAAAATGCTGAGCCGATAGGTAAGTAGACATTTTCGACACTACGCATCTTGAAACTTGAGCTCACTGATCATCCTCCTAAACTCACCAAAAGGTTCGGCAGTGATGCTGAGCTTTTCTTTTGTGATCGGGTGATTGATTTCAATCTGCCGGGCATGCAGCATCATTTCGGTCAGGTTCCATCGCTCTTTGAAAAGACGGTTTTGCTTATTGCAGCCATGAGGACGATCCCCGATGATCGGGTGAAGAATATGAGCAAAGTGCTTACGGATCTGATGCATACGGCCTGTCTCAGGGTTTACTCTAGCCAGAGAATATCGCGAAGTGCTGAACTTCCCAAATGGCACATCTACTTCTGTTCGCTGCAGACATTCATAATGAGTCACGGCATCCTGCATTTTGCCGTCATCTCTTCTTAGTGCATAGTCAATCGTTCCTTTGTCATCCAACCAGCCCCTTACAATCGCCAAATAAGTTTTGTTCACTCGTTTTTCTGCAAAATCCTGCTGTAGGATTTTATTCACTTCTTCCTTTAAGCCAAATAGCAAAACCCCGGAGGTCTTACGATCTAGTCTATGGGCAGGATAAACGTGCTGATCTAGCTGATTTCTAAGCTCTTGTACAGCAAACGTCTCCACATCTCTGGCTATCGGGGATCTGTGAACCAATAATCCGGGCGGTTTGTTGATTGCCACCAGAGAGTCATCTTTAAATAGTATTTGCAGCAAAGCTTACAGTTTTAGCAGTCGTAAATATTTTTATAAATAATTGGCTCAATCAGAGCAATACCTCATGTTTTAGCAAAGCCTATATATCTTTGAATTTGAGATTAAAATTGAATTAATTTGACACAAGTCGCAAATATCGTCTTATATCAGCCACTTCTGCAGTCCATTGCTTACAAAATGCTTGGATGCATGCAGGATGCTGAGGATATGGTACAAGACGCATTTCTGAAGTATCTGGCCGTAGATCATGATAAGATCCAAAATACCAAAGCATATCTGATCAGAAGTGTCACTAACAATTGTCTGAACCATCTCAATAGTCTCAAAGAAAAGAAGAAGGAATATCTGGAATCGGTGAAGCTTCCAGAGATGTTTGAAAAGGTTGATTTTTCACATCTGGATTTCAAAACGGAGCTGGATGCTGCTTTGAAAATCATGCACAAGAAGCTTGGACCTCTAGAAAGAGGATTGTTTTTGCTTCGTGAAGGTTTTGATTTTGAATATGACGAACTTCAGAAAATTTTCAATAAGAAAAAAGACCATTGTCGTCAGTTGGTTTGCCGTGCTAAAGACAAGCTTTCTAAAGACATTGATAAATTCTCTTATTCATTCGATTCCAAAGCGTATTTTGCAGCTTTCAAAAAAGCCTGCACCGAAGGGAACTTCGATGATTTGATCAATCACCTCAACGACGAACAAGAAGAAATCAAATAATTTTTCAGGATTTTCGTCACAGACCATTTCGCTATTTGTCTTACTTACTACAAAGAGGGAAAGCCCCTCAAATCAACTAGTAAAACAAACCGAATGGAAGTAATTATCCCGTTTTTCATAGCACATTGGTATTTGTCGCTATTCTTTCAAACATTCTTTTTGCACAGATATGCTGCTCACAAAGCATTTACCATGAGCCCTTTCTGGGAAAAGGTGTTTTTCGTATTAACATGGATTTTTCAAGGCTCAAACTATCTGAGCGCATATGGATATGGAGTGATGCACAGAATGCACCATGCCTTTGCCGATACAGAAAATGACCCACACTCACCGAAATATGATGAGACCATCTTCAAGATGATGTGGAAGACTAAAACTATCTATTCAGACATTACCAGTGAAAAGGTAGAGGTAGATGCAAGATTCACTCAAGGTGTTCCTAAATGGACTGCTTTCGACAAGTTTGCCAGAAGTTGGGTTTCCAGATTATTCTGGGGAGGAGCATATTTCATGGTATATTGGCAGTTTGCAGATGCATGGTGGTTGTGGTTGCTACTGCCAGCACAGTGGTTAATGTCACCAATCCATGGAGCGATTATCAACTGGTTCGCACACATTTATGGTTATAGAAACTTTGAAGTAGGAGATACCAGTAAAAACTTTCTTCCATTTGATTTCTTAATGATGGGAGAGAGCTATCACAACAACCACCATAAGCATGGATCTAGAGCCAACTTCGGTGGAATCAGATGGCATGAGATTGACCCTACTTATCAGGTGATCAAATTATTGAATTTCGTAGGGATCATCAAGATGCCTAAGCAGAAACCAATCAAACTCGAGAAGAAGAAAAAAGAGCTGGTCGCAGCTTAGTATAGATCAAAAATCTTATAAAACCCCGGGGAGACTAGGGTTTTTTTGCTTTTAGGGTATTCGTATTTCGAACCTTGGATAAACTGGGCAGTAAAAAACTTGATTGTATCATTTTGAAATGCGTTAAAACAACTGCGCTGATTAATTCAACTGGTTGATAACAATTCATTAAAATGATTTTCACATTTGTGTTTTTATATTCAGCTTTATTTGCCTTTTGATTAAATTTCTCACGTGAAAATCACCAATAAGGTAGTTTACGAAAACCTCGATAAAATCTTTGAAGAAGCTCCTTCCTTCGAGCTCAAACGAAAAGATAAGTATGTAATTTTTAGTGACCTGCATATGGGCGATGGTGGGTCTACGGATGACTTCAAGTCAAACTCAGATCTTTTTAAGACCGCATTGAACGATTACTATCTGGGAGGAAGCTACTCATTGATACTAAATGGGGATGTGGAAGAACTGCAGCGTTTCAAACTCAAGAAAATCGTTGAACGTTGGAAGGAGGTTTATGAGTTGTTCGATTTGTTTCATCAACATACCAGACTTCTCAAAACCATAGGCAATCATGATCTGGAGCTAGGTTTATTGAAAGAAAAGCCGTACGGTTATGACCTCCTAGAAGCATTTAAGCTCAAGCATAAAAAAAATCACCTTTTTTTCTTTCATGGTCATCAAGCGTCTAAAAAGTATCAAAAGCACAACCTTCTGATTGGCTTTACTCTAAAATATTTCGCAAATCCTCTGGGCATAAAGAATTATTCTGTCGCACACAGTAGTAAGAAACAATATAAAATAGAGAAGCGAGCCTATCACTATTCCGCATATCGCAAGATTGTGTCAGTCATAGGGCATACGCATCGGCCACTGTTTGAATCCTTGCACAAAGTAGAAAGACTGAAATATAAAATAGAGCAGTTGTGCAGAGACTATGCGGCTGATAAGGCTATGCGGACAGAGGAAACTAAAGATGCTATCAAAGCCAACAAAAAAGATTTGAAGAAATATTACAAGCAGGTCAGAGACACTAATTATCAGAATTATGTTTACAACACCATTTTTCATATCCCATGCCTGTTCAACTCTGGTTGTGTCATTGGAAAACGCGGGATGACTTGTTTGGAAATTGAAAATGGCATGATTCGTTTGGTGCATTGGTTTGATGGGAATATCAGCAAAAAGTACCTCCAACAATCCGGTTACAGTCCGGAACCACTGGGTGAGACTGGTTTTTATAGAATGGTTGTCAATGAAGAAACATTAGATTATGTTTTCACCAGGATCAAATTCCTCACATAGTGTCACTAAACCCAAGCTTTATGAAGACCCTTAAACTCTTATCGATCGTATTGATTATGTCTGCTTGTAGTGAAACTGAAGATTCGAACACTTTTGATTTACAAGGTCATCGCGGGTGCCGAGGATTATATCCAGAGAATACCATTCCTGCATTTCTCCATGCAATCGATCTTGGAGTTACTACCCTTGAAATGGATCTTGCCGTGACAAAAGACGGACAACTTGTGGTTTCTCATGAGCCATACATGTCTGCCGAAATCTGTTTGGATTCAGCAGGAAATGAGATATCGGATAGCCTTCAGTATCAATACAACATGTACGAGATGACTTTCCAAGAAGTGAGCGCATTCGATTGTGGTTCTAAACCTCATCCTAGATTTCCTAAGCAATCGAACATTAAAACGATAAAGCCATTATTGGAGGAAGTTATTCGAACAGTAAAAAGCTACCCAGATAAAAACAAAGTCTTCAATATCTATTACAACATTGAAATCAAAAGTCAGCCAAAATATGACGGTATATACCATCCTGCACCGGCTGAGTTTAGTGAGTTGGTTTATAAAGCAGTTTCCAGAAATTTAGATTGGTCTTATGTGACCATTCAGTCATTTGATTTTAGGGTACTTCAGTATTTTCATGAACATTATCCTGAAGTGACGTTGGCTCAATTGATTGAAAACAAAAACTCATTAGATCAGAATTTGGAAGATCTTGGATTCAAACCAGATATCTACAGTTGTGATTTTACATTACTTTCGCGGGAGTCTGTGCAGCACCTTCAGGAATTGGAAATTAAAGTCATTCCTTGGACAGTCAATGAAAAAGGAGATATGAAAAGGTTGATTAACTGGGGTGTGGACGGATTGATAACAGATTACCCGAATAGATACAACGAATTGAGTGATGAGTAAAAAGTACGATGTATACGCGATTGGCAATGCCCTGGTAGATTATGTAATTGAGGTAGAGGAGTCATTTTTTGCTGAACAAAATGTAGAGAAATCTTTAATGACCCTCGTTGATGCTGACAGGCAGCAAGAGCTTACAGCTGCTATAAAAGGACTTATCAAAGAAAAACAAGGAGGTGGTTCGGCGGCCAACACGATTGTTGCACTCAGTAAGCTTGGTGGCAATGGCTATTACAGTTGCAAGGTTGCCAACGATGAGGATGGACGAGTTTATTTGAAAGACCTTCATGATAATGGACTGGATACTAACCTCAAAGAAGACAATCTGCCATCAGGAATCACCGGCAAATGCCTGGTGATGGTTTCTCCTGACGCAGAGCGAACGATGAACACCTATTTGGGAATTACCTCGGATTTTTCAGAGAATGAAATTGATGAAGACGCCTTAGTGAATAGTGAGTATTTATTTATAGAAGGATATCTCGTTACTTCTCCTACGGGACTCGAAGCAATGAAAAAGGCTAAGAAAATTGCTGAGGAGAACGGCGTGAAGGTAAGTTTGACTTTTTCTGATCCCAGCATGGTTAAGTATTTCAGAGACCAAATGCAGGAAGTAGTTGGAGCATCTGTTGATTTGTTGTTTTGCAATGAGGAGGAGGCTATGCTTTTCACAGGAACAGAGAATGTAGAAGACGCAAGAGAATCGCTTAAGAAATCTGCAAAGAAATTTGTAATTACTCAGGGTAAGAATGGAGCTATCATTTTTGATGGAGATACATTCATAGATATTGAACCATATGCTGTCACGGCTGTAGATACAAATGGAGCCGGAGATATGTATAGTGGAGCATTTTTATATGGGATTACAGCGGGGCACAACTACGCATCTGCCGGCAAACTGGCTAGCAAGGCTTCCTCTGAAGTGGTAGCTAAATATGGTCCAAGGCTGGATTTTCACAAACTTCAGGAGTTGAAAACCGAAGTTTTTGGTAAATAACCTGAGTTTTTATAAAATCTTAATAGGATTTGAATTTATAATTTGGTAAAACTCAATCTTTATTTATCTTTGCCCTCCGTTTTAGAAATCGTCAGATTCCGCTTTTGGAATTGTATAAAAGAATAGATTAAAGCCATGAAGAGAACATTTCAACCTTCAGTAAGAAAAAAGAAAAACAAGCACGGATTTCGTTCAAGAATGGAATCTGCCACTGGTCGTGCAGTATTGGCAAAGCGTAGAGCAAAAGGCAGAAAGAGACTGACTGTTTCTGACGGAATTCACAAGAAATAATTAATAGACCAAGGGCCTATGAAAAATGAAGGCCAAAGTTTTCGATTCCCGAAATGGGAAAAACTTGTTGGTAAAAAGAATATTGAGGAATTGTTCAAGAACGGTTCCTCTTTTTATTTACATCCTCTCTTATTGAAATATCGGGTGGAGACTGATCCTGATATTCATTTCCACAGAGTGCTATTCTCTGTTCCCAAGAAAAAATTCAAAAGAGCCGTAGATCGTAATCTCCTCAAGAGAAGGTTAAGAGAAGTCTATCGCCATCATAAGTTTGAAATTCCTTCAGACGAAAATCTGCCTTCTTACCAACTAGCATTTGTCTATTTGGATAAATCTATTTTACCTTATGCTGTCATTGAGGAAAAACTAAAAGTTTTGCTCATTCGTTTACAGAAACATCGTGTGAAGTCACAGGGCATTTCTGCCTCTGATCCAAAAAAGAAATAACTCATTATATGAAAGGAAAAGGAAAACTCTTTTTATCAATAATAATCATTGGTGCAGGTTTGTTGGCGTTTCGATCTGCTCCTGCAGGAGATCGAACATTCGAGATCGTAAAAAATCTCGACATTTTCGCCACGCTCTACAAGGAAGTTAACGCCTACTATGTTGATGATATCAATCCGTCCAAACTGATGAATACTGGGATCAAAGCCATGCTTCAGTCCCTTGATCCTTACACCAATTATATTGCTGAAGATGACATAGAAGATTATCGTACCATTACTACTGGTGAGTATGGAGGTATCGGCGCAGTAGTAGAGAAGAAAAACGGTGTGAGCACTGTGGTTATGCCTTATGAGGGGTATCCGGCCCATGAGGCAGGCATGAGAGCTGGAGATCAGATTATTAAGATCAATGGAGTTGACTTGGAAGGAAAGTCATCTGATGAAATTAGTAAGCTACTCAAAGGTCAGTCCAATTCGGAATTAGTATTAACCGTAAATCGATTCGGTGAGGATAAGCCATTGGAGTTTTCCATGAAGAGGGAGAAGATCACCATCAAGAATGTTCCATACTTTGGGTTAGTTACTCCAGAAATAGGTTATTTAAAACTTACAGACTTCACAACGGAGGCTGGTGCTGAGGTAAGAAAGGCTGTCAATGAATTGAAGGCACAAGGAGCAGAAAAAGTGATTTTGGATCTTCGAGGGAACCCAGGAGGATTGTTGGAGGAAGCAGTAAACGTTTCTAATGTGTTCATTGGCAAAGGAAAAGAAGTGGTGACTACTCGTGGAAAACTGAAGAATTGGACTAAAACTTATAATACGCTGAACGAGCCGGCTGATGAGGAAATCCCTTTGGTGGTTTTGGTTAGCAATTCTAGTGCTTCAGCTTCTGAGATAGTCTCAGGAGTAATGCAGGACTATGATCGCGGGGTGCTGGTGGGACAGAAATCATTTGGTAAAGGCTTGGTTCAGCAGACTCGACCACTCGCTTATAATTCACAACTCAAAGTTACTACGGCAAAATACTATATTCCGTCGGGGAGATGTATCCAAGCAATCGACTACAGTCATCGTAATCCCGATGGAAGCGTCGGTAAAATAGCAGATTCTCTAAAAGCGGAGTTTAAGACACAAGCAGGGCGCAAGGTATATGATGGTGGTGGTGTGACTCCTGATATAGAGGTAGAAGAAAGAGATTATGCACCAATTATATACGGATTATTAAAAAGTGATTACATCTTCGATTACGCCACTGAGTACTACTATGCTCATGATCAGATTCCAGACGCCAAAGAGCTTAGTCTTACAGAGGAGGAGTACGCTGATTTTACCAGATGGCTTAAAGACAAGGACCTTACTTATACCACACAAGTAGAAAGAGAAATAGACCAGCTAATAGCTTCGGCGAAAAAAGAAAGGTATTATAATGATATTGAGTCTCAAATTCTGAATTTGAAAAAGGAAACCCTTCATAACAAAGACACTGATTTGATGACTTTCAAGGCTGATGTCAAAGCTTTATTGGAGCGCGAGATTGCGGGTAGATACTATTATCAGGAAGGAATGATTGAATCTACGTTTGACGAAGATCCAGATATTCAAAAAGCAGTGGAGGTGCTAAGCGACATGTCCAAATATGAAGAAATCCTAAAAGGCAACTAATCTTGAGCAAAATATTAAGTCTTGATACTTCTACTAAGGTTTGTTCAGTGGCAATTCATGAAGACGGTCATTTGATTGGTTCTCAGGTCTATCATTTGCAAAACTCTCACTCTAATCTTTTGCCTATCATCATAGATCAGACTGCCAAGAATTGCAATATCCAATTGTCCGAACTCAATGCGGTGGCACTTTCGTCTGGTCCGGGATCCTACACGGGATTGAGAATAGGCACAGCGACAATAAAGGGGCTGGCTTACACGCTAGGTATTCCTATAGTTGCGATCAATAGTCTGGACACCATGATTGAGCAGGTATATCCGTTTGTCGGTGCTGAGGATGTTATGCTGCCGATGATCGATGCGAGAAGGATGGAGGTTTATGTTAAGGTTATGGATGGTCAGAGGGCTGAGCGTTGGGATACACGCCCTTTAGTGGTAGTGGATGATTCATTTGAAGAATTCAGTGGCATGAAAAAGTATCTGTTTGGTAATGGTTCAGACAAACTCAAAGAATCATTTACAGATGTGTCATTTGTTTACATCGATAATATTGCTCCTTCTGCAATTTCGATGGGGAACCTGGCTTACACCAAATATCAAAATCAACAATTTGAGGACATTGCCTATTATGAGCCTGATTATTTGAAAGAATTCCAAACAAAAGCACCCACCAAGAAATTTAAAGTTTGATGAGTGAGATAATCAATAGAGTTGAGAAAAGTAGTTTGGTCTCATTAGACCTTGAAGAATTCCTGGATAAGTCTGAGCGAGTCGTTTTTGATATCAAGTCAGGTCTTTATCAGGAAATGATGCTTAGAGAGAAGGAGTTCAGGGCATTTATTAAAGAGCAATCGTGGGATGAATTTAAAGGGAAGAATGTAGCTGTGATTTGTTCTGTTGATGCGATTGTGCCTTCTTGGGCATATATGCTCGTAGTTAGTCGGCTTGTTGAGCATGCGAATATTATAGCATACGGAGATGCGGGTGAACTAGAAAAAGCACTAATTGACGATGCTGTAGAAAAAATATTGACGCTGGATCTGGAAAATGCCAAAGTTGTGATCAAGGGTTGTGGCAATATAACCAATCGTGAATATGCTTATTTCCAGCTGTCTAAAAAGCTGGTTCCGATAGTTGGCAGCATGATGTATGGCGAGCCATGTAGTACGGTGCCTGTTTTCAAGAAAAAGAAATCATAAATTTCACAGGAATACATTTGCACTATCGAAGGTTTTACTATCTTTGCCGTCCCATTCGCGGGAAGCGTGTGATGGTATAGGTTGAAATGCTGAGATAATGTGAGTGATGGTGAGGATTTTTCAAAATTCTCATCGGGCTTTGAGGTTTGGTTGGGGTATTGGTTTTAGACCAAATATTTTGTTAAATCTTGAGGTTATCTGAAGAGGTAAAAGACATCAAAAACTTTTTCAAATAAATTTCCAGATTCACTTGTTAATTAAAAAACATTATCTAATTTTGCATCCGCTTTCAGGGATAGAGCAGCAGAGAAAAAGAAAAAGAGGTTATAACTCTTGGGAAATTGAAAGCGATAAAAAGTCATTTAAACGAGAATGACTAACAAATTACTGAGGAAATCAAGAGGGTATATCAGGAGTCACAACGACGACAAAGCCAAATGTTGACACTGATCCGA
>JAUIAO010000119.1 GCA_030425425.1 Bacteroidia bacterium | reverse complement strand
CATTACCTGCCAGTTGATAGTACTTTGATCCCAACAGGAGAATTGAGACCTGTGGCAGGAACACCATTTGACTTCAATACAGCTAAAACAATCGGACAAGACATTAATGTAGAAAACCAACAGTTGGCTTACGGATTAGGATATGATCACTGCTGGATCTTGAAAGAAAGCGAAGAATCTATGAACTTTGCAGCTTCACTATTCGATCCTGCGAGTGGTCGTTTCATGGAGATTTACACCACAGAGCCTGCGATTCAGTTTTACTCAGGAAACTTCCTGGACGGCACTCAACCCGGAAAAGGTGGTGTGAAATACGATTATAGAACAGGACTTTGCCTGGAAACGCAACATTATCCTGATTCGCCGAATCAGCCTGAATTTCCAAGTGTAGTGTTGGATTCTGGTGAAGTTTACCAGACCACAACCATTATGAAGTTTTCTACAAAATAAGATAACAATTCCCTTATAGTTAAATTGACTATTAGATTTTATATTTACCGAAAAAGTAACCAATGAGTAATCAGCCAAAAGATCAGAAGGCAGTAGATAACATTCGAGTACTATCTGCGGCGATGGTAGAAAAAGCAAAATCAGGGCACCCTGGTGGAGCAATGGGTGGAGCAGATTTTATCCACATCTTATACAGCGAATTTTTGAAATTTGATCCAGACAATACTGGCTGGAAATTTAGAGATCGTTTCTTTTTAGATCCGGGACATATGTCTCCGATGCTTTATTCTCAGCTATACCTTTTGGGTAAGTATTCTAAGGATGATGTTGCAAACTTCCGTCAATGGGGTTCTGTGACACCAGGTCACCCGGAAGTAGATGTAGAGCGAGGAGTAGAGAATACTTCTGGTCCACTTGGACAAGGGCATGCCATGGGAGCGGGTGCAGCACTTGCTGCGAAGTTCTTAGGAGCAAAATTTGGAAACTGGATAGATCACAAAGTATACGCTTTCATTTCTGATGGAGGTATTCAGGAAGAGATTTCTCAGGGTGTAGGTAGAATTGCCGGGTATCTGGGATTGAATAACCTGATCATGTTCTTTGATAGTAACGACGTACAGTTGTCAACATACACCAAAGAAGTGACAGGTGAGGATACTGCCAAGAAATACGAAGCTTGGGGATGGAACGTGGTGACCATAGATGGTAATGATCACGACCAAATCCGTGGAGCACTGAGCCAGGCGCAGGATAGTGATAAGCCATTCCTGATCATTGGTAAAACCATCATGGGTAAAGGCTGTAAAACCGAGGATGGTAGTCCTTATGAAGGTCAGTCTGAGCTTCATGGTAAGCCAATTGGGGCTACAAAAGCTTCTTATGACAAAACTATTGAAGGTCTCGGTGGAGATTTGAATGATCCGTTTGTAATCTTCCCGGAAGTAGCTGAACTGTATAGTGAAATATTAGATAAGAAAAGAGCAGAAGCAAAAGCAGCGCAAGCTAAAGAAGCTGAGTGGGCAGCTGCTAACGCTGATCAGGCTGCGAAATTGGAGCAATTCTTCAGTGGTAAAATCCCCGCGATAGACTTCTCAGATATTCCAATGAAGGAAAATGATGCATCGAGAAATGCATCTGCAGCAGTGATGGGATATCTGGCAGGAAAAGTAGAAAACCTGATTGTGGCTTCTGCTGACCTTGCCAACTCTGATAAGACAGACGGGTATCTGAAGAAAGTGAATGCTTTCGGCCCTGGTTCATTCGACGCAAACTTCTTGCATGCTGGAGTATGTGAGTTCTCTATGGCGGCTATGGCCAATGG
>JAUIAO010000089.1 GCA_030425425.1 Bacteroidia bacterium | reverse complement strand
TATGTTAGTATTTAAATAATCCTTCAAACTCATGATTGCATAGATTTAGAATTCATAAAATATTCAACAGAAGTGGGTAGTTTTTCACTGATTAATATCTCTTTGATCAATTCAGTGAGAATTTCTACTGCCCTAGATTTCTCAACATCCAGAGGCTTACCGTATGATTTAAGGTGTTCTACTAAAGTTCTGACCGATTGTCTTTTTTGGATTTGCTCGGCTCGCTTGAAAAACCCTTCATCATATGGTTTTAGCAAAGCTGTAATATGGTGTTCAGGAAATTTATCCAGAAAATAACGTCTTGATCTATTTGTAATAGAGAAAATATCATTATTACTTTTTGACAATTCCCGGAATAGATGATCTACATCCTCCCATGCTTTGTCTTTTGCCGGACTACCCATTTTTATGTACTCGCGAACATGGTTCGTCAATTTGCCGCGTACATCCAATTTGACAAGGTCGATTGCCCATTTCTGAAGGTGAGCATATGAATTAACCGATCGCTGTAGGTGTACTAAATACTTACACATATCAATTCCGACACGCTGTTTGATCAAATAACGTACAGTATTTAGGTCTATCGGATTGGTGGGAAATAAATATGTCATTGCCCCACATACTATCTGATGGTTGCGTACACTGAAATTCTTCCAGGATAAAAAGTCTATTACTTGTGTAATCGCATAGGAATCTATCAGTAGCGCTCCCAGTATATCCTCTTCCAAACCAACCCGTAAATCAATTATCTCTTTATTATAATTCATGATTAAAATTTTAATGAGTACACAGTTTGCGTACACTCTGTACTCGCCAGAAAATGATTAAAACCACTCATTTATGGTGAAATATGAGTGTTTAGGAAGTAGGTAGGGTTAAATCCGATGCTGCGTACGGTATTTGTGTACGCATTAAAAACTTAGCTGTCTGCTTTTCCACGAGCAGCTATTGAAGCCAAATACCTGTCAATAGATTCTTGTGTGATCAAAGTTCTCCTTCCAGAATGGATTGTTTTCAAGTGATTGTCGTTAATCAGCTGATGCAGCTTGGTGAACTTACATTTTAGCTGTTCACATGCATTTTCACGAGTGACATGTCTGGCTTTAGCACTTTGACCCAATTTTGCTTTCCATTCTTCGAATTCCTTGACTTTCGATTCAAGAGAATTTAACCGGTCATTGTATCTATTTCTGACCAGATCTAATAGTTGCTCTTCTGTGTTCATTCGAATTTAATTTTGATTTCGATTCGAATATACGGGCATCATTTACGACCGGATGACTTCAGAAGAAAGATTGGAAGGATTGGAAATTTTGGAAACTTTTTTGGAAACTTTGGAAACTTTTTGGTCACAAACTCTCTGATCGATTTAACCACTCAAGTCCTCTAAAAACTGAAGATATCTTGAATCTTTGCACCATGATCGCAAAGAATTTGAGATTTTATATATGTCATTTCCACGAATGGATCTTGAACTAGCTTTATATCCAGAAATGTTATTTGACCAGGCCTCTAGAATTTCTTCATCTGTAAGTAAATGAGGGGGTTCATCATTTATAGAGTCATTAAAACAACCAATTGATTTTAGTTTCCAAATAATGTCTGAAACAAACCTTTTACTCTTTGGCACTTTGCTAAGTTTCAAAGTGCCACCTTCATAATAAACCCAATTCATTTCAAAAAAGAAATCTGTTATTCTACTCCAATGCTTAGGTACTTTAAGAATAGCTTTCATTTCCTCTGGAATTTCAAGTTCTTGCTTATCGTGAGACCCTTGATTCAGAACGGAAATAATGCTTTCAACCGAACCCATTTGTGTATTGGTTTGATGCTCAAAATTTTCAGAGGTTTTTTTCACTGATTTATCTGGCTTTCGGAATCCCAATTCTATGTCATACTTACTTGACCAGATGATATAGTAAGTAATTTCAGACTCTATGAGCCTCGACATAATCTCCTCCTCATTCGCCTTGAAAAGCAAATCGTAATCATTCTCAAATCCTATATTGCTGGGATCATATTTTTCTCGATGATCTCTTCGAATATCCTGTAATGTTACAACTACATAATGCCTTAGATCACCCGCATCTTTTCTATCATCAAAACGCTCAAAACGCTCTTTAAAAGAACGATTTAAGTCTAGTAAGAATTCCGAAGTAGTGTATTTCCCATCAACCATGATTTCATTCTGAAGCAGCCTTTTTTCTCTTGACCCTAAAAAGTTTATAGACTCAAGTTTAATTCTATCTAGGGTTTCACTCTCGCGCTTGGGATCTACTATAAATTCCAGCCAAGGAGGTTGAGCACCAAAAATCTCAGCCTTTTTAGCTAAAACTTCATCTAGAAGTTGTCTTTCGATTGAATTATATAATTCAATCCATTTACTGTTTTCATGCATAATTATTAAAATTTATAGTTCAAAATCTATCCACCCTCGGACGAGGTTAGCTTTTGATTGGCGGCCATATATTCCTTCTGTGGTACTCGCTAATTGATGGCCAAGTGCCCCTGATACTTTTTTGATGTCATTCCCTCTGGAAATCATCAATTCCGCAAATGTGTGCCTACCGACTTTAGCAGTTAGGTTCTTATTTATTTTCAATTCGGTGGCAATGTCCTTCAACTTCGCATTGAACTTTTGATCTGATATCAAATCATCAAACAGTAGATCATCAGGAGGTCGCTGAGGCCAATTCGAATATTTCTCAAGTATTATGACTGCATCAGGAGATAACTTGGTAACATATTGTTCCTTGTTTTTTATTCTGTTACCTGTTATGATTAAAACCTTTTGCTGGACTCCCTTCTCAGATACAGTAATTTCTTCCACATTTGAGACTTTCAATTGACGCGTATCTGAATAATACAATCCAGAAAGACACAAAAACAGGAATACTTCTTTGAAATAGTTATCCCGTGGATCTTTGAGACCTTTATCTCTCAATAGTCTCACCTCGTCATCGGTTAAGCTTACCCTATTCGATTTTTCCTCTTTCACATGTATATCATCGAACAGAAGCTGATAATTGTACTTTAGCAATCCCTCCTTCTCAGCTGCTTTACATATGACCTTGAATTTTTTAAGATGCTTATTCCGGCTTACACCTTTCTGATTGTGTTCTACAGCCAGAAACCTTTCGAAGCTTTGCACCAGGTATGGACTCACTTCATCGAAATGTACAACAGATCTGAATTCATTAAATCTGGTTTCAAAACTTCGATAAGTTTTTATGGTGTTGAAAGAAAGCTTCTCACTTTCCGATTTGTTCTGGTTGATCTCTTTGATAAAACGATCTATAAACTCATTAAATGTCTCATTGAATTGAGCTCCTTTAATATGCTTCTTAATATCGGACACAGATATAGGTTGCCCACTTCTAACCTTACCCCTAGACCATTCCTGAATAGAGGTCAATAAATCAACTATGGCTTTATTATCGGTTGGATTGGTTACATAGAGGTTTTGAGAAGGATCACCCCACCAATCTTCTTTTGGGATTGGAGGCACATCATCAATTTTCACAAAATCTGCTTTTCCTCGGAAGTAAATTCGAATGTACACAGGGTACACACCACTCTTACTTTTGTACCCTAGTCTGTTATGTACAACTGAAATTTTGGGGAACTTTACCATACTCTACCTACTTAATACTTTAATTAATATCAAAATTAATATCAAAAAAGTGAATTCGAACGAATTTTGACGAATTCATAAAACACGTAAAACACTGTTTTACAGATGTTTAAGGTATTAGCAGGTACGCGTAAATCCCATAAAAGTGGTCTCACCAGGAATCGAACCTGGATCTAGAGTTTAGGAAACTCCTATTCTATCCGTTGAACTATGAGACCATTTAAGGGCTGCAAAAATAGACAATTCACCTGCTTAGATCAAAACAATGAAGAAATAGTGTTCCGATTCGTGGAATATGTGAAGGGATAAATTGCGCTATTCTAATTAGTTTTATCCATCAACCCTCAAAATGATATCAATATGGAAGACCTGATCGGTTTCTTTGAAAACGTCCCTACCTGGTTTCGTTCACTTATTCTGATTGGCGGCATTGTGATTTTTTGGATAGCAGAAGGTGTGTTACCCCTTTTTCAATTTCAATATAAAAAGATTAATCATGCAGGGATCAACTTGTTTTTCACCCTCACTACCGCCATCATTGGTTTTGGGCTAGCCGGAGTGCTGTTGTTTGCTGCCAATTTTGTCTCCGAAAATGAATTTGGGTTACTCTACATTTTCAAACTGCCACTATGGGCAGAGGTGGTGATTGGAATATTATTACTGGATTTAATTGGAGCCTATTTTATACACTGGACGGAACATAAAATCAAATGGATGTGGAAATTTCATTTGGTTCATCATAGCGACACTACTGTTGATGTAACCACCGGATTGCGTCATCACCCTGGTGAAACAGTGTTTAGAATCAGTTTCACCATCCTCGCGGTGATCATAGTAGGAGCACCTATTGGAATTGTCATGCTATATCAATCCTTATCGGTACTTTTTGCGCATATCACACATGCCAATATCAATATGCCGAAAAAAATAGATCAGTTACTGAGCTACATTTTTGTGACGCCCAACATGCACAAAGTACATCATCACTTTACACAGCCCCTGACTGATACAAATTATGGTAACATTTTTTCCATTTGGGATCGCCTTTTCGGAACTTTCGCTTCTGTGAATGACACTAAAGAATTGAGATATGGAATTGATACACATTTAAAATCCGAAGAAAATGCCCGTCTGAAGAATTTGCTCGGCATACCTTTTCAACCTTATCGAAAACCTCCTCACGAAGCATGATACATCATCCGTTTTTAATTCAAATCAGAAAAAAAAGCCGCATTGAATTGCAGAAAAAAAGCCGGCAAAAGCCGGCTTCACGCTTTATATACAACCTAACTCAAACCAATTTGAGTTTCATGAACGCTACTTGATCATTGCGGCTTTTGGTTGGTTTTGACTCTTTTTTATGAAGAATAGGTCCTGTCCTTCTCACAACACTCAAAACTTCGTCGCTCTTTTCAGGATGTTTTTCGGTCTGCTGTGGAAATAAAAAACTCATCAACATTGCAATCATATAGAATCTAACCATTTTCATAATCCCGAATTTAAAGGTTAGACCTTCCGCAACCTGAAAGGTTTAATCGGCAGTAAAAAATGACCTTAAATTAATTGGGTGGATGTAAAAATCGATCGACCAACTGATTGATTTCTGTGGTATCAAATGGCTTAATCAATATAGCATCGACTCCCAGTTTTTCCAGCCTTTGGCGCTCGCCATTCATAACATGAGCTGACAATACAATTATAGGAATACTACTAAGAAGGCTCACGGATTTTATGGTTTCTATCAATTGATAGCCGTCCATCACCGGCATCATCAAATCAGTAATGATCATATCAACAGAATACTTTTGAAGTATCTCCAGAGCAGCCTTACCGTCCTCCGCCTCCAGAATGTCCCGATCACCCTTTACCACGGACACAACATACTTCCTTACTTCTTCATGATCTTCCACTACTAAAATTGTTTTCTTTTTTGGATTGATAGACGTGCTGCCGCTATTGGAGCCAAGATCTCCTCCTTCACCTAATCTATCTCTGGAGTATTGCGCACTATAAAAACTCGGATTGCAAGCTTTCTCCAAATTCATAGGTAGCAATACTTTAAGCATTGTTCCCTTCCCAAGCTCACTTGAAGCCGATATTTCACCTCCATGCAGATCCACGATTTCTTTCACCAATGACAGACCAATTCCCAGACCTTCTTTGACCTGATGCTGGTTGCTTTTGCTCTGATAAAAACGATCAAAAATCATAGGTAACTCATCCTGATTAATTCCCGGGCCATCATCAGATACTGTAAACTCTACCGCCTCCTTTTCACCAGAAAATGATGATTTCAATTGTACGCGTACTTCACTGCCCTGATGTGAATATTTGATGGCATTACTCACCAGATTATAAACCACTTTTTCCATATTATATGGGTCACAGTGTATGAAAAATCCAGCTGGAAGATCATTGACCATTGTCAATCGTATATGCTTTTCAGAGGCCATAGACTCAAACATTCCTACCCAGGATTCTGTCAAGTATCCAAATTCAACTTTTTGAAATTTCAACTTGATCTCACCTTCTTCTAACTTGATCAAATCACGTATTTCATCTGTCAGCAAAACCAGTTTTTTCACATTCTTAGTCACCTTTTCCAAGCTATCTACAGAATCCCCTGTCAACTGATTTTTTTCTTTTCTGAATAATTCCAGATATCCGATTATCAATGTCAACGGAGATCGAAAATCATGCGAAACATTGGCAAAAAAACGGGATTTAAACTCATCCAATCGCTCCAATTTTTGAGCCTGCTCCTTAATTTGGTTTTTCTGATTATTGGTTTCCTTCTGTAGTTTGTAAACTGAATAGAAGGCCATTTGAATATTCTGAGCCAGGGTAATGGCATAGAGGAAAAATGTGATAAGAAACAGGATGGAAGATATGACTCCACTTCTTCCGATCAAATTGTGAAACATCCCCGCCAATAATAGTATAGCCACTATATAAGCAAGGTTAGCAATGACTAGCAATGCAGAACTCCGTTGCTTTTTGACTAATGCTATGATCGCAACTATTATGACATATAATAACATCAAGAACCCGATAATGTGAACATAGTTGAGCAACTGCGAGAAAAAATACGGTTTGGTAAACAAAACTATGACGGCATTGATCGAAAAAAACCCGAACATCATCAATGTTACTTTCTTATTCATCAGCGATTTGAAGGACTCATACATAAATAGATTGATAAACCCGAATGACATGTAAAGCCCGATATAAGAAACCCGAATTGTTAATCCCCAGGAAAGCGAAGGCCATGCTACTTTCCCAATATGCAATCCGTAATTGGCAAACCAGATACTAAACGAAACAGCAAACAGGCCGTAAAACAGGAATTTGAGATCCTCATGCCACATGATAAAGAGGCCGATAAAAAACATTCCTGCAATGATGAGCGAACCTACTATCACCGACTCTATTATAAGTTGTGACTCTCGCTCTGCCAGCATTTCGATCTTTGGGCCAACTTCGGGTATTGCAAAAACGCCACCATTTTTATGGTCAAAATTGGCAATCTGAAGAATCAAAATATTTTCTCCTCTTCTGAAATCCGCTACAGCTGTTCCCGGAATCCACAGCGGTTGGTAATTTTCAGAGACACTATCCACTACACCAGTCTCTGCAATTACTTTGCCATTGAGAAGAATTCTCTGTGCACAATGCCCTGCTGCATACCGAATACCAACGGCATACTCATCATCTGAAAGAATCCTGGCTGCATAAGTCGCATAGCCAAATGAAGGCAACTGGATATCAAGCTCTGAATGTCTGTTCCAGTAATTAGGCAATTGCACTACAGCGGTCATGTTTCTATGTTTCACAAGTTCGGAGGAATCAAAAAGCTGTGACCAATAAAACTCCCAGCCTCCCTTCAAAGAAATACGCTCCCCCTTGTAATGGAAACTGCTATGACTCTTGGTTTGTCCAGAAAATGGCAATAGAAGTGAGACCACAAATAGTAGCCTGAAAAAACTGAAATTCATTCTTAAAGCTTGATGGTAAATGTTGAAGACCAAAGGTTGACAAATTCACCTTCACAATTCTGCCAAAAAAAACAGAATCCTGCCAATCTCACTTTTTAAGTGGAAACTTGGTTTTTTCTTCTAACGCCTTTCCAGATATGGTGCTAATGCGAATGAATTACCAATCGAGTACAAACTTGTGGTCTTTTAAACTGGTATAGACTTCTTCATTGAATCGATAGAGTTTGGCCGCACGATGGGAGACGTTCGACTGTTTTTCTTCACAATCTATGAGTAATTTCATTCCCAACATTTTTCGCCTGAAATTGGGTTTATCCAACTTCAACTGAAGAATACTTTCGTACAGATTTTGGAGCTGAAGCAATGTGAATTTCTCAGGAAGTAAGTTAAATCCAATTGGTTCTTGTTTGACCTTCCACTTCAGTTGATCGAGTGCGTATTTCAAGATCTCATGATGATCATAAGGCATTTCAGCAATCTCGTCAAGAGAAAACCATTTGGCATCTGAAGCAGTGAACCCTGCGTGAAGTTGATAATCAGTATCCTTAATTAAGGTATAATAAGCAACAGTAACCACGCGCTTTTCCGGAAAACGATTCACATCACCAAATGCTTTCAACTGCTCCAGAAATAACTGATCGACACCTGTTAGCAAATACAAAATCCTATGAGCTGCCTCATCCAGAGACTCATTGTAAGTAATCCACCCTCCGGGTAAAGCCCATTTATCCTTACTGATACCTTCTGCATGCTTTACCAGCAAAACCTTCAATTCATCTGTAAACCCGAAAATGACGCAATCAATCGACAGGTCTTCCATGATTTTCTCTTCCACTTCGTCCTCTTTGTTTATAGCAAATTAATAAAAAATTCACCAACCAATAGTCAACAAGACCATAAGTATTATATTTACTTAAAATTGAAGAGAAGATGTATCTATTAGGAATTGATTTAGGAAGCTCCAGTATCAAAATAGCACTGGTAGATCAGCATAGCAATAAAGTAAAACAGGTAGTAAGCCACCCGGAAAAGGAAATGGAAATAATGAGTCCAGAACCAGGATGGGCAGAACAAGATCCTGAAAAATGGTGGTCAGACTTTGTAGAAGGCACACGAAAACTTCTCAAAAAATCCCAGGTAAAAGCGAGTGAAATTTCGGGAATAGGCATATCCTATCAAATGCACGGCTTGGTGCTTGTGGATAAAAATCAGAAGGTTTTGAGACCATCCATAATTTGGTGCGACAGCAGAGCTATTAGCCTCGGAGAAGCAGCAGAAAATTCAATAGGCGCAGAAAAGTGTCATTTGCACTTATTAAACACACCGGGGAATTTCACAGCAGCAAAGCTCAAATGGGTAAAAGAAAATGAACCGGATGTTTTCGACAAAATCGATAAAATCATGTTGCCCGGTGATTTTCTGGCTATGAAGCTCAATGGTAAGGCGACCACCACAATATCTGGGTTATCAGAGGGAATGTTCTGGGACTTTCAACAAAACCAGGTGGCAGACTTTCTAATGGAAGAAATGGGCTTTCCGCAAAGTATCATTCCTGAGATTGTACCTACTTTTTCAGATCAAGGGTCGATCACAGAAGAAACCGCTGAGTTGCTCGGTCTCTCCAAAAATGTAAAAGTGGGTTACAGAGCAGGCGATCAACCCAACAATGCTCTGTCCCTGGGAGTAATCAATCCCGGTGAAATAGCTGCTACAGGAGGAACCTCCGGGGTTGTCTACGGAGTTCAGGATCAGGCTGTATATGACAAACTTTCGCGAGTCAATAGCTTCGCTCATGTCAATTACAATATCGATGATCCGAGAATTGGAGTATTGCTATGCATCAACGGTACAGGAATCCTGTATAGATGGGTAAAAAATTTGATGGCTAAAGATCACGAATCATATACTGATCTGGAAAGCCAGTTACAAAAAGCAGCACCAGGTTCAGATGGAATCACTATTCTGCCATTCGGCAATGGTGCCGAGCGGATGCTTCGAAATAAAGATGTTGGAGCACATATTCTCAATCTTCAATTCAACAGACACGCTCATCCTCAGCTATATCGAGCAGCCATTGAAGGGATTGCTTTCGCTTTTATATATGGAATGGAAGTCCTCAAAGAATTAGGGTTAGACATCAAGTCATTGAAAGTAGGCAATGACAATCTTTTCCAATCGAGGACATTTGGTGAGACAGTCAGCACATTGGCAGGAGCTCCGATTGAAGTCATCAATACGACGGGTGCTGTTGGTGCTGCCAGAGGTGCAGGATTTGGAATAGGCATATTCGGATCATTAGAAGAGGCAGTAGGCTCCCCAGAAATAGTCTATTCTTATCAACCCAATAAAGAGCTCAAACCAGCATTAGAATTAGCCTACAAAAGATGGAAAACAGATTTACTAAAATTTATAAATAACTAATAATGAGTCAGGTAATCACTGGAGAAAAGGAATACTTTCAGGGTATCCCAAAAATACAATTTGAAGGAAAAGAATCAGACAATCCCTTTGCATTCAAATATTATGATGAGAACAAAGTAGTAGCCGGCAAAACGCTCAAAGAGCATTTTAGATTTGCCGTGGCTTACTGGCACTCTTTCTGTGGAGTTGGCGGTGATCCGTTCGGTCCGGGAACCAAGGTGTTTCCATGGGCGGAGAAATCCGATCCATACGCACAGGCTAAAGATAAAATGGATGCGGCATTTGAGTTTATGACTAAAATTGGAGCTCCATTTTACTGTTTTCATGATTTTGATTTGATCGACGAAGGAGATTCTCATTCTGAAAATGAAAAAAGGCTTCAATTCATCACAGATTATGCACTGGAAAAGCAAAAAGCTTCTGGTGTAAAGTTACTCTGGGGTACTGCCAATCTCTTTTCTCATCCACGCTTCATGAATGGTGCGGGAACCAACCCTGATTTTTCTGTTGTAGCACATGCAGGCGCTCAATTGAAAAACGCTCTGGATGCGACGATCAAACTAAACGGAGAAAATTATGTATTCTGGGGAGGACGAGAAGGATATATGAGCTTGCTCAACACAAACGTAAAAGCGGAACTAGACCACCTGGCCCGTCTTCTTCACATGGCAAAAGACTATGCCAGATCTCAGGGTTTTAAAGGTAACTTCTTTATCGAACCAAAACCTATGGAGCCTACTAAGCACCAATATGATTTTGATGCAGCTACTGTAATCGGCTTCTTGAGAGAATATGATCTGATTGATGATTTCAAGCTCAACCTTGAAGTAAACCATGCTACTCTTGCTCAGCACACCATGCAGCACGAAATGCAAATTGCTGCGAATGCAGGCCTACTGGGCAGTATGGATGCAAATCGTGGTGATTATCAGAATGGCTGGGATACTGATCAGTTCCCAACCAACCTCAATGAACTCACAGAGATGATGTTGGTATTTCTGGAAGTAGGTGGACTGCAAGGTGGTGGTATCAATTTCGATGCAAAACTGCGCAGAAACTCTACTGATCTGGATGACTTATTCCATGCGCACATCGGAGGAATGGATGCTTTTGCAAGAGCTTTAATTACTGCAGATGCAATACTTACTAAGTCGTCTTACTCAGAATTTAAAGCAAATCGATATGCATCATTCCAATCAGAGAATGGGCAAAAATTCGAAAAAGGAGAACTTTCACTACAAACACTTGCACAGATTTCTCATGAAATGGGGGCTCCTGCGCAAATCAGTGGAAAGCAGGAAATGATCGAAAATATCATCAATCAATATCTGTAACTCACCATTTTTACACGTCAAAGTCAGCTGGTTGATCAATCAGCTGACTTTTTTGTATTTACCCTGTACCCATCTCATTTGCAACACCTCAGCATTGGTTCCTATTTCATCTCCTCTATGAAACGAACGGTTATAACATAATGTGGCTTTTTAAAAGGTTTATATTATTTTCACCACACAATTTTGGATTTTACTCACCCCAAACTGGTTATTTAGAGGTCTTTATCCCTCTTTTTTGTGAAATTTTCAAGATTGTAGGTTACATTCTGGTATATTTCCTTATTAATTCAAATCACCGATCTAACACATGAAATACCAAGGTTTAAACTCCGAGGAGGTCAAAGATTCACG
>JAUIAO010000088.1 GCA_030425425.1 Bacteroidia bacterium | reverse complement strand
GGGGAAACTCAAAGCCAAAAGCGTAAGGCCAATAGCCTAATAGGATAAGCGGCGAAATGCGTACGGCGATTAGCGTTCAGCGAAAAGCGAAAGGCGTAAAGCGAAAGGCGTAAAGCGAAAGGCGTAAAGCGTAAGGCGTAAAGCGTAAGGCGTAAAGCGAAAGGCGTAAAGCGAAAGGCGTAAAGCGTAAAGCGAAATCACCACCCACTCTTATCAACTTCCTGATATACTCGCGTTATCCCCTCTTTCAAACTGATTTTAGGTTCCCAACCCAGAGCTCTCAGTCGTTCACTGCTCATCAGCTTTCTTGGTGTACCATCCGGTTTAGAAGTGTCAAAAACCAGTTCCCCTTTAAAACCCACTACCTCTTTCACGGTGAGGGCGAGATCTTTGATAGATAAGTCATCACCAAAACCAACATTGATGGTTTGCGGATCGCTATAATGATCCATTAGGAAATAACAAGCCTCAGCCAAATCATCTACATGCAAAAATTCCCGCAATGGACTGCCGGTACCCCAAACCATCACTTCTTTATCCCCATTCATTTTTGCCGTATGAAACTTTCGAATCAATGCAGGCAATACATGAGAATTTTCAAGATCATAATTATCATTAGGCCCGTAAAGGTTAGTGGGCATGGCACTGATATAATCCACGCCATATTGATGCCGATAGGTTTCACACAGTTTGATGCCAGCAATTTTTGCAATAGCATAGGGTTCGTTAGTTTGTTCCAGAGGCCCAGTCAGTAAGCTATCCTCGTGTATGGGTTGCTCTGCCAACTTCGGATAAATACAAGAACTACCCAGAAACAATAATTTCTTCACCTGATGCTCATACGCCGAATGAATCACATTGGCTTCAATCATGAGGTTTTCATACAGAAACTGAGCCCTGTAAATATTATTGGCATTGATACCTCCCACTTTTGCAGCCGCCAGGAACACGTATTCTGGTTGCTCTTCCTGAAAAAATTGCTGCACTTGCGTCTGATCTTTGAGATCCAGCTCTTTGGAAGTTTTATAGATAAGGTTTGTATAACCTTCCTTTTCCAACTTTCTCACGATCGCCGAGCCGACCATCCCTCGATGACCAGCAATATAAATTTTTGATGTTTTCTCCATTTTATTGAAAATTGAGTCATTCATGTTTACAGGTTATCAAATAACCAATAACCACTCACTTCTTTCATTCACTAAATAAACTGACCAACGAATACCGATTACCAAATACCAATCACCGATCACTCTTCACTTTTCACTATTCACTATTCACTATTCACTAAATATACCGATCATCAAACGCTGAATACCAATCAAAGATTACCGACAACCGACCACAGATCACTGAATACTGATCACCGACTACCGATTACTGATCACTGACAACCGATCACTATTCACTATCCACTCTTTACTATTCACTTTTCACTAAATGAACCGATCACCGAAAACCGAATACCGATCACCAAACCCTACTCCGCTTGCTTCAATATCTGATGTCCACCTTCCAATAAGTACTTATCCTTTTCGAAAAGCTTAAGATCGCTCTCCATCATTTCTTTCACCAAGGCTGGTAAATCATATTCCGGCTCCCAACCCAGCTTTTCTTTTGCTTTAGTTGGATCACCGATCAATAAATCAACTTCAGTAGGTCTAAAGTATTTCGGATCTATTTTCACGACTTCCTGCCCAATCTTAAAAGCATAATTGCTATTGGATATTGATTTAACCTTCCCAACTTCATCAACACCATTTCCTGAAAACTCAAGCTCTACACCTACTTCACCAAATGCCATTTTAATGAAATCACGGATTGTGGTCGTTTTTCCAGTGGCCAAACAAAAATCTTCAGGCTTGTCCTGCTGAAGCATTAGCCACATACCTCTTACATAATCCTTCGCATGTCCCCAATCTCTCTTCGAGTCAAGATTCCCCATATAGACTACATCCTGTAGCCCTAATGCCATTTTTGATACAGCCCTTGTAATTTTTCGTGTTACAAAAGTTTCACCTCTCAGGGGAGACTCATGGTTGAAAAGGATACCATTACAAGCATACATATTATAAGCTTCCCTATAGTTCACGGTAATCCAGTATCCATACATTTTAGCCACTGCGTAAGGAGATCTTGGATAAAAAGGCGTAGTTTCCTTCTGTGGTACTTCCTGAACCAAACCATACAATTCAGAGGTAGAAGCCTGATAAATTTTGGTTTTTTCGGTTAATCCAAGAAGTCTAACTGCTTCGAGCAATCTCAAGGTTCCAATACCATCTACATTGGCTACATACTCTGGAGTATCAAAACTTACCCTAACGTGAGACATAGCTCCTAAATTATAGATTTCGTCAGGTTGAATTTCCTGAATCAATCTGGTAAGGTTCATTGAATCTGTGAGGTCCCCATAATGCAAAAACATTCTGGTACCCGACTTATGTGGATCTTGATATAAGTGATCGATTCTATCTGTATTAAACAAAGAAGATCTTCTTTTAATACCGTGTACTTCGTAGCCTTTCTCTAATAGCAGTTCACTTAAATATGCTCCATCCTGACCGGTAATTCCGGTAATCAATGCCTTTTTCATTCCTTTCTCAGTTCTATGCCCATAATTAGGCGTTATTAATAGCGATAAATTTACAGCCGCAAATATAAACCGATAATTTTCAGATGAAAGTGGCTAGAATGCTCTGTAGGATACCGCTCCGTCTTGATGAATAAATTACCTCGAGGAAGAGCCATCGAGGCATTTGATGGAGTTGCTTTATAACCAAACGTCTCTCAACCCAAAGGGTCGGGGAATAAAACCCACTGATGGGATTAAATTGGGACACTCATTATTAATGGGCTCGACTAGCATTAGAGCCCGAATAAAACTTAAAAACGTTTAAATGGAACAAATCAATTCGAAGCTGTAAAGCTATTCGAAGTGGTTGGGGTAAAATACTGATCAAAATCCAGCACTAACTCACCATACTTTTTTGTTTTGATAGACACGGAGTGCTTAGAGCTCTCAGTTTCTAAGTTCTTAGTTTTTTTGTATTCCAAGACCTTGAATTTCTCGTATCGCTCACCGATGTAATCCAATAAGATCACTGGAATCTGGTTTTTTATGGTAGCATCAATAATCGGTCTCCCGTATTGATTATAATAAACTTCTTTCTCGTCTTTATCCAACTCAAACCGAGCAATATAGACCTTCTCATCATTCAATTCAGAAATGAACCATTTTGTCTCCTGAGCACCATTGTTTAAATCATAGTGCCTGGCAATAATTTTAATGGAAAGATCCTCTTCACTAATGGGCTGAGGGGACGTTTGCGAAAAACACCAAGTAATAGTTAAGAACGAGATTAGAAAAAACGCAATTCTTGACTTCATGATATGCTGGATTTTAGTTAGAAGATATTTTAAATTAGGAATCATTAAAAAAATCTCAAAGATATCTTGAGTGATCCGGCATTAAGCGCGGATGAACGAGACACAACCAAAGTGAATCAAATCACTCCCCCACTGATTCCCCACTTTCATGATTCCTGAATATAATTTTGAGTTTGTCTCTCAAATAATCTTCGTCTTCACCTGTTGGCCCGTCGATCAATTGATCCAAATCCGGCTGACCACCATCTACCCAGGCAGTAAACCAAAAATCTCCGATCATCTTAATGGTTCGCTTGAGCTGTCGCTCCACCATACCGTCTAGTTTCTCATGAAAAGCCTCACTGAACTCATAAGAATAAACCCTGACTGTAGAATTACCACGCTCCTCGAAACTGTATTTTTTATCATCAGAAAATTCCTCAGTCAGTTCCCGCTCAAACCGAAAAACAGAATCCAGAGCCAAATGTGCGCTCTCTACTGCCTTCCAGGCTTCCAGTTGGGTATTCTCAATGTAGACAGCCCTCCCTGTGAATAAGTCATATTGGTTAAAAAACAATTCTGGCAACCTGGACTCCCAGAAACCATGAATTCCCACTTGATTCGTTTTCTGACCATTGTAATTTTCAGTGGTATGTAGAGGGACATGAGCATCAGCGATATAATGACCCAGATCCGTTGAAAATTTTAGAATCTTGTCCACATCCTTTTCCAAAAAAGCCTGAGTCAGCCTGTACTTCACCAGATTGATGTGCCATGGCACAATGCCATACGCTTTGAGAGTGTCCTCCGTATATTTTTCTACGGCATCATTCCAATACCTCGGCATTTTATAAAGCGCACTATCTCCATACACATCCAAATCTATGTAATGCCGCTCGGCCTCTCCTTTTACCACATACCTTCTCATATCAGGGTTTACCGCCTTTTCCGTAATGTATTGAATGTGATTTTTATAAAAACCGATCATTTCTACAGGAAGCGTAAAGACAGCAATCCGATTAATTTTTTGATGTCCAAAAAAACCCCAGCTGCTCAAAGAGGCGATCAAAATAAGAGAAACAAATAGGAGAAATAAGCACCGATATCTCATGGAATAATTAATTACGGCATTCAAAATAAGAAATTACAGGAAGTTATCAGCACATTTTTGTTTTATTAATTGATTAATCTATCTTTGCAACCCTTAAAAATTAGGCACAGGAATTATTAAAGCTCATGGCAAATCATAAATCTGCATTAAAGAGAATTAGGTCAAACGAGGCAAAGAGACTTAGAAACAGGTATCAGCACAAAACTGCAAGAACCTATATCAAAAGATTGAGAGAGACCTCTGACAAGGCGGAAGCAGAAAAAATGTTAGTAGAAGTAACTAGCATGGTTGACAAACTTGCTAAGAAAAACATCATTCACTTCAATAAAGCTTCAAACCTAAAGTCTAGCCTGAAAAGGCACGTAAACGCACTTTAAGCTTAGCTGATAAGAAACTATCACCCTGATTGCTCCTGTGATCAGGGTTTTTGTTTATATTCATAGCTGTAAACTTACAGCTAATGGATTACCAAACTCAATACATCGCGATCAATCAGTGGGCTGAAGAGGATAGACCAAGAGAAAAACTACTACTCAAAGGGAAATATGTCCTATCTGATGCTGAACTAATTGGAATATTAATTGGCTCTGGCACTAAAACACTCTCCGCAGTTGACCTTTCCAAACAGATCCTGCACTCAGTAGGAAATGACCTCAACAAGCTAGCTAAACTTACCGTCCCAGATCTCATTAAGTTTAAAGGAATAGGTGAGGCAAAAGCCATCAACATAGTAAGTGCATTGGAGATCGGCAGAAGACGAAAACTTTCCGAACCCCAAAAGCTCCCCAAAATCATTTGTCCAGCTGATGTTTATGAACTCATGAAGCCAGAGCTTTCTGACCTGCCTCATGAAGAATTTTGGGTACTAATGCTCAAAAGAAACAATACCGTGATCAAAAAGGAACAGATTAGTCTGGGTGGAGTGACAGGAACAGTAGCAGATCCGAAATTGATATTTAAAAAAGCACTGGATTCACTAGCCACCGGTATAGTTCTGATTCACAATCATCCTTCAGGTAAGAAAAAACCAAGTGAAGCTGATAATCGCCTCACCAAAAAAATTAAAGATGCAGGAGAACTACTGGACATTAGTGTGTTTGATCATGTGATTTTTACAGATGAAGGCTATTTTAGCTATTCAGAAAACGGATTTTTATGATTAGAAATATACTCGTTACATTGGCTACCATTACTATCATAAGATTGAGTAAATCAGATTTTTTAAACACTCATCCTCTGTCCCTTTCAATTTCCAAACCCTCTAATGTTGATTTCCGAAACAACTCTATTTGATAAATAAATCATATTTCTTTGACTGTCAGCAATATAAGAACCTGATTTCAACGGCCTTGAAGCTAATTCGGATAAGAATTTTAATCCAATTAGTGGGATTAGACAAAAATTCGTTTGAGACCATGTTGAAAACATGGGTGAGTTTATTTTTGTCCCCTAAATTGGATTAAAATCCCCGAAGAGGTTCACAGCCTTGGGTTTTTGGCAGGGCAATCGCATTTAAATTCTAAGCAGTTTTTCTCTGTAATTGGGATCAAATGCTGCGATTGTTCTCTTTTGAGATCTGGGCTTCTTAGGATCCTGGCCTTCTATAAGGCCGAGTGCTATTTTAGCAATCATATTGAAGTTAATTGCTGAATGCCCTTTTCGCTTCCTGCTCTTATCTTCCTGAAAATCAACATCTAACACCCAATGTAACTTGTTTTCTATGTGCCAATGTTCACGGATTTGACCATTGAATATTTTCGCACTAGCTAGTTTACTGCTAATGTAATATCTGGTTTGTTGCTCCTCTTTGCCTGATTGGCGGTTTGTTCGGCTAGACTCTATACGCACTAGGCTTTTAATACCTGGCCAATCCTTGTAATCATCAAAATGGGTCAAATCACTGATCACACTACACTTTCTCTGCTCAAACCTTCCATGTCCCATTTCATGGGTATCGTCTTGACTATCAGTTGCAGTAATTCCAAATACCTTTTCTATTTGCTCGTAAAGCCCTTTTTGATTGTTCTTCACCCCAAGGATGTAATCTGCTTCCTTGGTGATAATTTTCTCAGAAATAGCCCTTTGGCAGCCCATAGCATCTATACTAACCGTGCAACCTTCCAATGAAAGCATCTCCAGCAGCTTGGGAATCGCTGTGATTTCATTACTTTTTTCATCAGTAGCCACTTGCTGAAGACACAGTCGTTGCTCAGTAGCATAGGCGGAAACGATATGAAGGGCGGACTTGCCGTCACTTTTATCATAAGAACCCCGCATCCTCTTACCATCTATAGCGATCAGTTCACCGGATGTATGCTTCCCTAATTCATTGACCCACAGGGAAAAACAACGAGAAAATTCCTCAGTATCGAGCTTTGAAAACACCCTGCCTAAAGTATCATGCGATGGAACCCCGTTGCGGAAAGGGAAGAACTTCCTCAGCCAGGGAAGTTGCCCTTTACCAAAAAGCTCAATCTCAACCCAGTCATTTAGCCCACATACGGCAGCAGATATCACTAAAAACAGAATATCGACCAGTTCGTGTTTTAGATTTCCTCGGTAGGTGGTTCGACCATCATTCATGGCTCCAAATATGCTAGAAAAAGTGCTTTTTTGATACTTTAAAGTCTTGCTCTAAGTGTAAGTAATGGGTAAATTAGCTTCAACAACGGGGCAGAAAAAATGCAGCAGGTATTTGGCCCTCTTTTTTTACAAACAACAACACTATGAGACTGGAGCTATTCCCGTCAGGGATTAGTGTTCGTCATCCACAGATTCTCAAAGCCTCACCTTTTTAAATGCGATTGCCCTGGGGTTTTTGGTACTTTTGGGCTAAGCCAAAAGTACATTGATACAAAAAACACATTGGTTTTCAGAATTACAGAAAATAGGATCGATCAAGATCGATAGCTGGAAATAACAAATACATTAAAAAGGAACAGATTAGTCTGGGTGGAGTGACAGGAACAGTAGCAGATCCAAAATTGATATTTAAGAAAGCACTGGATTCACTAGCCACCGGTATAGTTCTGATTCATAATCATCCTTCAGGTAAGAAAAAACCAAGTGAAGCTGATAATCGCCTCACCAAAAAAATTAAAGAAGCAGGAGAACTACTGGACATTAGTGTGTTTGATCATGTGATTTTTACAGATGAAGGCTATTTTAGCTATTCAGAAAACGGATTTTTATGATTAGAAATATACTCGTTACATTGGCTACCATTACTATCATAAGATTGAGTAAATCAGATTTTTTAAACACTCATCCTCTGTCCCTTTCAATTTCCAAACCCTCTAATGTTGATTTCCGAAACAACTCTATTTGATAAATAAATCATATTTCTTTGACTGTCAGCAATATAAGAACCTGATTTCAACGGCCTTGAAGCTAATTCGGATAAGAATTTTAATCCAATTAGTGGGATTAGACAAAAATTTGTTTGAGACCATGTTGAAAACATGGGTGAGTTTATTTTTGTCCTCTAAATTGGATTAAAATCCCCGAAGAGCTTCACAGCCTTGGGTTTTTGGTACTTTTGGGCTAAGCCAAAAGTACATTGATATAAAAAACACATTGGTTTTCAGAATTACAGAAAATAGGATCGATCAAGATCGATAGCTGGAAATAACAAATACATCAAAAAGGAACAGATTAGTCTGGGTGGAGTGACAGGAACAGTAGCAGATCCAAAATTGATATTTAAGAAAGTACTGGATTCACTAGCCACCGGTATAGTTCTGATTCACAATCATCCTTCAGGTAAGAAAAAACCAAGTGAAGCTGATAATCGCCTCACCAAAAAAATTAAAGAAGCAGGAGAACTACTGGACATTAGTGTGTTTGATCATGTGATTTTTACCGATGATGGCTACTTTAGCTATTCAGAAAGCGGATATTTATGATTAGGAAAGTTCTATACTTACTGGCTCCTATTGCTATTATTGTTTCGGTATTTTTATTAAATAGCCCTACAGACACAAGCGCATATAGAAAATATGTAGCGGACATTAGGGCTGAGAAAATTAGGTTTCTAAAACACTCCCCTGACTCGCCATTCAATGAGCTCGATGTTAAATTTCATCCAATCGAATATTTTCCTATTGACCCGGAATTTAAGGTAACCGCTAGCTTGGAAAAGTTAGCAATCACCGAGTACTTAACAATCCAAAATAGTGACGGATCACAATCTCGGTATCAAAAATATGCTATTGCTCATTTCGAACTACAAGGAGAAAAATTAGAACTTCTTATATTGAAACCAACAGGTTTTGGCACCCCGGAAGGGATTTACTTCACAGGATTTACCGACGAGACCAGTGAATTAGAAACTTACGGCGGTGGAAGGTATATTGATCTGGAGATTGGAAAAGAAAATTCCGTGACGATAGATTTCAATTTAGCTTATAATCCATATTGTGCTTACATGGAAGGATATATCTGCCCTGTTCCTCCCAAAGAAAACGTATTGCCTCTAAAAATTACTGCAGGAGAAAAAGATTATAAGCACTAATTTCATAGGGCAATATCAAGTGCTTTTCTATTTTTGCTGTTTGCTGGTTTTTCAATTGGCACCATCAAGCTTTTTTAAACATTAGAACCTTACTCAAGGATGAAAATTTCCTATAATTGGCTCAAAGATTTCATTGATATAAATGACACTCCGGAAAAAATCGGAGATATCCTTACAGAAACTGGACTGGAAGTAGAAGGTCTGGAATATGTAGAAAAAATACCGGGAGGCCTTGAAGGTCTGGTTGTTGGTGAAGTGAAAAGCTGCATCGCTCACCCTAATGCTGATAAACTCAAACTCACCACTGTAGATGTAGGGGCAGATGAATTGTTGCCGATTGTGTGCGGTGCACCTAATGTAGCCGAAGGTCAAAAAGTTGTTGTTGCACTGGTAAACTCGACGCTATACCCCACTGGAGGAGAGCCTTTCAAGATTAAAAAGTCAAAAATACGCGGAGAAGTTTCACAGGGTATGATCTGCGCTGAAGATGAAATTGGCATTGGGACTAGCCACGATGGAATAATTATTCTGGATTCGGACAAGCCAAATGGTACTCCGGCCAACGAACTTTATGAAACTGGCTCCGATTATGTGTTTGAGATTGGGCTTACTCCTAACCGCGGTGATGCAACATCACATCTCGGAACAGCGCGTGATCTAAAGGCCTACTTTGACCAACCAATCAAAGTACCTACTGCACCATTTCATCAAGTAGAGGCAGATCGCCCGATTAAAGTTACCGTAGAAAATAGCGAGGCATGTCCCCGATACAGCGCGGCAACAATCAGAGGTGTGAAGGTAGGTCCGTCTCCAGACTGGTTGCAGTGGCGACTCAAAGCAATAGGTCTTTCCCCGATCAATAACATTGTAGATATTACCAATTATGTAATGATGAGCATTGGGCAACCGATGCATGCGTTTGATGCTGCAGATATCACAGGTGATGAAGTAATTGTGAAAACTTTGCCTTCAGATTCTCTCTTCACGACATTGGACGAGGTAGAGAGGAAACTTCATGAAAACGACCTGATGATCTGTAACAAAGAAGAGGGAATGTGCATAGCCGGAGTATTTGGAGGAATCAAATCAGGCATTAAGGAAACAACTACTGATATCTTCTTGGAAAGCGCACATTTTTCGGATGAATATGTGAGAGCAACTGCAATGAGACATTCACTTTCGACTGATGCATCGTTTAGGTTTGAGCGAGGTACAGATCCTGAAATGACCATTCCTGCTCTTCATATGGCAGTAGATCTTATTTTAACTATTGCTGGCGGGCATTTAGCTTCTGAATATATGGATGTATATCCAGAAAAAATCAAGCCTGTTGAAATTCCAACGACTTACAGGAATTTCCACCGGTTAATTGGTATTGATATAGCACATGAACGCATTATCAAAATCCTGAACTTGCTGGATATCGAAACCAAAGAAGTAACTGAAGTAGGGTTTACAGCAGTTGTACCTCCATATAGAAGTGAAGTAACCAGAGAAGCCGATCTGGTAGAAGAAGTTTTGAGAATTTACGGAATCAATAATATACCATTAGATGAGTCATTCTCAGCGGGACACCTGGCAGACTTCTCTGAGAAAGAACCTTATAAACTTCAAGAGCAGCTTTCTCAATACCTGTCTGGTACAGGATTTTCTGAAATTCAAACCAACTCACTCACTAACCCTAAATATTACGAAGACCTGAAATTGGGTGAAGAGCCTGTAGAAATCATGAATAAGTCCAGCGAGGACCTGGGATACATGAAGACTTCTTTGTTATATACGGCTCTGGAATCTGTTCGTCACAATATCAACAGAAAGCAGAAAAACCTGAAATTCTTCGAGTTCGGGAAAGTATATTTCAAGAAAAACGAAAAATTTAAGGAAACACCTCAATTTGCCATTTACCTAACCGGCAACAAGCAAGAAGAAAATTGGTTAGAGCCAACATCAAAAACGACTTTTTTCGATTTATCTAAGACTGTATTTAGTGTCCTAAACCATTTGAAAATCAGAACATTTAAAACCACTCCTGTTACTGATGAAAATTTAGAATACGGACTTCAAATCGAGGTAAAAAACAAGGTAATTGGCGCACTGGGCAAGGTTAAAACAAAAATTACCCGGTACTATGACATCAAGCAAGAAGTCTTTTATTCGGTAATTAAGTGGCCGGATCTGGTAAAATTCTCTGAGACAGAAACACATTTCGAAGAGCTGTCAAAATACCCCGAGGTACGCCGAGACCTTTCATTGGTATTAGATAAAAATGTATCTTACGGGGAGATCGAGGAAATCGCTCTGAAAACAGAGAAAAACCTATTGAATAGAATCAATGTTTTCAGCGTATATGAGGGCGAAAACCTGGAATCAGGAAAAAAATCATACGCGTTGAGTTTTTTCCTTCAGGATAAAACAAAAACTTTAACTGATAAGGTGATCGATAAAGTAATGAATAAACTGATCACTATATTTGAAAAAGAAGTTGGAGCAATTATTAGAAAGTAAATGAGTAGTGAATCACTAAGGTCAGAAATCAACAATCTTGAACGCAAGGTAAAGTTGCTGCTTAGTGAGCATACTCAGCTTAGAGCTGCTTATCAGAAACTAAGTGATGAGAATCAGCAATTGCGTACTCAAGTAGCTGAATATCAGCAAAATGAGTCTAGCTTTCAAAATCAGGCGAAAATTAGTAAAATTGTAGAAAGCATGATAGTCGGAGAGAATGATTCGGAAGCGGTGAAAGATGTAATCGAAGACTATATAAA
>JAUIAO010000020.1 GCA_030425425.1 Bacteroidia bacterium | reverse complement strand
ATACCCGAAAAGACACCATGAATCACGAAATTTTCGTGTCTGTTGATGGATGGCACTCGGTTTACAGATTTTGGGTCTTTGAAGAAATTTCCTGTTTTAATCAGTGCCTGCTAGATTCAGCTTTTACACGTACATATTATGTATATCTGGGGAACGATGATACTGACACCATGGAAGTGTATTTCCCCGAAAGGTCTGACCATTTTACAACTTTTTATAACGGGTTAAGTGGAGAATTTCCTGAATACGGAAACGTACCAGAATATATCTCTAGACATAAATCAGTCTTTTGGTTTCGTAAAATTTTTTAATGCAATAATAAAACCCAATCTTATGAAAAAAGTAATCTTCTACCTTGCCTTTATGGTAAGCATGATATCGCTGTGCTATGCCCAAGACGATACACCAGATCTCGATTCTGCTACGGCTGTTAGTTTCCCCTGGTACAACAACAATGATTATCTCATAGATTATTTAACTGAGCGAAACTACTAAGATGTCCCAGCGGCCAGAGGATATTGTCCTGAAACGAGGTATATGCTTCCGCTTAAAGTACATGTCTATAGAGACAATGCCGGAAATGATTGGACTAACTTGAAACAAATTGATGTTGAAGATGTCATCATCATAATAAATGATCTATTCCGAAACACCAACTCCGGCATACAGTTTTATATTACCGAAATAGATTTTGAAAATAATGAGAATTGGAGAACCGGGATAGACACCCAAGCTGAGCTTTTTGCATTTTTTGCCTTAAGAAGGGCTGATGGTGAACTGAATTTACATTTATTAGATCATGCCGATATTGACGCGGATGGATTTGCGATTACTCCATTTATCCCATCTACACAAATCAGCAATATAGGGGCTATCAAATGGAGTTGCTTCACTGCTACTCAGAGTGGAGATTTAGATTATATTGCAAAAGTTGCAGCACATGAATTAGGACATACACTAGGGTTGCTACACACCCATCACCCCGGCAGGTTGCTATCCCTGGCGTCAAATTCAGATAATGCTACTATTTCGAATAGTTGCTATCAAGAGATGCGTGACAGAAACCATGAAAACAATTTCGCTCCTTTTAATAATGAATGGTGTCGGCTGACTAATGGAGATCTTAGTTGCGAAATCAATGGCGATTTTTTGTGCGATACTGAAGCCGACCCAAATGTGTCTAGTGATTTGGTTAATAACGGAGTGACTTCAGTTACAGATATATCACCATGTACTTATTTCAATAATTCGACAAATGCGGACTATGATGCAGACAATTTAGGAGGAACATGGACTCCCCCAATAACTAATATCATGTCTTATTCACATACTACATGTCAAGATGAATTTACTCCGATGCAAACAGGGGCAATGTGGCATTACATAGAGTAAGACTTTAGCAATTATTTTGAAGGTGATTTTTCTGGGCACACTCAGTCCATTTGCACCTCAGGGCGAACGATAACCTTACTGAATCCGCCACCAGGATTGAGTTTAAACTGGAAAGTCTCTCCTGAAACTTTGATCGATCCATCTACAAGGTCAGGCAGTGGTGCGTCGGCTTTTATAAAAGCAGCCAATGGATTTCAAAGTGGTTGGGTTACAGTTACCTTTCACGAGGGAAGCGACTGTAACTTTTTCAACACTTCAATAGAAGTATGGGTAGGCAAACCAAATGCACCAGTTTTTGACTACTACCCTAGCACTTTTGGCTGCACCGCTGGTGAAGTAGGGGTAGAATTTATGGAAAGTGTAGATAGCTACACCTTCAATGTAAGTGGAGGAACGATCACTCAGTCCAATAGTAGCTCCCATACCTGGCAATACCCTGTGGTATTTGTGGGTCCTAATGACTATGGCTCATCGGTAACTATCTATGCCTATGCATCGAATAATTGTGGATCTACCTTACAAATATCAGAGACAATCGATGTAGAATGTAATACTGGAGGTGGAGGAGGTGGAGGGATCTGCTGCGTCACACCTCTCATAGTCATCAACCCCAATCCTTCCCCCGGAGATATAGACATCAGCATCTCCAATATCGAAGAACTGGAAGCGTATCAGGAAGCATCGGAGCTGGTCTATCAGGTAGAAGTCACTGACCTGCTGGGTAACAGCAATAAAAAAGGTGCTCTGAATAAGAACGGCCTCTCCATGAATCTCATGCACTTAGATCCGGGAGTCTATCTGGTCAATATTTCCAACAAGGATTATTATGAAACTTACAGGATCGTGATAGAGTAACATCAAACAAAACCCCTGAGATCTCACGATTTCAGGGGTTCTCATATTCTCAGAATTTGGATGTTTATCCGACTTCTAGTTTAATTTTTGCTGATTTCGGTTTCCCCACACACAGCAGTACATATCCTTCGGCTACCTCGGCATCCGTTAGTCCTGCTGCATCTTCCTGATCCAGTGTCCCTTCCAGACATTTAGCACGACAAGCAGTACACAGACCACTCTGGCAAGAGTATGGCATGTCCAATCCAGCATCTAGCCCAGCATCGAGGATGGGTTCTTTTGCCGGCACTGTGACCTGATGCTCTTCTCCATTGAGGATAATAGTTATGTCGCTTTCACCCGTAAATGCTCCTTCTTCTGTTGTGTTGATGTCCGATGGTGATGTTTTTCCTGCTTCAAAACTCTCCATATGAATGCGCTCCTCCTCTACTCCTGCCAGCTTCACCCCTTCTTTCACCACCTGCATCATAGGTTCCGGTCCACAGATGAATATTTCAGCCTCATCCGCAGGAAACAGATCTTTGGTAACCTGACTGATTACTTCTGGTGTAGGACGCCCTACATGCTGAGCGAAACCATTAGGATCTTTTTCCAGCATATGAATGATCTGGAAACGATCACCATATTCCACTTTTAGCTGTTGGTACTCATCATGAAAAACCACAAACTCTTCAGTGCGATTACCATAAACCAGTGCTACCTGACTATTTGGTTCTTTTGCAAGCATTGATCGAAGGATCGAATATAAAGGAGTGATTCCGCTTCCTCCTCCAAAAAAGATGGCTTTTCGGGATGCATTGGCATCATAATCTACCGTAAATCGCCCCATTGGCTCCATGATCTCTACCTGATCTCCAGCTTTGAAGTGGTCATTGATGTAATTGGACATCAAGCCACCCGGTACCCTTTTTACAGTTACTGTAGGATATTCATCCAAAAATGGAGTAGTGCAAAGCGAATATGCTCTTCTGACTTTCTTACCATCTATCTCTTTGATAATCGTAATAAACTGACCTGGTTTGTATTGAAAGCTACTTCCCGGCTTTTCAAATACCACATTGACAGTTTCACTTGCTACCTTGTTGACCTCTCTGATGGTCATCATGTGGTAGCGATCATCTTTCTTTGCTTCTTTTTTCTTCTTTTTGAATAATCCAAATGCCATTTTGAGCTTTTTGTTTTTTTAGCAAGGCGCAAAGGTAAATCCACCTTCTTCCCTCCACAAGTTATCCGAATAACCTATTTTTGCCCCCTCAAAAAATAAAGTGACCATGCAGCTCAATGACCTTACAGCCATTTCACCAATTGACGGCAGATACAGATCCAAAGTAGATAGTCTTGCTCCCTATTTTTCAGAGTTCGCTCTAATCAAATATCGGGTGAAAGTAGAAATCCTGTATTTTATTGCCTTATGCGAAATCCCATTACCTCAACTAACTGAAGTTGATCACGATAAGTTTAATGATCTGATAAAAATTTACGAGGATTTTACGGAGGCTGATGCACAGAAAATTAAAGACATTGAAAAGGTCACGAATCATGATGTAAAGGCAGTAGAATACTTCATCAAAGAAGAGTTTGATAAGCTGGGTCTGAGCCAATTCAAAGAGTTTATCCATTTCGGATTGACCTCTCAAGATATCAATAATACTTCAATTCCCATTTCTACCAAGGACGCAATGGATGAAGTGTTTGTACCATTTTTGAAAAGTATAATTGGGCTGATTAATGACACGGCAAAGTCCTGGGAAAGCATCCCAATGCTTGCCAAGACTCACGGTCAACCTGCCTCTCCTACTCGTTTGGGTAAGGAAATTGAAGTATTCGGAGCTCGATTGCAAGAGCAACTCGCATATTTGGAAGCAATTCCTTTCGCAGCAAAATTCGGAGGTGCTACCGGAAATTTCAACGCGCACTTTGTGGCTTATCCAGAAAATGATTGGCATGAGTTCGGCGACCAATTCGTTTCAAAGAAATTAGGTATCAAAAGAAGCTTCCCAACCACACAGATCGAGCACTACGATCATTTTGCAGCACTCTTCGATGCTGTAAAAAGGATTAACACCATTCTTCTGGATTTTAGCCGTGACATCTGGCAGTACGTATCGATGAATTACTTCAAACAAAAGATCAACCCAAATGAAGTAGGCTCATCAGCCATGCCTCATAAGGTAAATCCAATAGATTTTGAAAATGCAGAAGGAAATCTGGGTATTGCCAATGCTCTATTCGAACACTTAAGCGCAAAACTTCCAATTTCTCGCTTACAGCGTGACCTGACTGATTCTACTGTACTAAGAAATATCGGTGTTCCTGTAGGGCATACTTTGATTGCTCTGGTATCACTCAAAAAAGGAATTGGGAAACTAGAAGTCAATGAAGCAGCGATTACAGCCGACCTGGACGAAAACTGGGCTGTGGTGGCTGAGGCAATTCAGACGATCTTGAGAAGAGAAGCTTATCCCAATCCTTACGAGGCTTTGAAAGCGCTTACCAGAACAGGCAATAAAATCACTAAAGACACTTTGCATGAGTTCATCAATACATTAGAAGTTTCTGATGATATCAAATCTGAATTACTGGTAATTAGTCCATTCAATTATACCGGTAAATAGATTCATAAATTATCAGCCAATCAATTATTCAGGGTTTTTAATATGAAAGGAACAAGTTTTTGGTGAAAACTTGTACTTCGTCCTAATTTTCACCTTATTTTGAAAAATAGCAGCGGTGTATTATGACTTCAAAACTTCAAAAAGTGCTTGTCGCGGATGACAATGAAATCAATCTATTGATTTCAAAAAAAGTATTGGCACAATCAGGCATTCAGGTGGATCTGGCAAGAAACGGAAAAGAAGCTACAGAATTGGCTCCTCAAGAACCCTATGACCTGATTTTGATGGATATCCAAATGCCCGTCATGGATGGCTATGAGGCAACAAAAATCATTAGGGAAAACGGATTCAAAGCTGCCATTTTTGCCTTGACTGCAAGTATTAGTGAACTGGAAGAAGACGAGCAAAAGCCTGTTGGGTTCGATGACTATATAGCCAAGCCTTTCACTGCTGAGGTGATCATGGCGCGATTCGAGAAATACTTAGAAAGCAAGTAAGTGAAATACCGCGAGGCAGAGCCAGCGAGGTATTTGATGGAGTTTGATTTGCAAACAAAAGTATCACACACCGGTGGAGCAGGGAATCAAACCCACTAGTGGGATTAATTCATATTTCCCGCTAGTAAATAAAGCACTGCCATACGTATGGCTACACCATTTTCTACTTGATCGAGAATAATTGCATTTTCAGAGTCAGCCACATCACTGGTAAGCTCTACACCTCTATTGATTGGGCCTGGGTGCATGATCACAATCTCCTTATTCAATGAGTCTATGAGTGACTTATTGATTCCATAGTAAATAGAATACTCTCTTAGCGAAGGAAAATAGCGCATCTTCTGACGCTCCAGCTGAATCCTCAGCACATTGGCGATATCGCACCACTCCAAAGCCTTCCTAATATCCAATTCTACTTTCACACCGAGTGAAGCAACATATTTTGGAAGCAACGTAGCTGGACCACAAACCATCACTTCTGCTCCGAGCTTTTGCAGAGCAAAAATATTGCTGAGTGCCACACGAGAATGCAGTATATCACCTACAATCACCACCTTCTTACCAGCAACACTTCCAGTTTTTTGGAGAATAGAAAAAGAATCTAAAAGTGCCTGAGTCGGGTGTTCATGAGTACCGTCACCAGCATTGATGATATTGGCTTTGATATGTCTTGAAAGAAAATGTGGTGCTCCCGGACTACTATGACGCATCACAATCATATCCACTTTCATTGCCAAAATATTATTGACCGTATCCAGAAGTGTTTCTCCCTTTTTGACTGAAGAAGACGAGGAAGAAAAGTTAATCACATCAGCTGAAAGCCTTTTTTCGGCTAGCTCAAATGATAATCTCGTTCTGGTAGAGTTTTCAAAAAAGACATTCGCCACCGTGACATCACGGAGAGAAGGCACTTTCTTGATGGGCCGGTTCAAAACATCTTTAAAATTAGCCGCAGTTTCAAAAATAAGTTCGATCTCATCTGCATCGAGATTTTTGATACCTAGTAGATGTTTTGTTTTCAGTTGGCTCATTCAGGATCGTTAATTAACCAAATATTATCTTTTTTGCCCTGCTCGGCGAGTTCTACCAACACATGCTGTGAAGGCATAGTATTGACTTTTCGTCCGATATAATTGGCCTCCACAGGAATGTGACGGCTGTATAGTCTATCAATAAGAACCAGCAATTCTACTTTTGCCGGTCTACCAAACATGGTCATCGCATCCAGAGCTGCCCTCACAGTTCTGCCGGTATAGAGCACATCATCTATAAGTATGACCTTCTGGTTTTCAATTAAAAAAGGAATTTTAGTTTGATTCGGAGTTTTAGGTGTATCTCTACGTCTGAAATCGTCCCTATGAAAAGTGGTATCCAGGTATCCAAGAGAAATGCTTTTGTTCAATTGCCTTTCTAATTCGTTCTTGATACGTTCGGCAAGATGAATTCCCCTGGGCTGCATACCCAGCAACACAGTATCAGAAAAATCCCCATGATTTTCAATGATATGCTGACACAATCGGCTGATTGTGATATTGAGAAGTTTACTGTTAAACAGGAGTCTTTTTTGCATGACTAAAAATCACACAAATATACAAGCTAAGGTCACAACAAATAGTATTCGATCACCAAATATTCAACTGTTTAATTAGCAATATCTTCTAAATGATATTGGATTTTATTGATGTAAAACACTCTTCTGTACACTCTTCCGCCTACTCCGTCTTCATTACGAATACGCTGTTCTCCAAAAGCATACATTGTTCTCCCATACCACCATTTTAGACCTTCAATTTCAGGGTCCCTGTTTCTGACCTCATCAGAATCATACGCCAATCTCACCGGACTGATGGATTTACCTTCCAATATTTCATCACCCTTGATGACTTTAGAGCGGATGGTATTTTCTTCCATGTACATGAGTACGATTTTGTCTCCATAGTTACTCACTACTACTACATCTTCCAGGGCAAAGCTTTCTACATCATCTATTTCAAAGCTATTATCCCAGATTATATTTCCATTTCTATCAAATGCAACCACCACAGCATGGGTGTATTTATACCCCATAAAGTTTGGGTTCATTCTCTGATATCCCATCCTTGGAGCGTATCCTAGCTGATTGGAATAAGTAGAATAGCGTGGATAATAAGCCTCGGCGATCAGAATATATTCTTCTCCTCTTTGTATCATATCATGCACAAGGAGCTTATAATTAAAAGTCGCTTTTTTACCTTTCAATCTCTTTCTGGCAATTCTTTCCTTGATCCGGGCAACACGTTTTTCACCCATGTAATCAAAAAACTTATTGAGCTCGGCATAATCGTGATATCTCAAAAACTGCTGCCTTCCATTTACAAATTTGCTCAGGTATAATCCCCTGCTATACTCCGATGTATTTTTACTGAAAGTGCCGGCAATGTATTGATAGCCATTTAAAAACATCGTACTGGCTCCATCTACCAGATTATTTCGCGGACCGGGGTTGATCGTATTGGATTGAATGATTTCTCCTGATGAGGTGAAGGATTTTACACTAATTGTGTTTCTCCTGTTATCCGTTCGTTCTTGCTGTATCACCGTAAACATCCCCACTTCATCATCTATGACAATGTCTAAAATATCACTCTTATTATCATAAAACCCAGGCACTACCCTTGGCTTTTGCTCGCCCAAATCATAAGTCAGCAAGACCGGACGGTAATTAGTATAACCGGCAAAAACTGCATGTGAATCAATAATCTCAAAAAAAGTAAGACTGATAGGAAATACTGTGCTTATATCATAAGTGAGATGATTTCCTGTTTCCACATCGATTTCGTAAAGCATCATCTCTTCACCGCGATACCGATCTACCTGATATAGCACATAGTACTTTCCTTCAGAGTATTCCCACCCTATCATGTAATACTCATAAGGTATGACCAAAATCCTTGTCCAGGTTTTGGTCAGAGTAGTATCCAAACTATAAAAAATCCAATTAAACCCCTCCTTTGAGCGATTTTCTGTTTCCTGAACAACCAAAATTCCAGAACTTTCGCCGGGAATGACATGAAAAGTAGAACCATATTCATCCATTTCAAATTCAATCCGATTGGGTTGCTGTATGATGTTTGTGGTATCTATATCTCCCTTTCTCTGAGAATAACCTGAGCAAAAAAGTAAAAGAAATACGGCAAGAACACTTACTCTTCGTCTCATATAACCAATTATTTTTACCAGTAGAACAATCATCACATAATTAACCCCATGCCCGGTGGGAATGTTATTTGATCATTTTCATAACTTGAGGCTAGTTAAAGTTAATCAAACAATCGTATCCGATTTCGTTTTCTAACCTTATGAAAATACTTATTATACGTTTTTCTTCAACCGGTGATATTGTGCTGACCACTCCGGTAATCAGGTGCATAAAAACTCAAATAGACCAGGCAGAAGTACATGTGGCCACCAAAAAAGAATATGCATTTTTGATGGAAGAAAATCCGTATATCATCAAAACCCATATACTGGACAAAACTCTGAAGTCATTGATCACAGAATTGAAAAAAGAAAAGTTTGATCTCGTGATTGATCTGCACAAAAATCTAAGGACGGCTCTTATCAAGCTAAGGTTGGATATCCGCTCTCGCACTTTTGATAAATTAAATTTCCAGAAATGGCTCCTAACAGCGTTTAAAATCAACGTTTTACCCAACCAGCACATCGTAGATCGTTATATGCAGTCCGTAGAATCTTTCGGAGTAAAAATGGATAACCTGGGGCTGGATTACTTCATACCTGACAGAGATCATGTGGAAATAGATTGGCTACCAGAGGCTTTTCAAAATGGATATGTAGCGGTTGTTATTGGAGGACAGTTTGCAACCAAAAAGCTTCCGAAAGATCGGCTGATTGAACTCTGCGATCGAATTAACAAACCGGTCATCCTACTTGGCGGCAAAGAAGAGGAGCAAATGGGACGAGAAATTGAAGAATTTTTCAAACCTAAAAACGATCAATTCACAGAAGGTCTGAAAGCTCTGGGCAAGCAAACTATTGTCTTCAATACTTGTGGTAAATTCAATTTCAATCAATCAGCCTCTCTGATTAAGCAATCCCGATGGGTATTTACACATGATACAGGACTCATGCATGTAGCGGCTGCTTTCAAAAAAGAAATTTACAGTATTTGGGGTAATACGATTCCTGAGTTTGGGATGTACCCATACCGAACGAAATTCGTTATTTTCGAAAAGAAAGATTTGAAATGCAGACCTTGTTCGAAAATTGGATTCGAAAAATGTCCAAAAGGACATTTCAAATGTATGAATGAAGTGAAGTTTGATTTTTACCTACCCGACTGAAAAATGAAAAAATTATATATCATCAGACATGCCAAATCATCCTGGAACTTCGATCTTCCCGATGAGAATCGCCCATTAGCTCTCAGAGGACGAAGGGATGTCTTTCGTGTAGGCAGGGTGCTGAGTAGAACAGAAAACACCCCGGACCTTCTGATCACCAGTCATGCAAGCAGGGCTATTTACACAGCACTCTTTCTGGCAGACGAGTGGGGTTATCCAGAGGCTGATATTCAAATAGATGAAAGAATGTACCATGCCTATTCGAATGTATTGTTGGATATCTTGTCAGAGATAGATGATAACATCAATTCTGTAGCCATATTTGGCCATAATCCTGGGTTCACCGATTTGGCCAACCACTTCAATGACACTTACATAGACAATGTGCCTACTTGCGGTGTTTACGGTTTTGAACTGGAAATAGACAGGTGGGAGGACATAAGGGATGCCTCCTCTCAGAAGACGACAATGGTTTTACCAAAAAAATTACCAAGAAAACCTTGACATGGGAGAACTGATTGAAAAATTTCCTGTTTTCTTCTATCGAATCGGTATCAGGTACGTAGTTTTCGCTGGAATTGCTTTTCTGCTGTTTTATGTCATTTTCCGAAACCAAAAGAGAATCAGAAAAATTCAGCGGAACTTTCCTAAAGTTTCAGACTATCAAAGAGATATTTCCTATTCAGTTTTAACGATCGTTATTTTCACGATTGTTGCCTTAGTCACTTTTATCACATTATCTCCGTATAATCTGCTAATCAAGGACATAAGCGCAGAGCCAACATGGTATTGGGCTGGCACCTTCATTTTGATGTTTTTCCTTCATGACTTCTACTTTTATTGGGCCCATAGATGGATGCATCAACCGCGTTGGTTTAAAACGATACATAAAGTTCATCACCTCTCCACTAACCCCAGCCCATGGACTGCATACTCTTTTCACCCGCTTGAGGCCATTGTTGAAGTCATGATCATTCCAATCATTGCTTTTACTATTCCATCGCACCTTCTTGTGGTAATGATCTTTATGGTTTTCCAGATAGCTTACAATGTGTACGGACACATAGGATATGAGCTTTATCCAAAAGGGTTTCACAAAACATGGATTGGAAAATACGTGAATACTTCTGTATCTCATAATCAACACCATCAAAGGTTTCATGGTAATTATGGTTTGTACACTTTGATCTGGGACAGAGTTTTTGGCACCATCAGACCTGACTATGATGAGGATTACGAAAAAGCCACATCGAAACCCCAAATTATCAATACCACACTGACTTAGTTTTTATTCTTAAGACCAAATAATGGATGCAAAAGCGAAATCCTCCGAATCAGGAATTCGTAAATGAACCACGCCCCGCCAAATGTACCAATCAATAAAATGAGTGCCTTAGGTACTAACCCCCAACTGAGATCGTAAATAAAAAAGGCAATCACAATCGTAATGGTCTGATGTAAAATATAAAATGGATAAACTGCTCTATTGGCATAGTCCAAAGAAGAAGATGGTTGATTTAGCCATTTTGCAGAAAAGCCGAAAATAGTCAGAATCCATGCCCAAAGATTAGTGGTTTTGAAAGCTGCCTCTGTGAAATGTACCACATATCCATCTTCAAAATTGAACCAGATTATGAGCTGTGCTGAAAAGCAAACTATCCCTATGAACAATGTATGGAATTTGATTTTATCCACCGCTTTCCAAAAATCGTTTTTCACCGAAATCAACAAAAAACCATAGAAAAAGAGCGTAAGACTGCTGATAAAATTGAACCAATCCCACACCAAATTATGAGTAATATTGAAAAATGGCTCCACTAAAGACTCATACAAATAAAGAGGAATCACAAGCAAAAAAAGATTAAATGGATTTCGTTGTATTAAACTACGAAACCTTTTTATCAGACCATTTTCGGGATGACTTCTCATCCAACCGAACACTGGAGCAAGCAACATAGAAAAGACCAGTAGGTAAGGCAAAAACCATAAGTGATGCCAGCTCAAGTTACCATCGGGATAGATGCCTTGGAAAGCTGGTCCAAACCAGAAATCAAAATAACTCCCCTGAAACTGCTCATTAATTACTCGCTCCACAAAAACCTGGGGAGGAATGATCACTAGCATCCCAAAAATAAACGGAACCCCAAGGCGAGTATTTCTTTCCTTTATAAACTGACTTATGGTTCTTTTGCCTAGTGCAAAAGCAGTTCCCATTCCACTTATTACAAACAGGATTGGCAATCTCCATTGGTTGACAAAACTCATCGGTACTTTTAGCCAATTATAAATTTCGTTATTTTTGATATGCCACCCCCAGGGCACAAAAAACATCCCTACATGATAGAAAATTAATAGGCCAAATACGATTACTCTAAGCCAGTCCAGGTCGTGTCTTCTTGTCGTTTGCATGTTTTTCATAACGCCAAACATAAAAGCTAAGGTCATTTCAAATCAAGCCTCTGTGACGATTGACAAGGATTTTGTGACGGATGTCAATGATGTGCCAGGTGCTCATTGTACTTTTTCACATTGGCCCGACTCACTGGCACTAAAAATTCCAATCCGTCAATGACTAATTGGTAACCAGAGGCATTGCCTTTATGCTCTTTTACCATCTGAATATTCACAATGAATGCCCTATGACTTCTGAAAAACTGTGAATGAGAGCTAAGCTGTTCGGCAACTTTTTCGAGCGTTTGCCTCACGATCCTTTTAGAAACATTTATACCATCTATTAGATAAAATTCCGTGTAGTTCCCATCTGACTTTACGCATAAAATCTGATTAGGGTCTATACTGAATGAATCAGCAGAAACATAAGCCTCAATCTCTACTTCATTACTTTTTTCAGAGTTATCAGCTCTGAATGAATTGTATAAATATCGATTGAGATTAAAAATGAGAAAATAAAACAAACTACCAGCCAAAATACCGTGCCTCAATTCCTCAAAGAAATATCGCCACTTCAGATTATCAATATCATATATCAGTTCCCGTACAAAAAAATTACCGATGCCTCCAATTACGATTAGTACTCCTGCGAATAACAATTCATTCTTCAGTTTCCAAACCTTCGGTCTTGGAATAAATCCGAATAGAATGTAAGTAATCAGATAGCTCAGTGTGATTACTCCAGCATGAAAAAGACAAATGATCCAGTAATCATAAATATGCTCACTGTAGTTTCTGGTGAATGGTTCCAGAAAATATTCTAGCAAAGTGATAATTACCATTACATCCAACTACCAAAACCAGATGTACTTTCTTTGGTGTAGGTACACTATTGGCTTGTCGAGTTGGAGTTTAATGATATTCACTGAACCAAATTATCCATTCACCGGATAAAAGACAATTTTAGAGGATATACTGACTCAAATCCTTATTTTGGATCAATCCAGATAGTTTTTCCTCCACCAGCGCCTTGTCGATAACAATCTGTGCATTAGGCCCGATCACGTCAGGAATATCAAAGAGTATTTCGTTGAGTAGCTTACTCATGACCGTATGCAATCTTCTGGCTCCAATATTCTCCACATCCTCGTTAATCTGAAAAGCGATTTCAGCCAGTCTCTCCAATGCATCTTCCTGAAAATCCATCGATACATCTTCAGCACCTACAAGTGCCTTATATTGCTTAGTAAGTGCATTTTTTGGCTCTTTGAGAATTCTTAAAAAGTCTTCTACCGTGAGGTTATCCAGCTCTACTCTGATCGGGAATCTACCTTGTAATTCTGGAATCAAATCTGCTGGTTTGCTAAAATGAAATGCTCCGGCAGCAACAAACAAAATATGATCTGTATGCACAATCCCATATTTGGTGTTCACCGCACTTCCTTCGACAATTGGCAGCAAATCACGCTGCACTCCTTCTCTACTTACATCCGCACCTCCTCTTCCTTCTCTTGAGGCTCCAGCGATCTTATCAATCTCATCTATGAATACAATTCCCGTATTGGCAGCTTTTAGTAGTGCTTCTTCTTTTACCTCATCCATATCGATGAGCTTAGCAGATTCTTCTTCCAGTAAAAATTTTCTTGCTTCAGCAATCGTCACCTTACGCTTCTTGGTCTTCTTTGGCAACATATTACCCAACATTTCCTGCAGGTTGATCATGGAAGCCTCATCCATTCCTCCACCTACCATCCCTACTCCAGGATTGGCAGACTGTTTCACATCAATTTCAATTTTGCGCTCATCCAATTCACCATTACTAATTTTTTCCCTGAACCGCTCGCGGGTTTTTTCATTCAGTTCTCGCTCATCTTCCGGCTGATCTTTACCAATCCCTGTCGCAAACTGTGTGGGTGAACCCTTCAAAGGCGGAATCAAAGCATCCAAAATGATTCCTTCTACGATCACTTTGGCCTTTTCTTTCACTTCTTCTTTGCGCGCATTTTTCACCATGCCCACACTCTGCTCCACCAAATCCCTGATCATACTTTCCACATCTCGCCCCACATATCCTACTTCCGTGAATTTCGAAGCTTCTACTTTCGTAAATGGTGCATCGGCCAGGTTCGCAAGCCTTCTGGCAATCTCTGTTTTACCTACTCCAGTCGCCCCTATCATCAGGATATTGTTGGGTACAATCTCACCCTGAATCTCCTCTTTTACATTCATCCTCCTCCATCGATTCCTCAGCGCGATAGCTACATTTCGTTTAGCATCTTGCTGGCCAATAATGTACTTATCCAACTCCGCAACAATCTCTCGAGGTGTCAAATTTTTATTCATAATGGATTATATGATCTTTTTAAATGAATTAATATTGGTCTGGAGCGTGAAAAAATTCGTTCCTCCAGCCGCATGGTATTTGGAATGACTATACTGTAATCTAAATTGTTTTATTCTGAGAGAAAATCCGAAGCTGATCCCCGCACCATAAGCCACATCTCCTACCTTCAGCTCTTGGCGTAGGAGATGACTATAGCCAAACAAAATCTGCATACTTTCATGAAGCACTAGTTCAGTCCCAATATTTATTTTTCTAAAGATTTTATTGGCTATTTCTACGTTTTTAGAAGAAAGCTCATCTTCATTGCTATCGAAATACAGATTATCCCGATTAAGATTAAAAGCTGAAAGACTGAACCGAAAAGGCATGTGCCTGGGCTTGAAAGTAGAACTAATCTGCACGTCAAACGGCACCTCTCCTGAGTTGGTACCTGTATAATCAGATACTAGAAAACCCATATTTTTAAATACCATTCCGACGGTAAAATCCGCATTTGGCGCTCTGTAAATTCCACCTATATCTGCCAACAACATCGAAGAACCGTACCCTGCAATATCATTTATAGCGAACTTCAGATTAGTCCCTAAAATAAAAGAAGATATACGATGACTTTTCCCAACTACAAAAACAAGATCATTTGCTGAAAAATCAGCATCAGGATCGCCATTGTTCATTCTACCCTCAAAATCTCCAAAATCTAGATAAGACACTCCAATAGCAAGTTTTCCAGCCTTGCCAAAATTCCCTGCGTAAACAGAAGATAAGGAATGAATATCTACGAAATACGGACTGTACGTGAAGGCAACAGCACCAGTCTGAATAGTGTCTAATAATGCTGGATTGTGCACAAACTGTGTGACATCACCGTCATAAAGTGACACTACTTTCCCTCCTAATGCGGCATTTCTGGCCCCGAAAGAACGATGAAGGCTTTGGAAATCTCCGAGCTGTGCATAGGAAACCCCAAAAGTGAATACCAGCGATATGAAAGCAAGTACTCTCAATTAGGCTTTGGATATTTCTGGAAATACAAAATTCATTGGTTTTGCAGCAATTTCATCCAATAACGCAATTTCCAATACATCTTGTACAGTTTTCACAAAATGAATTTTCAGATCCTTGATATATTTTTCATTGATTTCATCCAAATCCTTCTGATTTCGCTCACACATGATGATTTCTTTGATACCAGCGCGCTTAGCAGCCAGAATTTTTTCTTTGATACCACCCACAGGAAGCACCTTTCCTCTTAGCGTTATCTCCCCTGTCATGGCAAGCTTTTTCTTGATCAATCGCTGAGTATAAACAGAAGCCAAAGCAGTCAGCATCGTGATACCTGCAGACGGACCGTCTTTGGGTATTGCTCCCGCTGGTACGTGTACATGGAGATCATAGTGCTCAAAAACCCGGTAATCAATACCTAATGCATCAGCATAAGTTTTCAGATAAGAAAGTGCAGTAATTGCTGACTCCTTCATCACATCACCCAGCTGACCAGAAAGTGTGAGCTTACCTTTACCCCGGCTCAGGCTCGCTTCAATAAACAAAATATCTCCTCCTACTGGTGTCCATGCCAAACCTGTAGCTACTCCTGGGAGTTTATTGTCTTCATATGCTTCCTTGTCAACTAACTCAGGACCGAGAATCTTTCTTACCTCCTCACTAGTAATTTTATTATTATGCTCCTCCTCCATCGCAATGGACTTAGCGACATTACGAATCACAGAAGCCACTTTGCGTTCCAGGTTTCTCACTCCAGATTCACGCGTATAGTCATTTATCAGCTTGTTAAGTGCTGATTTATCAAAAGAAATGTCCTTAGCTTTCAGCCCATGCTCAGATCGCTGTTTCGGAATTAAGTGTTTTTTTGCAATTTCCACTTTCTCTTCCAATGTGTACCCTGTAATATCAATAATCTCCATTCGGTCACGCAAAGGTGGCTGAATCGTATCCAGTGAATTGGCAGTGGCAATGAATAATACGTTGGAGAGATCATAATCTACTTCCAGGTAATTATCCTTAAAGGTACTGTTCTGTTCAGGATCTAATACTTCCAGCAACGCTGAAGAAGGATCGCCTCTAAAATCAGAACTGACTTTATCAATCTCATCCAATATAAAAACCGGATTAGAAGTTTTTGCCTTATTAATGTTCTGGATGATTTTGCCCGGCATGGCGCCAATGTACGTTTTTCGATGCCCTCTGATTTCCGCCTCATCATGCACTCCTCCTAGAGACATTCTCACATATTTTCTACCCAGAGCATCGGCAATTGATCTACCAAGGGAAGTTTTACCTACACCTGGAGGTCCATATAAACAAAGTATCGGCCCTTTTAGGTCATTTTTAAGTTTTCTAACCGCCAGGTATTCCAAAATCCGCTCTTTGACTTTATCCAACCCAAAGTGATCTCTATCGAGGATCTTTTTGGCATGATTGAGGTCAAAATTATCTTCAGTCACATCATCCCATGGCAAATCCACCAATAATTCCGAGTAACTCATCGCTACTGGATATTCAGCTGCTGCCGGGTTCATCCGACCAATTTTATCCAACTCTTTCAGGAAGTGCTTCTTTACTTCATCCGGCCATTTTTTATCCTTGGCCTTAGCTCGCAAAGCATTTATTTCCTGATCCGGACCATCTTGTCCCAGCTCGTCTTGCAAGACCTTCATCTGCTGCCGCAAATAATAATCTCTTTGCTGCTGATCAATATCCGAATGTACCTTACTAGCTATTTCGTTTTTCAGTTCTAGCACTTGTATATCCTTGAGCATGTATTTCAGCAATAGCTCTGCTCTGTTTTTTGGATTTTCAGTCTCTAGTAGTTTCTGCTTATCCTTTACCTCAGCGTTGACATTGGAAGATAAAAAGTGTGTCAGAAAAGTGTAACTGGTGATGTTTTCCAGTGCCATCTGAGCTTCTTTTGGAATCTCCGGATTGAGCTTCAGCACTTTATAAGCAGCTTCTTTCAAAGAAGAAGTGATCGCATTGATTTCATCTTCGCTCAGGTCATCATCTTCCTCCAAAACCGAAAATGTGGCTTTGATGAAAGGTTCTTCGCTAACAGCCTGATTCAGCTTAATTCGCTTTTGACCCTGAATGATTATAGTGGTGTTTCCATCTGGCAACACCAACATTTTCAGGATCTTAGCTACTGTACCTATGCGAAATAAATCTTCGAAATGAGGCTCTTCCTTTTTGTTGTTCTTCTGGGCTACTACTCCAATAATACGATCACCTTTATAGGCCTTCTTCACCAATTTTACAGATTTACTTCTGCTCACCGTGATTGGCAAAACCACTCCCGGGAAGAGAACTGTATTCTTAATCGGAAGTATTGGCAGCTCGTTTGGTAGGTTTTCGTCCGTGATATCTTCAGAATCTTCATCAGAAACCAATTCTATCAATTCACCGGATTCATCTTCTAAATATTGTGCTAGTTCTGTGTCGTTATTCAAGGTATCAAACATATTTTATGTCAAAGTGGCAGATTGGGCCCTTATATTATTGTTAATTTCGAATCGCTAATAGATTTCCCAATAGCTATGCCAAATTAGTGACTGTGCCAGAAATGGTATTATCTTTAACCTGATTTATTGTACAGTCTGTCGAAAAGACATGCTTTTATGAATGGACACCTAATCCGAATACTCTTTATATCCGTCTCTCTGGTATTTTTTACCCAACCGATTCATGGTCAGCGAAAGGTAATAAAAGAGATAAGAACAGACTCATTGCCTGACAATATCATTCTAAATATCTACGATTTTAAAAACATCAATAAAATCCCGGATTATTTTGACGCCAGTCAGCTAAAACAAATCAATAAATACGAAAAAAATGAGGACTGGGAATCTCAATACAAGGCACTCAAAAAGTATGTGAGCAATTTTGGAATCCAGAATTTTTATAAAGACACAAAGCTTATCTGGCGATTGGGTAAACTGACAGAACTTTTTGGCACTAGAGAAGAGGCTAAAAGTCTGTATCGATTGGTGCTGAGACATCATCATATGGGCATCAATATGAAAGAAATTGAGCTCTATTATGATTCTTTAAACGACCAGGAAGCGGCCCAATATGTACCTTTGGATTATTACTATGAATTGGTAGAATATCGAAAGCTCATAGATACGCTTCGCCCGCCTAGAGGAATATTGCTCAATATGGGGCAAGAAATCAATAGCTCAGCCGCAGATTATGCTCCTAGTCTGAATGTGCAGGATGACGTACTTCTTTTTACATCACAGCGAAATAGTATTGACTACAGCATTCGACGAACATTCAATGAAGATATTTTTTACAGCCAAAAAGATGATTATGGTACATGGTCAGAAGCCATGGCATTTGACGAATTAAATTCACGTTACAAAGAAGGCTCAGCAATACTTTCCAGAGATGGTAAGACCATTTATTTTTCCAGATGTGACTGTGCTGATTGCTTTGGAGATTGCGACCTGTTTAGTGCAAAACTTCAATCGGATAGTACATGGGGAGAAGTGGAAAATCTAGGCACGAATGTCAATAGTTTGAGTTGGGACTCACATCCTTCGCTTTCACACACAGAAGACACGTTGTTTTTTGCCTCGGATCGAATCGGAGGGTTTGGACTTTCGGATATTTATTTTACTTATAAAGATAAAAACGGCAAATGGCAGCCTGCACAGAATCTGGGTCCAGTTATCAATACCAGAAACAATGACCTTAGTCCATTTTATCACCCGGTGTTTCATGTTTTGTATTTTGGCTCTAATGGCCAGCTTTACAATTTTGGAGAATATGATATTTACAAATCACATAAAATCAACGGAAATTGGTCTGAGCCATATAATATTGGTCCATTGGTCAATGGAACGGGAAGTGAATATTATTTTACTATAGATTCGGAATCAGAATTACTGTTTTACGCTCGGTCTATCAGCAGGGATCTGAGCAAACAGGATATTTATTCTTTTCCTCTCCCCATGGAAGCTCAGCCTCTGGCAACAACAAAAGTCAAGGGTTCGCTCACCGACTCATTAACCGGAAAGCCTTTTAATGGACTAGTCTCTATTATCGATTTAGATGAAGGAGTGGAAGTGGCTCCAAAGTTTTTGAATCCTGATGGTTCATTCGAATTTGACCTGATCAATGAAAGAAACTATTTATTGGTGATTCAAGGCGATGATTTTTTTAGAATTGAAGATGCTTTTTTCCTTGATGGAGCCCGAGAATTAAAAATGGTTACTGAGCCACTCGCCAGTCGGGTAAAATTTGAATCCATTGAATTTGATAATGGCAAGTCTTCACTGAAAAAAGAAATGTATGGTGACCTGAACAAGATTGTGAACTTCCTCTACGACAACCCTACCTTCAAATTAAAAATTTCAGGGCACACAGACTCTTATGGGTCTGACGACTTCAACCTTCAGCTATCTAAAGATCGGGCCAGAAATATTCGCGATTATGTGGTGGATTTTGCTGGAGTAGATGCATCCAGAGTGCAATGGGAAGGATATGGTAGTAGTCGCCCAATTATAGAGGGAGATAGTGAAGAAGCTATGTCAATCAATCGCCGCGTAGAGTTTGAAATTTACCGAGAAGGAGCTAACATAAAAACGGACGAAGAAGACTAAGCTAGAATTTCGTCTTTTTTAAACTCCGAAAAACTTCCAATTGACTATCGAATCGCTGTAAAACACAAAACCCGGCGATTAACCAAGTTTTGAATCTAATTTCGTATCGTCTGACTTTTATGAGAAAAACTTCTCAATGATGATTTTATAAACATCATTGAAGATGGCGAACGTCATGAGTAAAAGAAGCAGGACCATACCTACCTTCTGAGCATTTTCTAGGAAGGAATCGCTTGGTTTTCTACCAGTGACAATTTCCCATGTCAGGAACATCACGTGTCCACCATCCAAAGCAGGAATAGGCAATAAGTTCATAAATGCCAAAATCATAGAGATAAAACCAGTAGCTCTCCAGAACCTCACCCAATCCCAGGTACCACCGAAAACTTTTGCTATTCCGATAGGGCCAGAAATGGATTTAGAAGGATCAATATCTCCCGAAAACATTTTTCCGAACGCCTTGATGTTACTGAATACAACACCAAATGCTTGTGCCGTACCCATACCGATAGACTCGCCGAATGTAAAATCACGATGAAGCATATTCATTTCATGCTTGGCATAAAATCCCAATGTCGATTCTTCAGTAACGTCAAAATCCAGGTCAATTTTCTCTCCGTTTCTCAATATTGTTGCTGTCAAACTTCCTCCAGGAACGGTATCAACCGCTGCTTTGAACTGATCGTAGTATTGCATTTCCTCTCCATTGATGGCTACTATCTTGTCGCCAACTTTCAAGCCGCCCTTATCCGCATTAGTACCAGGCTCTACCTCACCTACAGAAAAAGTCTGCCGAGGCGCAAAAAATCCAAATTTCTTATCTGAGAGCTTATCCAGAATATCATTGGGAATATCCACAGTAACCTTTTTACCATTTCGCTCTACAGTATAGTACCCATTGTCACTTAGCAATACATCAATATTCCTCAGGTCCATGTATTTCTCATAGTCCTGCCCATTCACGTTCAGGACTTTATCCCCTGTCTGCAACCCGATATACTCACCGATTTCATAAACAACAATTCCGTGCTTGTTGAGCTCTTCTTTCGGCAAGTAGTCTTCTCCCTGAGAAAACACCAGGAATATGAACACGAAAATACCTGTAATCACATTTACAATAATTCCCCCAAGCATCACGATCAACCTTTGCCATGCCGGCTTTGCACGAAACTCCCACGGCTCAGGTTCTTCTGAAAGGGTCTTGGTATCGAGTGATTCGTCGATCATTCCAGAGATTTTCACGAATCCTCCTAATGGAATCGCCCCAATGGAGTACTCAGTCTCTCCGAATTTCTTACCCCAAATTTTTGGCGGGAAACCAATTGAATACTTCTCCACCCTCATTCCAAAAGCTTTGGCAGCCAAAAGGTGACCAAGCTCATGAAGTCCTACTAAAATTGATAGGCCCAGTATCAACTGAGCCGCCATTATTAAACCTTCCATTTATTTTATTAACGCTTTTGCTATTTGTCTAGTTTCTTGATCTGAATTGATATAATCCTGTAAATCAGGCTTTTTGATATATGTCACTTTCGCCAGACAGTCGGCGATCACATCTGACATTTCTAAAAAACCAATATTGTCATTTAAAAATTCCGCCACCGCGATTTCATTCGCGGCATTCAGCACACATGGCTGATTTCCTCCTTTGCCGATCGCATCAAAGGCGAGCTGTAAATTACGGAATGTCTTTACATCAGGTTGCTCAAATGTGAGCTGCGGATAATCGAGAAAGCTAAATCTTGGAAAATCCACCTGATAACGATCCGGGTAACTCAGCGCATACTGAATGGGCAATCGCATGTCTGGCAATCCCAATTGCGCCTTGATAGAGCCATCCTCAAACTGTACCATACTATGAATAATACTCTGAGGATGAACGACCACTTCTATCTGATCGATATCCACTCCAAACAACCATTTCGCCTCTATCACCTCCAACCCCTTATTCATCAAAGAAGCCGAGTCTATTGTAATCTTTGCGCCCATATCCCAGTTTGGATGCTTCAACGCCTGAGCTTTGGTTACGCTCGACAATTCTTCCCGACTTTTCCCTCTAAAAGGACCTCCTGATGCCGTTAAAATGATTTTTTCTATTGGGTTTCCAATTTCACCTGTCAGACATTGGAATATAGCAGAATGCTCAGAATCCACTGGCAAAATATTGACTTTTGAATCGGTAATTAATTCGGTAATTAGCTGACCTGCAACAACCAATGTTTCTTTGTTGGCAAGTGCAATATTTTTCCCTGCTTTGATAGCATGGACAGTTGGTACAAGTCCAGAATAACCCACCAAGGCAGTTAAAACCACATCCACACTTTCCATTTCCACAACATGAGCCAATGCATTGGAACCTGCATATACTTTGATATCGAATGTGTCTAATTGTGAATTCACCTCATCATAAAGCGATTCATTGGCTATGACAACAGTATTGGGCTGATATTTCACTGCTTGCTCTATGAGCAGCTTTGAGTTATTCTGTGCAGTGAGCACTTCTACCTGAAATTTTTCAGGATGCTTATCAACTACTTCCAGGGTTTGCTTGCCAATTGAACCTGTAGATCCTAAAATAGCTAATCCTCTCCTACTCTTCTCTCCTTCCATTATGCTGTGAATTCCTGCATGGCTTCTGCGATCTTCCGGTCATTTGATAAGCGAGGTACTTTATTCTGACCTCCTAATTTCCCGATAGACTTCATGTAGTTGATAAATGCGTTTTTTTCTAATTGAATGATCTTCAGCGGCCTCAAAATCACCCCACTTATCAAGTCATCGTAGTAGGTGTTTTTATGGCGAAGCTGCAAATCTAACTCTTTTTCAAAAGCTTCCATGTCTGATGGAGCAATAGCAAACTCCACATACCACTCATGGAGAGGCAATCCTTCCGTAGGAGTGACATTTGGCGCTACTGAATATTCTACCAGTTCTACATCAGGAAATTTTTCACAAGTTTTTTTCATGGCTTGCTCTACTTCTTCTCCAATTACATGTTCGCCAAAAGCTGAAATGAAATGCTTTACTCTTCCGGTAACTACTAACCGATAAGGATTTTTGTTTACAAATTTGACCGTATCCCCAATAGAGTAGCCCCAAAGCCCAGCATTACTGTTAATAATGAGAGCATAATTGACTCCTAGTTCTATCTGATCAAGTTTCAACCTTCTCGGGTTTTCTTCATGATAATCTTCGACGGGAATAAATTCGAAAAATATTCCACTGTTTGCCAGCAGTAGTAACCCCTGTTCTGTTTGTGAGTCCTGATAAGCGATAAATCCTTCAGATGCTGGGTATGTTTCTATCGAAGGAATTGTTTTTCCTATCGTATCGAAAAGCTTAGCGCGGTACGGTTCAAAGTTCACCCCACCATAAACAAACATTTCAAAATTTGGAAATAGATCTTTGATAGGCTTTCCGGTTTTGGCCGACAACCTATCAAAATACATCTGCACCCATGGTGGAATTCCGGAGATCAGCGTCATGTCCTGATTGAATGTTTCCTCCACTATCTGATCAACCTTGGTTTCCCAATCCTCGATGCAGTTAGTTTCATAGCTAGGCATCTGATTTGTCCTCAGATATCCCGGCACATGATGATTCACAATGCCCGAAAGTCTTCCGGTATGTATTCCGGCCTTTTTATCCAGGGTTGGAGCACCTGATAAGAATATCAATTTCCCATCCAGGAATTGTGACTTACCTGTTTCATGTACATAGGATAGCAAGGCATTCCTGGCAGAATTAATATGATTGGGAATGGAGTCTTTTGTAATCGGAATGTATTTCGTACCGCTGGTAGTTCCAGATGTTTTGGCAAAATAAGTTGGTTTACCGGGCCACAATATATTTTCTTCTCCTTTCAGGATTTTCTGAATGTATGGAGAGAGTGCTTCATAATCTCTAATGGGAACATTTTTTTTGAAGTCTTCATAAGAATTGATCGAATCAAAATGATGATCCTTCCCAAAAGCAGTCCCAGATGCTTTAGTGACTAATTCTTCCAAAAGTTTGTCTTGGAATTTTCCTGCATTGACAGACCATTTTTTGGTCTGCCTGGCGATGTAAGCTGCAAATGGCTTGCTCAATAATGATCTGATGCCCATAGCTTCTTTTTTGTGCTGTCAAAATAAACGAAAGCCTTACCTATTTCCTAAATCTATTGAACAGACGAGTCTTTTTTTCGATCAATCTGACAAGGTGTCAGTATGGCAAAATTTTTGAGAATTTTTAACAAAACCATTTTGGTTGAAATCCATATAATTGATCAGCAAACAAAATGATTATGAGAAAATACACACTTGGCATATTGTTCGTCAGTTTAATTTCAGGTTTGATTGGTGGAGCAGCTTCATTTTATTTGATTAAAAAAGAAGGATTATTTCAGGAGAAACCCTCAGCAAAATTGGTCAAACTGGAATCCCCAAATATCGAGTCTGGTTTTACTCCCCAATACACTGAAATAACACCAAGAATAGCTGATTTTGATAAGGATTTTGTCTACGCTGCTGATCAGAGTAAATCAAGTGTGGTATTTATTCAGACATTGTCAGAATATGAATATAGAACCGGAAGTTGGCTCGACTGGTTTTTTGAGCCAAGAGCATCACAGCAGATCAGTAGCGGTTCTGGTGTAATTCTTTCAAAAGACGGCTATATCGTCACCAATAATCACGTGGTAGATAATGCGGACATAATACGAGTGGTACATGGAAAAAGAACTTTTGAAGCCAAGCTTTTAGGTACTGACCCAAGTACTGATTTAGCAGTAATCAAAATTGAAGAGACTGATTTACCAGAAATCAAACTGGGAAACTCCAATGAGGTGCATGTAGGAGAGTGGGTACTAGCGGTTGGTAATCCATTCAACCTCACCTCGACAGTTACAGCAGGGATAGTGAGTGCAAAAGGCAGAAATATCAACATCCTGAAAGATAAATTCCCGATTGAATCATTCATTCAGACAGATGCTGCCATCAACCCGGGAAATAGCGGGGGTGCTTTAGTAAACACTAAAGGTGAACTGATAGGAATAAATACGGCAATTCTCTCCCGGACAGGGTCCTATGCAGGATACGGATTTGCCGTACCAAGCAATATTGTTCAGAAAGTCTATGAAGACATCAAAAACTACGGTGAGGTTCAAAAAGCTTTTGTTGGTGCCGATTTCATTGATATTGATAGTGAAATGGCTGAGAAAATGGAATTGGAAGACTTATCTGGAGTCATTGTAGCCAATGTACAGCGTGAAGGAGCAGCAGCTAAAAACAACCTCCAAAAAGGAGACGTCATCCGAAAAATCAATGGCCTCAATATTGAAAGTAAAGCATTTCTGGAAGAATACGTTGGAAACCTTTACCCGGGAGATGAGATTGTTTTATTGGTAGAGCGAGAGGGCAAGCAAAAAGAAAAGAACCTTACTTTAACCAATAGGGAAGGAACAACAGGTATTATCAAGAGAGAAGTATTCGAATCAGAGTGGCTGGATGCTACATTCGAGAATGTCTCCAAAGTAGAAAAAGATCTATTAGGAATAAAAAATGGCATCAAAGTAATTGATTATAGACCCGCTGGAATATTTGCGGAATTGGGAATTGCCGAAGGTTTTATCATTACCCACATCAATAACACTTCGATAGAAAATCCAGAAGAGTTTGCAGATTATTTACAGCATATCAGAGGCCGAGTGATCATTTCGGGTATTGACCGCCGAGGCAGAAAAGTTTATTATCCTTACTACTTCTAAAACAAAACAAGCCAGACTTCAAAGAGGTCTGGCTTGAAACACTATAAATCACTATTAGAATCTTTTCAGGCCACAGCTGTCCTGATTTTTAATTTTTTCTTCAATTCGTCTATCGCGAATCTGAATTTAGAATTGGTATCGATCATGTCATTCACAGACTGCACAGCATGGATTACTGTAGAGTGGTCTCTGCCACCAAAATGATACCCGATGGATTTCAAAGAATGGTTGGTATAGTCTTTGGAGAAATACATCGCCACCTGTCTGGCAATCACGATTTCTTTCTTTCTGGTTTTAGCCTTCAAATCATCCAATGAAACATTGAAATAATCTGAAACCGTTTTCTGTATGTAATCGATACCTACTTCTGAATCGATATCCGTTACAATATTTTTTAGAATCTGTTTGGCCAGTTCCAGATCGATTTCTCTTTTAGTAAGAGATGCATGGGCAATGAGTGAAATCACCACTCCCTCCAATTCTCTGATATTAGTATCGACTGTGTAGGCTATATATTCCGTCACATCATCAGGAATACTGATTCCATCAGCCTGCATTTTGGTTTGAATGATCGCCATTCTGGTCTCAAAATCAGGAGCTTGCAGATCCGCAGTGAGTCCCCATTTGAAACGTGACACTAATCTCTCCTGCAAACCTTTCAAATCCTTTGGAGCACAGTCAGAAGTCATAATGATCTGCTTACCGCCTTGATGCAAATGATTGAATATGTGGAAGAAGATCTCTTGTGTTTTTTCTTTATCTCTTAGAAACTGTACATCATCCAGAATCAACAAGTCTACCTCTTTGTAGTAATTGATAAAATCCTGAAGATTGTTGTTTTTGAGGGCATCAATGAATTGATTGGTAAACTTCTCAGAAGCTACATAGACAATTACTTTATTGTTGTCATTGGCTATGATTTCATTTCCGATAGCCTGTACCAAATGGGTTTTGCCTAATCCCACTCCTCCATAAAACATGAGTGGATTGAATGAAGTAACTCCCGGTTTTTGGGCTACTGCATAACCAGCAGAGCGTGCAAGTCTGTTACAATCCCCTTCGATAAAATTATCAAACTTGTAGGAAGGGTTGAGATTTGAATTTCTTTTAAGCTCTCTGTGAAAATCCGGGTTCTTGTACGCATCGTACCCGTTTACTCTGTTTTTGTTCTGTGAATAACTAGATCCAGAAACATTAACAGTAACAGGTTGCACTTTCTCATCTCCCCTATCCACTACGACAGAATACTCCAATCTTCCGTTCTCTCCTATTTCAGACTTGATCGCCTGTTTCAATAAGTGTACGTAGTTCTCCTCCAGCCATTCGTAAAAGAACTGACTAGGCACTTGAATGGTAAGTACACTGCCCTGCATTTTCAGTGGGACTATGGGTACAAACCATGTAGAAAAACTCTGAGCGGGAATACGCTCCTTAATGAAACAGAGGCACTTTTCCCATGTTTCTTTATGCATTGGTGACTTATATTTATTGGTGGTAATTCAACCCGAAATCTATTCGCCTCAAAAAAGCCGGACATCAAAATTGGGGAGAAAAAACTTAAGAAAAAAATGACTTTTGCCCTTGACTTTTAAGAATCATACCTCAGTTCATCCAAATGAAATTAATTAAGAAAAATTCTTGAAAAAATACAAAAACGACTTAAAAACCTACCCCTTTTAGCCATTCAAATTTAACTTTGATTACTATGAAACAACTACCCAATTTTGACGAATTCAGCCCTGTAAGTTTTGAACAATGGAAAACCGATGCAACAAAACTACTAAAAGGTGAAGACCCTGACACTGCCCTAAAATGGTCATCATTTGAAGGAATTGACTTAAATGCATATTACGATCATTCTCAATCTATTCACCTCGGATACATTCCAACCGCGCTTTCAGTTAAGAAGCATGAAAGCCATTGGCTACAGTATGAACACATAAAGGTAGAGTCAGACGAGAAACTGGCTAACAAAAAAGCCTTAGAGGCTCTAAATTTTGGATGTGAAGGAGTCTTGTTTGAAGGAGCTTTTGGTGAAATGGATATCAATATTCTCTTAAAGGGTATTTCACTTCAAGACTGCCAGGTTTCCATCATAAACAGAGATGACAAAAAAATCAAATTACCAAATGTTAAAGGTTTCGGATCCAACGTCATTGTAGAAAACGGGGATTTTCGAAATCAATTGGTTTTTGAAAAAACGAGTAAAAATAAATTATCGAGCACGGAGCTGGTGATATCTGAAGCCGCTAAAAACCAGGATTTTGATCATGCAGTCATTTTGCTGGAGATTGGGACAGATTTTTTTCACGAAATAGCTCGTATTCGATCGATCCAACTGATACTAAACAGTCTCTCTACCTACAGAGGAAATAAGCACCCAAATTATATTATCCATGGGTTCACTCAACCAGGCTCCGAAGAAGGTAACCATTTACTGAAACAGACCACAGAATGTCTTTCTGCGGTGATTGCTGGAATTGACAGTTTGTCATTACACCAAGGTGATCCTAATTGGGCAGCCAATGGTTCACCACGGATCAGCCGAAACATAGGCAATCTGATCCGACATGAGTCTAAACTACAGGAAATCCAGCACGCTGCAGACGGTTCATATTTTATAGACCATTTGACTGATCAGATAGCTCGAAAAATCTGGGAAAACCTGAGTGCAGATTTTGATAACCTATCATTCGATGAGCTTATCAAGCCTTTTCAGGAAGAGAAAACACCTAGTTACAAGCATATGAACTTTGGTGCTGGTCAGCCTCCATATTTGCGCGGACCATACGCTACGATGTATGCTGTAAGACCTTGGACTATCCGACAATACGCAGGCTTTTCGACAGCAGAAGAATCAAATGCATTTTATCGAAGAAATCTTGCCGCCGGACAAAAAGGACTATCTGTTGCTTTTGACCTAGCTACTCACCGTGGGTATGATAGTGATCACCAGAGGGTGAGCGGTGATGTGGGAAAAGCGGGTGTTGCGATTGATTCTGTAGAGGACATGAAACTACTTTTTGATCAAATTCCATTGGATCAAATGTCAGTATCCATGACCATGAATGGTGCCGTAATCCCAATCATGGCATTCTACATTGTGGCGGCAGAAGAACAAGGAGTGTCTCCAGATAAGCTTTCCGGCACTATTCAAAACGATATATTGAAGGAGTTTATGGTGAGAAATACCTATATCTATCCGCCTGCTCCTTCGATGCGAATCATCGCAGATATATTTAAATACACTTCTCAAAACATGCCGCGCTTCAACTCAATCAGCATAAGCGGGTATCACATGCATGAAGCAGGTGCCACAGCGGCAATTGAGTTGGCTTTTACCCTCGCCGATGGCTTGGAGTATATACGCACAGGAATAGAGGCTGGGATTCCTATAGACTCTTTTGCTCCCAGACTGTCATTTTTCTGGGGAATTGGCATGAATTTTTTCTCAGAAATCGCCAAAATGAGAGCTGGTAGAATTTTGTGGGCTAAGTTGGTCAAACAGTTTAACCCCCAAAATCCTAAATCAATGGCATTGAGAACACATTGCCAAACTTCCGGATATAGTCTTACTGCCCAAGACCCATACAACAATGTAGGCAGAACGGCTATAGAGGCACTTTCTGCTGCTTTTGGGCATACACAATCTCTTCACACGAATGCACTGGACGAAGCGATCGCATTACCAACTGATTATTCGGCTGCAATTGCACGTGAAACTCAGAAATACCTCCAAAACGAAATCAACATCACTCAAGTGATTGACCCTTGGGGAGGATCGGACAAAGTGGAAAAAATCACCCATGAGTTGATCGAAGAAGCATGGGGAATCATACAAGAGGTAGAAGAAATGGGTGGTATGGCTAAGGCAATTGAGCAAGGGTATCCAAAATTAAAAATAGAAGAAGCTGCCGCACGAAAACAGGCCAAAATTGACTCGGGCAAGGAGGTAATCGTAGGAATCAATAGATTCCAGTATGAAGAAAAAGTGGAGATAGAGCTTCTAGAGGTTGACAATAACGAAGTTCGTAAGAAACAGATTGAGAGAATTAATCAAACCAAATCATATCGAAACGATCAAAAAACGCAGGAAGCACTGAATGCTCTTGAAAAATGTGCCAAATCAGGAGAGGGAAACCTATTAGAATTGGCTATTCAGGCGGCGCGTGTAAGAGCAACCTTAGGAGAAATATCTTTAGCCATGGAAAAGGAATTTGGACGATACGAGGCGCATAATCAAACCGTTTCGGGAATATATTCATCAGAAATCAGTCAAAACGAGGATTTTCAAAAAGCTATTAAGCTAGCCGATGAGTTTGAAAAAATAGAAGGACGAAGGCCTAGAATCCTGATTGCAAAGATGGGACAAGATGGCCATGATCGTGGAGCAAAGGTTATTGCTACAGCCTTCGCTGATTTAGGATTCGATGTGGATATGGGGCCTCTTTTTCAAACACCCGCAGAGGCAGCCATGCAGTCCGCAGAAAATGATGTACACATTGTAGGAGCGTCCTCTTTGGCTGGAGGACATAAGACATTAGTTCCAGAATTGGTCGATGAATTGAAAAGGATTGGAAGAGAAGATATTTTAGTAGTGGCAGGAGGCATCATTCCTGAGAGTGACCATCAATACTTAAAGGAGCACGGAACATCCTTCATTTTTGGTCCTGGTACTATTATCTCCAAAGCTGCAATTGAAATTCTTAATCAGTTTCTGGAAGACTAGAAACTTCTAATAGCTCACAAAAAAACCCGATTTCTCACGAAATCGGGTTTTTGCTTTTATTCTTTTATACAAATACTACTTATTGCGCAAATCCATTTTTGATCAGGAATGCATTGTATAGCTCTTGAAAATCTTCAACATCTGGAGACTGACGAACAGCTTCTTCATATTTTGTCAAAGCATCCAAAAGCAATCCATTTTCTTCATAGAATGAAGCGTAGATAATCTTATTTAAAGGAGAATCTTCCGAAACTTCGCTCTTCAGATTGGCAAGGTTTTCTCTAACCTCAACTCTCTCTTCGTTGTTAACTTTTCTGATACCAACTTTCTTAGACTTAAATTCTTCATCGCCCTTTTTAGTGATCTCAACAATATATAATCCCATGTCATATTGAAGATCCTCATCAGCAAAATCAAGTTTCATTGAAGTCTTTTCTGTTTCTTGTGAGAATATCTCCTCATCAAAAATGTTGTAAATGCTTACTACGAAAAGGTCTCCATCTTGAAAGGTAGTATCATCTTCAGAAATACCCCATCTCAAAATAGCCACATCACCTAACAAGTCAATATCCTTGGACATCATCAAATCAATGGCATAAGTACTACCGCGAGAAACTGCCCCTGTTGCATTACTTCTTGATCTGTAGCTGCCATTTTCCTGCTCATTCATTTTACTAGAAACGTACGCTGCATATCTACTTGCGATACTCGTACTCCCTGTATTAATGGTTTTTTCAAGATCTGCTACTTTCTTGGTTCCAGCACCTCTGATTTCAGTCGTTTTACCAGACTTATGCATCAAACCAATATATGCACCTTCGGATGCGATGATTTCATCGCCAGAATTCAACTTCGCCCCAGTTTTTAGTGATTCAGGAGATCCAGAACCTGCTTTTTTCACCTGGTTGGTACCTTTATTAGCAAGCACTCTAAATGCATAGTCTTGTGCAGAAACTGCACTAAACATGAACATCAATCCTGCTACAAAGGCGTAAGAAATAAATTTTCTCATAATCATATAGCGTTTAATAAATATGTAAAGTTATAATTTATCCATTTTTAACAAAGACTTTCGTCCTTCTTTCGTAAATGCGTTCTTCACTACACCGTAGTAAACTTCCAGAGAATCACCAGCCAAAGCTACCGCAACCATACCCCAAGTGAGTTCTAGCTTGTAGCTAAAGGCTTCCATAGTATATATAAGTAAAAACACCAGAACTGTAACCTCAAGCAACTGAAACAATTTGGTCATACCATCATACCACTTAGGTATTCTCTTATAAATCCATGAAAACAATACCACATTGAGCCAAGCCAATAGTATGCCAAAAAGATTACCGACAGTATCACTCATATAATTGATATAATCCCTGTTCAATACCATAGAGATGATATTGGCATGAATCACCCCTCCATACATATCAGGAAAAGCCCTACCAATATATTTTTCATTTAATGGGGTATAAAACTTATCTTCTAAGGATTCTCGATCTCCCAGATATTTCCCTAAATAACAGAACATGACCACTTTTCCTTCGATCATATCTGCCGTAAAGTTCTCGTTGAAAACGTCGGGAACATCAAGAGCAAAAAACTTGGTACCGAATTTTGTAGCTCCATAATCCAAAACATTACCGGTATAGTTAATCATTTCCTCTACATTCTCTCTCTCAAGAAACTCAGCTGCTGCTGCAGAATCATAATAACTAGCCATTTTAATAGCAAATGCAACTCGTTGCTCACCATTGATATCGTGCTTCGGTAAAAACTTCCTACACATTTTAAGGTCTTCCTGCTCTTCTGCATCAGTCAGAAGGTTTACAAAAGCATTTGCATCTGCAAATTGATTGAAGCCTTCCCATGAAAAGGCTAAGGAATCCTTTTCTGGATCAGATTCATGAAACAGCAACTTCTCTGCCAACACTAAATTTTCAACGCTTGCAAGTCCTTCCATCAGCATCATGTCCCCCATCACACCCACGGTATCTTCCTCATCGCGGGGCTCATAGAAGAATGAGTCAATGCCTATGCAAGCCGGATTATACCCACTTATAATCTGAAGCATCATCCCTATATCAGCACGACCTAAATCACTGATATTCACTAATATGACACGATCATCAGCTACAGGATCATCTCTCAACTGTGAAAACACAATATCTGTGAATTCCATATCATCGAATGCATCACCAATAGGATCGAACATATCGAAGATGTTGAAAGCGGTAACGCTTCCAAAGAATCCCATCAATCCAAAGATGAAGGCTGTTCCAAGAATTGTATCGAGCCAGAATTTTCTAAACATGATATTAAGGTTAGCGGGTAAAAAAAGAGTTTATTTCACCCTGCAATTAATATGCATTCCTTCACACATCAAACGCAATATAAGTAAAATATAATTTTTTATTGAAAAATAACAATTTTTCAGGCAATAAGTCTGCTTGATCCCGAATTAATTGTTGAAGCTGAATTTGTCTCTCACCTTCTCCTATCTGTTTAACTTTGGTTTATATTCATTGCATCAAAATGAAAAGATTCTCTCGTCCTTCTTTGGAAGCATATTATCAAGGAGTAATAAATTCAGATAGGGTAATGCTCAGCAGAGCAATTACGCTGATAGAAAGTAAACGACCTGAAGATCAAGCTCTTGCAGCTCAGCTTCTTGACAGTATTCTCCCCCATACGGGTAATAGTCTTAGAATAGGTATTACTGGTGTACCTGGCGTGGGAAAGAGTACATTTATAGAGTCTATTGGATCAAAAATTACTGAAAAGCACCAATTGGCAGTTCTATCAATAGACCCAACCAGCTCACTTAATAAAGGCAGCATACTTGGTGACAAAACAAGGATGCAGAATCTTTCACTCAATCCAAAGGCATACATACGTCCCAGCCCGTCGGGAAAATCGCTGGGTGGAGTTGCACAAAAAACCAGAGAAACCATACTCCTTTGCGAAGCAGCAGGCTATGATGTGATCATTGTAGAGACAGTGGGGGTTGGTCAAAGTGAAACTGCTGTGAATAATATGGTAGACTTCTTCTTACTCCTGATGCTAGCTGGTGGAGGAGATGAATTACAGGGAATCAAAAGAGGAATCATGGAGATGGCCGACGCTCTGGTCATCAACAAGGCTGACGGACAAAATATCAAGGCAGCTAAAATGGCGAAGAAAGCCTATCAAAATGCGTTGCATTTATTTCCTCCTCATGGTGCCAACTGGACTGTCCCTGTAACTACAAGCTCTGCGATAGAAAATAATGGTACGGATCATATTTGGGACTTAATCAAGGAGTTTCAAAACAAATCACTCTCCTCGGGGTATTTGAAGCATAACCGGGTCAATCAAAACCTAAAATGGATGAATGATATGATTATGGAAAGGCTAGAACAGGAGTTTTTTAATAACCCGATGAACTCCGCAAAAATTTCCGAACTCAGGGAGCAAGTGAAAACAGGCGAACTTTCCGTCCGCCATGCAGTCGATCAAATATTTAATTGAAGGTGAATGCTCCTGGAATTCTCCCAACTTTATAAGAATCTAGGAGATCATAAGTATCGGAAAATTTAAAGACCATTCCATTTTCAATAAATGTACCTGCATCGGAAACATATATATTTCCAGATGGTGAAACACCAATTCCATAGACAGAAATTGCTTCTGTAAGGGTATAATCTTTTTCCACTTCTCCCAATGCCAAATCGGCACTATATAAAGAGTTTGACTGTGTGAAATAAATTAAATCACCCGCTGGATTGATCGCGATTTTTCCATTGAAATTCATATTCAATTCAAAAGCCCTTTTGACTGTATCTGCTTGATGATCTATTTCGACCAACTTCCCATCATTTGATTGATATGCACCAGCAACTCCTACCCAAACATCTCCTCCTGCATCTACAAGCATATAATTCGCTCCATCTCCTACTTCCACATCTTTAATTTTCTGAAAAGTATTCAGGTCTATTACGCTGATTGTGTTTGACCAATTATTGGAAACATAAAGTTTGTCTTTCGCAACCAGAGCATACTCAGCACCTGAACCAGTAGCAATGCTATCTATTACTTCATCTGTTGAAAGATCAATCTTCTTCACCTGACCTGAAGATGTAAAGCTTACCCACTCGGTCAGATATCCATAGCCGTCCTGTGAAGCCATGTACCTTGGCATACCAAGTCCTGTAATCGTTCGGAGACTACTTAGACTATCCAGGGACACCACTTCTACCTTATTGGAATTATTGACCACTATGTAAAGCTTATCTGATGCCGCGTGCGCAGACTGTACCACATCACCTAACGTTTCATTATTTATTGAATTGAACAAATTGTTCTGCAGAGCACCATCTTCTCCTATAAAAGTGAGAGACCCATCGGCATCATTAAAATTCCCTTCATTGATCACGAACACACCATGGTTAAATAAACTGGAATCTGTCGGGATTGTATCAGTAGTAGTTTCATCATCTGGTTCCGGATTAGATGAATCACAAGATGAGAAAAACGACAGGAGGCAAATCACTCCTACAAAAAATAGTATTCTGTTATTCATTTTATTTGATTTTTAATGTCATTCTGATTTCAAAATTTCTTCCCGGCATTGCATAATTATTGATAACCTGATAACGCTCGTCGAGGATATTTTTTAAAGTGCCGGAAAGTGTGATCTCAGCTAATCGAGTTTGAAAATTCTTATTGAAGCCAAAATCTAATAACCAATATGGATCGAGGTGTGGATCAACCGCATTATCCAATGTATTGAATCTGCGACCTGTGTAACTCTCCGAAATGAATAGGTTTACTTTATTAAATGCCCAATTATATTTCGTGGAAAACAATTCAGAAGGAGTGTAAGGCATCTGTCTGCCGGCACTGCTGCCGGACTGGTTGAGAGATTGGATATTATCGTATGAAAAGGTTAATTCCTCTTGCTTGAAAAACTTGGTTTTGATGCTTCCAGACAAGTTGATTCCTGTGATTTCTACCTGACGATAATTAACGGGACTCCAAATGGCCCCATTCACAGGCAACCAAATAATCCAGTCATCCGACCAGGTCTTGTATGTTGACAATTTGATCAGATAATTGAAATCCGTGAAGGTCTGTTGTATATGGACCGACCCCTCAGTGGTGAGGCTAGTCTCCGGATTCAAATCCGGATTCCCTCCGGGAATCCAGTATCGATCGTTGAGTGTTGGATACCTGAAACCGAATGCGGTTTTGGCTTTTAATTTCAGACTTGTTTTCTGTGTATTGATTAATCTAAACTCATTGCCAAATGATGGAGTAAACGGCGCATTGTGTTTATAAATAGACTGCCGAAGGTTGATCACACCTGTCCACCATTTAAATGGTCTGAATTCCGCAGAGGAATAAAAATCTAATTGATAATCGCGCTGATCTTTCTGATAATTCTCTGAGACTACCGTAAAAGCATTCGCATTAGCCCCTACTCGAAAAGAAAGCCATTTTTTCCAATCTCTGTGGTAATTGATTACTCCTGATAGCTGATGTGCTGCTGTAGGTATAGTATCATAGTACAACTGATCATTTAGCAAATACGCCAGAGTATATGAAAAGCTCTTTTGCTTTTTTTCTACCACCATCCCCAAAGCAATTCTTAGGTTTTTGGTAATCAGGTCTCCCTGAGATCCTGTGCTTATAATACCCGGCTGAATAGACCTGTCTCCCTTGAAATAACTAGCATGTAAAAAGTATTTTTTGTGACTTTTTCGATATTGAAGCAATCCGTCATACCCCTCGTTATGCACTCCTGAGTAGAGTAACTTTTTGGTTTGCCCTGCCACTTCATATTTAAAATCATTTCTCAAATCACTTCGAAAAGATTTGACCCTGATGGTGAAATCACCCAATGAAATATTTGCTTTTACTCCGCCATAATGATATCCAAAGCTGCCCAGTCCTCTTGTTACGACTGCATTCGTCTGGTCATCGTGTTTCAGTTCAGAATCGATCAACACTGTACCACCGATTGCACCTGACCCATAGAGAGCCCCATCACCTCCAGTAATTAGATCTACAGATTCCATCATCCAAACTGGCCATTGAGAAAAGTCCATCTGACCAAGTGTAGGATAATTGGCCTGTATACCATGCCAAAGTACATTGGTGTGCTGTGCTCCGGTACCACGAAATGAAATGGAGGTCAGCTGATGATTCCCATAGGATTTAAAAAAAATGGAAGATTCATCTGCCAACGCATCGGCTAGTTCTACATCGTGATCACTGAGCTGAATCTGTTTAAAGTCTCCACCTGCCGAAAACCGCTGATAAGGCTCTCCGGAGATATTGACCTCTTTCAAATGAACAGTGTCCCTCTGAGCAAATGAATAAAATGCGCTTATAAAAAGTATGCCTGTAATAAAGAATCTCATGACTATGAACTGTTTATTCAATTCAAAGCCATCGGTAAAAAGTATTGGATATTAAAACCACGGATGGTTCGAATTCCCACTGCTTTCATCCCGAAGCTTGGTAAATATTAATGATCGTGGCAGGTCTCCTGGCTTTCCCTGATCGGTCGCCTTCCCACACGTCAACGGGTTCAGTGCAGTGGCAAGATGAGACCAATCATCTAATGGGATTCACAGTTGCGGGGACAGCTCCCGTATTTCACGGGATTCCCTTTCAATGCTTTCAGACGTTTGCCTGTCAGCAACCAAAATCGGAACAAATGTAGTTTAGATTTTCAGAGTAGTCGTTTGATTTCTGACAAATTATCTGAGTCGTTGAAAAAGGCTGTTGCCAATACTCTCAAATTGGGAATTGCCTGTGATGTGATATGACCGTCTTGTGTTTTGATATGGAGTTTATAAGTCGTCCCATCCAATAAATACTGTTCTACTGTTTCATTATCAGGATCAACAATCCAGTACTCATTAACCCCATGAAGGGCGTAATCATCAAATTTTACCCCTCGATCTCTTTTTTCCGTAGATTCAGAAAGCACTTCTACTACCAAATCTGGTGCTGGAAACTGCATCTGATCATCTGTAAAGGCATCACTTTTTACTTTCGAAAAAAAGCACACATCGGGCTCATAATCATTTCTGGTAAGTGAAATCAATAGCTTTTCAATCCCCACCTGACCCAAATCATTAACTGCCACTATAGTATCTAGAATTTTTGCAATTCTCAGCGTTACTCTGTTATGACGATTTTTAACTGGAGAATGAAAAATCACCTCCCCCTGAATAAACTCCGCTTTATCGTTTGGGGTGATGTCATTATAGAACTGCTCTCTTTTTACATGCTCTGCTTGAAGTATTTCATTTGCTCTATCAATAAGCATATTGGCATCCGGTCTGGCAAGAAGTTGTTGGAGTAGTTCCATGGAATTGTCTTTATTCAAAAATACAATGTTTGAGACATAGGCACAAACAACCAATGCTTTAACAAATTTTCCTCAACTTTGATTCTGATTTAGATTTCATGAGCACCTTAAAAATAACTACGCAATTCATTCTAATAATTAATCTAGTCTTTGGATGTACTACGCCAGAGAAAAAAGACTCACAAATCTCCTTTGCACCGACTTTAAAAACCGAATTCGCCAGGAAATTCCAATATACCTCTGATGGTGTGAGAGTTACTGAGCCATGGCCCGGAGCAAAAAAACCAATCAATTATAAAATTCCGGAAGCGCCAAAGCGTGTAATAGTGACGTCAACAACCCACCTTCCATACCTCGAACTACTCGGTGTAGAAAATACCCTTGTCGGCTTCCCAAATACGCAATATGTAAGCTCGCACAAAATCAGAAAGCTTATTGATCAGGGAAAGGTTAACGATCTGGGGCCTGACGGGAATATGAATCTTGAACTACTGATTGCTCTGGATCCTGACCTTGTATTTGCTTTTGACATGGGAAAAGAGTCTACAACTTTAGACAAGATTCAAGAAGCAGGTATCCCTGTGATTTACAATTCAGACTATTTAGAAAGCTCAGCATTAGGAAGAGCAGAATGGATCAAGTTTTTTGGGACGTTTTTTCACAGAGAAGATCTTGCGGATTCGATTTTCAATGCTATCAACTTGCGCTATGATTCTCTTAAACACCTGGCAAATCAAGCCGACAAAAAACCAACAATTTTTAGTGGGGTCATGTATGGAGACGTTTGGTATTTGCCGGGAGGACAAAACTGGGCAGCAGAATTCTACAATGATGCCGGTGGAGATTATCTGTGGAAAGAAGATTCCACAGGTGGATGGTTAGAGATTAGTTTTGAATCCGTGTTTGATAAGGCGCATGCGGCGGACTATTGGATTGGAACCAGTACTTTTAATTCGTTGAATGAATTAGCCAATCAGGATAAAAGGTACATGGAATTTGCAGCATTCAAAAACCAAAAAATTTACAGTTATAATAAAAGAATAAGCCCGTCTGGCGGCTATGACTTTTTCGAATCTGGTTATGCAAGGCCAGATATTGTTTTGGCAGATTTCATCAAAATCCTCCATCCTGAGCTTTTACCAGATTATGAAACTTATTATTTCCAAAAGCTAAAATGATCAGTCAATTTTTAGAAGAATCGAAAAGCAAATGGAAAAAACTATTTCTAATCTTAACAGGGCTGTTGTTTCTGTTTTTGATCATCAGTGTCAGCCTGGGCTCGGTAAGTATTAGCCCAGAAGGTCTTGCACAATATCTAATCTCAGGAACAGCAGGATCTGATTCATGGGACATGATCCTGAGTAATTTTCGTTTTCCAAAGGCCATCACGGCTATATTGGTTGGTGCTGCTTTAAGCGTGAGCGGGTTACAAATGCAAACGCTTTTCAGGAACCCTTTGGCTGGGCCATATGTACTTGGCATCAGCTCGGGAGCAGGACTAGGCGTAGCAATTGCCATTTTTTTGGGATTTTATTTCGGTGGTATTTTAGACATGAGTGGAATCGGGAGAAGTTGGTTGCTGGTAGTTGCTGCCGCTATCGGCTCTGGAATGGTTTTAGGAATTATCTCTCTTGCCGCTACCAAAATAAAAGACAGTGTCACACTACTGATTATTGGGCTTATGTTCGGAGCAGCCTCAGGTGCGCTCGTCAGCATACTGCAATTCTTCAGTCAGGCAGAAAACATTCAGGCTTATGTGATTTGGTCGTTTGGCAGCCTGGGGAGCTTAAGCTGGAATGAATTATCTATATTCATTCCGATCATTTTTATAGGACTAATCAGTTCAATCTTACTGTCCAAACCACTAAACGCTCTACTCCTTGGAGAGAATTATGCCATCAGCCTGGGAGTGAATATCAAAAAGAACAGACTATTAATCATTTTGAACACGGCCGTGTTAGCTGGAACGGTGACTGCATTTTGTGGGCCGATTGCCTTTTTCGGTATCGCACTTCCCCATCTGACCCGAATGCTCTTTAACACTACCAATCATTTATTACTTACACCTTTGGTAATGATCTTCGGTGCCACTTTGATGTTGATTTTTGACACAATCGCCCAGTTACCGGGGATGGAAGCTACTTTACCAATCAACTCGGTCACGGCACTTTTCGGAGCTCCTTTTGTGATCTACCTCCTCATTAGAAAACGAAATCTTAACTACACCTATTGATGTCTGGGCTACTCGAAACCAAATCACTCACAATAGGCTACTCGCAAAGTGCTGGCACCAAAATCTTGCAGCAAGATTTGTCACTGAGCATTGCTAAAGGTGAGACTATTTCCCTGATGGGGCAAAATGGCGTAGGAAAATCGACATTCATCAAAACTATTTCTGGATTGATACCTGCTCTCGGCGGAGAAGTGTTCATCCAAAATCAAAAAATATCAGCACTGAGTAAAAATGAAATGGCCCGCTCCATGAGTGTGGTACTCACAGAAAAACCCTATGCTCAGAATCTTACCGTATTAGAATTGATAGCCATAGGCCGCCATCCTTACTCCGGCTGGATGGGCACATTGAATCAAAAAGACCTGGAAGTGATCGAATGGGCCATCAACGAAACTCATATCAACTACCTGGCCAATCACAAAATATTTGAGCTAAGTGATGGACAGCTACAAAAAGTGATGATCGCCCGTGCTCTTGCACAGGAAACAGACCTCATCATTTTGGATGAACCTGCAGCTCACCTCGACCTCTATAACAAAATAGAAGTGATGATGCTGCTGAGAAAAATTGCTGATCAGGGAAAAGGTGTTTTGATCTCTACACATGACCTGCAAGTGAGCACACAGCTCTCAGATAAACTCTGGTTATTCAACTTCAATGAGGAAGTGAAAATTGGAACACCTGAAGACCTCATTCTGGATGGATCTCTGGAAAAAACTTTGTATCTGGAAGGCTATGGATATGATATGATGTACGGAACGGTGGAAAACAGCAGAAAGCCCAAAGGGAACATCAGTGTTGCAGGCCCTGATAAAGAAAAATTCTGGACGATTCAGGCATTGAAAAGAAATGGATTTTTGGTAAAAAATAAAGCGGACGTTCAGATTGACATAAGGAATGAAAAGTGGTATATTTTACAAAAATCAGGTGAAAACGTTTGCAATTCCATTAGTGAATTGCTAGATTTATTGAAAATTTCATATCAAAATTTGAAATGACAAAACCCACCTAGGTCGGTGATAAACATCATCGAAACAAGGCTCATATAACAGCCTTTGTTTAGTGACAGTAATCATACCTTTGCATCAGCAAATCACTCATAAAACATGTCAGCTAAACTTATCAAACTCATTATTTCAATCGGTATTCCGGTTATCATTCTTTTATTACCAGTATCATCTTTCGGAATCGACGGATTAACCATAGTGGAGCAGAGAGTCATTGCCATATTCTTCTTTGCCGCACTATTCTGGATTCTTGAACCTATTCCGATCTATGCTACTTCATTAGTGATCATCTTTTTGGAGCTCTTCATGATCTCCACAAAAGGATTCAAACCAATACTCACATCCAATGATCCTGAGACTTTCGGAAATCTGGTAGACTATAAAGTGATCATGCACACTTTTGCATCTCCGATCATTTTGCTATTCCTCGGTGGCTTTTTTCTTGCTATGGCAGCAACAAAGTACAGACTGGATCAAAACCTGGCCAGAGTTTTTCTAAAACCTTTCGGCGAAAATCCTAAAATGGTGATGCTTGGCATCATGATCATTACTGCCATATTCTCCATGTTTATGAGTAATACGGCTACTACGGCTATGATGCTTTCGATACTGGCACCTGTATTGGCTGTATTCTTACCCGGAGACAAAGGAAGAATTGCGTTCACATTAGCTATTCCTTTTGCGGCCAATGTAGGTGGAATCGGCACTCCGATCGGTACTCCTCCGAATGCTGTTGCATTGAAATACCTGGTTGGTGATAGCTATATTTCATTTGGACAGTGGATGAGTTTTGCAGTGCCTTATGTGGTGATCTTATTGTTTGTGGCTTGGGGAGTTTTATTAGTCTTTTTCCCGATCAAGACAGATAAAATCAAACTCAACATCAAAGGATCATGGCTCAAAAACAGAAAAGCCTATATCGTGTACGCCACTTTCGCACTTACCATCATTCTCTGGTTAACAGATTTCCTTCACGGCATGAACTCTTACATAGTGGCCATGCTTCCTGTGGCAGTTTTCTCAGCATTGGACATTATCAATAAAAATGATCTCAAAAATATCAGCTGGGACGTGTTATGGTTAGTTTCCGGTGGTATAGCTCTTGGATTAGGCTTAGAAGGATCAGGCCTTGCTGAGCGTTTGATCTCTGTGATACCGTTTGACACCTATTCTCCTATGGTAATCATTTTACTGGTTACAGTAGTGGCTATGATGATGGCCAATTTCATGTCTCATACGGCTACTGCCAACTTATTATTGCCTTTGGTCGCTGCATTGGGCACATCACTCTCTAGTCTGGAGGCATTTGGAGGCAACAAAATGATCATTCTTGTAGTGACAGTCTCTTGTTCTATCAGTATGGCATTGCCAATCAGTACACCACCAAATGCCCTGGCTTTTGCCACAGGAGGGGTAGAAACCAAGCACATGGCCAAGTCTGGAATTATTGTAACCATAATAGGGCTTTTGCTCAATTACCTGACCATGTATGTGCTGAACATCATTGGATTCTTTTAATCCACAGCTATGAATGAACGAATAAGCTTTGCGTTTGTAAAGAAGGAATACTTCTCTGATGAGGAAAAGAAAATTAACCTCAAAAAAGGAGAAATTCTGATCAATCAAAATCAGGTAAACACCAGATTGTTTCTGGTCACCAAGGGAAGTCTTCAGGGGTATTTGAAAGACAAAACCATGGAGAACTACCCGATTTTCGAGGCGACAGAAAATAAATTTCTGGGAGTATACAGCTATTTTTCAGCTGGTCATCACAGCTATTCAAAAGTTGTCGCCACGGAAGACTCTGAAGTTTTTTATTACGATAAAGAATTCCAAAGCCACACGGATGAAGAAATGAACCAACTGGCTCCTTTTTTCACCTCACTATTGGTCAATGAATTGTCTACCCGACAGAATTTTGCCAAGCAGATGGCACAGGAAAAGCACAACGACACACAGCGACTCCTTAAAGCTGAAAAAATGGCTACTCTCGGACAAATGGCAGCTGGACTGGCACATGAGTTGAATAACTCCATAGGTGTGATAGATGGAGGTCTGGAGAGATTGAGCGGATTCATCACCGGATGTGTATACGACCACCAGCAGGAGCAGCTGAATCAGTATTATGAATTTGGTCTGAAACAGGGACAGGAAGTGAGCAGTGAGGATGCCCGAAAAAACAGAAAGCATTTCGAGTCTATCAAAGGACTGAGTAGTGCTCAGATCAGAAAGCTTTCCAAAACGGGAATCAATCCTGAAGAAGTAAAAAAACTACTCAAAAAAGAACCTTCTCTTGCTGAGAAAATCTATCAGTATTGGGAAATGGGATGTACCATTCACGATATTCAGATTGCTGCCAAACATTCCACACATGTAGTGCGATCAGTGAAACAACTAGGTGTTTCAGAACACGAATGGGCAAAAGATGTGAGTATTAACAATACCATTGATGAAGCTCTTGTAATCTTGAGAAACCTGACTAAAAGAGTTCAGACAGAGATTTCTCTGGATGAAAATTTACCAGCTACAGAAGCTTGTTTTGGGCAATTGGTGCAGGTGTGGATCAATATCGTCAAAAATGGCATAGAAGCCATGCTGACTGCCAAAACTCCTGACCCAATCATTAGGATAGAATCAGAACAACAAAATGAAAATATTGTAATTAAAATTACTGATAATGGACCTGGCATTCCCCAGAACATCATTCAGCAAATATTCGAACCCAGCTTTACCACGAAAGTGGGAGGTCTCAATTTTGGGTTAGGCCTGGGACTCTCCATTGTTCAGCGGATTGTTACTGAGCATGATGGTGCCATATCAGTCAATAGTGAACCCGGAAAAACAGAATTTATTGTCAAAATACCCTTAATCGCATAATCATGGACAAACTATATATCATTTGCGTAGATGATCAGCGTGAGGTGCTCAATGCTCTCACCGAAGATCTCGAATTGTTTGAATCTCACCTCCACATAGAAGAATGCGAATCAGCAGATGAAGCATGGGACGTGATCGAATCAGTGGATAGTGAAGGCGATCATGTTGCTGTATTGGTGACAGATCAGGTAATGCCAAAAAACTCTGGTGTTGATCTATTGAAAAAACTTAGAGAAGATGGACGATTTGATCAGACCAGGACGGTATTATTGACCGGGCAGGCTACACACAAAGACACCATCGAGGCGATCAATACAGCTCACCTGGACAATTACATTGAAAAACCGTGGAAGAAAGAAGCACTGCATGAAACCATTAAGGTGCTGATTACAAAGTTCTTACTTGCAAAAGGTCTGGACTATCAGAAACTGACGGATGTAATTGACCAAAACACCCTATTGACCAATCTCAGAAAAACAACATAACCAACACCCCAATACACTTTATCAATTAGTTGGATTATGAACTACTCAAAACAATTACTGACAATTTTTATTGTCACCTTATTAAGCATTAGGGTCCATGCCCAGAATAAGCCATTTAGCTTTTATGGCAATCTGGAGATGTGGTCTAGATATACTTCACTCAACCCTGGCTCTACGATCAACGGTGAAGCGGAAAACTACGCGTGGGATTTTTCGATCAGGCGTTACAGGCTTGGCGTAAAAGGATCCGCAACGGAGCATCTGAGATATCATATACAGCTGGGAAATAACAACCTAAACCCGAATGATATCAGTAAAAAGGATATTCCACCAAAACTATTGGATGCCTACATCGAATATGATGTGAATAAGTACCTAACACTGGTAGCAGGAAAACATGCTTTTGTGGGACTTACAAGATGGGCTTCCCCCTCTACATTTAGCGGAATTGGCACTGACACCAACTACGCCGGAACCCCATTTCTGAATCAACAAGATGACTTTTTCAGGAGAATGGGAGTTGCCCTGAAAGGTCAGATCAACAAAGTGGACTATAGAGTACTCGTTGCGAAACCCTTCAGCGTAGATCCTTCGAAAATCAAATTGGGCGAAAATGCTTCGTTTATCAATGACGCCAATGCCATACACACTTCTGCTTATGTGAAATATCAGTTTTTGGACATGGAAAGCCAAGGATCTGCCTTTGCTCCATGGACATATCATGGCAAAAAGCAGCTTTTCAATATTGGAACCGGTTTTTGGTATCAAACCAAGTCAACCGGAACTGTAGATAATGCAGGTGATACACTGACACACGATGCGATTTCTTTTGCATTGGATTTGTTTTACGAACGAACTCATTCCTCTGGAAAGACCTGGACGTTTTCCGCTGCTTATATCCATCACGATCTTGGGCCAAATTTCATCCGAAATATTGGTGCCAATAATGCCGCCAATGGAAGTAATGCTTCAGCTTCATTCAATGGAAAAGGTAACTCCTTCCCTACTGTGGGCACAGGCGAAATCCTACTCGGGCATGCAGGTCTTTTGATTCCTTTTGAAAATGACAAAGGAGAAAAAGTAGGTTTGCAGCCATACTTTATTTACGAACTTGGATTGTTTGAAGCATTGGATGACCCAATGATTTGGAATGAATTTGGAGTCAATTACCTACTTAATAGTCATCAATCGAAAATCACCCTCGGCTATCAAAACAGACCAATATTCATCAAGAATGGAGACCAGATAGAATCTGATCATCACGAAGGATTAGTGGTTTTACAATACGAGGTAAGATTTAAATAACTTTTCTACTGTAATCTGTTAAGTCCGCATCTGGCTTCTTGCCGGTGCGGATTTTTTTATCGCCAAGATTGCCATAGGCCATGTTCTTCCCATATTTGCGGTCAGAAATGGAGCCAGAAATGACAGAAACGATCACAAAGACATTCAACAAAATCAATAAGGAAATTGGCAAAGCCATCGCTGATTTCAATATGATAGAAAAAGGTGACAAAGTCATGATCGCCGTAAGTGGTGGCAAAGACAGCCTCAACCTACTACATTTTCTGCAGCTGTTTCAGCAAAAAGCCCCGATTCACTTTGAAATTTTAGCCGTCAATCTGGATCAGGGTCAGCCTGGGTTTCCAGATCATATTTTACCTGCACTTTTCAAGGATTGGAATGTCCCTCATCATATCGAAAAGCGTGATACTTACTCTATTGTCATTGATAAAATCAAAGGAGCCAATACCTATTGTTCTCTTTGTAGCAGACTGAGAAGAGGCGTGCTTTATGATCTGGCAGCCAAGATGAATTGTAATAAAGTCGCCTTGGGCCATCACCTGGATGATTTGATAGAAACTTTCCTGATGAATGCATTCTACTCTGGACAGCTGGCGAGTATGGCACCTCATTACAAAACTGACAAAGAAGGAATAAACATCATACGGCCCCTATATGCCATAGAAGAAAAATATCTAGCAGAATTTGCAGAAGCCAATAATTGGCCAATAGTGCCCTGTAACCTGTGTGGATCTCAAGACGGTATGAAACGCCAATACATCAAAAGTCTAGTTACGGATCTTCAGCAAAACAATCCACAAATAAAATCCAGCATTCTCAATGCGCTTAGAAACCCGGACACAGAATTCTTGCTCAAACCAGAGCTTTGGAAAGGAGAAATTGCTTCGTCGGTTTGAAGTAGTTAATTAACTTTATAAGAAAATCCATTAATGGCAGATAGACCCAACATACCGAACCATCTACTTTGGGAATATGACCTTGAAACATTCAACTATGACAATTCATACAAAATCGTCATTGAGCGTGTTTTGGAACGGGGAAATATTCAGGATTGGAAAGAAATCAAACGATATTATGGTGAATCCAAAATATTGGAAACTAATGAATGGAGTACTCAGCTCGGCGAAAGGGAAAAAGAGTTTACTCGTTTTTTCCTCAAATCAGACATGTTGGATGTTGCATAAAGATCCATTTCTAATTGCTGAAGACACTTTTCAGCTTATTATTGATCTTCAAGAAATGGACTTCATGAAAGGTTTCCACTTGGTGGGAGGAACTGCATTGGCACTTCAGATTGGTCATAGAAATTCCATAGACATTGATTTATTCACGCAATCTGAGTTTATCGTTTCCGAATTGGTTGAAAATCTTAGAGAATTCTTTGGAGTTACACCAACTTTTCAACGAGAGAAAAACACGCTTTTAACTGTCATTGAAGACATTAAAGTTGATTTCATAAGACACAATTTCCCAATGATTAATACTTTGATCAAGGAAGAAGGTATCTCCATGTTTTCCCTTGAAGACATTGCAGCCATGAAGGTTCATGCTATCACCAATTCAGGAAAACGGCTAAAAGACTTCATTGATATCTATTACTTACTGGAGCACTTTTCCATTTACGAAATCATTGGTTTTTATGCACAGAAGTACCCCAACTACAACCCAATGATTGGATTGAGAGCTATCAGCTACTTTGGAGATATCGATCCACAGATAGATCCACCGAAGCTAAGAAATCTAATAAGTATTGATGAGGTAAAAAACAGGATCGGGGAAGCAGTGATCCACTCAAGGAAGATTTTTTAAAAGGAAATATCAAGAATTAGAACCTGTAAAGTTCAAAAATTATAGGTTCAGTGCGCAGACACTATTGATTCACAGATTATAGCGTGCCGCAGTTAATTTATCAAAATACAAAACCATCAATTCAAATTATCCAATACATAAGATTGGGTTCTTCTACAATAGGTAATTTGTTCACCTTGCAATTTCAATTCTTCTATATACCTGAATAGAGTCCTTTCCGTTACATTGATCCTTTGACATAATTCCTCTGGAGTTCCAGTATTTCCTTTCTTAATCAACTCTAATAGATAGTCATTGATCAAGTGGTATTTCTCTATTGCCTTCATAAAAAAGTGATTTGTGTAATCGATTTCATAGCCAGATCAAATATAGCCACCGTTGCAAAAAAAAAACAATAAATCAACAAATATTTATTGTGAACGATTTCAAAACTTTTATTAAACAACCCAGGAAATGAGAATTTCTAAATCTCAACTACTTTTCGAGTACATTATTTGCTTCTTTCTTAATTTGATCAACGGTCTCAGATGGAACTTTAGGCTGCAGGTCTGCAATCAGCTTTGCCTGTTTTTGGGCTTTGGCTTGCTCTCCATTATTCAAGTAAAATAGCATCAGCCTATACCTAGGCAGGTATTTGTAAGGAATTATGTGGATAGCCTTGATGAAATGTTGTTCTGCCAAATCCTTGTCTCCATTTCCCCAATAGCTCATTGCCAAAAAGAGCTGTACATCCTGATCATTAAGTCGCGGTAGGGTTTCAGTGAGGATTGTTATACTTTTTTGGTACTGCCCTTGGTAGGAGAGTTCCGCACCGTAGTTGAAGAGGAATAGTTCATTTTGCTTCATCACCGGATAGATGGCTTCATACTCCTCCATTGCCCGGCCTACATTTCCCCTTTGCAGCATTGCGTAAGCCCTTTTCCATTGCATTTCAGCATTGGCACGCTCAAACCTGCTCCATAGAAACCAAACGCACATCAACGATATTCCAAACTTTACAGCTTGATCTACAGAACGTGACAAGGATAACTGAAAAATCGAAGAAGAATCTACAGAAGAAATAATAGCTATATCCAAGATCAAAATGACCAGAATGGATACCTCATGAAAAGGGTATGAAAACAAAGCACTGGTCATTATCCCTATCAAACTACCAATGGCTCCCATCAATATCGGATCTCGGTTGCTATTGCGAATCGCTCCCAGAGAAAGTTTGCCAAGGAAAAAAATCAAAACAAGAAACACCAATAACCCAATAATTCCCAATTCTGCCAACATCTGTAGGTATTCATTGAACACATACTCCACATTATCAGCTGAGTAAGCTACTTCGTTGATCTCCGGGTTAGCATGAAAATAAGCTGACTGATACTCACTATGTACCGGTGCGTAATTATCAAAACCTACACCTAATAGAGGATGATCCATGAAAATATTCCAGGCAGTCTGATAAATATTGAGCCTGCCATGAACGGAATCTATTTTGTATTGGTACAACTCATATCCAGCGAAACCAAGTATAACGCAACCCAAAATGATTAAAGTAAGTGCTCTCGGTCGATGTTTGAAAAAAGTGGCTACCACATCATAGTATTTCGATAATATTACCACTCCACAACCCAGGAAAGCAGCTATCCAGCCTGTTCTTGATTCGGTAAGTGGCAAGGCAATCAGTATAATCAACAGTATTATCCCAGACAGTTTTTTAATCCATGTCTTCTTTCTGAAAAGGAATAGAGCAAGTACAAACGGAAGGGTTGATGAAAGATAAATAGCATATGGCCCTGGGTTTAGCCAGGTACCTGTTGCTCCAAAATTGGAATACCCATTATCGATCAGGTTAAAATGCTGTAAAACACCGAACCCAGCTTCTACCATCCCGCATATCAAGAGTACACCGATCAGGATCAAACCATTACCACCCCCATGTTTCAGCACCTCTTTCACCAGAAAATATACCCCGACCAACAATACCCAACTGATAAAAAAGAGGTTATGGGAGGTAGAACCATCAATCAGTATAGTGCTCAGTGAAATATATAAGACAAAGGCCAGCAAAAGTAAGTCTGGAAAAGTAAAAGATAGTTTTCCTTGCTTGCTACGGAAAACAAACAACCCAACTACTAATAAGATAGCCGCCATCCCCTGAAAATAAAGCATCCTGGGAACCAGAAAAGGGTCTGTAAAGCTCTGAGAGGTGAAAAAGGGGACTAAAAAAAGTAATCCTAAAAAAACTAAAAAATAACGTGATTTCATAAAAGAACTCTGACCCTTCTATAATATTTCCCAAACCAATATTTCACCATAAAAATGACAATTAACAAGTTTTAAACCTCACAGGAAACACTTTAGTGATAGTTATATTGAAATAATTTAGCATAAAATATATCATTGCTCATAAATACACTCAAATTCTTGTAGATACAAAGTATCAGTAGAGATCATATTACCGAGCCAGAAGGAAAGAAACAGGTCATAGGATGCTAATTTTCCAATCAACAACCCTTCTTCACGGTGCTGATATTTTTGTATCCCATATGCTGATACTACTAATCCTTGATTTACTACACGAAAAGTTAAGTGAAGTGAATCACTGGTTTCATTAATTGGCTCAAGATCAAAGAAAATTTCATCCTTTGATTTTCTATAATTAGCCAATAGTTCCAAAAATCCGAACCGCTCACTGGTATAAACAAACCTGGCTGTTGAATCAGATAATAACCGGATCTCATCAGCCGGTTCAAATCCTAAGTTTTTTGTGAATAAAAAGTCATACGGATCAAGTGTACGGTTATATTCAATAATTTCTCCTAAGTAGTTCATGGCTCGAATACTATCCACAAACTCAAAACGATCAAAATTGTATTGGATTAGCTCAAATTCAGAATCTTTGTTGCAGCCATTTAATAGCATTAAAAGTAAAATTAACGTTATTATCTGCTTCATTATTGATTTCAATCTGTACATTGTTGATCAATATTGAGATAAACATGAGAATTGGACATTATTGATGATCCGGGTTTAATTAGAATTGAAGTACCAGAAATTATTTCCAAGTTAGAATTTTGTACTTCTATATCACCATCAATTACAATTTCACGTGGATCACAAATGAAAGTATCCTCTGCAAAAGTTTCACTTTCCAACAAAAACTTATGAATCGTAATAGTTATGATGTTACTAAGGTCATAATAGAGTGACCACCCATCAGTACCCAATTTTCTAGTAAAAACTGCTCTCTGATAGGTTGTAGTTACATTAAGCTTAGGAGGCTGATAATTAGCTGGGTCTAAATAATACGCGGTGGTATCCCAATTAGGATTAAATATATCAATAATAAATTCCCAGTCTGGATTCACTGCATTGACATCTTCCCAAACCCAATATGGACTAGCCCATTGATAACCGTTTACCAAATATCCCGAAGTAGGATTATCATCACCCAAGGAAGTTAGTTCATTAGGAGTGGAAGGAAACTCATAATCCTGATCACAACATATTTTTTTCCATGAATCCGGATCACCGATAGCTATCTTAATCTCATTGCTATTATCACTTTCAGTACCTGAAGTCACCACACGCATATAGTTTGTTGTAGTACTAATCCCCGGTGGATTATAATCTTTTCCAGTAGCACCACTGATATTCACCCAGCTTCCACTTGTCTTTTTCTTCCATTGATAAGAAAAAGCACCGGTTCCTCCTAAAGGAGTACTCCCTACTATATTGTTAGGATCGATATAAGATCCACCTGTCCCCTGATCACAACATATATTATTATTCAAAATACTAGTTGTTGGTTCCGTTACATCCGTAACAGTCAAATAATTTATAATCATCTCTGCTTCATTTCCTAATCCGGAGGATTCTGAGTAAACCCACAGAAATGAATAGTTTTTAGTAGGTGTAAAATCTGAAATGGATATATGGTATAGTTGAGAACCTGTCCCAAATTCTATATCCTTTTTATCAAATATTGTTTGATAATTGGAAGTACTAATTGTTGGAATTGTCCCCAATTCACAGTCATTAGAATTGGTTTTTGCTACAAGACCATTTGCAGCTTTAGCTGTAATCTTGATCTCCTGAATGTAATCAAGAACCTCCACTCTCACCGCCATTTCAATAGAGTACATATGATTACCCTTGAACTCATAGTCTATAAACATCCCTTCTCCTTTAGGTTCGATACCAGTAGTATTTTTTGCTTTTAACACAGCTACATGTTCAGGATTATTGCTAGTAAAGGTTCTTAGTTGTGGTGAGCCATGTGAAGTGCGCCAATTGTTTTTATAAATGTTGTAATCAATACAGACTGGATTGGAAATGGCAAATGGATTGCACTTTGCAATATCATGGCTTTCACAATCAAATCTCAACTCATGATCAATCAAACCATTTTGTCCTGTGATAGTTTCAGTTAGCAACAAGAGCAAACTAATAATTATAATATTCCGCTTCATTTTATTATTGTTCAATTTACAACATAACCCCTACCTGAAAATCCTATATTAAACAGTCATTATTCGGCACTACAGCCTGATTCCAAACACCAACCCAATTTGATAAGGATAATTTTCAAAAATTGGAAGATAGGAATCAGAATAAAGCTTAATAACAGGATCTGATATTTTATCAAATTCTTTCCTATTTGTTAAATCAATAATTGCAAATAATGGATCATATTTGATTCTTGCAAAATACTTTTTCTCACCCATTGAAAACCCAAGTGATGGAATGAGGTAAATACCCTGAGAAGGCTCCTGTATATCATATTTCACATTACTAAATCCTCCAACATCCAACCCTCTTATATAAGACACTCCCAAGCCAACGTGTAAAATAAAGGATTTGGACAATCGATATTGCTGGTTCAGTCCAATTGGAATTCCTATTCCATGAACAATGTCTTCACTTACCTTCAATGGATAGTCTCCAAACCCAATCCTGAGATTAATTGGATTACCTTTTATCTGAACCTCCTTCTCAAAATTGACAGAATACCATCCTCCATTTCCCAGAAGTTCTATATAGGCAGAGATCGATGGTGTTTCTTGTGCAGCTAATGGGTAACAAACAATCAGGATCACTGATATTGTAAATATTTGTTTCACACAATTCATAACACTGGATCAATTTGAAGGTGGAATGTAACATGACATATTGTGCGTATCCCAATCCATACCACCACCTCCGTTTAATTTTAATATTGATCCCAATTTCGCATTGAAAGGACCATTTATTTCAAAATTTCCAGAGTTCGTTTCTACCAAAACCCCGGAATTTATTGTGACATTTGGATTAAATTGAATTGACACTGCTTCATAATCCTTATTGCTCACAATTGTAGAATTTCCTATGTTAATTTGATTAGTTTCCACGTATTTCTTGAGTGTTACAATTTCTGATAATATGAAGTTTTTAGCATCCGCTGAGAAAAACACATGATGATTGTTATCTGTTTCAGCAAATACCACATCAAAAGGTGAATGACATGAATTAGACATAATATTTTGCCCAACGAAAGCCCATGTATCTTCAAATCCGATGTGTAAAGCACTCAAAGTTGGAATAAATGCAAATTGATTGGCAATGTTCAATTCATCTACATTACCATCTAGGGCCTCCCTAATATCATCTAACCATCCGCCAAATGAACCTGAAATATGATCATAACTACGAAATCCACTGCTAAAATTGTGTTCTTTGTTTGGATCACTACCAGCTATATCGAAATCAACTTCTATATCATTTGTAAAACCAGACAATACTCTAGCTTCTACCACGCCAAACACAGGTTCCATTTCCCAACTCGTGCATATTAAATTGAAAAAAACTCGATCGTTACAAACAGGAATTTCGCCATATTGATCAACCCTTCTGAAGTATACCAACTCATCGCCTGGGTCAAGTTGTCCATTGGCATCATTATTAGACTGATGAGTCAAATTCTTACTTCCATTACTAAGTCCAATATTTTTTGTTTTTATAGGAAATCCCAGATTAGACGGAGATAAAGCATGAAGCTCACTAAAAAAATCGGTATGTAAACTGTTCGGATTAGGAACATTATTTTCAGAATCCGAAAAGTAATAATTAAGCATTTGTTTTGCTGATGGGTTCTCTTCTAAAAATTTGTGCAATGTTGGAGAAGCCACCAGCCAAACTAATGGGGCATTAGCCAGGTCATTTGCAAAGAACTGTAATCCCAAGGGAACATTTGCTCCCATTTGAGGAGAATCATGAGAAACATATTTGTCCGTCTCATGATCCATATTATTTGACTCCATATATGCCAAAGCATACCTCGCAACCAATCCCCCCATACTGAAACCCATCAATATATTTTTTTCATTAGTGGTTTTTTGGTTATTGATTTGCTGGATCAGTTTGACCAACAAGTGAGCATTTTTTTGGATATAATCTCCAGAGAATTCAAAATTTAGAAAAACAACATCATAGTCGTTATTTCTAAGATCAACAATTAGGTCATTGTAGAGGCTGGTATACTGAGACAAGCCAATATTATTAAATGGATCCCAGCCTTCAACTATAAAAAAGGGTTTTTTTATATTACTACCATTATTTAATCCATAGATGATATGATATTCACCATCAGCATAAATATCTCCATTGCTTGCCAGATTTCCCTCCCCATCATCATATGAAATTAATGATCGAATAGGAAATGGTCCAGAAACAGGGAAACTTTGCGAAAATGTCATAAAAGTTGACAAAATAGTCAATGAGAAAATGAAATGCTTTATCATAGCTTATTTTTTAAGTAATTCTAATATCGTTCCATTATTGGTTTCGATTAAAACAAAACCGAATCTCTTGTCAAAGTAAACTCGGTTAAAACCTGTCAATATGAATAGAAAGTCCATTTGGTTAATGGCTGAATATTTATGGACTTCTTGATATACTATGCCATTTACTATAGCTGTATCTGTAGGCATAGTTTCATTCATCGAAATGTTCTTGGGTGGAGTTGGTATTAAAGAATTAAAATTAGTTTGTAAAATACCAAGTGAAATTGAGACATGACCCGTACCTCCAACTAATGAAACTGTACCGATCTTGAATGTTTCGGTTTTAAAATCAAGGTCAGATACTCCATTAATATCATAAAAACCTGTATTAAACACTTCCAACTGCCTACTCATACGAGTTCGAACAGGAACTTCCAGCGTATCTTTATAGTTTTTCAAAAAATATATTGTGTCATAAAATTCTTCAGTCTCACCGGAAAACATATAATTAGTATCAACAGCATATAAGTATTCAAGTTGTTCACCAGATAACTGCCTATAAACCGGTTCTTCCGAGCAAGTTATTAAATGCATTAAACCTCCAAATACTCCAAACAGCATTATAGTCCTAAGTAGTATCACACTTGTGCTTTTCATGATTTGTATCAATTAATAAAAAAATTGCATTCGAACCGGGTCAAAACAATATATATTTAAAACACTCTAAGCCAATCCTTTTAAAACTGATAATATGATTCATGTAAGAAAAATAAACCGAAGGTTGCCAAAGAAAAAATAGCCATTCTATTTCCACATTAATCCGTCAAGATCATCTTCTTAGTACCTATCTCAGCACCATCTGCTATAAGTGTGTACATATACATACCGGCAGGAAATTCTCCTGACCGAACTATCAATGATGTCTCACCCCTTTCGGACAGAGTATAACTCTTGACCTGTCTGCCCTGCATGTTATACACAATCAATCTGGCATCTGCTATATCATTAGACAACTTAAATCTGATTTCGGTTGACTCGTTGAAAGGATTTGGGGCATTTTGAAATAGCTCGGACACCAATGTAGCCCCTGATGCATCATCTGATTCTACCATCCTTGCAGAGCTGCTATTGTCTTTTTCCTTTTTGACAAGCTTCTCCACTTCTTTTTCTAACTCACTTATCCGGGCTTCTAGTTGCTCTTGATTTGCGATCAGTTCTTTATTGGATTCTACTAGTATCGGAATAATACCGATATAATTGACACCATATACGCCATTAGCCGAATCATAAGATACCAGTTGAGGAATGGTCTTGGACACATCCTGTGCCATAAACCCGAATTGCTGTCCCTTCGGCAACCTGAATTTATTTTTAGATTCATCTATGACTATTTCTTCTCCATCCACAAGCATGGTGTCGTATTTATACTTGTATTTCCCTCCGAAATCTATCTGCTGTAATTCCTCACTCGACTTATAGTAGTAAGAGTAGGCTGAAAGACTTTTGATCAGATCACTAGCTTTTTCAATTTTTGATTTATCCTTCTTTATCTTTTCGTCTGATAATTGTACGACAACACCATTTACTGCAAGCACCCCCTGTTGTGGGCTTGTAAGGGCGGTATTAAAAGTAGTTTCCCCACTATTACCATATAGTTTGAGGCTACTACCTGATAGAGTTGATCCAGATGTACCTATACCGGAGGCATATACATTCCCTGCATATATGTACCGAGAAGAGCCTTCCAGATATAGCCTCCCATTTACTCTCAAACCATAATAAGAATTGGGTACTGCCCCAGCAACTCCCACCTTTCCAGAACTATTCATTTCTATCTGTGCATTGGCAGTCTGCGATAAAGCAAGTACTATCAATAATAAAGTGATAATTTTTAATGTCTTCATATTCAAAAAATTTTCATTGTTTTTACTTGACGCAAAACAATTTCCGCTGACTGACAAAAACTGTCACTGGGGTTATTATTTTCAAAAAATCAGCAATAAAACCATTCACTGACAAAAATTGTCAGTGGGGGGCGCTTAGTTTGAACCTGATACACGAGAGTTTCAAATGAATCACCACCTCACTAAACGTTGCAAATACATGCGCCTTTTTCATAATAAAACATTGTTTGCACTTATCGTCGCATCTCTGGCGCTGATACTGGGCTCTTGCAAGGAAGAAAGAAAACCACTCTCCATTCATCAGTTCCGCTCCGAGGTAATAGAGGACAATGATGCGAGTGACCTTCACCAGAAATCTGCAGAATTTTTAATGCAAAATCTCCCTCAAAACTCTGTAAGTGAAGGCCAGATGATCCAGGCATATACCGATACGATCAAAAAATGGCACAAAGACGCCAAAGTACTGGAAGAAAAACTAAACGAGCTAAAAGGTAAATATCAGGCTCAGTACAAACCAGAGTTTCAAACCATCTGGCCAGACTATTTTGAGGAACACATTGCAGCGGTTATCAATACGAGGGACAAATCCCAATGGGGCAAACAGATTAGTGAGGATGTTTTTTTGGAATACGTGTTGCCACATAGGTTGGGTAGGGAACCAGCAGAATATTGGATAGACAGTGCCCTAAATATGAATCTGGATTCTATCTGGCTCAAAGAAGATGTGAAATCCGCAAGCGAATATATCATCGATGAATTATCAAAACGCAAGAAGAAGTTTATCATCCGATTCGGGGAAAGTAATCCTAATCTTCCTGACTTACCTTTTTCTAACTTAGAACTGCTAAGTGTTGGTAGCTGCAAAGAATTAACGGATTATACTACATACGCACTGAGAGGATATGGTATCCCTGTAGCAAATGACTTTACACCAAATTATTCAAATATTAATTCCGGACACAACTGGAACGCTATTGTCACTGGTAAAGACTCTTCTATCCCATTCATCATTCCCGTAAAAGATACTTTAGGATACTTCAAATCTTCACATTATCAGCTGTCCAAAGTATATAGGAAAACCTATAGTTATCAACCCCAGAGCCATGCAGCATTCCATGCGGCATTAAATAAAAGCCAACAGAGAATGGCTGATTTCTTAACAAATCCATATCTCATCGACGTTACTGATCAATATGTACCAACCGTAGATATTGAATTGTCGATACAATATCCGGATGCAAACGTTAAGGATTTGGCCTATCTATTTGTCTTCAATAATGTAAACTGGGTTCCATTGGCTTGGGGCAAAGTGGGAAATGCATCAGTCAGCTTCACAAAAGTGGGTTACAAGGCAGCATATCTGCCAGTGAGTGGTGATGGGATCCCTTTTGGTCAGCCAATCATTTTTGATGATGAGCATCAACCAAAAATTTTGAATCCTGATTACGAAAACCTCACAACACTAAAAATCCTAAGAAAATACCCGCTCTTTCCCAGGATTCAGGGTTACATCAACCGCATGATCGGTGGCGAGTTTAAAGGTGCTAATCAGCCTGATTTTAGCGATGCGGAGTTGCTATTTAAAGTGGAAAGTAGCCCTGGAGAATACTTTAACGAGATCACCATAAAGCAGAAAAAAGCCTACAAATACATCGGGTATTTTGGACCAGATGGGTCATTTGCGAATATTGCAGAGTTTGAAATCTATGACCGCCAAGGAAATCAACTCACCGGAAAAGTGATTGGAACGGAAGGCGATCATGAGGAATTTCCAGAAAGAACGAAGGAAAAAGCATTTGACGGGGATGTGCTTACTTTTTATATGTCTCCCCGAGAAGATTCTTGCTGGGTAGGATTAGAATTTCAGCAACCTGAAACGATTAGCAAAATACGCTTTATGGCCCGATCCGATTTCAACACCATCGTACCGGGAGATGTGTATGAAGTATTCTTCTGGGATAGACAGTGGTACTCTCTGGGGAAACAAACTGCACAGAGTCATGAACTCTCTTACACCGATGTACCCTCCAATGCTTTATATTTCATTCATAATCACAGTGGTGGAAAAGAAGAAAGGATTTTTACTTATGAAAACGGAAATCCAGTTTGGTGGTGAATGATGAAACATTTTTCACCCTGTGTACGAACCAATAAAGGCAGATTACATTTCTACATTCAATGTCGTTTAGTTAAGGGTTTTCTTTACTACTCACCCTCGCCGGGCGCCCCTTCCCTCTCTTGAAATAGAGGGATAAGCGGTCTTAACTAAACGACATTGATTCTACATTTGGAGAAATCAATCCACCGAAGCTAAGGAATCCAATAAGTATTGATGAGGTAAAAAACAGGATTGGGGAAGCTGTGATCCACTCCAGAAAGACCTTTAGGGGTTAGGTCTCGGAGAGTGTGTTGATCTTAATATTGGAATTGGATCTGTTGCTTTTTCTGATAAGAATTGAATCGAACAAGGTCAAGCAGCAAGGAAGAACCTAACATAGTCATGATTGCTCCCATAGTGCTAACAAATACCAATAGCTCAATAGCAATATTGCTGTACAATCCGTAAATCGAAACGCCACAGAGGGCCAGTCCAACGAGCGTTATCAACACATCCAGTGTTAAATAAAGCCTTACTTTAGATTTCGTCATAATGTTGTGAATTTTTTAACAAAGTAAGAGGATAACGATATCACTTTCAATAATGTTCTAAATATTTAGATATTATTTAATTATGAAGTATTTCAACCAGACTAAAAAAAACAGATTTCAGGATTACACACGATTTCATTGAGATTTTTATAATGCTATTCCGACTGCATTTCAGTTGTGATCATCTACCATTCTCATTCCCAATAAAAATTTTTGACTAATCCTACTTTGTCATCTCAAGAGAATCAAACCCTCAATCCCTGAAGGGAAGATGATATAGCTGTGAAAGTCACCTTTTAGGGTCGGGGTTATCTGAAAGATTTAGCAATTTGACAAAGTAGGGCTAATTGACTGAATATAAGCTAAATGAATACTCCGCAGCAGGAAAAGACCTATTGAACATTAATAACGCTTGATGATAAATCAAGTATCGAGCACAACACGTAGATTGAAAAAACAAAATCACCAATCATCACGATTATCCTTCGATTAAGGAAATCAACGAACAAATAACATTTTATTACTTTAATGTTTCTGAAATCACAATTAAAGAAAGCTCGATGTAATACGAGCTTGTAATTTGGCACTAAGAATTAAACCTATCCTATGAAATTAAACATCGACAACCTTTCAAAAACTTACCCCAATGGGGTACAGGCACTCAAAAATGTGACATTAGACATTCCAGTTGGGATGTTCGGGTTACTCGGGCCAAATGGAGCTGGTAAATCTTCGCTCATGCGAACCATTGCCACTTTGCAGGAACCAGATACTGGCTCTATCCAATTAGGTGACCTTAGCGTACTCACTCAGAAAGAAGAAGTCCGAAAAGTACTGGGCTATCTTCCTCAGGAGTTTGGGGTTTACCCCAAAGTATCAGCCGAAGATCTCCTGGATCATATTGCTGTGCTGAAAGGAATTACAAAAACCAAAGAGCGCAAGCAGCTGGTCAAAGCTTTGCTTCAGAAAACAAATCTTTGGCAACACCGCAAGAAAAACCTGGGAGGATATTCTGGTGGTATGAAACAACGATTCGGTATTGCTCAGGCACTGATCTCAGACCCAAAACTCATCATCGTAGATGAGCCTACAGCCGGTCTGGACCCTGCGGAAAGAAATAGATTCCTCAACCTGCTAAGTGAGATTGGTGAAAACACCGTGGTGATTCTCTCCACGCACATTGTAGAGGATGTAAAGGAACTATGTACCAATATGGCCATCATCAATCAGGGAGAAGTGCTACATACCGGAAACCCGCTGGAAAGCATCCAAAGCATCGAAGGTCAGATCTGGAGCAAAACAATCGAAAAAGAAGAGCTCGACTCCTATCAGCAGCAATACAATGTGATCTCGGAGCGCCTCATAGCTGGTAAGCCAGAAATCCATGTGCATAGTGAAACGCGCCCCGACGAGACTTTCGAATCAAAAGCGGCTGACCTGGAAGATGTATACTTCTCCAAAATCAAAGAATTCACAGCAACTGAAGCAGTAGCCTAACCTCTAAATTCGACGAAAAATGCTAGAATTTATCAAGTTTGAATTGAACTACAGGTTTTCGCGCGGAGTGACTTATATTTATTTCGTGCTGATGGGTGCTATGGGCTTCATAGCCACGGCCACAGACATTGTCCGTGCAGGAGGAAGCGGCGGAAAGGTGATGGAAAATGCTCCAATCGTGCTTACAGGCATCATGGTAGCCATGATGATTTTCGGAATTTTCATCGCCTCGGCCGTGATGGGCGTACCGGTACTGAGAGATTTTGAGCACAAAACAGACTCGATGATTTTCACTACGCCAGTGAGCAAGTTTGACTATCTGGCGGGAAAATATCTCGGATCATTTCTGACTCTGCTATTCATTATCGGAGGACTCATTTTGGGAATGATGCTCGGTCAGGCACTTCCCTGGCCATGGCTGGATAATGCAGACAGACTCTTGCCTTTTAGCTTCATGAGCTTTCTGAATCCATTCTTCATTTTCGCGCTTCCGAATCTTTTCATCTTCGGATCGATCTTCTTTATGGGAGGCACATTGGGCAAAAGGATGGTAGTGGTCTATGCACAAGGAATCATCCTTTTCATGGGCTATCTGGCTGCCAGTACTTTCCTTTCTCAGCTGGACAATCAGCAGCTTGCCGCCATGCTCGATCCATTTGGGTTTGGGGCTTTAGAAGTCACCACGCAATACTGGACGGTGGCAGAGCAAAACAGCCAACTCATTCCATTTAGTGGATTTATCCTATCTAATCGCTTGATTTGGATGGGAATCGGGTTACTTTCCCTCGTCTGGACGATGGTAAAGTTTAATTTTCAAATGGCCGGAAATGCCAGTAAGAAAACCAAAAAGAAAGGTACAAAAGTAGCCAGAGAGCTTGCCGATCAGGTGATCGATACACCTGCAGTACAGCAAGTTTTTGGAGCTGCAGCACAATGGGCACAGATCAAAAATCTCAGCTGGTTTTACTTCCGATGGATTATCAAACAGGGACCTTTTTTAATGATTACTCTGGCCGGAGTGCTGTTTGTTTTTATGATCGCCTTTGTAGGCGGAGGACAGAGCTATGATATAGAGCTTTACATGACCTCCAGCCGAGCAGTGCAGAACATTGGTATTTTCAACCTGTTTTTCATCATCATCACGGTATTCTACACGGGTGAAATTGTATGGAAAGAGCGCGACGTGAAGATGAACCTCATCTACGATGCCTTGCCATTTACCAATTATGTAAGTCTGGCCAGCAAGTTTCTGGGCATGGTACTGATGAGCATTTTCCTGCTTGTTGTGCTCATGTTTACGGGAATACTTTTACAGATCATCAAAGGCTATCCGGTGATCGAATGGGGTATTTATATTACCGATTTGTTTGGTGATACACTTGCCGTAATGGTGCTTTACCTGATTCTGGGTCTCTTCATTCAGGCGTTGGTCAACCACAAATTTGTTGGGTTTGGGCTCATGTTTCTGTTTTACATTTCCCTTGCGGTCATCAATGAACTGGGCATAGAGCACAGCATGTTTTTCTTCGCTCGCGCTTCGTTGGGTCAGTATTCGGAAATGAATGAATACGGCCATTATGTGACGCCATTCTCATGGTTCAATGTGTATTGGTTTGGACTAGCGGCTGTGATGTATGCAGTAGCGATTTTGCTTTCTGTGCGCGGTTTGGATTCCAATTTTATGGTTCGACTAAAAATCGGAAAAGGCCGTGTCAACTTGCAAGCTATACTCACAATTGTGCTGTCGCTGGTGGTATTCACCGGAAGTGGCGCATTTATTTATTACAACACCAATGTGCTGAATGAATATCAGAACTCTGATGATGTGGATAAAGACCGTGCGAGATACGAGCGAACGCTCAGTCAGTTTGAATACCTTCCTCAGCCCAAAATCATTGATACGTATGTGGAGGTAAACCTCTACCCCAAAAAGCGTGATTTTGATGCGAAAGGGCATTATATATTGAAAAACAAAAGTGCCGGTCCTATCAGTCAAATCCATATACAGGAAGGGATAGATAGTCAACTGAAAACGGTAATAAACTTTGGTCAAAAGGCAAGTGTAGATACTGTTTATAGCGATTTTAAATACACGATTTACAACCTTGCTCAGCCTCTGGCGGCTGGAGATTCCATCCAAATGGATTTTGAAGTGAAGTTCACCACCGTAGGATTTCGCGAAAGCCAGAGCAACAACGATGTAGTGTATAATGGTACATTCTTCAATAACACGCAATATTTTCCGGGAATCGGCTACAATAGTGGATTTGAACTTAGCAGTGATGATGACCGCAAGGAGCAAGACCTGGAAATCAAAGAACGAATGATGGAGACCGATGATCCTCGTGGAATTGCACAGAGTTTATTTGGAGATGATGCCGACAAAATCAGCTTTGAAATAGTGGTGAGTACGGACAGTAGCCAGATTGCCATTGCGCCAGGTTACCTGCAGCGCAAATGGAACGAGGGTGATCGCACCTATTACCATTACAAAATGGACACACCGATGGTCAGTTTCTACTCTGTGGTCTCGGCAGATTATGAAGTGATTACGGATGTGTGGGAACCGTCTGTAGATTCGCTACCTGATGTGAACTTGGAAATATATTACCACAAGGGTCACGACTACAATACAGACAAGATGCTCAAAGGCATGAAGGAAGCACTGGATTATTATACAGCCAATTTCAGCCCGTATCAATTCAGACAGCTTCGCATCATGGAGTTTCCTCGATACCGATCCTTTGCACAGTCTTATGCCAATACCGTTCCTTTTTCTGAAGGCATTGGATTCATCCAAAACATCAAAACAGATGATGTGGATCTGCCATTTTATGTGACTGCTCATGAAGTGGCTCACCAGTGGTGGGGACATCAGGTGACGGAAGCCGGCGTGAAAGGAAATGCCATGCTGTCGGAGACTTTGTCGCAATATTCAGCACTCATGGTGATGAAGAAAAACTTCAAACCAGAGATCATCAAAGAATTCCTGAAATATGAGTTGAATTCCTATCTGATGGGACGAACATTTGAGCAGAAAAAAGAAATGCCACTTTATCAGGTAGAAGGCCAGGGATATATTCATTACCGCAAGGGATCACTGGTGATGTATGCATTGCAGGACTATATCGGTGAGGATAGTGTGAATGCTGCTTTGAAGCGCTTCAATGAAGATTGGGCATTCAAAGAAGCTCCTTACCCGACCTCCAAAGATCTGATCAAATATTACAGGGCAGTGACTCCTGACAGCTTGCAGTACATCATTACGGACATGTTTGAGACCATTACTTTGTTTGAAAACAAGACTACTGAAGCTGAGTATGAAGAAATCTCAGAGAATGAATACAAGGTCAACCTGAAACTCGATGTGATCAAGTATCGGGCTGATAGCCTGGGAAGTGAAGAAAGCATCCCTCTCAAAGACTGGATAGATGTAGGGGTATTTACAGAAGGAAGTGATGGGAAAGATAGTCTGATCTATTTGCAGAAACATCAGTTTACCGAGCAGGAAAACGAATTGGAAATCACGGTGGGCACCAAGCCTACCAAGGCTGGTATCGACCCGATCAATAAGCTGATAGACAGAAATCCGAAGGACAATGTGAAGGAAGTTTCGACAAGCTCATCTTCTGAGAAGGAAAAGGAGGTTTAAAACCTAAATCACTAAGCGTTAGAATCCCGGTAATCACTGATTGCCGGGATTTTTTTATGATCAGCATTTTCCCATCATCTGATTCCCTTCAATAACTCCACACATACTAGAAATGATGATTAATTCTTTAATTTGTCTATCTATAGACGAATAGGTGGCTGGAGTCATTTGTTTGGTTCTTTTGGCACATTCCCGGAAAGCAAAATGAAACTCCTGATCTTATTTTTGTCCCTGAACTCCTCCGAACCCAAGGAGCAAGTCACGAAATTCTACGACTGGTATCTGAACATGCTTGAAACTGGCAAAATTTATCAACTGGTAACTCCTGATGAGAAGAACGGTCAAACTTATCTGAAATATCAGCCGTACTTCGACTCTTTGAAGAAACTGAATATTTTTCATAGCAACTTTTTTGCTTCCGAACTTAGAACCTTCCAACGCTGCAATTCATTCATTGGACAGTGGAAATGGGAACAATATCAATTGGAAGAACCTCTTTATGATGGCTATTGTGACTTTCTGGACTATCAACGCTGGGTTTGGTCTCAAGAACCCATTAACGCGATCGAAATTCTCGAACAAAAAATCAATGGACGAACTTCAACAGTAAAGTTACAGGCACTCTATATCAAAGGAACTGAGAGAGTTGTAATGACCTCAGAAATTACCGTAAAACTGACCAAAGAATCAGGTAACTGGCTAATCACAAGCATAACGAAATAACCGGCATCTAACATCGTGTATGGACGCATGTACGAACTGAGAATTTAGCAAGTTTATGTACAATTCGACCGTGATATCTGCTGCAGGGAAACGGAGGTGCATTCTTATACTTTGGAAGCACTGGCAGATTCATTATTTTAATAGGAGCTTGCTAAGCTTGGGGCACACTCCTGCTAGGCATTGAGCACAATTAGACTGTACATGAGACTCCTGTTAATCTTTCAAGTTGCATTTCTATTTATTACTCAACTTCAAGCTCAAATCGAGCAAACCGATTCATTGATCAACAAGGATGAAGATTTAGTCTTTGTGAACCCCGAAGTTCCACCAAGGTTTCCGGGAGGCTATGATTCTTTGTATACATTTATCAAGCAAAATAATAATTGGAGAGTCGGACAAGAAACCATAGTTGGTAAGGTATTTGTCCAGTTCATTGTTGAGAAAGACGGAACAATAACCAACATTAAAGTCATCAAAGGTCTTAACGAATCCTGTGATACTGAAGCCAAAAGACTTGTCAGCATTTTACCAAATTTCAAACCTGGTGAACAATCAGGAATACCAGTGAAAATGAGAATGGTTTTACCCATAAATTTTGACGGTCTAAAATAAACTGTGCTCAACAAACTGATGACAGATGTCCATAAATAGAAACCCGCTAAGTTTCTGCAAAACATCCCACTTATGAGCCACTGGGAAACAGAGGTACTTTCTGTTTTATATTTCTGAACGATTTTTCTCTTTCTGAACCTGACTATGCCGACAGGCAAGCGCAAGACTTTTACTGTAACTGGATAACTCCATGCAGAGCGCAGGACGCTTTTGGTGAGCTCTGGTGAAGCCATGCGCTGTGCAGGGCGGTTTCGGAGAATCCCGGTAAAGCCATGCAGAGTGCAGGACGGTTTCCGGCTAAAGGGATGAGTCCATGCGGAGTGCAGGGAGGTTTCCGGTGAGGGAGATGAAGCCATGCAGAGCGCAGGGCAGTTACGGAGGTTCCCAATTAAGCCATGCGCAGCGTAGGACGCTTTCGGAGAGCTCCGGTGAAGCCATGCGCTGTGCAGGGCGATTTCCGGTCTGGGGGATAAGGCTATGCAGAGAACAAGGAAAATTCAGCAAGACCAATTGCAACAAACAACACAATACTCATTTATCATCTCAAAACTTCATATTTAACATATACAATCATACCTATTTGATTTTCAATTATTTATAAAAAAATGTAGTACTCTTGAATTAACATTCAAACCAAACACATTTAACAATATTCATGAAATGGATTTAACAAGAAAGAAAAAAACAGAACATCCGTCACCAATTACCCTTTATCAAATAGTTATTCGAAAAAATGTTAAGGTATATTTGATTTCGATATAAAAGCAATACGTATTTCTTATAAAAGATTACTTAGTAAGCTAAGTTTCAATTATGCGAATCTCAACCATTATTATCATCAGTATTATCATTACTTCATGTGACTTGAGATACCAAAGAATTGAGTACCCTGATGGAATTGAATATTTCAATCCTGAATTCTACTCCCATTTTCCAATTCAAGTTCCAACAGCATATTCAAAGATCAAAGTATCGCTCAACACATACAAATCACACCCCTTTATTTGGCTATTATATTATGACAGCCAGTCACACATTGACAGCTTGGAAATAAAACTAGATGCTTCATATTCTAGCTTCAACTCAGATGATTCTTGCCTACTTGTTATTGACAAACATTTAAACCCCGATAACTGGAGATCTTTTGACAAACATGCCCGAGTTCCGAGAAAATACAACTATCTCCTTCCAAACTGTAGTAAACTATCACCACCAATACCAAAATTCTATGAAGAAAGTTGGTATGAAACCAACAACACATTGGTTGGTCTCGATGGTTGGGTTTTGTATGTCTTAGATTCTAAACCCGGAATTTTCATGGAGGAAGACAAACTTCCTAATGGACTATTTACTCCACTGAATTGGGAACATGGATATAGTAAGGGTATTGCTTTGAACACAGAGAAAAACGCTGTGATATACTGGGCGGATATTTGGTAGAATACCGAATCTTACTCCGGCAACCACCTATATCTTACTCCGAAAACTCAAATCAACCAATATTCCTGACTCCACATTCATCAAATTAAAGAAGGGATAAATCATCAAAATCAGAATTACCAATTAACCCCCACCATAGAAATATTCCTGCTCTTTCACTAAATCCTCGAAACAATAACTTTTCCTATGATACAACCACCCAACAAATCCCCAAAATCAATAACTTGTGTTGCAGATTTACAACTCATTTTTAAAGTCATAGCACTGTGAATACTACTACTCTTATCGTCGTTATCCTTGGAGTCGTCATCCTCCTCTTCATCCTGAAACAGTTTTTCAAAATCGTAAAAGGTATAATTACACTCGGCATTATTGCGGTCTTGATATTCTTCGCTTACTCCACCCGGTCCGTATGGGTACCGATGATTCCTGAATCTATCACCTCCAAAATTGAACTGGATTCTGCTGTGGTCAACGACCTGAAGAACATGGGCGACTCCCTCAAAATAAAGACTAAACTGGACAGCCTGGGTAAAGAAGGAAAAGAGTTTTTAGTCAAAAAGGCTCTGGAAAAAATGGCCGATGAAAAGTGAAATTGAGTACTTTTTACGTTGAATGACGCATCCAATAACCCTTGGTCTCAGCAATAAAAAATGAGTTCTATTTCTCAGATGATTTCATAGAACTGGAATACTTTTTTCCCAACAATTGTTAATTAATTTCATTTGACTGCCACCTTTTAGCATTTTCGTGCATCTAGTTTTCAGAACCTTGAAAATATACCTGATGAAACGAATTATAGCGATCTGGACTTTTGCTTTTCTCGGCATTTTACAGCTTCATGGACAATCCGTCAGCGGTTGGGTAAAAGACATAGAGACAATGGAACCACTGCCCTTCGCAACTGTAGGTGTGAAAGGGACTACACTTGGCACCATCACCAATGAAGAAGGTTACTTTGAGTTCAGAGTCAATTCCATAGAGGGTGAATTAGTATTCAATTTCATGGGATATGAACCTTTGATCAAACCCATTTCCTCATTTCTGGATGAAGGCCGAGCTGCAACCTTGAAGCCAACCTCCATTACATTGGACGAATTGGTGATCCGACCATTGTCTCCAGAAGATTATATCAAGAGAGTCGTCAAAAATCAGATCAATGCGCTCCCCCAGCAACCTTACTCTGCAAACGCCTATTACCGTGAGAAATTCAAGGAAAATGACGGCTATATCGCCTACAATGAAGGAATTTTCAAGTTTCACTTCCCTACTTATCAGGATTCATTAGCCAACCAATACCAATTATGTCTTTATGAAACGGCTGAAAACCCGCAAGAAATGCAGTTTTTGAAAAGAAAAACAGACAAAAAGGAAGAACGAAAAAGAAAAAAAGCAGCTAAAAAAGGTGAAGAATACGAAGATGATGCGAAGGATCTCATCAATGTAAGCTTTGGAGGGCCCAACGAAATACTCGCCTCTCAAATGGGCGAAGAAGTGGATGATTTTTTGGATAGCACAAAGTTCAGGAAATTCAGATATGAATTTGGAACTCCAAGAAAGTACCAGGGCCGGGAACTTATGGTCATCAACTTCAGATCAAGGGGTAAAACGGATCATCAAAAAACTGATGGAAAAATCTACATTGATACCAGACTTGATGCTTTTGCAGGGGTAGAATATGCCGGGGAACTCATCATCCCCATACTGATAGAACCCATCCTACTCGCCTTTGGGATTTCATTCTCCGACTTATTGATCAGCAAGGTCACGAGGATGCAGTACATTGATGGATATTGGTATCCGGACTATGAGAAAATGGACGTGACCATGCAGGCTAAAAAGCGATATCTTTTTTCTAAAAATGAAATTTCCCAATTCGATATCGATCAGGTGTTGAAGGTTAGTGACCTTCGAATTGGGGACACCATAGAAATCCCACAAAACCTTAGATATGATCCTGCTAAGAACCCTGAAGAACAGGTTCAAAATACGGAGAACTGGGAATGGGAAGATTTTAACCGAATCATGGAAGAGGGATCGGTGAAATTATAAACTCAACCTGACGATAATCATTTGGATAAACCCCGCTAATCAACGGCAAAAAAAATATTTCCTGCTATTTTGCGACCGCAAAAAAACAATATACCCCATGAGTTTACACATCGAAGCAAAAAAAGGTGAAATAGCAGAAACTGTTCTGGTACCTGGAGACCCACTGAGAGCCAAATTTATTGCAGAGAATTTTTTGTCTGATGTAGTATGCTACAATCGTGTGCGGAATATGTTTGGTTTTACCGGCACCTATAAAGGTCAGAAAATATCTGTTCAGGGTACTGGAATGGGCATCCCTTCCACCTCCATTTATGTGACCGAATTGGTTAGAGAATATGGCGTAAAAACACTCATACGTGTAGGAACTTGTGGTGGACTCAGAGCTGACATCAAGCTCGGACAGACCATTCTGGCGCAGAGTGCCAGCACAGATTCCAGTGCCAATAAACTAAAATTCGGAGGAATGGATTTTGCACCAACTGCCAATTTCAAATTGCTATCCAATGCATATCAAAAGGCCGGTGAACTGTCTATTCCGGTAATGGTGGGAAGTGTGTTTAGTACAGATACTTTTTATGGAGATGAGGCTAATCGCTACCAGATCTGGAGCCAGTATGGCCTGCTGGGTGTAGAAATGGAATCGAGCATATTATATACCATTGCTGCCGGAGAAGGAGCAAAAGCACTTTCCTTGCTAACTGTGAGCGACAATCTGGTCACGGGAGAGATCGCCTCCTCAGAAGCCCGGGAAAAGAAAATTGAAGACATGGCAAAGATTGCTTTGGAATCTGTCAGTTAGGATTGAAAAGTGCATTTTTCAAAATGACGGGTATTTGACGGGGTACTTTCAGGTTTTGATACAACAAGATCACCTATCATTACCACCATAATCAAAAACAGTGATCTATGCTTGCTCAGCCGCAACTCGGAAAATACCTGGTAGAACTTCGTAAAAAGAACAACCTCACCCAAGAAGAATTGGTGGAGCGGTGCAATGTAAGTGTTCGTACCATTCAGCGAATCGAATCGGGGGAGGTAACACCAAGAAGCTCGACGGTTAAGATTTTGCTTGAGGCACTGGATTATGATCGGGAAGAATGGGTAAAACTTTCCAATGCTCAAGAAAAAGAAGTTGAGGAATCATTTTTTTCACTCCTGGCAGGCTTATATCGTTATGAAAATGGGATGGAGCAGTCTCGAAAAAACCTGAAAGTGGCATGGATTGTGGGCATAGTTTCGCTAGTCGTCTCTGCATCTCTTTACAGCTATCTATTACTCAAAACGATACACGATGTAGGGAGAATCATCCGACATCAGGAAAAAACAGACTTTCTGTTTTCAGATGAAACAATGATCATTCCTGGCATCATCTTCGGACTTATTTCTATCGGTCATCAAAAAGGTTTTTTGAGCCTGGGAGTCATTTTTGAAAACAATAAGTTGAAAATGACAAGCAAGTTGCTGATCGCGTTGAACCTACTCTCAATTCCCATTCATCTTTTTATCCTTTTTACAAACCCCGGAGATACTTTCAACACTATGTTTTCGCTATTCTATATGCTGCTAATGGGTGCAGTGGTTATCCCATTTGGTTTATCGCTGATGAGTTTACAGGACAGCATGGGTAACATCGCAAAAATCACAGGGAAATTAGAAATCGCTTTGGGGATCATTTTCCTCTCAGTTATTCTCTCCCCTTTGATATTCTTCGTCATCTTCCCTGTAATCACCTTAGAAATCATGCTACTCTACAAAGCCAGTGAATTGGTAAAAGCTGGAAAACTGTAAAACACCCCAACCAATGGCCGGGGTGTAAGCAAGGTTGCGGAGATCTCCTCGCTCAACCTATTTCAGTTTGTTTTTCTTATTCGATTTTTCCAGACCTTCGAGCGTTGCATTGATGTATGGTGTAGCAAAAGCATCAATCAATTCTCTAAAACCTGTGGTATTGTCCTCTACCACTTTGAATTGTTTCTTTTCGATAATGAGATCGGCGAGTTTTCGATTGCCGACATATAGAATACTATTTCCTGTGTACATGTTGGCCACATAGCCCCCCAGCATTTTGGCATATTTTACTCCTTCTTTGTAAGGAGTCTGGTTGACCATGTAGTTGTTGATAGCTACATCATACACTCCAAAATACTTTACTGGCCCATCTCCATTGTAAGAAATATTGACAAGCACAACAATAAAAGCATCTAACCCGCACTTTTGGGCAAGCTTACCCATATCGTAAAAGCTATCATACTTGATACCTCCCGGGCCTGCAGTAGCTCCTTCAAAACCAAGTGCCGGCAACACATGATATCCATCTGCGGCACCGATATCCTCAGCCTTTCGAGGTGAGTCAAATTCCAGGCTCCAGTACTCATTTTTCAATTCTTCTGAAGTCAGGTATTCCTCAGGAGTCAGGATTTCAATGCCTTTTTCAGATGCGCTTTGCTTTAAGGAAGTAGCCACCTGATCCTTGATGGTGTTGGCAATAATTGAAGCCCCTTGAGCCGTCCATTGAAATCCGTAAACAGGATCATTGGCCTTAACCATGATCGACAAAATTCCCACCTTCTTGAATTTCAAGGCATTTTCGACATAATACTTTCCCGGCCATTTCATAGACGAATGGTTGTGCACTACGGAGCCTTTACCCGCAGCTACATCTTTTGCATAATCCGAAAGTGATTGAGCGATTGCTGTCCCCGATACGATCAGAAACAAACAGATCATTGTGATCGATTTTTTCATAATTATAAAATTTTTAAGTTGAGCGAGGTGTAAAATTCGATAGATGCCCAACCGAAAAAATCAGTAGATCACAGTAAAAGCCTACGTAGTTTTGGGTATTCTGAGGTTTTAGTGATTAGTAAAAAGTGTGTAGTTGAAAACTTAGAAATCTAGCAAACGTCATTCAGAGGGCTAAGCCCTGGTAGATCAGGGCCATAAGACACCAATGATAAAGCTTTTGAATTAGACGCAAAATTCATAGGTTCAAAACACGTCATAAGCAGCAAAACGAAGAATCTCCTTTCACATCAATTAACCCTACTTTCAACAACGGATGATGACATTAAGAGACCAATCCAGATTTGATTGCAAACCGAACCAAACCCGCCACATTTTTGATATCAAGTTTTTGGTGAATATTTTTTCTGTGGGTTTCCACAGTTCGGGTAGAGATGTGTAATTCTTCGCCTATTTCCACAGAAGTTTTCCCAAGGGCAATTTGTTTAAGGACACTCAATTCCCGATCGGAGAGCTTGGACAATTCCTGCATATCTGAATTGACCGTAGATAGTTGCTTACCAGAAACAAAACCTGAGAGAGCCTGCGAATGGAAATACTGTTTACCTCTGAGCACTTGCAGCATCCCGAATTTCAATTCTTCCTTATCTGCATTTTTCAGCAAATATCCACTCACGCCAAGTTGCATCATTTTCTCTACTATCGGCTTCTCTCCGTGCATCGTGAGTATAATGATCTTCAAATCGGGATTAGACTTCAATAACCTCTCAGATGCTTCCAGACCATTCATGACGGGCATGTCCAAATCCATCAAAACAAGATCTGGGTCAAGAATCGGAATTTTATTTACCGCTTCAGCGCCATTCGAGGCTCGACCAAGGAGCTCAATTTCCGACATTTCAAGAATGATCTTTTCCAACCCATCTATCACCAGGTCGTGATCATCTACGATGTATAATTTGGCTTTTGACATTTAAACTGGAATTGAAATGGTTGCTGTGGTCCCGGATTCTGTGCTTGGCTCCAGATTCACTTTTCCTTTAAAAGTATTCAGACGGTTTTTAATATTCAATAGGCCTATTCCATCTGCGCTAGTCGATCCGATTCCACTACCATCATCTTCTACGATCAGAATCAGATTGGACTGATTCTCAAAAAGCTGAACGCTCACATGCCCGGCATCTGAATGCTTGATGACATTGTTGACCAACTCCTGCAAAATACGGTAAACAGCCACTTCCTTTCGCTCTTCGTATCGGTTTCTCAAATTGAAATGTTCAAACTCAAATTGAATGGTGGTAGATCCCAAAGACTTGTTCAAAGAATCTTCTATTGCTGGCACCAAACCCAACTCTGTCAAAGCCCGTGGCATTATTTGGTGACTGATCGATCGGGTATCTTCGGCTGTTTCATCTACCAGTTCCTTCAGTTGTTGTGCTTTGAGCTTCACTTTGGGATCCATGCTCTCCAAAATGTCTTCAAAGCCACGTTTCAATGCCGACAATTGTTGGCCAACACCATCGTGTAGGTCTTTGGCAATTCGTTTTCGCTCTTCCTCAGTGGCCGCAAAAACAGCTTCCAATCCTTTTTCCTGCTCATTGATGATGGCAGATTGCAATTTTGCCTTTTGTTTGTTTCGAAACTGAATGTAGAATATCGACCCAAATAGTAATACAATGATGAGCCCAGAAATCAATGAGATGATTTGATTGCGCTGAGATTGAATAGAAGCTTCCTGACTGGCTATTTCCAGATTTTTTTCCACGATCTGTCGCTCTTTCAATTCTGTTTGGTATTTGGTTTCCAGCTCGGCGATATTTTTCTTCTGCGCTTCCAGATTAATGCTATCCTTGGTTTGTTGGTACTTTTTGAACGTCTCTAAAGTTCTTCGATAGTCATTTTCCTGTTCCAATACGGCCAACTCGTATTTCCAACCTTCCAGCATATACAGGCCATATCCATTTTGGTAACTGATTTTCCGACTTTTTTCAAGAGAATCTACCGCCGCCTCTATTTGCCCCAATGCTCCCAGACATTCACCAATATTCAGAAGTGATATCACATAAGAAGGCGCAGAATTAGTTTCCAGCGCCACCGAAAGCCCCTTTTTGTAATATGCTAACCCTCCACCCGGATCACCAGTAAGGAAATATGCCCCTCCTACAATATTGTAGGCATTGTGCAATTCGCCAAACAACTCTTCTTCGATTTGTGGCAATGTCCGCTCTAATATTTCGATACTCTTTTTGGGGTTAGAAAATAGGTTGACTGAAGCAATACCTGTAGCGCATTTCAAAATCATTTTAGGACTTGGTATGGCTTCCGCTACCGTAAGGCTTTTTTCGAAATATTCCATTGACTGCTCTCTGTCGCCCAATAAGTGATAGCCATTGCCAATATTGAATAAGGAAAGCGCGTAAATACTGGAATCAGTTTTTTCTGCGTAGGGTAATGCCTTCTGATGATAAAAAATGGAAGAGTCGAATTGCTGAGTATGGTTATAAACCACCCCAATGTTGTTATAAATAATTCCAAGTCGGTACTCATTATTTGTTTTCTGAAATGTTTCTTCTGCCGATCGGTAATAATAGAGCGCAGAATCTGGTGAACCGTAATGATCTTGATGCATTCCTCGAGTGAGCTGTGCGATAGCTTCTATGGTTTCATCACCAGAGGACACAGCCAAACCCTGAATTTTTCCAATATAGAACAATACGGAATCTTCATTGACATTTTGGAAGGCCGTGACTTTAGAAGTGTATTTGTCCAGCAAATCTGAATTCTGAGCCGTGGACAATAAGCTATAAATCAACAAAAGAAAGGTAAGGCGATAATTCATGCAGATAGGTTTAACTCTAAAAATAAAGATCAACGTGCACTCTTGTAATTGTTGTCAAAATTATTTTCTATCACAATCCAGATTTAGTATGCATCCAAATTATTCTTTGAAAATTTTAACCATTTGGTTAAATAATCGTATTATTGCAGCAATGAGTGATCAAAGCACAGAGGAAAAGATCAAAGACGCAGCACACGAAGTGTTCGTGCAAAAGGGCATGGCTGGAGCCAGAATGCAGGAGATTGCTGACAAGGCAGGAATCAACAAAGCATTGCTGCATTACTATTACAGGAGTAAGGAATTACTTTTCAATGCTGTGTTTGAGACGATACTCAGCAAGTTTGTTCCCAAACTTTTCGAAGTAGTCAACAGTGATCTTCCTCTGGAAGTGAAAGTTTATCAGGTCGCCGAAAAATACACCAAGCTGTTAAAAAAGCATCGAGATCTACCCATTTTCATCCTCAATGAGCTGCAAAGACACCCTGATAGATTCGCATCTAAAATCGGCGCAGGAAGAAATATTTTCGCCGGATTAGAAAGGCAGCTGGAAGAAGAATATCAAAAAGGAAACATTAGACAGATCAGCGTGGAAATGTTCATGATGAACACTATCTCCATGCTCGTTTTTCCATTTGCTGCACAGCCAATGTTTCAATTGGTAACGGAAATGGACCAGAAGAAATATGAAGACTTTCTGGAAGAGCGAAAAACGGAAGTTCCAAAATTTATCATGAACGCATTGAAACTCTAAAAAAATTTATCATGAAATTAACCAAAAGGTTAAACCATATAATTAAATACTCATCAGTCTTGGCAGTCAGTCTGTTGCTGATGAATGGCAGTCACGCACAGTCGCTGACCATTGAGGATTGTCAGCAAAAAGCTGAGCAGCTGAGTCCATTGAAAAAACAGGAGCAGTATATCAAGTCTATCGACGAACTCAATCAACAAATCGTCCGGACAAACTGGCTCCCGGGCATCAATTTTCAGGGAAGAGCTACTTACCAGTCGGATGTATTCAAGCTGCCAATTGACAATCCGATGTTTGAAGTACCAGACATCCCAAAGGATCAGTATCAACTCACGTTGAACCTCAACCAAACGATATATGATGGAGGAGCCACACGGGCGGCCAATATTTTAGAAAATACCAAAACCACTTCAAAATCGGCACAATTAGAGGTTTCCCTCTATCAGGTGCGAAAGGTGATCAATGACTTGTATTTTGGCATCCTCAGTTTGAACAAGAGTCTGGAAATCAATCAAGCGGTATTAAAGGAATTGGATAATCAGATTCGCAGAGGAGAATCTGCCGTGAAAAACGGAGTACTCCTTGCCAGAGAGCTCAAATCCCTGCAAAAACAAAAACTCTCATTCCTTCAGCAGCAAAATGAATTGAAACTTAAAAGAGGAGCTCTTTTGAATATACTGGGAGATTGGATCGGTGAGCCTTTAAATGCAAATACGGTCTTGACTTTACCGGAAATAGAAAAGGTAAATACCTCAATCTCTAGACCCGAGCTGATGGTTTTTTCGACTCAAATGCAGCAGCTGGACGCACAACAATCAATCCTTTCTTCTCGCTACAAGCCGAAATTAGCAGCTTTTGCCACAGCGGGATTTGGAAACCCTAATCAGTATAATTTCTTCGAAACGGATTGGAGTACCTATTACATGATCGGTGGTGAATTAAGCTGGAGCCCATGGGACTGGAATAAAACCAGAAAGCAGCAAGAAATCCTGAGTATTAATCAGCAGATCATAAAGACGGAACGGGAAAATTTTGAGAAAAACGTCAACAATCAGTTGATCCAACAGCAAAGTGAAATAGAGTTACTTCAAGAGTCACTTTCAACCGATCAGGAACTGGTTATGCTTCAAAAAGACATTACCGAAACGGCCGCTTCGCAATTCGAAAAAGGGGTGATCTCAGCAACAGATTATCTCACTGAATTGAATGAACTCACCAGAACACAATTGCAATACAGATTGCACCAAATCCAACTGGTAAAATCGTATCTAACTAAACAAAATATAGCCGGTACGCCTTTCGCTGATCGCTAGGCGCCTTACGCTGAAACTTTGAATATATCATTTGAAAAAACCATAAAATGAATTTTAGACATTTAAACTTTTCAAAATCCCAATTTGACTCCCTTCCGGGCAGGGGCATATCAAATTGGGGAAAGTACACTTTTTATTTACTCATACTTCCACTTGTAATTATCAGCTGCAAATCAGGTGATGATAGAGCAGATGCATATGGGAACTTTGAAGCGGATAGCTATTACATCTCCGCAGAGGTTAATGGCAAAATCAGCTCATTCAATGTGGATGAAGGCGATATCATCAAAAAAGGCAGCACCATCGCAACGATCGACAGCATGCAGTTGTACTTCCAAAAAAACCAATTGATCGCCCGAGTGGAAGCTCTAAAAAGCAAGCTTCAGGATGTACCAGTGCAGCTGGCATCACTTCAGGAAAGAGAGCAGATTCTCCTGAGAGAAGTGAATAGAGTGAAATCATTGTTCGCCGACAGTGCGGCTACTCAGAAACAAGTAGATGATCTGACTGGAGAATTGAAAGTGGTACAAAAACAACTGGCAGCCACAAAAAGTCAGCTCTCTACGGCCAACAGGGGTTTGTTATCAGAAATAGAGCCTGTGCAGTGGCAAATCAGACAAATTGAAGATCAGTTGGCAAAAACAACTGTGAAGGCTCCTGCAGACGGAACGATTCTGGAAACTTTCAAAGAACCTGGCGAGCTGGCTTTTCCGGGACAGCCGTTGGCAAAAATCGCAGACCTATCCACAATGACCTTGAGAGGTTATGTTTCTGGAAATCAGTTATCGTCATTAAAAATAGGACAGGAAGTAAATGTCTCTGTCGATTCAGAAAGTGATGAAATGAAGTCATTCAAGGGGAAAGTAAGTTGGATCGCATCAGAGGCAGAGTTTACTCCGAAAGTGATTCAAACCAAAGAAGAACGAGTAAATATGGTTTATGCGGTGAAATTCGCAGTGAAAAACGATGGTACTCTGAAGATCGGAATGCCGGGGGAAGTTTTGTTTTAACCCCTCCGCTTATCAGCACCACTTGCCGTGCGCCTCCCCTTACTAAGGGCGGTTCGGCGTACCGAAGGAAAGGTGGGGTCAAAAAAACAATAATTATGCACGCAATAACAGTCAAGGATTTACATAAAAACTACGGTGAGGTAGAAGCGCTCAAAGGCATCAACCTGACCGTGGAGGAAGGCGAGATATTCGGTCTCATAGGGCCGGATGGTGCAGGAAAAACTTCTTTGATTAGGATTCTGACCTCTCTCCTATTTGCCAGCAGTGGTGAATCTAGTGTATTGGGATTGGATCCTGCGAAAGACCACAAAAAGCTTAGAAGTGTAATTGGCTATATGCCCGGACGATTTTCATTGTATCAGGACCTGACAGTCGAAGAAAACTTGACGCTTTTCGCGAGTTTGTTCGAAACAACCATCGAAGAAAACTACCACCTGATCAAAGACATTTATGGTCAGATAGAGCCATTCAAAACGCGAAGAGCAGGAGCACTTTCAGGAGGAATGAAGCAGAAATTGGCACTGAGTTGTGCAATGATTCACAAACCTGAAATCTTGTTTTTAGACGAACCAACAACTGGAGTGGATCCGGTATCCAGAAAGGAATTTTGGGAAATGCTCCGAAAACTCAATGATGAAGGGTTGACCATTTTTGTCTCCACGCCATACATGGACGAGGCGAATCAGTGCAACAGAATCGCACTCATTCAAGAAGGACAAATCATGGGAGTCGATACCCCGGAACACATCACGAATCAGTTTGATCGTCCACTCTATGCAATTTCTGGAACCAACAAATTTGGGATGATGCAGGCACTCAAGGAATTTGAGCATGCACATTCGGTTTTTTCATTCGGCTCTGTGATCCATTACTCTGACAATCGTGGCTCGATTGCAACGAAAGAAATCAAAGATTTCCTTCAGAAACAGGGTTTTGAAGATTGCTCGATAGAGGAAACACAACCGGGAATAGAAGATACATTTATGGCTTTAATGACGGCTCATGACTAACGAAAAAATCATCGAAGTAGAACAACTGATGAAGATCTTCGGCAGTTTTCATGCTGTAGATGACATCAGTTTTGACGTGAAGCGCGGAGAAATATTCGGATTTCTGGGAGCCAATGGTGCAGGTAAAACCACCGCCATGAAAATGCTCACCGGCCTCCTCTCTCCTACATCTGGCAAAGCGACCGTCGCTGGTTTTGATGTGTACAAAGAGACAGAGAAGATCAAGAAAACCATCGGCTACATGAGCCAGAAGTTCTCTCTATATGGAGACCTGACCGTGAAGGAAAATATCCAACTGTTTGGTGGCATCTATGGATTAAAAAATAAGGTCATCAAAGCCAAAATGCATGAGCTTCTTGGACGACTAGGAATGGAAAACTCAGCCAATGCCCTGATTGATTCTTTGCCACTTGGCTGGAAACAAAAACTGGCTTTTTCGGTAGCCATGCTACATGATCCGAGCATCATCTTTTTGGATGAACCTACAGGAGGTGTGGATCCCGTGACCAGGAGACAGTTTTGGGAAATGATTTATGAAACTGCGCATAATGGTACTACGATTTTCGTAACGACCCATTACATGGATGAGGCAGAGTATTGCGACAGGATTTCCATGATGGTAGATGGTAAAATCGCGGCACTAGGCAGCCCGGATGAATTGAAAAAAGGCTTCAATGCACAGAACATGGACGAAGTATTTGTGGGCATAGCGAGAGAAGGAAAAGTATTAAAATAGTTATTTGTGATTGGTTATTTAGTTAATAGGATTAATTGAAAAGACAATTCGAAAATAAAATCTCAAGTACAACCAATAACTGAATAACACATTAACCAGTAACCAAACAATGAAAAGATTTTTAGCATTTGTACAAAAAGAAGTTTACCACATCCTGCGGGACAAGCGGACGCTGTTGATCCTTTTTGGGATGCCTGTGGTGATGATATTACTGTTTGGGTATGCAATCACTACAGAAATAAGGGATGCGAAAATCGCTATTCTGGATCATGCCCGGGATGAAAACACTCAGCAGCTCAAAGACAAAATACTGGCCAGCACATATTTTTTATTAACCAAAGAACTCAACAACGAACAAGAAATCGCTGAAGTGTTTAAGGATGGAAAAACGAAAGTAGTCGTGGTGTTTGAACCTAATTTTGGGAAGAAACTGCAAACGGAAAGCTCAGCCAATGTTCAGCTCATAGCAGATGCATCCGATCCAAATACAGCCAATACTCTGGTGAATTACCTCCAGGCGATTGTGGCGGACTATATGATGGAGATCAATCAAAATGCGAATATCCCTTATCAAATCTCAATGGAATCTCGCATGTGGTACAACCCTGAACTCAAAGGAGTTTACTATTTCGTACCGGGACTGATCGCCATCCTCCTCATGCTGATTTCCGCCATGATGACGTCCATTTCTATAGCACGTGAAAAGGAACTAGGAACAATGGAAGTTCTCCTCACCTCCCCGATGCGATCCGGTCAGATCATTATAGCCAAAGTAGTGCCGTATGTAATCCTCTCTCTAGTAGATGCGGTAATTATTCTATTGCTCGGAAAATACGTTTTCGAAGTGCCTATTTTGGGAAGTCTCCCTCTCCTTTTCATGGAAGTGTTGATTTTCATCTTGTTGGCACTTTCTCTAGGCATTCTCATTTCAACTGTTGCAGCGACTCAGCAGACGGCCTTATTGCTTTCGTTGATGGCGTTGATGCTGCCGACTATTTTATTATCAGGATTCATTTTCCCTATTGAAAATATGCCTCCACCTCTACGAGTAATGTCCAATATCATACCTGCAAGGTGGTTCATCGTCATTGTAAAATCCATCATGCTGAAAGGTTCCGGGCTCGATATTCTCTGGCAGGAAACCGTGATCCTGTGTGGCTTTATTCTGTTCTTCATCGCATTAAGCATCAAAAAATTTAAAATCCGCTTAGAGTAACGGGAGCGTCTGTTAATACTAGAGAAGCAACACAACGATATGAATTCAAAAACCAATTATCCTCCTGAATCACAAAGAATTAACCAATGAGAACTATCCTGTTTTTAGTTAGAAAAGAGTTTTTGCAGGTCTTCCGCAACAAAGGCATGCTGCCGATCATTTTTGTGATGCCAGTTATCCAGCTCATGGTTTTGTCATTTGCTGCGGATTTTGAGATACGGAACTTAAAATATTACTGGATAGACAAGGATCAATCTGAGGCCAGCCGACTTCTGCGCAACAAATTGGATGCATCTGGCTATTTCATCCTCTCTGGTACTTCTATGAACACGGAAGATGCTAATCTGGCCTTGGAAGATGGAGTGACTGATTTGGTTTTTGAGATTCCAGCTGATTTTGAAAGAGACCTCATTCGCGAAAGCAGAAGCAGCATTCAGCTAAATGTCAACGCCATTGATGGCTCTAAGGCTGGTTTGGGCACTTTTTACGCCAATCAAATTGTACAGGATCTGGCCCAGGAATTAAGAACTGAATATCTATCCCGGCTCAAGTTTGAGCCCGTAAAATTCCAGCAAATCAATACCACCTATTCCTTCTGGTTCAACGAAAGTCTGAATTACAAAACCTTCATGGTTCCGGGCATTCTGGTGATGCTGGTAACGATGATCGGAGCATTCATTTCGGCTATGAACATCGTCCGGGAGCGTGAAGTGGGTACCATCGAGCAGCTCAACGTTACTCCTATCAAAAAACACCAATTCATTATTGGTAAGCTCCTTCCTCTTTGGGTTATTGGATTATTTGAATTTACGATCGGGTTGATTGTGGCGAGGATAGTTTTCGGGATTACCTCAGAGGGCAGTTTGATGGTTCTTTACACTTTTGCCTCAATCTACATCGTGATGGTACTTGGATTAGGAATGTTCATTTCTACCTTTACAGAAACCCAGCAGCAGGCTATGTTTATCAGCTGGTTTTTTCTGGTAATTTTCCTACTGATGGGTGGCCTCTTCACAGCTATCGAAAATATGCCGCAATGGGCTCAAACCATTACTTTATTCAATCCTGTAAGGTACTTCATAGAAGTAGTTCGCCTGGTCATGCTCAAAGGGGCTGGTTTCTGGGATATTAGGTCACAATTTCTGGTAATTGCCAGCTACGCTTTTGTGATCAATAGTCTGGCCGTTTGGAATTACAAGAAGGTGGCGTGATTTGTTATTCATTTACAGGTTCCTGGCTGGTATGGATAACATTTAAAACATCTATGGTGTTGTTATTTACCTAATAAAGATTCGATAACTCCATCTAAAATACCGCCTGATATTCCCGGGGTTGTTTGGATAATATTCATCAAGCTGATATTTCTCGGGAAAGAACTTTAACCCTTTTCGCAGCTGTAACCGAATCTTTCTTGATATAATCAAAGTGCTTTTTAAGTGAATTTTTCGCGGTTTCAGACCAAATCACATTTCTCTCTTTCACCAACTCTCTGATTCCTTTTCCAGATCTTCAACACTAGTAAATTGTCCCTGCTTAATCTGTTTTCTAGCTTCATCAATTGCCTCAGCGTATTCCTCTAATGACATCTTTTCAAATCGAACTTTCGGAACATTTAGCATCGCAAGTATTTCCTCCAATTGCTCCAGATTGTTTATGCTTTCTATTTCTTGATGTAAATGGGTCTTTAATTCTGCTACATTCATAGGACATATTAATTTATCTAAAGATATATAACAGTTCTTAAAGTGTGAGGACATTGTTCACGTGAGTTCTCCATGAAATTTCAATGTTTTAACTTATCAATCCATACAAGGGTAATCTTTCTAATCAATAAACATTCATTTAAAATTACTGTCATCCGACTAAATTTTAACAGACTATAAAAAGCCCATTTAAATTAAATGAGAAAAGATTTTTCACGCTCCGTCAAAACTACCGCAGCGGCGGACCGTCCCAACCCTAAAGGGAGTTGCAGAGTACTTCCCTTCAGGGAACATAAAGGGTGATTTTAAGGCAAATCTTGATTTCGAAAAATCTTTTCTCGGACACTAGTAATTTAAAATAATATCTTTCCATGACCTGCAAGTTTTGGACTCATTTATATTTGTGGTTTGTATTGAACAATATCTGCCTAATATCAAAACAATTCAGTTCAACAAGCATTTTCATACGCATGAGATTGTTCATGTTGTGTTTTTGTCTTGCCCTTCTATTCTTTTCCTGCGAAAAAGAACCGTACCGCACTGATGATTCTATTTCATACCCGATCGGTCCATATAAGGGTAAAAGTGAAATCTATGGGGAGGCTCGGATCTACAAACTCTCAGATAACTCCATAGAACTGAAAATAGAGTTGGAAAACACTGATCCTGAGCAGATTTATATAGGGCATATTCATAACGGAGATACTGCCAATTTGGGGCCGATGACTATCTACCTCGATTATATTTATGGAGATGATCCTGTGTTTTTAAGCAGAATTACGAGGCTGGATGATGACACTCCTATGACCTATCAGGACTGGCTCAATTACGAAGGATATATAGCAATACACCTTAGAAGCTACGAACAGCGCTACCCTATCTTCGCTGCAGGAAACATAGGCGAATCAGCGAATTAAGATTCTTCAACAACCTTATTGAAATCTCTTAAAGCCATCATCAACTTAATCAGCCTTATGATGAGAAAAACCTTTAACGACTACATTACCGAATTACGTAATTATCCCTGATTTAATGGCAAACCGAACCAATTCTGTGATATTCTTAAATCTAAGCTTGGCAATGATATTTTTTCTGTGAGTTTCCACTGTTCGGGTGGAAATATGAAACTCTTCCGCTAACTCGGCAGTGGTTTTTCCAAGCGCTACACCTTTCACCACTTCAATTTCTCGCTCGGTTAGGAGAGCAAGCTTCTCCATTTCCTCATCCTTTTTGGTGAGCTTTTTATCCTCCACAAAGCCAAACAATGCCTTACTGTGAAAATATTTTTTTCCTTGGAGCACCTGCCTAATCCCAAATTTCAACTCTTCAGCATCAGCATTTTTCAAAAAATACCCAACTGTGCCAAGATTCATCAATTTCTCCACAATTGATTTTTCTCCATGCATGGTCAATATAACTATCTTGAGATCAGGCTCGATTTTAAGCAGTCTCTCGGTGGCTTCCAGCCCATTCATCACGGGCATATCAAGATCCATCAACACGACATCAGGTTTTAGAATTGGGATTTTCTCCAATGCCTCTTTGCCGTTTGATGCTCTGCCTGCAAAATCCACATCATCCATTTCATGGACAATCTTCTCCAGGCCATCCACCACAATATCGTGATCATCAACTATAAATAATGTCGGTTTATTCATATTTACACAGGGATTGAAATAGTGGCGATGGTACCTGATTCCAAACTAGGTTCTAAATTCACTCTGCCTTTGAAAGTATTCAGACGATTCTTAATATTCAAAATCCCTATTCCATCAGACTGCTCATTGGTAATCCACCGACCATCATCCTCCACTACCAGTATCAAATGCGCATTGCTCTCGAAAAGCTGCACGTTTACAGTTTTAGCTCCTGAATGTTTGATAATATTATTGATCAGTTCCTGCAAAATACGATATACAGCCACCTCTTTACGCTCGTCGTATCGCTCTTTCAGATTAAAATGCTCAAACTCAAACTCAATAGACGCAGTGCCCAATGACTTATTCAGGGAATCACTAATCGCCGGTACCAGTCCAAGCTCCATCAAAGCACGAGGCATCATCTGATGGCTAATAGACCTGGTCTCATCGGCAGTCTCGTCTAGCAATTTTTTGAGTTGTGATGTTTTAGTCTTGGCTTCTTCCGGGATATTGAGCTTTACTACATCTTCAAATCCTCTTTTGAGTGCCGATAACTGTTGGCCAACACCATCGTGAAGGTCCTTGGCTATTCGTTTACGTTCCTCCTCCGTCGCATTGAAGACAGCTTCCAAACCTCGTTCCTGCTCATCTATGACTGCAGCCTGCAATGCTTGTTTTTGCCTATTCCTGAACTGATTATAATATATCAATGCAAATAAAATGACGATTATCAATCCTGAAACCAATGTGATGATCTGAATTCTCTGAGACTTTATTTCCGATTGCTGGGTTGATAACTCCAGTTCCTGTTCTACAATGCGCCGCTCTTTCTGCTCTGTTTCATACTTGGTCATTAGTTCGTTCATGCCTTCTATTCTCTCGCTGGCATTGACCGTACTATCCAGCTCATGGAACTTTTCATGATATTCAAATGCTTCTCGATAGTTACCTATTTCTGAATTGGCAAAACTTAGATTCTTGTAAACAGCAGCTACATGATTAGGATTATCAAGCTGATTGGCAAATTCGAGTGCTCTAGTGAATTGTAACAATGCTTTTTGAGGGTAATTCTGCATAAATAGAATCTCTCCTTTTGATATGGTAGCGAAATACATGCCTTCCGCATCATCATACTGAGTTGATAGATCTTCTATATAGTTGGCCTCTTCTAAAGCTTCCTGATACTTTCCCTGATCTATCAGAATCTGAGTGAGGTTGATCTTCGTTTGATAGATCATGAAAGGATCTCCCATTTTCATAAAAATACTATCTGCTATTGCCGTGTAGTAATATGCACTATCACTTTGAAACTTGAGGTGATAACCAGCACCTACATTAAAAACAGCCTTGGCCTTTTCATAACCCGAACTCAAAGCAGCAGATTTCTTGGCGAAATCAATCATCTTGTCGTATTCTTCCAGCTGCATATATATTTTCGAAATCGTGAGGTAAGCTGCAGCCATCATTTGATTTTTCTTTTCTTCCTCAGTCAATGTCTCGGCTATTTCCAGTGTCTTTAATTCAGCATCTAAGGCACCCTCTAAATCCCCGGTTTGAATCAAATAACCTCCAATATTAGAAAGAGCCAATGCCACTGAATATTCATCTCCGATGCTTTCATAAAGCTCTCTGGCAGTATCTGCATACAGAAGGGCTTGCTCAAAATCAAATCTGGCGCTTTCCACAAAACCCAGATCAACGTAAATATCCCCCTTAAGATTGATCGCGACAGTATCCTGAAAGTACTTCTCTACAAAATCAATTATACCATGGTAATGTGCATTTGCAGAATCCAGCAGGCGTTGATCCTCCAGAATCCTTCCAATCTTCCGTTTTATCAAAAATGCCTGTTTGTAATTTGCAGTGTCCACATTTAGCTGAACCGACTGCTGGAGACTATCCATTACAGCTTGCTGGCCATTACAAAATATGGAGGAAACGATTAAAAGAATGAGTAGAAGTGATCGCATAACGTAAGGTTAGGTTTCCTAAAAATAACCATCTATTCTCATATTCCTTATTACCATGCTATTTACCTACCCACTTTTAAGAATCGAGTAGTTTATCAAGTCATAACATCATTCATCATGAAGCGTATCCGCCGGATTCAATCTGGCCGTTTTGAAGGTGTGAAATGCCACTGTCCCAATAGCGATGATTAAAATCAATACTGCCGGAATAACGAACACATCTACACCCAGCCCAATTCTGTTTTCGAAATCATCGAGCCAATTTCGCATGAGCCACCAGCTGAGTGGTAAGGCGATCACAATCGATATCAAAACCAATTTGGCAAAATCCCACGTGAGCAATGCCAGCAGTTCCCGCATTGAAGCACCTAAAACCTTGCGCACGCCTACTTCTTTGGCGCGCATAGCTGTGATGAAGGATGCCAGCCCAAACAAGCCCAAACAGGCTACAAAAATGGCCAGAGCAGCAAACATTCCGAAGATGGAACCAAATTTCATGTCTGCTTCATACTGCTTATTGTAATAGTCATCCAAAAAGAAGAAATCGAAGACCTTATTGCCAAAAGCTTTGTCCCAGCTTTCTTCCAGTTGAGCAACCACATCGCGCATATTCGAAGTACTAATATTCACAGAATAGTAACCGGTAGGCGCATCGAAATAACGGAAAACCAGTGGGTCAAATGCTTTCTTGGGTGACTCCTGACGATAGTTTTTCACCACACCCACGATATTGAAAGTATCTCCCCAGAAATAGACTTTTTGATTAATAGCAGCTTGAGGATCCGGCAATCCCATTACATTGAGCGCAGCTTCATTGAGGAGGATATTCAATTCTTCTGACCCAAAACTCTTATCAAATCCTCTACCTTCTATGACTTCCAAACCATACAGTTCGCCATATTGATCATCACAGGCAATCACCCTGTACTGATTACTTTCTGTTTCGGCCTGAGTGAGCAGACGGATTCCTCCGGCATTCCAGCCGACTTTTCTGCCCGGCACTTCAGAAGAAGCCGAAAAAGACTTGACCGCAGGATTATTGGACAGTAAATCTTTGAAATAACTATCCTTGATCCTCCTCACCGAATCACTGCCAAAACCCGGCGTGCTGATGATCATTTTCTGCTCGATATCTACGCCAATTTCCTGATTTTGAAGCCAATTCATTTGCTTATAAACCACATACGTACCTGTGATGAGCACGACGGATGCCAGGAACTGGAAAGTCACTAATCCACGTCTCAGGTTATTACCCGAAGCACTTCCTGTGAATTTACCTTTGAGCACTTTTACAGGTTTGAAACTGGACAAAACAAACGATGGATAGAATCCGGAGAGGATAAACCCAGCAACAAAAACGAACACCAGACCAGCCCAAAACCAGTTGGCATCTGGCCAGGTAAATGCAGAGGAGCGCCCAACGAAATCATTGAAATAAGGGAAAGTCAAAAACACCAATGCGGCAGAAAGCACAAATGCAAGGATATTGAGCAACAGCGACTCAAACATAAATTGGGCAATCAACTGTCTGCGGTAGCTCCCCAGCACCTTTCTGATACCTACTTCCTTCGCGCGACTCATCGCTCGCGCAGTGGTGAGATTGATATAATTGATCCAGGCAATGATGAGCACGAAAAGCCCAATGATCAGCAGGAAATAAGTAGTCTTTTCATTCCCTGTAGGTTTGATCTCTGCGATATAATCCGAAATCAAGTGGATTTTGGTCAAAGGCTGTAGTACGAATTCCATCCCGGCATTGTAGTTAGCCAGCTCCTCTCCCTCTCTCTGAATGATCCAATCCGGGAATTTTGCTGTGAAAGCTTCCAGATCAGTATCTGGGTGCAATTCTACATAATTCAAAAAACCATCCCACTGCCAGGCGGTTCGGGCTTCTTCACCGGACAAAATCACATAGGTCTCAAAAGAATAAATTAAATCAAAATCCATGTGCGAACGCTCAGGGAAGTCCTGAAATACTCCGGTCACCATGAAATCTCTCAAATCACTCTGCACCACTGTTTTACCAATTGGGTCTTCATCACCAAAAATCGTTTTGGCCAAAGACTCACTGATTGCCACCGTCCAGGGTTCTTTCAGCACCGTACTGTCAACTCCTCGGAGCAGAGGAATCGAAAACATCTCGAAGAAATTGGCACTGGCGTAATACGGACTTTTTGGTTCAAAATAGCGCTTTTTATATTCGATAGATGCTCCGCTGGAGTGCATCACCACAAAATCTTTGACTTCTGGAAAGTCTTCATGCATGTGTCGTCCCACACCTGCACAACCGGCTGCCCATTGAGTAGTGAGCTCGCCATTGTTATATCGGTTGGTCTGCACGCGGTAGATATTTTCTTTGTTCTCAAAAAAATCATCGTATGTCAGCTCAAAATAGGCATACTGCAAGATCATGAAACCGGCTGTCATCCCGATCACCAAACCGAGCATATTGATGGCAGCATAAAATTTGTGACGCTTCAGGTTGCGAATGGCAGCTGTGAAATAATTTCTAAACATGGCTTCAAAGTTTGAGGGTTGTGATTTTTTCTTGAATCTCGGGCGCAAAAACCCGATCACTTGCAGGCAATGAATCAGAGTAGCCTTCCATTTGCCACGATGGTCGGCATTTTCAAAATAGGACTCTTCCAGATCTCCGAGGATGCCTTCCACCCAGTCTGGTCTGCACCATTTTTCCAGAAGCTTGCTGGTCCATTGCAATATTTTGGGAGTGCTATCCATTCCCCAGGGCGATTTTTGGGATGGCGCTATACATGGCTTCCCGCTGGCTTTTCTTCTCAGCGATGGCCACCTGACCAGCAGCTGTCAGCCGAAATAACCGCTTCCTGCGACCTCCACGCTCTGGCACAGCACCATCATAGCGAGCAGAGAGATAGCCCTTTTCCTCCAGACGACTGGTCACTGCATGCACCGTGCTGATCGTCAGCGAGCGGGCACAGCGTTCTTTGATCTCCTTTTGGATGGCAATGCCGTACGCATCATCATATAAGATACCCACAGACAGCAATATCAATTCTTCCAGTTCACCGAGGTTTTCCCCTTTCATAGCACTACATATTTGTGCGAAATCATTTGTTTCGCTTTTGTCGAAAACGGAAAGATAAGGAAGAGGTTACGAAGGAGGAAGTATTTCTTTCGTTTTTGTCGAAATTGGAATTGGGATTTACATTCTGATCGAGCTGCTCATTTCACCAAGAGGCACAAAGGAATCACCGAAACTCACAGAGTGTTAAAAAAAGCAGGCGTGCTTTTCAAAAAAACAGGCGTGCTTTTTCCAAAAGCAGGCGTGCAATTCAAAAAAGCAGGCATGCTTTTTCCAGCTTAGTGGCATTGACTTTTATCACGTTGTTTGTGGGGAAGTATTGGTCGGGTTATCTTGTGGGGAATTGTCTGATGATCCAGATAAGAGAGTCAGACCATAGTTAAACCCCAATTATGCATTAGGGAATTAGAAGTTGAGTGAAAACTTCGATTATTCAGGTATATGAGCGATTTTGGTGCTATTATCAAAATCACCAAAATGGTTAATCGCAAGGAGATCAATTTGCC
>JAUIAO010000019.1 GCA_030425425.1 Bacteroidia bacterium | reverse complement strand
CATGCCAACAAAAGAGTGCTGAAAATCTCTTTACCTGCAAAAAGAAGACCTTGGATGGATGGAATTTTTTCTCAGATTTCATCCTTAAGCCCTCCTTTTGATTATTCTAATGCATAATCCGGGTTCAATAGAAAATCTACCTTCAGGAGTAGCTGTAAACTGGTCTGTTTCTCCAACCAGCTTATTCGCAGTGGACAGTGGTACAGGATCAAGCTTTACAACACGTGCAACCAATGGCTTTAATTCAGGTAGTGGAATCATCACTGCAACAATCACAGGAGCATGTGGCAGTGTTTCTATTACAAAAGATGTCTGGATAGGGAAGCCTACTGCTCCTATTTTTGACTACTACCCTAGCACTTTTGGATGTACAGCCGGTGAAGTAGGTCTGGCATATCAAGATGGTGTAGATAGCTATACCTTCAATGTGAGTGGTGGCATCATCACCCAATCGAATAGTGCCTCATACACGGGTAGCCAGTCTTTTATCAATGTGGATCCCAATGATCTGGGCACCTCTATGACCATCACAGCGACAGCTAGCAATACTTGTGGTACTACTTTTCCAGCCTCTGTCACTGTGCCAGTCAGCTGTAATCCGGGAAATCCCGGAGGTCCATGTTGCATCACACCCCAGATCGTCATCAACCCCAATCCTTCTCCGGGAGATATAGACATTAGCATCACCAATATAGAGGAACTGGAAGCCTATCAGGAAGCATCTGAGCTGGTCTTTCAGGTAGAAGTCACCGACCTGCTGGGTAACAGCAAGAGAAAAGGAGCGCTCAATAAAAACGGCCTATCCATGAACCTCAAGCACTTAGATCCGGGTATCTATCTGGTCAATATCTCCAGAAAGGATTTTTATAAAACTTACAGGATAGTCATTGAGTAAAACAGACTAGAGAAGGAGTGAATCAGCCGGTTCACTCCTTTTTTTTGTGAAAAATCCAGTCAAAAACACACCCTTCTGATATCTACATTAGATACAACTTCTTTAAGTGTTTATAATACACTGCAAAAAACTGATTTATATCAGTCCGTTCTCTTTGATTTCTCCTCGTTTTTTTTTTTACAATTGCTTCAAGAACGTTTTATAGGAAAGTAGTGAGTAATGAAGAGGTCAATGGAATATATTTATTGGTCTGTACATTTTCAACTACATAAATTAGATAATATGAAACTCTCTAGAGAAATACTACTCCTTACAATCACTTTCACTATCAGTCATTTGCTTAGCTGTGATAATAATGTTAAAACATACGGGGACTGTGAATTTGTTCCTCAAGAAAGCTGTGAAGGATTTGGCTTCAGTTTTGTTAATGCAGATACTTATGAAAACTTAATGGGTACCGATGGGCAACTGATTCACCCTGATTCTGTAGTGATAACCAATACCAGAAATGACCAAATGTATCATAATCCTTTTAAATATACCGATGGATGGTATATCATAGAATGGTTTAACCCTTTTCAAGAAATCAAGTGTTTCAATCAGTGCATATCTGATTCAGCATTTACCAGAACTTACTATATCTACATAGGCAATGGCGATACGGATACCATGGAAGTCTATTTTCCTACGCGCTCCCCTGGCCCTGAGGTTTTCTTCAATGGCTCTGATGCAAGAGTACCCCTGAATGAATTACCTGATTCATTAGGAGTTGGACGATCCTCTTATTGGTTTAGAAAGAAAGTTAATTGAGATTCCAAAAATTATAATAATCATGAAAACAATTTTTACTATCCTGCTTTTTATCTTCGGATTACCACATTCAACACTAGCCCAGGACGACATGCCTATGCCGGATTCTGCCACTGTTGTCGCTTTTCCCTGGTATGACAACAACCAATTTTTGGAGGATTATATTACTGAAAGAGGATTTTATAGCTCTAGCCCCCAAGCAAGAACAGGGTGTCCAGAATATCGATATCAATTACCTGTAAAACTACATATTTACTTAGATGATTTAGGTAATACAAATTCCAATATAGATGCAATTACGGCACAATCTGTTCTTAATAAAGCGAATGAATTATTTGATGAAACAGGTACAATGATTCATTTTTTCCAAGTGGGTTCTGTTGAATTCGAAAGTGATGAGACATATCGATCTGAAAGGAATACTTTCCTCGAAGTTGCCAGTTTCTTTAGGAATAAAGGTGATTCAGGCATAATTGACATTCATTTTGTCTTTTCTTCGGATATTGCAGGAACTGGATATGCGATTACCCCTTTCTATCCATCTTACCCAAAATCAAGATGGAATTGCATAATAGAAACAGAAACCACAAATCCCGGTATTTATAAGAACCCTGGTCAAATGGGAGTAACTTTAGCACATGAACTAGGACACACACTAGGTCTGCTGCATACCCATCATCCTGGAAGGCTATTCTCATTAATAAATAATAAAGAAAATGGCGAAATAGGGGACGTTTGTTTTCAAGAAAGAGTAAGCCGCACGAAAAATAATAGAATTGATGAATTGTGCCTTTTTACATTTGGTAAAAAATCATGTGAAATAAATGGCGACTTTCTTTGTGACACTAATGCTGACCCAAATGTTTCAAGTGATAATGCGACAAATGGCGTTACTGATACTACAAATGTTACAGATGGCCCTTGTGTTTATCTACCCGGAAGCACTTCAGGAGATTATTTCGAAGATAATGACGAGGTGCCTTGGGCTCCTCCAGTTAACAATATAATGTCTTACTCCAATTCTACGTGCTTAAATGAGTTTTCACCACATCAAATCGGTCAAATGTGGTACTACATTGAAAACTTATTTGAATGGGATTATTATGGTGATTTTTCTGGACATACACAGCCTATTTGCACCTCAGGACAGACGATAACTTTACAGAATCCACCACCCGGAATGAATTTAAAATGGAAAGTCTCTCCAGAATCCCTAATCGATCCATCAACTCGCTCAGGAAGTGGTATTTCTGCATTCATAAAAGCAGCCAATGGATTTCAAAGAGGTTGGGTTACAGTTACCTTTCACGAAGGAAACGATTGCAATTTTTTCAACACTTCAGTAGATGTTTGGGTAGGCAAGCCAAACTCACCAGTTTTTGACTATTATCCAAGTACTTTTGGATGTACAGCCGGTGAAGTAGGTCTGGCATATCAAGATGGTGTAGATAGCTATACCTTCAATGTGAGTGGTGGCATCATCACCCAATCGAATAGTGCCTCATTCACGGGCAGCCAGTCTTTTATCAATGTAGACCCCAATGATCTGGGCACCTCTATGACCATCACAGCGACAGCTAGCAACACTTGTGGCACTACCTTTCCCGCTTCTGTCACTGTGCCAGTAAGCTGTAATCCGGGAAATCCCGGAGGACCTTGCTGCATCACACCCCAGATCGTCATCAACCCCAATCCTTCTCCGGGAGATATAGACATCAGCATCACCAATATAGAGGAACTGGAAGCGTATCAGGAATCATCTGAGCTTGTCTATCAGGTAGAAATTACCGACCTGCTGGGTAATAGCAAGAAAAAAGGTGCTCTGAATAAGAATGGACTATCCATGAACCTCAAGCACTTAGACCCGGGAGTATATCTGGTCAATATTTCCAAAAAAGATTTTTATGAAACTTACAGAATAGTCATTGAATAAAACAGACTAGAGAAGGAGTGAATCAGCCGATTCACTCCTTTTTTGTAACCTATCCTTCATTATTGCGTGAACTTTCTTTTACGATTTAGGCTGACGGTTTTAAAAACTAGCTAAGTATCTGATTTTTTGGTACTTTTGATCACGTAACTCTTCTCTCGCTATGGAAGAATGGAAAGTTTGGGAAAATGAAGACATTCGCAATAAGTTTCTGGTAAGCAACTATGGCGAGGTGAAATCCCTATATTTCGATCCCCCAAAACTCCTCAAGCACTACAAAAACATGGGCTACAGAGCCATTCCAACCCGGAAAACTGATGGCAAAAACACTTTGATCTACGTCCATAAAATTGTTGCAGAGCTCTATCTCCCTAATCCAAACAACCTTGATCATATCATATTTTTGGATGGTAACAAAGGAAATCCGGAAGCGGATAACCTAAAATGGGTGAACAAAGAAGAGTTTAAAGACCATATGAGTAAATTTCACAAGTCTGCTTATACCTACAATAAGGACTTCACTCCCAACAACAAACTCACCCGCACGCAGGTAGCCATCATCAAGAAAATGATGCTCGATCCAAATCGCAAGACACGTGTTAAAATCATTGCTAAGCAATTTGGCGTGTCAGTAGGAACCATTTTTAGTATCAAACGTGGGGACTCATGGAAGCACGTGAAGCCTGCTGGCTCTGAAAAGAAAAAGTCCTGATCATTTCATACATGTGAATTTCTCATCTGTGGTCAGTGAAATCCTCCTCTGATCCATCAAGGTTCTCAGTCCATAGATCAGTTTTTCCTGATCAATTCCTGAAAAGCGCGTGTTTAAATCAGATTCTGTGCGAGGAGATTCAGCAATAAAACGTTCGAGATCATCGAGGGGCAACTCTTTTTGCTTTTTCTTTCTCGACAGGCAAATGTCACAAACTCCACAGTCTTCGTATGTTTCCTCATCAAAATAATTCTGAATCAGCCTGGTTCGACAAATGAACTCCGACTGAACATATTCCTTGATTTTATTAACTTTTTCCAGAGCTACTTCTCGCCTCCACTCGATTTTTACCTGATCAATATCCAGGTTCGTGGCGTCCATTCGCGGAGTTAAAAACGTCAGCCTCGGATGCTCTGAAGGGTGATGATATACAATCACTTCAGCATTTTGCAAATACTCCAGCTGGTTATGAACTGTTTTCAGGGAAACTCCCATCAATTTGGAAATGTCCTTTTCGCTTATTGTCAACAAATCAACAAACAACTCACCTCCATATAGTCTGAGCAAAATCTTGATGATCACATCAAGGTTTTTATTAGCCACCTGGAAGCTGTAAAGTTCCTGCTGCGAAATGATAATCATCGCCTTAGATCTCTGTCTGAAAGCTTCATTTAACTCTACCAATCCCTCTTCTGACAGCTTATTGATAGCATGGTAAGTTTCTACCTTCGGAAGATTAAAGCGGTTGATAAAAGCATCATAATCAAATTCAAAACTGGACAAAGAACTGCTTCCCACCGCCAGTTTGTAATAATTGGCCAGTGCTTGATAAGTTCTTTTAATTAGCTCTACGGAAACCATGGATTGCTCTATTCGTTGGAACACCCGATCCAAATCGGCTTTGGAATAAAGCTGCACTGCAAATGCTTTCTTTTCATCACGCCCAGCCCTACCAGCCTCTTGATAATAAGCTTCCAGAGAGTCTGCCAGGTCATAATGAATCACTGATCTTACATTAGGTTTATCGATTCCCATTCCGAATGCATTCGTAGAAACCATTACCCTCACATCTCCAGATATCCACTGCTCCTGTCTGCCAGCTCTTACATGTCCCGGAAGACCTGCATGGTAAAATTCCGCTGAAATTCCATTGCCTCTTAAAAAATCTGAAATCGCTTTGGTTTGCTTCCGACTCCTTACATATACTACACTGCTACCCGGTACATTCTGTAGGATCTCTAGCAGCTTACGTTCCTTGTGTTCCAGTTCGAATACAGAATAGGACAAATTCGGCCTTGCGAAGGTTTTCTGAAATATTCTGGCTTCTGGAATCCCCAACTTTTCCAGCATATCAAACTTCACTTGTCGAGTAGCTGATGCTGTCAGAGCGATTATTTTCTTGATTTGAAGCTGATCGATAAACTCTTTGATCTCAAGATACGGTGGCCTGAAATCATACCCCCATTGTGAAATACAATGTGCCTCATCAATGGCCAACAACGAAATATTCATCTGCTCAGCTCTGGCGATAAACATCTCCGTTTTCAACCGTTCCGGCGAGACATACAGCAATTTCACCCCTCCATAAATACAATTATCCAGAGCAATATCAATTTCCTTCAGTGTCATTCCAGAGTAGATGGCTACAGCTTTTACGCCTCTTTTTTGCAGCTGATCCACCTGATCTTGCATGAGGGCAATTAAAGGTGACACCACAATACAAATACCTTCCAAACACAGTGCTGGCACTTGAAAACAAATGGATTTACCTCCACCAGTAGGTAGTAGAGCCAGCGTAGGCTGATCATTCATCACACTCTGAATGATCTCCTCCTGTGGTTCGCGAAAAGACTCATAACCCCAGTATTGTTTTAATATGTCTGCCGGATTCAACATTCACCCAATGTTAGCTATTAAATTTATGAGACCAATAACCATCTTCTGACAATACGTGTACTTCAATTCCCAATTTTTCGAATCTGGACTTTGTATCCCGACTCTCGTAATAATTAAAGCCCGTTCCGAGAATCACTAACCTGGTTTCTATATCGAATGTAACATCCTTCGGATTTTTAAAATATATCACCTCTGCTGTCGGAGACTGCTTCAGCTTTTTACCATCAAGATGCAAACTCATTACTCTGAGGTCATTCCATTCAATCAAATCAAAATTTTCATCATGGTAAACAAGCTCCGATTGTGATAATAAAGATCGGCTTTCAACAGCTTTAGGTAGTCCGTTTGCTAGTCGATTGGGATCTACCTGAAATGAAATTACTTCCCAGTTTTCTGCAGTGAAGTCATCAATCAATAGCTCTGCCTCCTGACCTTGAATCAAATCAATCGCCGTTACATCTTCGATTTCATAGAAAACAATTTCCTTGTGAGTACTTTGTTTGAGTAGTTTAAAATCATTCCATCCAAAAATTAAAATTAAAACAGCACCACTTACCGCAAGTGATTTAAAATCAAATCTGGATAATCCTAAAAATCCAAAAAGAAATATGAGATAAACCAACAATGTATCTAATGGATCGAAATACAGCCAATCAAAAATGGGTTTTGGTAAGTGCTGAAGCGCACCGATTACCTCATTCACTCCAAACACAATCCACTCCAACAATTGACCAATAAAATCTCCAACCCCTGCATGAATCACCCCAAACAAGCTCATCAACAATCCTGTGACCAGCATGAGGGCAGCCGCCGGAATCACTACCAAATTAGAAACCAGAAAATAGGTCGGAAATTGATGAAAATATAAAAGAGTCAGTGGAAAAGTAGCGATCTGAGCAGCTATCGAAACACAAGTGATCGACCAAACATAATCGAGCACCTTATATTTTGGCTCCCAGAGTCTATATATCCGAGGCTGAAGCATAACTATACCAATTACGGCAACAAATGACAATTGAAAACCTACCGAGTAAATAATATATGGTTTTAACAATACCAATACGAAAGCTGCGATCCCCAGAGAATTGTAAATATTGGCGCGCCGATTGAAGGCCGAACTAACTATGATGACAGTAAACATAGTCACTGCTCGCATCACCGAAGGTGAAAATCCGGTAACTAAAGCATACATCCAGATAATGATGATGGAAACTAAAGCAAAAACGAAACGACCAACAGGTCGCTCTTTCCAGGAGCGAAATATATAAGACAAGATCACAAACACAATCCCCACATGAAGACCCGAAACAGCCAGGACATGCATTGCACCAGCGGAAGAATAAGCTAATTTGGTTTCGTCATCCAGGTGATCTTTAATCCCCACTAATAGCGCCGAGACGATTGCTTGCTCTCTTGGTGCACGAATGTGCTGTTCGATCTGACTTTTAATTCCAGAACGAATGGAATATGCAAGCGACAGCATATAGTTATCAGGGTGACTGGTCAGATAATAAACATCATTTGGGCCTACAAAAGCATGGGCATATATATCTTGTTTTTCCAGATATTCTCGATAATTAAATTCATGAGGATTATTCGGAGCTGAAACCTCAAAATAGCCTTTACTTATACTGAGTAAATCACCATAGCGGTAAGCTTTCTCCACAGAAGAGTCTTTTTTGATATAGAGAAATATTTTACCCGAAACCGGACTAATCGCTGAATCATGAATCACTCCTTTTAGCTTCATCTCATACCGGAGGTAGTTGGTGCGCTCAGTATGATCTGAGGTAATCTTACCAACAAAACCATCTACCTGCCCTATTTTGGAGTAATGAATCGGTGACAGCTGATCATTAGATAAAAAAGCTAATACCCCACCAATATAGAATAGTAACATCAAAAAAAGAAAGCCCTTTAAAACCGGGATTTTGGTGAAATATGTGGTGAGAATAATCGCGACAATTGAAATAGGAAGGATGATCTTCCATTGCAACCAGAAAAGTGGGAAATGATCAAAAATGACAATTCCTAAAATAATAAATATGGAAATCCGAATAAATGGAAAGGCTGTCCACTTAAACATATTCAGGCCGGTTAGTGAATGATAGGTTTAAGTTGGATAAAAAAACGCTAACTCACAACGGATAATGGAAATTTTTAGACTAAGACAACCTGTGCATGTAATAATGCAAAATATCGCATTCAGAGAATTGATCACCTTTCTTCTCAAATCCAAACTTCTCATACAGCCCAACAGCGGGAAGTTGGGCATGTAAATACAAATGCACTCCGGCACCCAATTGTTTCTGAATGTCTTCCAGAACAGTCTGAACTAGCGCTGACCCAACTTTATTACTTCTCATGTTTGCTTTCACTGCAAACCGCTCCAGCTTGACTCCTTTTTCGGTCTGTCGCCACCTGGCCGCTCCTATTGGTTCGTCCTGATCATTCAATGCCACAAAATGCTTACTAATCTCTTCAAATTCATCAAACTCATCTCGGGTATCCACTTTTTGTTCAATCACAAAAACTTCCTTCCGGATGGCAAAAGCTTTTTCTTTGAGTTCGTGTGTATCAGCCTTTACGATCTTCATCTTGTTGAAATTGATTATATGCTTTCACAATGTCTTTTACTAGCTTATGTCTCACCACATCTCTTTCATCGAGCTCCACAAATCCAATTCCTGCAATATTCTTCAGTACTTTCAATGCATCAATCAAACCAGACTTCTGGTTTCTGGGCAAATCTATCTGCGAACGATCTCCGGTGATAATCACCTTGGAGTCTGGCCCCATTCGTGTCAAAAACATTTTGATCTGCATAGGCGTGGTATTCTGCGCCTCATCAAGGAGGATAAAGGCATTATTGAGGGTTCTACCACGCATATAAGCCAATGGAGCAATTTCTATAATGCCGTTTTCCCGGTAATACCTCAGCTTTTCTGATGGAATCATATCATTGAGCGCGTCATAGATTGGACGCAGATACGGATCAATTTTTTCCTTGAGGTCTCCAGGTAAAAAACCAAGATTTTCCCCCGCTTCTACAGCCGGTCTGGTAATGATGATTTTCTTAATTTCCTTATTCTTCAGGGCCTTTACGGCCAATGCCACAGAAATATATGTTTTACCAGTTCCTGCAGGCCCTATCGCAAAGACCAGATCTTTTGATTCAACAGCTTTCACCAATGATTTTTGATTAGCCGTTTTAGGACTGATCTTAAAACCTCTGGTACCAAACACCAATACATCATCGGAGTGGTGATTAGCGTGGTTATGCTGTTCTTCATAAATGTACGAAACCACATTCTCATGTGTCACCTTACCGTACTTTTCATAATGTGCCAAAAGAGAATTGAAAATGTCATTGATCTTGATGATCTGCTGAGCATTTCCTTTGATCCTAATTTCATTACCTCTGGATATAACCTGACTATCCGGAAAAGCAGAAGCAATTTCTTTAACGTTTTGATTTTGCACTCCCAGGAACTCTACCAGGGAAATATTATCGAGTGTGATGACCTTTTCTAACAAATGTTTGAGGTATTTACTTAAGGTATAATTTTACTTGACTTTGAAATTTCTATTTTTGTTCAAATTAAAAAAATAATTCTGTCGCTTCTATGGCACTCGTTACATTTATCTCAGATTTTGGTACTGAAGACCACTACGTAGCGGCCGTAAAAGCAGCATTGATCAGCACGAATCCGGGGGTACAGATCGTTGATATCAGCCATCAGGTGAGGGCATCGGATATAAGCCACGCCGGATATTTGTTGCAAAATGTTTTTCGCGATTTTCCAGCCAATACAGTTCATCTGTGTGCTGTGGATAATGCCTCCCGGCAGGCATCCAGATTGATCGCAGTTAAATTAGAGGACCATTATTTTGTCGGATTTGACTCTGGTGTATTCAATTTGATAAGTGATCAAAAACCAATGGCCATTGTTGACATTAATAAGGTAAACCCTATTGAATCCACTTTTGAAGCTAAAGAAATCCTTGCTCCTGTAGCTGGTGCTTTGGCCCGTGGCGGAGACATATATGGAATGGGCCCTGAACTGGACCAATTGGAACCACGATTTGGGAGAAAGCCTAAAATCAGTAAAAAAGAAATTATCGGGCACGTGATCAGAATAGATCATTACGGAAATTTGATCACAAACATTCCAAAGTTTGATTTCGAAAAAATCATAGAGCTGAATGACAACAAACCCTATCTAGTGAGTTTTGCTAAAGAATCATCCAAAACAATTCACAAATATTATCAGGATGTGGATGCTGGAGATTTTTTCATTTTTTTTAATAGCTCTGGTTGGCTCCAGATTGGTATAAATCATGGCAATGCAGCAGAATTATTTGGGATCAAACATGACAGCCCCGTTTCAATATATTTCGAAACATGATCAAAAGAATTGTAAGAATGTCCTTTAATGAGGATGCTGTTGAAGATTTTTTAACAATCTTCAATAATTCCAAGCATCTCATTCGCCAAAGAAAAGGTTGTGAATATTTATCGCTTCATCGTGATTACCACACACCTAACGTCTTTTATACTGTGAGTAAATGGAATTCACAAAATGAACTGGATGAATATAGAGAAAGTGAATTATTCGCAAAAACATGGGCAGCTACTAAAAAATTATTCAACGATAAACCCCAAGCTCACTCACTGGTAGAGCAAGAAATCATACCGTAAAAAAGCTTTGTAGTGTATATCCAATTATTCACCGAAGAAAATCGGTGATTCACCGATTTATTAGAGGGATTGAATTTTAAAAACGTACTTTTACACATGTATAGGCCCATAGGTCATCATACATAGCTGGTTTTAGTCCCTCGCCTCCTTGCGAGGGATTTTTTATTTAGTGGCCAGTACAGATTGCCACACCATCGAAGAAATACTCTTCGTTTTTCCCAACATTACCAAAGGATAAGACCATGTGCTGAAAGAAATCTTCGTTCATGTGAACTTTCACAGAACCGTCCAGCTGTTTGAATGCATCATAAGTAAGTAAATCACCATTGCTCAATGTCTCTTTATCTAAGATAGTTACGCTTTTACCTGTAGCACCATCCACAGGATTCAGGTCAAATGCCAACTCACCGACTTCTCTAACTGATCCAAAATGAAGATGTGCAGGATGTTGACTGTTCGGATCAGTATTCTTCAAAATGATTTCAAACTCCAACACACCGGGTGATAATTCCGTCACTTTTACCTCACCACTTGTGGGATTGTAATTAGCCCGATACATGGTATAGGTCGTAGATCTAAGCTCTTCTTTTTGCTCTTCTGAGGTATCGCATGATATAGCAAGAATTAAAAAAGCGAATAAAATGGCTATTGATGATTTCATCTGTCTTGGTTTTACAATAAAGGTAGTCATGCATCGGCTAACTGCACAACCTTCAGGCTAAATCTATAATCTCAAACTTCAGAAAATGGTTCCCTCTTTTCAGCTAACCAACACCTATTTAGGAAAAATAATGTGAAATGTACTTCCTTTTCCTTCGCTACTATCTAAACTGATGGTTCCGCCTAGCAAACCTACATAACGTTTCACAATGCTCAACCCTAATCCAATTGACTCTTCTCCTCCTGTTGGTTGGGCAGTCAGTGTCGTAAACCGATGATACATTTTGCTCTTATCTTCTTCAGAAAACCCAGGGCCTTCGTCTGAAACACTGATAATATTCGAATCGTTTTCTTCCTGTGTCGTAATGTAAACCTCTGTAGAAGGTGGTGAAAACTTAATGGCATTACTCAACAGATTTTCTAATACCAGTTGAAGAATCAATAAATCTGTATCCATCGTGATCTCATAATCCGACAAACCAAGATTGATTTTGATATTTTTCGAATCAGCAGTCTTGATAAACCTGAATTTAACATCTTCAACCAACTTATTAATAGGCACTTTTTCCTTTAATATCTGATGTCCATATTCATCCAGATCGTCTTTTTTAAGGATTTTATCAATCATCATGCTCATCCTATGAGCAGAGTCATTGATAGTTTTTGCAAATTCTTTGATCTCCTCCGGTTGTCTAGATGCATCTTTTTTGATGACTCCACTCAAGCCCATAATACTGGTAAGAGGTGTTCTCAGGTCATGTGCCAAAATCCGGACCAGATAAGTGTTCTCTTCATTCAACGCTAAGAGTCGAGCATTTCTATTGAGCAGCTGTCCGTGTTTTTCTTCAATATCGGCTCTCTGTATTGCTATTTTCTCTTGCTGTTTTTTCAGCAATTGATTAGTCTTCCTGATTTTCAAGAAAAAAACTGCAATAACAACACTGAAAACCAGGGTAATTACAAATCCAATAACCAGATAACTAGTAAAACTTCTTTCCTGCTCCAATTTCAATCTGGCATTTTCTATCAGAGTCTGTTGAATCTCCTTTTCTTTTGTGAGCAAAGTGGTGCCTAGCAGATCACTTTCATAGAGGCCATTAATAAACTCATAAAGCTCTGGACTGATGTAATTAGAAATAATTTTCGAAATCTGAATTTTAACCTCAGGATCACCAAGGAATTCATTGAAGGGTTCCACCCAATCACTGTTTTTGGAGAAAATTATTCCGTAACCTGTACCATAAACAGTGAAGTAATTTTGACGAACTAAAGACTCTCCGTTTTTGAGCCAAATGAGATAAATGGGGAGATCAATAAAACCAAAAGAGTTGCCTGTTTTACTAATATGATCCAATACATTAGCATCACTGTCTATGTATTTAATGTCGAAATTGATCCCCAGCTTTTCTTTTAATCTTAGGAGCTGTTTTTCATATACTGTACCTTTTATTGTAATGGCTACCATTTCCTTCATAAGGTCATCGATCTTCTCAAAGGAATCAACTACCGGAGTACCCTGGCTTGAAATCAGCACTGTTATATCGGGCATGTAGGGCTGTGAATAGTCCACAACTTTTTTTCGATCATCTGTGATAGAGAATGCCGAAACACCCAGATGATTTTCACTTTTTAAGTGAGATATTGTGTCAATAATCCCGGAAAAACTCTCAGATTCCAACCAATTTAGATGAAGATTGACCTGGTGATGTTGTTTGACGTACTGCCTAAAGAGGTCAATAATCTCAACCTCTAAACCAGTCATTTCGCCATTTTGATCAGTAAAAATGAAAGGCTTAGAAATGTACCAATGTAGGTTTATCGTAGAATCACCGTCATTCAATGCCTCCTGCCAAGATTGAGAAAATCCTATTCTGAAGCCTAAGAGACACAAAAGTATCAACGGTAATTTGTTCATAAAAGTCTATGTAAGCGGATTGAGAGTCACAAATCAAAACCTAGCGAACGAAAATACAGTTTTTGCGGATTAAATTGAGGTAAAACTACACGAACAGCAAAAAGGCCAGTTGAATGCTGGCCTTTACACTATGAGCTGGTAAATATGACTTTAGAAAGTCGGTTTTTTAGTAGTATTAAAACCAATGGTAACTCCTACTACAGAACCATCTTTTACAGGAGTGAAATATAAGTTTACCGGAATATTGAGGTAACCCGACTTGAAGGTTTTTCCTGCTGCTACGATCAGCCCGAGCGATGCTTCTACAGGTCCCCTACTATCTACCAGATTCAATACTTCTACATCTGGAGATACATTATCCCTTTCCACAAGTCTAACCCATTGGTTATCTTCATAAAAACCTTCTGATCTTCGAATCAATCTGATCATTGGACCTAAGCCAAATTCGTATCCTCCGTTATTGAAGCGAAATCCATTGATAAAAGTCAAACTCGGAATCACCTGACCACTCTCCAGTCCATTCACGGCTACTACAGCTTCTACCAAAGCCTGAAAATCACCTGAACTCATATATTGTTTCTCAAATTGATACCCAAACATGGAAGTAACCTGAAACATGTTATAGCCTCCTTCATTTTTTGGTGCCCTGAGTCTCTTTCCGTTTTCACCTAATGTGAGCACCGCTCCCATTCTAGGCCCATTCAGTTTCACTGTAGTTTTTCGTGTAGTAATCGGCAGATTATAATTGATCAATAAGTCCACCAGATGCTCGTCGTTTGGAATACCCAGTAGATCATTCAGTGAAATCATCGCCATGGTTTGTATTTCAGCCTGTACATTGAGAAACTCCATCACACTGGTTTGCTGCACCGACTGTTCTTTTACATCGATCAGTTTCAGGATCATAATGATCTTATCACCAAATAGCTCCGAGCTTCCTGTCAGAATTTTATCAGCACCCAATAGCTCTCCAACATCAATTAGTGTGTTTTTACCGAAACAGTTCTCAGCATCAATTTCGTTTTCAATGAGTGCGCTATTGACATCATATTTGTCTAAAACCTCAAACTCATCAATTTTCTCTAATTCAAAGCGGACAATATTGGCCATTGTAGTGTTATCAAAATCCAGATTTCTGCTATCTATACTGATCAGTGCTACTTTATCTCTGGATTGAGCGTTTACTCCTGTGATCATTAATAAAGGAACGATCAGGTATATGATAATTATTAGTGTGAAGTTTTTCATCGGTTTATTGTTTAGTTCTGAATCAAAAGTGCGGATCACCTCCAAAAATCTGAAAAGGGATTTTCTGATCAAAAAATGGAAATGGGAGAACATGCAATCAATAAGAAAAGTGGTGAGTGTACAGATACAGATTCTAGTATCCACACAATGTAAACTCCACTCACAAAGCGATTTTCAATATTCAAAAACTTACTAGTTGCAATAATTGCAACTGCATTTAGATGGAGACATTAGTAGTTCAAAAAAGGACATCAAAAGATTCGATATCGAACAGTTTTCACCTCCCATCAAAAGCTAAACACTTAAAAATTAACCACTTACTGAAAATGGTACTGATATTGTCATTTAAATCAACATGAAAGCTCTTGTATCTATTTTACTGTGGTTTATTCTTTTAGCTATTTCCTGGCCACTTGCTCTTTTTCTACTTTTTTTTCTACCGCTATTGTGGTTGATATTGCTACCATTCAAAATTCTCGGCTTTACGATCGAAGTTGTTTTTGAATTTATAAGAGCCATCATTTTATTACCCTTCAAAATTCTAAGGGCCATTTGAGCTATCAATTAGGCGATTAATTCAACACATTTGGTCTTTTTTTAGCGCGGAATATCTATTTTCATGGATTGAAAAAACTAAACACATGAAATATATTATCGCCTTATTATCAATTTGTTTTTCATTATCTGCTATTTCACAAACCCCAATCACCTCTGTTCCTTTTGAGCTTTATGGAGATCATATCATTTTCAAAGTAAGCATTGACGATTCTGAACCATTAGATTTTATTTTCGATACTGGTGCTGGTCTTACGGTAATAGACAAGGATGTCTCAGCCGACCTCAAGCTATCTGGTAAAGAAATCACCATGAATCAGACCCATACCTCCATGGAATTGATAAAACATAATAAAATTGAGATCAATGGATTTTTGATGGAAAAAAACATCAAGGTGTATGCGGCCGAGTTGGATCATTTGGAAAGACGTCTCGGTAGAGATATTGACGGGATTTTCGGATATGACCTGATGCAACATCACACCATACATCTGGATTATGATAGCAAAACTTTGGACATATATGGCATAGGAACTGGACCAGTAACTGGTGATATGATTCCGTTTTATCTCAATGTATCGATTCCAACAATAGACGCCACCACCATTCTCAACAATGGTGAGCCTGTAGAAGGAACATTCTTTGTGATGACAGGAGCCGGAACCACCCTTGACTTCAATACTCCTTTTGCCGAGAAAAATGATGTAATCCACAAAACCGGCAAACACTTCTCTTATACGGTAGAAGATATTTCTGGAAATGCCACCTTGCACTATGAAGGCCATATCAAATCTCTAAAATTTGGCGCTGAGCATTATGAAGAATTACCTGTGGGTATTAGTCAGGCCTCTAGCGGCATTCAGGCACATCCTGATGTAGCTGGAATAATCGGAAACCGGTTACTTAGCTTATACAATATTACCATCGACCTTCATAACAAGCACTTCTTTTTCACACCGAATAGCCGATACGGAAAAACGCATCTGATCAATAGTGCGGGTATTGAAATCCTGCTTTCAGAAGACAAAGAAAGAATCATGATTCAGAATGTATTCGAAGATAGCCCCGCTGAAGAAATGGGGATTATGGTGGGTGATGAACTTTTAAAAATTGACGGTAAAGATGCTAAGTCACTTTCGTTTGCCGAAATAAGAGAAATCCTGATGAATGAAGGTGAAACGGTAAAACTTCAGATCTCAAGAGCAGGAACGGTTAAAGATTATTCAATTGAAATGAGATCATTGATATACTAAATAAAAGAGGCATATCTGAGTCGATCAGATATGCTCACATTTATCCCAAAATATTACCAAAAAACACTCAACTAACCAGGGAAATGCCAAGACTAAATATCAAATCGATCGTATGTGAAGTGGCTGAAGAAAACGATAAAGATGAACTTTACATCAAACATAAAGGCCAAAAAATTTGGCCCAAAGATCGAAAGTACCTTCAAATAGATGTGGATGAATCTCTGGAAGTTGGACTTCACTACAAGGTATCTAAACCAGGCAAATTACTTCTGGAGCTGTGGGACTTTGATCTGGCATCACGAAATGATCATCTGGGTGATTTTCATATAGAGGTGAAAAGTCTGGAACCAGGAGAATTTACTGAAGTAATGATCAGAAACGAATCAGTGGCTAAAAGAGCTAGCTATTATCTGATTTGGGAATTGAGCTAAGCAAATTAACCTTAGTCTTCTATAATCTTCACAAAAGCTTTGATCGCTTTTTGATTAGATTCCAGTTTAATATTGTCAATGATATTTCTCCTTTCTTTTGTGGTCAGATGCCAGCTAAGAGAAGCTCTTTCCAGTTCTTTTCTTTCCAGAGCTTTGGCGGTGAGTATGTAATCTTCCGTGATATTAGTATAAGTATTATACTCTATGCTCACCAGATTGACAGGCTGGTTGACACAAGCCCTTAGCCTCTCCAAGGAAGCATCATTATTGCTATCCTGAATATTGCCAAGATTATTATAAACGCTCGCTATTGGATTAGTCAGTCGACCAATAATGGAAGCGCTGGATTGGGCCTCAATAGGCGCATTTTTCCTACTATCTCTAATCACCAGGAAAGTTACTCCCGAAGTGTTTTGATCGATCCAGTCCGAAAATTCTGACACAAATTTCACTGCATCTCCCACTCCAAAATTATCTGCGATTCCAGCATCCATCACTTCAATGGCCGGCTCACTTGGTAGTGTGACCGTAGGGGTAATATACGGAAAGGATGCTGACATGCGCAGTGCTGCAAGAAAGCTCAACTGATCAGCACCCAGATCTTTGAAGAGCCTTTTAAAATCCACACCACTGATTTTCCGTTCCCAATTTGCCTCATTGACCGGGTGATTCATAAATGAAAATCCAAGTGGTGAAGTGTATAACTTTCTACCATCATTGGATATCACAGGGGATAACAACATCATTGGGATTTCAGCGTCTAATTCCGGATCTTGATAATCCATAAGACTATTATTGAATATGCCTCCAAGATTCTTATTGAGATTTTCCTCAAAAACATATCCCCGATCCTTGAGATACCGATTTCCGGCATAGGTATAATTACGAAACCTGAAATATGAATCATTTACCAGCAAGGAAAAAATGATTGCATTCAGGTTATCAGCCCCCATTCTTTTCAGCTGAGTTTCTTTGTTGGGGATTTGGGTGCCTTCATTGTTTAACCTGAACAATTCTCTATAATAGGCCGCCCCGATCATACCTCCCGATGCTCCTGTAATCAATGCCACATGATCCATTAAAGGAGCTTTCAGTGCACTATCCACAGTATGAAGTGCATTGAGTGACCACAATGCAGCCCTTTGCCCACCACCGCTCACGCACAGAATAACCAATGGTGGCAGACTGTCTTGCTGCTTCTGTTTCCATCGCTCCAGTACATCTATCACCTGAAGGCTGTCCGCCGTTTGCTGAATGTTCGAGTTTAGCTCTTCTAGTTGCTTCAATGAGTAATTTGCTCGGGCGCCATGATATTGCAATCCTCTGGCAGTGTTTTCATTGTTGATGATGCCGACACGAAGTAAGAAATTAATCAGAATAAACAAACCAAAAGCTGCGGCCATGCCCCATCCTCTCAGCCAATAGGTAAATGCCCCAACCATCATGATCAGAAAAGAAAAAAGAAACAATGAACTGGCCGCTGCAGGAATCTGAAAATAAGAGTTGTCCATGAAGCTACCCAATAGAATAATTAATAAAACCAGAGCGAGTTCCACAATTACCGAATTGAAATGATTCTGATCAAATACCTTGAGCACAGCCCCTTTGTCATAAAAATCATCCAGTTCTTTGCATGACCTCACGCGTAGTTTTAAATCCAGATAATGATGAACCTTGTATTTTCTCGACCTGGTTTCTGTGAGTTTGTTCATCATCCTTTCTCGACTGATCCTTGCTTTTCGCAATCGCTTGTCTACAGACCCAGCCAAATATTTAAAAATATCCTGATTGGTAAACTTGAAATAGTAAAAGAAAAACAAAATCATGACCCAAACACCCAGGAGTAGGCCTATCAGATTGACCATCAAATCTAAGGTGTTGCTAAACTCATTACTGAGCTGAAACCGAATCACCAAAATGACATAAACAATGAGGCTGATCAAAGGCAAGAGACTATTATTGATCGAAAACTTGGCAAACGGACGTTCCAGAATTCCTATGAAAGTAAATCGATGACCATCCAGGATGTAGCAAGTGATATGATAGGCCATAGTGAAATTACCAAAAGCCAGACCAACAATGAAGAAGCTCCAAAACCCGACCTTGCCCATATACTCAGGGTCGAGATATAAAAAATGAATCCCATAGATTTTACCTATGCCCCCAGCAATGGTCGCAATCAACATCAACCAAAGTAAGACCAACACAAGATTGCGACGTATCTGATGAAACACCAGCTGAACAGGAAATGAGTAAATAATGGTTTTGAACGTGTCCTTCATATCCGACAAAACGATTGGTAGGAATAATTTATATAAATTCGGACGAAACAAGAGAGTGATGAGCGAAAGAGATTATTTGTTGAGTAAAGATGGATTGAAATTATACTACAGAGCCTGGCTGGTAGAAAGTCCGAAAGCTGTACTCTGCGTGATCCACGGACTGGGAGAACATAGCGGCCGGTATAGGCAGCTAGCAGAGTTTTTCAATGCTCAAAACATCTCCGTACTCGCAATGGACAATAGAGGTCATGGAAAATCGGGAGGAAAAAAGGGGCACGGCCATGGCTATCATTTACTGCTCAGTGACGTGGAGGAACTCATGAAAAAAGCCCGAGCAGAACACACAGAAGCGCCGATATTTCTAATGGGCCACAGCATGGGCGGAAACTTTGTAGGAAATTTTATCCTCAAAGAAAATGTAAATGAATTAACCGGATTTATCCTCAGTTCGCCCTGGATCAAATTGGCTTTTGAACCTCCAAAATGGAAAGTTAATCTAGCAAAGAAAGTAGCCTCGGTTTTGCCATTTTTTACACAAAGCAATGAACTGAACACAGCACATCTGAGCAGAGATAATGAAGTGGTGAAAAAATATGAAGCTGATCCGTTGGTCCACGACAAAATATCGGTGAGGTTATTCACTGACTGTCTGACGAACGGACTGGAGCTTCTGAAATCGGACAAGAAACCCAAAATTCCCGGATTGGTCTTTCACGGATCAGCAGACCAAATTACTGATCCAAAAGCTTCAGAAGAATTTGCCGAAAAATATGAGAATGTGGAGTTTGTGTCAATAGAAGGCAGCTATCACGAAACACTCAATGATCTGGATCGAGAAAAAGTACTCGAAATCTTACTCACCTGGATTACAAAAAACATCAATTCCTGATCACAAAAAAAGGCTCCAACTTCGGGAGCCTTTCTCACATTATATGATAACAATTAACAAACTCTATTTGTACAATTCTTTGTAATACTGTTCTGCCATTCGGTTGCTACCAAACTCAGGCACTACCTCATTCATGCTTTGGAACACAATATCCAACCACTTTTCTGGATTTTCATAATAAGTTTTAATTACCTGATTTTCTAGAATATCGTAAAGGTTTTCACTATCAGGCTGATCATGATCATCCAAAGGCAAATCTGCTGGTACCGGAGGAATCACGAAACAGTTTTCACCATCCTTAGCAAATTCCGGAATCCATCCATCAAAAGTAGAGAGGTTTACGGAACCGTTCATCGCAGCGGTCATACCACTGGTTCCAGATGCTTCACGAGTGATTCTTGGGTTGTTCAACCAGATATCTGATCCTTCTTTGAGCAATCGGGAAAGCTCCATTTCATAACCAATTAACACCGCAACGTTTGGTCGGTACTTGGAGAAGAAAAACAACTTATTAAAAATCTCAATCGCAGGCTGATCTTTTGGATATGGCTTTCCAGCCCAGATGATCTGTACAGGCCGATCAGCATTATTGAGGATCTTCTCGATTCGCTCCATATCTCTAAGCAGCAAATCGGCTCTTTTGTATCCTGCAAACCTTCTCGCCCAAACGATGGTCAACACTTCCGGATCGAAAATTTTACCGCGCTGATCCAATACCACTTTGAAAAGCTCTTCTTTGAGTTCTTTCTTTCTCTTTAAATATGCTTTACGATCATTCTTGGTAGCTGCTTTTTCCAAAGCACTGTCCTGCCAATATTTCTGGTTTTGAGCATTAGTAATAGGAATGATATCGCTGATTCCATCAAAATCTTTCCACATGTCAATAGATACATCCGCATGGATTTTAGACACTGCATTGGAGAGTTTTGCCAGACGCAAAGCAGAAACAGTATAACTCAACATTCCTCCATTCACCGATTGCTCGGCTAATTCATCATCAGAAAGCGTTCTTCCAAAAAATCCCATCTGATTGAGAAACTTAGCATCTCTTTCTTCATTCCCTGCTTTCTCCGGTGTATGAGTAGTGAACCTGAAGTTTTCTTTTCCGTAACCTTTGTCTCGCAAATAGTAAAATGCCGGCAATCCGTGTCCCTCATTGAGATGGAAAACATCTGCTCCTCCCAGTTCCTCTACTACTTTGGCACCACCAATTCCCAAAACGATACTTTGAGAAATTCTGGTTAATTCATTCGGATCATACAATCTATCAGTAATCGTACGAGACAAGTGATCATTCTCTGGTACGTCTGTGGATAGAAAATACATAGGAACAGTACCGAAAATCTCAGGCTTCAATACATATGCTTTCACATGTACGTTCGTATTGTCCAGAATCTTGATAGTCACCTGGATACCACTATCCTCCAGATACGAGTAGTTTTTTTCTATACTCCGCACGGTCAGCGCTCCATCTTTTCGCTGAGCCTGATCGTAGTAGCCGTATTTCCACAGCATACCAATTCCGATCATGTTTTGCTTCAGCTCGTAGGCACTTCTCATGTGTGAGCCGGCTAAAAACCCGAGTCCTCCGGAGTATATTTTGAGAGATTGGTCTATACCAAATTCCATACTGAAATAGGCGACCTTTTTATTGTATTCTTTTGCTGGTTTATATGGGTGATACCACTTATTATATTCGGTCATTGTAGTTGTAAATTGTCTTAAAAAGAACGTGAAATTAGGTGTTCTCAATGACTATATGGCACCACTGGTAAAAGAATTCACAGGAATTTAACTGCAAACGTTTGTAGAGTGAAAGTTCCTTAAAATGAGTGACTTAATCCTTCAATTATAACAATCTGGAATACCTGTAATGCATTCGATTACTCTTCGTAACCGATATGATACAGTGCATCTCCACGATTAATTACAGGGTTGTTGTTGACTGCCAAAACATGTCCCTTACCTGGCATTTTAATCTTGTTTTGGAAGGTGCCAAAAGGGTCACAAATCTCTCCCAAAACCTCTTTATTTTCTACCGTTGTACCATTGCGAACATCAGAATAATGCAGACCTGCGGCTTTGGCTCTGATCCATGAAGAACGAGCAATCATTTTCGTTTGATATTTGGATGCCGGTGCTTCTTTTCGCATGTCCAGATACTTCATCACACGAAGCATCCCACTGATTCCTTCATCTATGGCATTCTTACGCAATCTCAGCGATTCGCCACCTTCATAGACCAATATTCTCTTGTTGTGTTTGAACGCCTCTTTTCTCAAGGACTTATCTCTATGTGGCGAATTGAGAGTAAATCGTGTACCAAAGGCTTTCGCCAATTTAAGGTTTTCCTCGTCATCAGCTTTTACCCGGATCTGTGGAAAATTATTGATCCTTGCTCCTCCGGTATGAAAATCGATTCCATAATCAATGTGCGGTATGATTTCTTCCATCAGGAAATGCGCCACCTGACTGGCCAGAGATCCATTCCTATTACCCGGAAAAGACCGGTTAATATCCTTACCATCCGGCACCTCACGTGAAAAGTTGATGAATCCATACACATTGATAATCGGAATGCAGATCACAGAGCCTTTATCCACTTTGTAAAGCTTCTCACGAATGATCCTCCTCATGATCTCCACACCATTGATCTCATCACCGTGCATGCCGGCCAGCAACAGTAATGTTGGGCCTGGTTTCTTGGAGCGGTGTACGATGATCGGAATATCGATAATTGTCCCGGAAGGTAACTTGGCTATGTTGGCGTCTATTTTGGCAGTTTCCCCGGGGGAAACAGGCGTACCGGCTATTCTGATGATCATAGTGAATGGAAGTTAAATCAACCGACTGCAAGTTAGCGTGGAGAATTGGAATCTTCGATTCTAAAGATAGATGTCCTAAATAATTGAAACTTTAAGCCTCACTTTTACGCCTCGATTAGTGTCCTCACTAATCGGAACTATTGCAAGTTTTGTGAGGATAGGAAACTTGGCGAGAAAAATTGGTATCCACCTTATTCAATTATTCCTTCATAATGTCCTATCAATACTGTGTTGGTACTGTCTGTAAGATTAAATTCAAAATGGTATCCTTTTCCAGTTTTAGAAATTGAGAGTTCACCGTCTTTAAACTCATAGAAAGACCCTGAGATATATTGAGAATTTCTTATAGTTAGCTCAGTTGTTGCATATGCGAAAAGCATACTACTGGGTCCTAAATCTCCTGTTAATTCGTAGTTTCCGACAAAATCCTCATCCATAATCATAATGTCTATTCCAATCATGTGAAGATTTTCCACATCCTCCCCTTCAATTGGATATGGCTTTGAGAAAAACAACAACCGGATATCTCTTAATCCAGTAGGTAAGCCAGTCGATATTTTCCGCGAAACTTTAAGGTCATAAGATTCCCCATCAATAGTGAATTCTCCATTCAGAGCAACAGGGTTAGGCTCATCAGGGCTACATGCGAAAAGTAGCAATGAACATAAGGAGGTAAATATTTGAATTTTCATATACATATCTTTTCCGCCTCGAAAAGTGTCCTCACTGATCGACAGCAAGTTTTGGAATGACAGAAATCTTGGTTATACCAATTTGTAATAAGCTTCAATCTATCTCCGTCAAAGTCACTTCTCTATTATAATGCCAAATGGACTTTCTCCAGTGATTGGTCGCTCTTGATGCAAATGGTATGGTGACCAGATTAGAACTAAACCCAAACAGCATCAAGCTCCCTGCCACAGTACTATTCTTATTACCAATCAATGCTGCAGCAAAATAAGAAACCAACGTTCCCGTTATCAATAACTGAGAGGTACGGATGTTTTTCTTATACAATTCATATTCTACTGCAGAATCTTCAAACCTCATAAGTTCATCCTCTAATTCAAAGAGTTTATATTTTTGATCCTTCCAAATGAACCTTCCATTTTTAGGGTAGATTGTATTGTCATTGTAGCTTTTCCTGTACAATTCTTCATCTGCTAGTTTTAATTCATTTTCTTCCAGCTTTGATTGCGCAGCATGATAATTTCTCCATTTCAGTAGCGCGGTTAAATATTCTTTTCGAATCGTCAATTCTTCCAAATGATCAACATTACCTGAATCTTTAATCAGCTGCTGACAAGAATGCAGCGCCATTTGAATAGACTCTATGGTTGAATTATTTGTTCTGACCTGAATACTATCAAAAAGAGTCAAAGCATTGTCATAATCAGCTTGATAAAAATGATTGAATTGCTCTTCATACAACCGCTCCAACCTTAAGTCTTCGACATTTTGAGCATTCAAGAGCCAAATGAAAAGAGATAGGATAAAAGTGAAAAATGCCTTCATATTTAAATTTGAATATATCCAGTAATTAGAGTGTTTCACGCCTCGATAAGTGTCCTCACTAATCGAAATCATTACAAGGTTCTTAATGGTAGATAGCATAGAACTAAAACCAATATTGTATTCTTAGAAACATCGTCGGTTTTTTAAATGCCCATTCGTTAATTGAAATCTCCCCCATTTCGGCAAAATCATCATCAACTTGAAATCTCTTCAATATGTGGCCATCACTTTTTTCTTTTATATAGGCAGCATTCAATTCTATGCCTATCGAAAAGTGAGTTAAAACAAAATACCTGAGTCCCATAGCACCAACTACTCCATATTGATTTGTTGATGGGAAACGACTTTGTGAAGTCATCTCTTGAGAACCATTCAGCACCATTTCCTGTATTTCATCATATTCTGGCTGCAGTATATACTGAAATCCCAAACCAACATAAGGTTGTATTTTAGCGGTCATATCTGCCCACTCTATTCCGCTGTAGAAATGGTAGCAGTTTATTTCTGTGTTATACCAAATAGGAATGCTGTTCTGATCCTCCCATTCATAGTCAGAAGTCTTCGTTTGCTTTGACCTACCAACTTTGAGAGCCAGAGCAAAGGATTTAGCAAGGGCATACGTTCCCGTAAACTGTACTCCTAAACCATTGCTTTTGTGATCACCTTCAAAAATGAATTGTTGATTATATTGTTCGATGGGGTCAATCTCAGGAACAAATAAATCTACCCCAAGCCCGAATTTCGAAGATTGAGCTTGAGAAAAAGACATAGTCCCGATCACGGATATAATTATGAAGATCTTTCTCATCAAAAATGGTATTGAATTTCCAACATGAGTCCTGTATAGGTTTCTATTTCAGACAGGTTAAAACTTGTGATTTTTTCAGGTTCTATATCATTAGCCTGATAAGCATAAAACTCACCACCCCTGACAACATGACGCAACCATGAGCTTTGCACTTCCAGCCCCAATTGTAATTTTGGGGTTAGAAAGTACCGCAATCCCATCAACCCTGTAAGACCGATAGAATACCCTTGATCTTGACGGTAAAAATTGTCATAACCAGCAATCAAAGTCCCGTCTGTTCGGTAATGATATTCACCCTCACGTTTTTCTTCAAAAGCCCCGTTCGATATTAAAGGAACCTCTAAACCAGCGGATAATTTGAACTTTTTAAAAGACTTGCTTTTTAGAAAGCCAACTGCAACATATCGCTTTAGTTGATTTGCTGCATGTGCTCGCATGTATTCTTGACGTTCTGCAGTGTAGGAATAGTCAAGAATTTCGGTCTTTTGATAAATGTCAACCATTCCCACCCGAAACCTCCATTGGTTGTGATGATCAGAATGATAATTGATGGAAACTGAATAGTTGATAGAATGACTTTTGAAATCACCTTTCTCATCATTTTGATTTTCAATATTCTCCAATTCTAAATCATGGTGTGGAGTACCCACAGACAAGCCAATTCCCCATTTGCTGGATTGTGCGCTTAATTGAAATACTGACAAAGAAGTAAAAATCAGTAACAAAAAGAATTTCATCAACAGTAGAATTAATGGTTTTGCAAATAACTAATTAACGAATAAAAATGCAACTCAATTTAGGAATACCTCTTTGTCAAAACTTCTATTTTGTGTTTAATTCTTCTCTTCGGTTGGATAAGTATCTGCAATAATCGCATCGAATGCAGGCAATGTGAGTACAGTAATCTTGGTAATTGCTTTTTATCTTGTCACTACATTAATAACAATCGGAAGTCTTATCTGAAGTATCATTCGCCTCGATAAGTGTTCTCACTGATCGAAAGCAAGTTTCCGCCTCGATTAGTGTCCTCACTAATCGAAACCATGACAAGTGAGTAAGTAAAAACCAAAATTGGCGGAAGTTCCATCGCAAGTTTTGTGAGGACACAAAACATGGCGGAAAACATCCTGGGATAATTCTTGCTTACTAAGCTAATTCATTTTTCACTTAGCCAAAACAGCATTTGTAAGATAGAAAAGAAATCTTCAATAATCCTCCAGAACCCTCCTAACTCCTTCACACAACAACTTGGACACATTTCCTAAATCCGAAAGAACAAACTTCTGATTGATCTCGATTTCTACACCCAGATACTTTTTGGCGGAGAATTGCTGCCGCAAATATGTCGTGAAGCCATCGTCTTTACCCAGATATGGCTCGTTGAACCGAATTTTGTTTTCAGGGGCCAGAATATCCAACTCCTTTTTTAGTTTACTACAGAGCTCAATCTCCAAAGCCCGATCTTCATCAAACAACAAACCCATATCAACCTGCCGCTCCTCTCCATTCCAGATCGGAGTAAAAGAATGAATCCCCAAATGAACCACCGTAGATCCATCAGCAATCAGCGCTTTGATATGAGCTTTTACCTTATGTCTGTGAGGACGATAATACTGATCAAGTAAATAATTCTTTACTGATTTAGACAGTCCGGTGGAGTATTTAGAAAATAAATCAGGATTATCTTCAGAGCGATTAATCTCCACAAGCAACCTCGTCCAAGGATAACTAAAAAGCGGAACATCCAAACACTTCGCCAATGATTCGGCCCATTGCATTGCTCCCGGATCCCAGCCGCGATGTGAGTAGAGGTCTTCTTTGGCCTTGCTAAAAAGATAGGCATAAGCTTTTGGCACCTGGTTACCCGCGTGCTCGCAAGAAATTACAGGTACTAGTTTTTTCATACAGTGAAAATCTGATCGTTTTGCAGACAATTACCAATTCTGGAATAAACATCTTTCAGGTTTTCTCTGGAAAAATCTTTATTTACAGCCTTAAGAATACGTTCTGCCAATGTGCCATCCTTCACGATTTCTGTTATGGTCGCAGACCAGTTTGATTTGAACTCAGGAGATTTCTCCTCCACCAAATCAATCAGGTTATTCCAAAACTGATTCCCAGTGATAGACTCCTTATATCCCCATGCCTCCAGATAAGCCTCATCGGTTATTTCCGCTTTGCTTCCATATTTCACACAAGCTTTGAAGATGTCATAAAGTTCTTGTGTCTCAAAAGTTTCCTGCGTGTTAAAAGGAATCAACTTGCCTTGCACCAGCATTTTCACAGCTTCCGTGATCAATGCTACTACTGCCAAATCTGCACTCACGCATTCCTGGATATCAATGATTCTGATCTCAATTGCACCACGATCGAATCGAGCCATCGCACCACGGGAGTTGACCCAAACCGGCTCTAAAATCTGATTAGGATCTAGCGGAGCTAAACTCTTAGCGATATGATCATAGACATGCTTCTGATACTGATGCTTACTAAAAAGCCTCTCTGGCACCACTTTTCCGGTGATTATGGGAATCTTAGCCTGGTTTTTTTCATAATAGTAGAGACGCTTATCGATATAGCCAGTAAACTTCTCATCCAAAATCGGACTGGAAGCAGTCAAAGCCGGTATCATCGGCATTAGAAACCTAATAGCCGTATGAAGTCTTGAGAACTCTTCATCATCGTAGAATGGCAGATTGATGTGTGTACTCTGCAAATTGGACCAGCCATGTCCTTTACAGTTAAAAATGCGATCATAGAGGTGATAAATCTCCTGATTTTCATATTCCCAAAGTTTGGTTTCCTTTTCTGGATTCATCCACGGGTGCGCCGCAGATGACAACAGCTGACAACCAATCGCACTCAGTTGTTCATTGATTTGCCTGATGTCCGCAACCATTTTATCTCTAAGTGCCACCAAATCACTTTTGGGGCCATTACCTTTCACTTCGATCACATGGGACACGAGCTCGTTGCTCCAGGCGGTCATTCCCTGCTCCAGCGTCCCAACTACTTCGTGTTGCTCATCACGAAGAATCACATCAGCCACAGGACTTACGTTGAGTGAGGATTTCTCAACGATCATATATTCGAGTTCTACACCGTAGCCTTCGAATAAATGCAATCTTTTTTTCATTATTTAAATAAGGCGGTTCATAAATTCCTGCATGATCGTCTGATACAATTGACCTTTCAGCACTGCATCCTCAATCCCGTCATCCAGGCTTGGGTTGTCATTGATTTCTATGATGTAATATTTCTTTCCACTCTGCTTGATGTCCACACCATAAAGACCATCACCAATGAAAGAAGTAGCTTTCACCGCCAAATCCAGAAGCGCTTTCGGAGCATCTGCAACACTTAGTGTCTCAAAATTTCCTTCATCATATTCTGCTCCTGATTCTGGTTGCCAGTTCACAATCTGCCAGTGACCTTCAGCCATGAAATACTTGCAGACATAAAGCGGCTTGTTGTTGAGCACACCAATTCTCCAGTCAAAGTCTGTAGGGATGAACTCTTGAGCAATCACTAGCTCGGAAGTCTGGAAAAAGTCCTTCAGAACTTCCTTCAGTTCCTGCTCGGTCTTAGCCTTTTTCACTCCTTTGGAGAATGCCCCATCGGGCTGCTTCACGATGATTGGATATTCAAATCCTTTCATATCGATCCTGTCCAGACGATCCTTTTTGATGATGTAATATTCAGGAGTCGGGATTTTATTCGCTCGAAGTAACTCGCTCAAATACACCTTGTTGGTGCATTTCAAAATAGAATCTGGATCGTCCATCACCACCAAGCCTTCTGCAGCCGCTTTCTTGGCAAACTTGAACGTATGATGGTTTACATTGGTGGTTTCACGAATGAAAAGCGCGTCATATTGGATCAACTTCGCAAAGTCATTCCTTGTAATCAAATCCACGTTGAATCCTACCTTCTCCCCTGCTTTCACAAAATTCTGAATGGCCTTTTTATCCGAAGGAGGAGTAGTCTCTTCAGGGTTTACCAAGATCGCCATGTCGTATTTCTTGCGGCTATATTGCTTCAGAAGACGGTTTTTACCCATCAAATATTCCTGCAAAGCCTGCTGAAGAAGTGATTTAGATTGCTCAGGCAAATCAACGACGTTCAATGGTTTCAGAGAATTCAGAGCCCATTTGTCTTTCTTCACAAAAGTGGCTTTCAGAATCGGCACCTGGAATAAATTAAACAGCAATGATCCAATTCTTCCAAGCTTATTCTCTTCCACTTTTCCAAAGCAGATGATCAGCTCAAGTTTATCCGTGGATTGTTTCTTAAGGTATTGCTGGATCAGATCTTCAAAATCCTCGGCATCTTCTTTCATTAAAGAAGGAAATCGAAAATCCTGCAGCGTGGCGATCTCTGGCATCACTTTGTGCCCTCTAGCTCCTGCCAGAAGTGACACATAATATCCCAAACTCTGATATTGATAACTTTTACAAAGGTTTACAACCTTCACTTTCCTATTTTTCAAATAAGACTCTTCTGAAAAATACTCACTGGGTGTGATCACTTCCACACCTACCGGCAAACCTGTCCATTGATCCGGTTTTTCAGTGATGATATATTTTGTTGACATTTAGCTTTTGTGAATAATGAGCAGGTTAGCATCATAGGTTACTATCCCCAATAAAATGGAGTTGATCAGCCGCTGAAGGTTGACCATATAATGCTGTGTATCACTAATAGGATTTTTCTCAAGTGGATCCGCAATATGAGCCAGCCTGTTTACAGGGTCATACCCTTTTACCACCACAAAATGTCCAGTTGGCTCACCTTGGATATCATTGTATTGATTGGTTTCCCCAATCTCACGTGCACAGTTGTAGAGATAAGTAGCACTCAGTCCTGTCAAAATTGGCAAATTCTGATTGAGTAGATTTTTTATCAGTCTCGCATTCAATTCCTCAAACTTGATCTTCCCCCCTTTCTGTAAAAAAGTGAGATAAGCATCAGTAGCCACGTCAAATTTCTTCGTCGATTTGTAGGTCCTCTGCTGCTGAAGTTTCTGTATAAGATCAACCTTTCCGTTGAACCATGTTGGGTCAAACATCTGAAGATTATAAGTATAGATCGTCACCTGATATCCGCGAGAAAGTGCATGATTACCGAGCATCACGGCAAGTGTACCTCCGCTTTTGAGTGTTTTCACTTGAGTAATGACGTCACGAAGAGACACAGGATCATCGTAATATTGATACACAGCCTGCAAGCAGGTGGGCCCACATGTTTCGTCGTTGGGCTGTGCGTGGATTTCAAAACCCAAGGTTTTGTGCTCCAAATCAGAATTGTTGATCAAAGATTTCAGGCATCAAAATGCTGATAGTCCTTTAACGATGAGGGTATGAAAAAGCTAAACTTTACATCGAAAAAATCGCCGCGAATATGGAATGATTTTTTGTAATTGAAATAAGAATTTTTAGGTATCCAATCTATTGAGTTTTCTACCTATCAGTTTTGATCAAAATACCATGTAGTACGGATATTATTTATTCAAATCTGACGATAACATTGCCACTGATAAAACTAAAAACCATGACAAAATTCAAAACAATCACTGCCTTATTATTACTTACGATTGTCTCTTTCTCTTGCGATCCAGAAGAGGTGACTAAAGAAATAGAGGATGAAATCGAAAAAACAGAAGCAGGTGCTAATGAAGTCATTTTTGATGATGACAATACCGTTTGCACTCCATACTCGTCTAACCTTTCGATCAATGCACAGGGGATATTGAGTGTGGTCATGAATCCTTGCCAAAACTCTGGCTCTAAACTAGACGGATATTTCAAATATGGATCCAGACCAGTTGCCGGCACATATACGGTGGTGGGAACAGCCGGCACATTCCCAAATACTGTTGGGATGGCAGAAACTGAGTTTTCGATGTTATTTTACGGACATGCAGCAGAGACACTTTACTCTACTGGTGGTACGATTACCTTGACTGAAAATGCTGATGACGCTACCAAGCTAGATATGTCCTGGACCGACGTGACCATGGAAACTGCAGGAGGCACATCTTTGAAATTTAGTGGGAAGCTGGAGGCACTTTAAGAAAATGAAACCAAAAACGCTACTCGAAAGGGTGGCGTTTTTTAGATTCACCTTGAATAAGTGTTGTTATTAAACAAAACCAATAATTTATTCTGATCGCACAACAACAGTTTTGGCAATTAAATCATGAACCGCTCTGGACTTATCATTGAAAAGCATCGAAAAAATCTCCAGGGAAACCCAAATAAAGTTAAGGATGGCTATGAAAAACAATGGTGCAAAAGCCACAAAACCAGCATTTTCAAGATTTCCTACGAACATTATTAATGAATAAATATATACCCCAACCATCAAGACTATAGGCACACTATCTCTAAGAAACGCCTGTTTCAAATCTATCTCTCCTTCTGTTTCAAAATCAACCACAATCACGCCCATGGCCATCTTCCCTAAAGTTTGACCTTTGAATCCGTGAAACAAAACGGAATATAGGTAAGGTGAAAAACTGTTTAATAATTGACCAATGATGACTACATAACCAATATCCGAACCAAGCAAATATTTTAACCCAAAACCAATTGGCCACATAACCAATCCATCAATAATAGCAGCAAAAAATCTTTGCCAAAATGTCTCATATCGTTGATTAGCAAGTGTAGAAGCGACTCTGTTTTCCTCCTCGGTATTGATTTTTTCTCTCATCTCCTCCTCTTCATCAGAAAGCTCATCCCTTGATTCAAGCTCCCAAATTGCTGCAAGTTTCGCGTCTTTTTGAAACTTATTGTCATCTACAATTTTCCTAAGTTCTTCGGAGGTTTTGTTTTTAAATTTTGAGGTGAAAAAATTCTGTTTTTCCATTCTAGTTTTATGGTTTCATTCAATTGGTCACATCGAACTCCCCAAATATAATCACCTAAACCTCCACGAGCTTACACACCTTCCTTTTTCACAAGCTTAAACATCCATTTAAAAGACTTTGAAATTCTTATTGAACATCTACTAAATTCGCCATATGGAAAAAAGTCTCGGATACGAAATAGGTTATTTCATTGGCAGCTACCTGCCCGTATTACTCATTTTGGGCCTTGCATTGATCCTCTGGATTTCAGCAAAAAAGAAACAGAAAAAGAGAGAACAGGAGTAATCCATTGACTCTAAAACGAAAAGCACCGGCATTTGAACCAGTGCTTATTTTTCATTTTTTGATTAGTCATCCACATCCTTATTGATAATTAGGCGATTACCTCTGTTATAAGTCAGGTAATTCCATACCCAATTGGAGAAGACTAATAACTTTCGACGGATGCCAATTATAGAAAACAGGTGGACAAACATCCAAACAAACCAACCAATAAAACCACCTAATCGCACCCCTAAAGGCGCATCCACTACCGCCTTATTCCTACCAATAGTTGCCATGGATCCTTTGTCGAGATATTGGAAAGGTTTGGGAGAATTTCCATCCAGGATTTTCATCAGGTTTTCTGCTAACAGTTTTGCTTGCTGTATACCTACTGGAGCCAGCTGTGGTAATCCATTTGGGTATTTTTTATCTTTTTGCATTGCCACATCACCGATAGCAAATACATATTCATGCTGCTGTACCCGATTGTACTCATCTACGATAATTCTACCTCGATCTACCGCCCCTTCTCTCAGTCCGGGAATGACTCGCCCTTTCACACCAGCCGCCCAGATCAGGCAGTTCGTCTTGATTTCTGATCCATCGCTCAGCGTGGCTACACCGTTTTCATAGCTTTTGACCAGTTTGCCCAGATGCAAGTCCACACCAAATTGCTGCACATATCTCGCCGCTCGGTTACCGGATTGTGGACTCATGGTAGGCAATACCTTATCCTGCCCTTCGATCAGGTGAATGTGCATCTTAGAAAAATCCAGTTCAGGATAATCTTTTGGCAATACATGATCTTTTAACTCACCGATGGCTCCTGCCAGCTCCACACCTGTGGGCCCTGCTCCTACTATCACCACATTCATGTGCTTTTCCAGTTCGTCCTGCTCTTCATCATAGAGCTGCAGTGCCTCCTCAAAATTGGTGATTAGCCTGGTTCGAAGCTCTATGGCATCACTCATTTCCCGCAGTTTCAATGCATTTTGCTGAAGCTGCTTGTTGCCAAAGAAATTGGTAGTTGCACCAGAGGCAATTACCAGATAATCATAATCCAGCATACCGAGTGTAGTTTCAATTTTTTTGGCATCAGGCAAGATGTTCAACACTTTGGCCATTCGGAAGTGGAAATTCTCCTTCTCCTGCAAAAACTCGCGAAGCGGACTACTGATATCTCCGGGACTCAGTCCTGCTGTGGCTACTTGATAAAGTAGTGGAATGAATGTATGATGATTGCTTTTATCCACCATCACTACTTGTACATCTTGTTTGGTCAGGTGCCGAACCAGCTCTATTCCTGCAAAACCTCCTCCAATGATCACCACTCGAGGTTTGTTGGTTTTGGGAATACGTTCGTTGATTTTATCTGACTTTTTGATAGGGACTTCCAGTACAGTTTGCATGTAGCTTTTTATTTAATAACAGATGAGAGGAAGCCTTGTTTAGCTTCCAGAAAGAGACCACTTACATTAACGATGTACCTACATGAATGGATGAGAATAATTCAACTATTTCATCTTTGATTCAAGGCAAACCCTCTAAATTGATCAGATAAACCAATGATTTCCAAATTATGCTAATCTCTGAATCGGAAATGAAAGATCTATTGCATCGACTGTTTACCAAATATGGTTTCAACGATGAAAAGGCAAAGGTTTTAGCTGACACACATACAGAAAATACCCTGGCAGGAGTGAACTCACATGGGATCAACCGAGTGGCTTCATTTCTCCATTTGGTGTCTGAGGGAATTGTGAAAACGGATCAGGAAGCTATTAAATTGAATGCCTTTGGGAGCATAGAGCAGTGGGATGGTCAGTTTGGACCAGGTGTGATCAATGCCCGCAAATGTACCAACCGAGCCATAGAACTGGCAAAGAGTGATGGCATGGGGTTGGTTGCACTCAAAAACACAAATCATTGGATGCGCGGCGGTGCCTATGGGTGGCAAGCTGCTGAGGCTGGATGTATTGCAATCATGTTTACCAATACCAAGCCCAATATGCCACCTTGGGGTGGTAAAGAAAGCAGAATCGGAAACAATCCTTTCATTATAGCAATACCACGCAATAAGGGTCATGTAGTATTAGACATGGCGATTTCACAATATTCATTTGGCAAAATCAATGAGTACCGCCTGAGAGGTGAAAAATTACCCTATCCCGGAGGATGGGATGTGAATAACGAGCTATCCAATGATCCGGAAAAAATCCTCCAAAAAGAACGCGGTTTACCAATTGGGTATTGGAAAGGCTCGGCCCTGTCTATGATTTTGGATATGCTCGCTACTCTTTTGTCGGCTGGGAAATCTACTTCCAAAATTGGAGAACAAGAGCACGAAACTGGCTTATCCCAGGTTTTCCTATGCATTTATCCAGCATTATTTCAAGATCCAAATATCTCTGAAAAACTAATTAACGAAATCATTGATTACAGCCGAACATCATCACCAACGAATTTAGGAAGCCAGATTTTGTATCCGGGTGAAAGAACTCTCAGAGCGATAAAATCCAATAGAGAAAAAGGCATGAAAGTGAATAAAGAAGTGTGGAATGAGATTTTAAGCTTATTGCAATACTGAAGGATGATGTCGTAAGCCGAAAAATTCATGAGTCTAAAACTGCCAAAATCTTAGTAAGCTTGCGACACTAAATACCAACATAAATGGAGACCAATAAAAAACTTATCAACTCATGGTGCATGTATGACTGGGCCAATTCAGTCTATAACCTTGTGATCAACACCTCCATTTTCCCCATTTATTACACGGCAGTAACTGCCAATGAATCATCAGACGATAAAGTCACCTTTTTCGGTTTGGAAGTGGTGAATTCAGTTCTATACAGTTACGCTATTTCTGTGTCCTACCTAATTGCAGCGATGATTCTTCCTTTGCTATCGGGTATTGCTGATTACACCGGTAAGAAAATGACGTTCCTGAGAATCTTCACGACGATTGGTTCTCTGGCCTGTGCCGGAATGTTCTTCTTCACTGCGGATAGTTTGGAGTGGGGAATTATCATGGTCGTTTTAGCTAGTTTGGGTTACAGCTCCGGATTGGTGTTTTATGATGCCTACTTGCCGGAAATCGCTCCTGAAAATATGACTGACCGTGTGAGTGCAAGAGGATATTCATTCGGCTATGTAGGAAGTGCCATCTTGCTTATTTTGAGTTTGGTCTTGATTACCTTCTATGACACTTTCGGTTTTCCTGACAAAGGAATGGCTACCAGAACAGTATTCTTATTGGTTGCAGTTTGGTGGATCGGATTTGCACAAATCCCGTTCAGAAACCTTCCTACCAATGTTTTCAACAGAAAACCAACCGGCAAAATCTTATTAAACGGATATCTGGAGCTGAGAAAAGTGTTCTTCGCATTGAAAGATCAATCGAATATCACTCGTTATCTATTGGCGTTTTTCTTTTTCAACATGGGGGTACAGACCATCATGTTGTTGGCCACATTGTTCGGCACTAAGGAGCTCAATCTTGGTTCAGCGGAATTAATCCCTGTCATTCTGATCATCCAATTCGTAGCGATAGGCGGAGCGATTCTATTCGCCCGTATTTCAGATAAAATGGGAAATATTTTCTCTTTGGGTGCCATGATCATCATTTGGATTGGAATCTGTCTATATGCTTATACCATCACCACTGTCAATCAATTTTACATTATCGCCGCCTCAGTTGGTTTGGTAATGGGTGGTATTCAGGCACTAAGCCGAGCTACATTCTCCAAGTTGGTACCGAAAGACACCATTGATCACGCGTCTTACTTTTCATTTTTCGACGTTACATATTTGATGAGTGTTGTGATTGGGACTTTCAGTTATGGATTCATAGACCAGCTTACTGGCAGCATGCGATACAGCACTTTAGCACTAGCTTCGTATTTTGTAATTGGATTGATGATTTTGGTTTTTGTCAAACTGAACAAAACTCAGCCTAAATAACATGCAAAAGCTCAACCTCCCTCCATGCGATCTTAAGCTCAAAACTGAGGAAGGAAATGAGTTTGTGTTTGATATCATCAGGAAAAAATATGTGGTCTTAACTCCAGAAGAATGGGTCCGACAACACTTTACTCATTTGATGATCAATCACCTGAAGTACCCGAAAAGTATGATGAAAGTGGAAACGGGACTTTCTTATTTTAAATCTCAGAAGCGATCAGACATTAGCATTATGAAGCCAGATGGTACCACTTTTTTGGTGGTAGAATGTAAAAACCCAGAGGTGAAAATTAACAGAGAAGCATTAAACCAAATTGCCACATACAACAAAGTGGTTGAAGCACATTATGTTGCAATAACAAACGGCCTCAACCACTTTATCTGGAAACTTGAATCTGGAAAATATACTCAGCTCAAGGAGTTTCCTATTTATAAAGCTTGATTAATCTAAATATTTTTCAGCGGGCACTGATGGCAAATCAAATGCATTAGCTACGCCATCATACACGATTTCACCATTGATCACATTGAGTCCCAGCAACAACTCCCGATTATCCTTACACGCTTTTTTCCATCCCAAATTAGCCAATTGTAAGGCGTACGGCAAAGTGGCATTCGTGAGCGCCAAAGTAGAAGTGTAAGGAACTGCACCTGGCATATTCGCAACACAATAGTGAACCACTCCGTCAATTTCATAAGTTGGGTTTTCGTGAGTAGTCGGCTTACATGTCTCGATGCATCCACCCTGATCCACAGCCACATCTACCAATACTGTACCTGGCTTCATATCTTTCAACATATCCTTAGTGATCAGGTGAGGTGCTTTGGCTCCATGAATCAAAACTGCTCCCACGATCAAATCATGAGAAGCTACCAATTCACGAATGTTATATTCATTTGACATGAATGTATTGACATTAGCAGGCATTACATCATCCAGATACCTTAGTCTTGGCAGGTTCACATCCATGATAGTTACATCAGCTCCCATTCCTGCAGCCATCTTAGCAGCATTCGTACCAACTACTCCGCCTCCCAATATAAGCACTTTTGCAGGCCTAACACCCGGCACGCCACCAAGTAGGATACCACGCCCACCCATCGGCTTTTCCAGATATTTGGCACCTTCCTGAATCGCCATTCTACCGGCCACCTCAGACATTGGTACCAAAAGAGGCAAAGAATGATCCGGTTTTTCTACTGTTTCATAAGCTAAGCATACAGCACCACTTTCCATCATTGCTTTTGTAAGAGGTTCATAGGATGCAAAATGAAAATAGGTAAACACCAATTGATCTTTTTTGATCAATTTATATTCCGGCTCAATAGGTTCTTTCACTTTCATCACCATTTCGGCAATGGTATAGGTATCCTCAATCGTCGGGAGGATTTTGGCACCAGCCTCTACATATAATTCATCTGGAAATCCACTACCTAATCCAGCCGTGGTTTGAATATAAACCTCATGACCATGTTTGGTCAATTCTTTGACTCCTGCAGGTGTGACGGCCACACGGTTTTCATTGTTTTTAATCTCTTTTGGAACACCAATAATCATAGCGCAACTAGGGTTAATGTTGTAGAATAATGCAAAGATAAGTGGCTCATTTCACATTCAATTCACCCTTCAAAAATTCGATATTTACTATAAATACTGGCAAATATTATCAATATTATATTCTGCCATTATATAATACGCAATATATTATATGGATGACAAACGTTTCCATTCCTCCCAATTGATAGAATCTATGGTAAATGAACCGTAAATACCTTAAAAATCGTTAAGTTTGTAGGTGACCCCAAACAACATTAACCCCCTAAAACATGAACGAAGTGAAGACAGCCAAAAAAATTAGCTTAACCGCACAGGAAATTTTAGAAGATTACTCTCTTGCTATTGAAAGCCGTGAAGACAGCCTCATTGGTAGAAAAGAAGTTTTCATGGGCAAAGCAAAGTTTGGAATCTTCGGAGATGGTAAAGAGGTAGCACAAATAGCTGCTGCCAAATTCTTTCAAAATGGAGACTGGAGATCTGGTTATTATCGTGATCAGACATTCGTTATGGCCATTGGTCAGACTACATCACAGGAATTTTTTGCTCAGCTCTATGCACACACTGATGTAAAAGACGAGCCGGCTTCTGGAGGCCGCATGATGAACGGGCACTTTGGCACCAGAACGCTCAATGAGAAAGGTGAATGGAAAACTCTCACAGACATGAAAATCACTTCTTCAGATATTTCATGCACTGCCGGACAAATGCCAAGACTTGTAGGACTTGGATGGGCCTCCAAGCTTTACAGGAACAACCCTGAGCTTTCAGATTTTAAGGATTTTTCTATCAATGGAAATGAAGTCGCCTTTGGTACAATTGGTAATGCATCCACATCAGAGGGTCATTTCTGGGAAGCAATGAATGCAGCTGGCGTATTACAAATCCCAATGGTTATGTCTGTTTGGGATGACTATTATGGTATATCAGTACCACAGAAGTACCACACTACCAAAGAATCTATCTCTAAAGCTCTGGCTGGTCTTCAAAGCAGTGATAATGAAGAAGGATTAGAAATATTCACAGTCAAAGGATGGGATTATCCTGCGTTGATAGAAACCTATCAAAAAGCAGTGAAAATGGCCCGTGAAGAGCATATCCCTTGTCTGGTCCATGTAGAAGAGCTCACCCAGCCTCAAGGACACTCTACTTCTGGTTCACACGAACGCTACAAAAGCAAAGACCGACTCGTATGGGAAAAGGAACACGATTGTCTCTTGAAAATGAAAGAATGGATTCTCGAAGAGGGTTTTGCTACAGAAGAAGAACTTAAAAAAATCGAGAAAGAAGCTAAAACGAGAGCTAAAAAAGCCCGCGATAACGCATGGAAGGCCTTCACGACTGAGATCAAAGAGGATATGAATCAGGCACTCGAATTGATAGGCAAAGCAGCACTGAGTTCTAAAAACAACAAAATCCTACAGCAGATCAAAGACGATCTCAAAACGGCACTCAATCCACTAAAGGCGGACATCATGCGAGCCGTCAGGAAAAGTCTCCGATACTTGCGTGAAGATCAATCTCAGGAAAAGGATTTATTGATTAGCTGGTATAATGATAAACTCGCTAAATATCGCAATGAATATAGCTCTCATATCACCAGTCGCTCAGAAGCTTCGCCACTCAAAATCACAGAGGTTAAACCTGAATATGACGAAGATTCACCGGTGGTAGATGGTAGAGAGGTTGTTCAGGCTTGTTTTACTGAACTATTCAGTCGTGACCCGCGAGTGATCGCATTTGGTGAAGATGTCGGTAAAATCGGTGATGTCAATCAGGGTTTTGCTGGCTTGCAAGAAAAGTTTGGTGAGATTCGAATTTCTGACACTGGAATTCGCGAATTATCAATCATTGGTCAGGGGATTGGAGCTGCAATGCGAGGGCTTAGACCAATTGCAGAAATACAATACTTGGATTACATCTACTATGCCATTCAGACACTCTCAGATGATTTGGCCAGTTTACATTATAGAACTAAAGGAGGCCAGAAAGCACCATTAATTATCAGAACAAGAGGCCACAGACTAGAAGGTGTTTGGCACAGTGGTTCGCCAATGGGTATGTTACTAAGTTCTATTCGAGGTATTCATGTTATCGTTCCTCGTAACTTCACACAAGCAGCTGGTTTTTACAATACTTTGATGGATTCAGATGATCCTGCACTGATCATTGAGCCATTGAACGGGTATCGCCTCAAAGAAAAACTACCAGAGAATATTGGTGAAATGAAAGTGCCGCTAGCTACACCTGAGGTAATCAGAGAAGGCTCCGATATTACGTTGGTAACTTATGGGTCAATGTGCCGAATAGTGATGGAAGCAGCACATCAATTGAATGAATTTGGGATAAGTTGTGAAGTCATAGATGTACAAACATTACTTCCATTCGATCGTCATGGAATCATTGTAGAATCAATTAAAAAAACCAACAGAGTGGCATTTATTGATGAAGATGTTCCGGGAGGAGCTTCCGCATTTATGATGCGAAATGTGCTGGAAAAAGATAACGGTTATTATTACCTGGATTCGAAACCAATTACTATCACAGGACAAGAACACCGCCCTGCTTATGGTACGGATGGAGACTACTTCTCTAAGCCCAACACAGAAGATGTATTCGAGAAAATTTATGAGTTGATGTCAGAAATGGATAGTGACAACTTCAAACCATTGTTCTGATTATCGGTCTATAGTGATTTCTCTCAATGTAAGATCGGGAGAAATCACTTCATTGCTTTTATTAAGAGCCCGATCATAGATATAAAATTTGATACGAAAGGTATCTTGTCTTAGTACAATTGGAAAGCCTGCAGACTGCATAGCATAATCAATCGATCCACTTATTGATCTACCGACATTATCTTCATCAAACAATGGTATTCTACCATTAAAATCTACCACATCACAACTTGTATTTCCGAACTCTGAGGCAAAATCAATTTTACTGTAGACCCCATTTCGCTTTCGCTGAAATTCGATATGAAAATTATTGTGATACTCATTTTTCTCAATATAAAAAGTATCCGTTCCGAAGCAAACAGTCTGAAACTCATCATAATTCGCACAATTGTATATCGGCCGATTATCAATGTCAGAAAAATCGTAAAGGGTACCTGAATCATCAACTAAAAAAAGGGGTGGAGTAATTTCGTCATCCGAATAGCTCACCAGTTTATACAAAGAATCTACAACTTCTCCATCGTAGGTAATTTTCTCCTTACCATCTATATTTACCCTTCTTGTTCGAGTGGTACCGTAGAGACACTCTGCATCTTCTACATCATAATCCTCATAATAATCCAAAACATAATAAAACGGATGATATGGTGAATATGTATCTTCATCACCAGATCTCAATCCGATATCTCCATCTCCATCCTCAAAATCGAACACCAAAATCATGGAATCACTTCCTGCTTCGTAATTTAGATAAGTAAGACTGTGAAAAGTAACATTTGGAATATCAGAAAACTCAGGTGGTTCAAAACATGAACTCACGAAAAGAGTGATCAAAATTATGGATATTTGAACTGCCTTAATTCGCATACTTGAAAACAAAACTACTATTCCTTACCCTTATTGTTACAATTTCGCAATTATGGAAACTTTTTCAACGATAAATGATTTACAATCATTGACTTGCTCCGAGGGATTTGTAAATCTATTTCAACCATGTTGATAACCAATGCTCGATTACAAAAATTTCATTTCCGATCTATTTAACACTAATTCGTCCAATTTCGAATCCAAAGCATTATCACTTTTTAAATATCAATATCAATACAATGATATTTATCAAAAGTTTTGTTCGAACCTTAAAAAAACTCCAGAAAACGTCTCAAGACTGGAAGAAATCCCTTTTTTACCAATAGAGCTTTTCAAGTTTCATGAGATCAGGACAGAAGAATGGACTCCAGAAAAAACATTTCTAAGTAGCGGTACATCAATGGCTTACAGAAGCAAACATCAGATTAGAAACCTGGGGTTTTACCACGAAAATGCCAAAGTGATATTTGAATCCAAATATGGTAAATTGGATCAATGGACTATTTTCGCCCTATTACCATCTTATCTAGAACAAGGGGATTCTTCGCTAATTAGCATGGTAGATTCGTTCATAAAGTATTCGAAACCAGAAAGTGGATATTTTCTTCAAAATCATGAGGAATTAAAAGATCGATTGCATAATACAAGTGGTAAAAAATTATTGATTGGAGTCACTTATGCCCTTCTTGACCTGATAGAATCTTTCGAAATAAATGCACAAGATCTTGTAATCATGGAAACAGGAGGAATGAAAGGAAGAAGGAAAGAAATGATCAAAGAGGAACTCCACTCAATCCTAAAAAAAGGATTCAATCAAGAAGCTATACATTCCGAATATGGAATGTGTGAATTAACCACACAGGCTTATGGTGAACACACAAATTTGTCATTTCCAAAATGGGCCAGAGTATTAGTCCGAGATACAAATGATCCATTGACCATTTTACCAAAAAATAAAACAGGAGGGATTAACGTTATTGATTTGGCTAACGTACACTCATGTGCATTTATTGCAACTCAGGATTTGGGTATTACTAAGAAAAATGAAATCTTTGAGGTCTTAGGCAGATTCGATAATTCTGACATCAGAGGCTGCAATTTGCTGGTATAATCAAAGTAAAAAACAATAAATAGGACATTTTCTTTGTTTAGTACTAAAGTAAATCATACTTTTGATGAGTTATCACATCCTAAGTTTAGTTATAAAGAGAAAATAAACCGCTCATGAAATTAAAACTTGCAATTATCGCCCTTGTTGTTTTAGGTCTATCTGCTTGTACTCAGAGGACTTGCCCTACTTATGCAAAGTCTGATGTTGAGAAGCCAGTTACTGCAGAAAAGGCTAACGTTTAATTAACGTTAACCTTTATTTCCTCATATTTCAACATACTTTCTTACATTCTCTTCAGTGATTTGGTCATTAGACATTATGACCAAGCGTTCGACTATATTCCTGAGTTCACGGATATTTCCTGTCCAAGGATAGCTCTTCAATAATTCCACACCCTTTTTATCAACACTTTTAGGCTTGGTGCCATAATCAGTTGCTACCTGTTCTAAAAAATGATTAACGAGTAGTGGTATATCTTCCGCTCTCTCTCGCAATGCCGGGACCTGAATAATCATAACACTCAGTCTGTGGTACAAATCTTCTCTGAATTTACCATCCTCAATTTCCCTCTTTAAGTTTTTATTAGTTGCAGCTAAAACCCGCACATCTACATTGATGCTTTTATCTCCGCCTACCCTCGTGATTTTATTCTCTTGAAGTGCGCGAAGTACTTTAGCTTGAGCAGATAAGCTCATATCACCAATCTCATCAAGAAAAAGTGTACCCCCCTGCGCCTGCTCAAACTTTCCGATGCGCTGTTTGTGGGCAGAAGTGAATGATCCTTTCTCATGGCCAAATAATTCACTCTCGATTAATTCAGATGGAATAGCGGCACAATTTACTTCAATCATTGGACCTTTTGCCCTATTGCTTTTTTCATGTAACCATCTGGCTACCAACTCCTTTCCAGTCCCATTCTCACCAGTTATCAATACTCTTGCCTCCGTGGGTGCTACTTTTTCAATGGTCTGTTTGATCTCAGTGATCTTATCTGATTCTCCAACAATCTCAAAGCCTTTCTTGATTTTTCTTTTTAGTTGTTTGGTCTCAGTTTTTAAGTTAGAATTACTTAGTGCATTTCTAATAGTCAAAAGCAGACGATTAAGATCCGGTGGCTTTTGAATGAAATCGTAAGCTCCTTTTTTGGTTGCATCTACTGCGGTATCGATGGTGCCGTGTGCTGAAATCATCACAAAAGGTGTGTCGATTTCTGACTCACTACATTTTGTCAGTAATTCGATACCATCCATTTTAGGCATTTTGATATCACAAAGCACGAGATCATATTGGTTATCCTGAATCAAAGTCCAAGCTTCTTCACCATCCTGAGCCAGAGACACTTGATAAGATTCTTCTGTCAATATGTCTTGTAGTGCCTGACGGATAGCTTTCTCGTCATCAACAATAAGTATTTGTGGCATAATTCATTGAAAGGTTAAATAAGCAAGTCTATAAGCCGGGTTCTGTATCCTTTGAAGGATGCTCATCATTTATCTAGCTTTATCATTGCTGATAAAGTCTATCAACCTACCCATTCTGCAATATGAGCGAGCGACTCTATACAGAACCTATTTGGTCTTTCAGCGCGTAAGGTTTACCTCGCACCATTGTTCGCACAATAGCCGGTGAGCTCTTACCTCACCTTTTCACCCTTATCCTGAAACGGTTGCCCGAAAAAGGACGGTATATTTTCTGTGGCACTATCTGTTACTGCACTGTTTCCAGTGCAACACCTTCCTGTTGAGAAGTACGCTGCTCTATGCTGCCCGGACTTTCCTTCCTGCAATCACAGGACGATGAGCCGACTTGCTATTGCAAAATTATTAAATCAATTGATATCTTTTCCGGTTATCTTATTTTCCCACTCGTCAGCAGTTTCAGCTACTTCCTTTACCATGTCTTCAATCAATGCCTCATCAGCATAATCCATATAAATTGAAGTATCAATTTTTAGATACCCATCTTCGACAATGAAATTTGTATGGATAAAATCCTTACTTGCCTCCAAAACAGCAGCGTAATCAATTTGCTCCTCTGTACTACAAACTTTAGAGGACACCTGAACGATCTTCCGACCGTACTTTTCATGTTCTACTATTCTGGCAATTACAGTCTGAAAACGACTGTCTTCAAGTGGCACAATGAATATGGAATGATTGTCATCATATTCCTGATAATCTCCACCGATCTTATCGGCAAGTTTTTGACTGAATGCTTTGAAATCCATAGTTATAATTTAATTATGGAAATTTAAGAAAATTAAGCTAGGAAACTGCCTCCTTATAGGTTTCTATTGCTCTGACTCGTGCTTGTTTATGATCCACAATGGGTTTTGGATATTTGGGAGTATCGAATTCGGGAACCCATTTCTTAATGTATGAATAGTCAGGGTCAAATTTTTCTTGTTGACTTTTAGGGTTAAAGACTCTGAAATATGGCTGGGCATCTGTTCCCGTACCGGCGGCCCATTGCCACCCGCCATTATTACTTGCTAGTTCATAGTCGAGTAGTTTCTTGGCAAAATATCGCTCTCCCCATCTCCAATCAATTAGCAAATGCTTTGTTAAAAAGCTAGAAACCACCATCCTCACCCTATTATGCATATATCCCGTGGCATTTAACTCCCGCATTCCAGCATCTACAATAGGGTAACCTGTTTTTCCTTCGCACCATTTTATAAATTGATCTTCGTCATTGATCCACTTTATCTGATCATATTTAGATTTAAACGCCTTATCAACCACTTCAGGAAAGTAAGCCAGAATCATCATATAAAACTCTCTCCAGATTAATTCACTAAGATATGTCTCCGACAAAGAGGAAGTTTGAGCAGCTAACTCTCTCACACTGATGGTTCCAAACCTTAAATGCACCCCCAATCTGGTTGTGCCTTTCTTCGCTGGAAAATCTCTATCATCTGCATATTTCTCCACAATTTGCTCAGAATAGGTCTTATCCGGAAATGTCAACTCAGATGGCTCAAACCCTAATTCTTCAATAGTGGGAATGTCTGTACCTTTTAGCTGGAAAGTATTTTTTAGATGTTTCTGAGTATCAATGGACTTGTGATCAATATCCTTGTATTTTTGAAGCCATTTATTCTTAAAAGGAGTGAATACTTTATAAGGTTCTCCCTTATCTGTTAGGATTTCACCTTTTTCAAAAATCACCTGATCCTTGAAAGTATAAAACTCTGCTCCATGCTGTTGGACTAATTCCTGAATGGCTGAATCCCTAGTTATTGCTTCAGGCTCATAATCTCGATTGGTGTAAATTCCGGCAATTTCATAGGTATCTAATAGCTCATTAAACGCTTCCTCAGGTGTACAATTGAACACTTTGAGACCACTCCCCTTTTGGGAATATTCCTCATTCAATTTGACAATTTGCTCATGAATAAAAGTTACCCGAGCGTCATTTTGCTCTTCTAACTTTGAAAGTATATTCGTATCGAAGATAAAAATTGGGAGCACAGGCAATTCGCTAGTAAGTGCATAATATAACCCTGTGTTATCTTGTATTCTTAAGTCCCTTCTGTGCCAGAAAACATTGATCTTTTCCATTCTGGATAAACCGACAAACACTTACTATGTTTTGTAACCAATAGTAAAAAATTATTCTAATCCTGAGAAGGTTTTGGGTTTTGTAATGCTTTTTTCCTGGTGCTAGTCATCAGTTCTTTAAAATCATCAAAGGATTTCACAAACTGAAAGCTTACCCCTGTTTCTCTTTGGTTGTCACGAATCTGATCAGTTTGACTAAATGCTTTTACTCTCAAATGACCATCCTGGGTAATCAAATAGCGAATGGACCAATCACCAAGGTAATTATTCATTCCCGTAGAAACTTCCTCGGTATTATTTTGAGGTAATCCACCTGCCCCACTGACTCTTAACCTTCCATCAAGAAAAGTATATGACAATCTCAATTGAAAAGTATTAAATGCATTATTATCTAAAGAAGCTAAATCAATATCTACCTCCAGGTTATCATCCATCTGACTCACAAAATAAGACAACTGATTGGATAAAAATTCGCTCACACTACCTTGTACTGCAGTATTGCTTCCTCCGAGATAACTATTTCGTGGTGAAAACTTTCTCAATATCAATAAGCTAAAAACCTGCCTTTTGAGCTCTTGCTCATCATTATTAATTTCTGCCATATCTTGCTGTTCCTGACTTATGAGTGAAGCTTGGGTGTCTTCTAATTTTATCTCAAAGTCAATCTGCGGTGAAAGCATATCTCCCTGAAGATCTAGCAAAACGATAACAGGGTACTTTTGTGATGTTACATTTGGATTTTCTCCTTCTACAAAACCGTGATAATTATCAAAAGAAGCTAATTGACGATAGGTGGCATCCAAATCTAACTTTCCGGCATATGGATCACCATACCAGCTAATTGTACTCCCTTCCACCACATTAAACTCCTTATTGATACCAATAGCTGGAATAGTAAAATTATAAGCCCCTTCGTCGATGGATATATCTCCAAATAATTCAAAATCCCCATTAGTATCCAGAACCAGATTCAAATTACCATTACCTCTACCTCTGATAATATCTCCGGTTCGAATATTGAAAATCAATTCAACATAAGCATCAGTAGTCACATCCAAATCAAAATCAAGGCGAATACCAGAAATACTTTCTTGCACAACTTGCTCAATATCGACAGTCTGCGTAGAATCAGAAAAATCCACAAATGAAATGTAATCTTTTTGATTCACTTCCGAATCTGAAGTCAACGGAATGAAAATTTTTGTTCCTTTCTCAGTAGTTGCCTGCGCCTTGATCAAAATGTCATTTAAGTTGCCTGTGACATCAATAACTCCTGTACCATTCGCTACACCGTAATACAAAGAGTTATCAGTAGAAGAAGTATTTAGAAATTGAAAATTCTGAGCGTTCAAGCGCAGATCGAGCGAAATATCATCAAGGCCACTATGAGCTACATTGCCTGTAAGTACAGCTTTATCGTTCTTTTCATCCATTAAGTTAATAGTGGATAATACAACCTTATTATTGTCAAACTCCAAGGCCCCGTCAAACTTATAGTTTGTTCCCAGATAATTGAGTTTAAATTCACCTTGAGACAGATAGGCCTCCCCTCTCAAGATTGGATATTTGACATTGCCGGTAAGCGATATTTCACCACTTGCAAAGCCTCCCAATTCTGAGACCACTTCTCCGGCAAACGGCTCCAATAACCGTAATGATGCTTCCTCGAAAGTGGCATTGATGTTGAATTGTTCTTCAGAAGTAGCTGGTTTGAAATAACCGTAGACGTCTATGGTATTAACCCCTTCTTTCTGAACATTAAGATCTAGCCTTAGCCCCTCCAATTTATTATCCCAGTAAGTATTCCCTCGAATATTTCCTACAGGAAGGTTATCAACTGAAAAATCTGAAATTTGTAAATCGCTCTTTAGCCTGAATGGTTCTGAACTATTAGGTCTATCAAATTCTATTACTGAATTCATAACTCCACCAATTCGCTCCGGTAATAAGGTTTCCAAAGTGTGCAAATCAAAGTCATCAAATTTCAAATTCAGTGCTGTCTCCATGCTATCTGAATAATTACCTTCCAAAAGGATGGATTGGTTTTTCTGATAAAGCTCTAGTTTGGCAATATCAATCCGATTTTGTCTGAATGTTATTTTATTATCTGGATTAAAAAACCACTGCTCCCCGAAAGCTGTCAAATCAGACGGTTTGAATTGATAGATCAGTTGGTCTTTAGCTAGAAGCATTTCGCCATTCACATTGGCATAACTGTCATTTGCAGGTTGTTCAATGTGCAGATTTGCGTTGATTTTATTATCCAACCAAACTGCCTCCAAAGACAAGTCTTCTGTTGGTGGATTATCTTTCCAATATTGAGCCTTGGATTCTACAAAAGCTGATGCAATAATCATTGTTGAGTCCATTTGTTTGGAGAAATTGATATCCAGGGTATTTTTAGCAAACCCAACATTCGCATAGTTCACTGAATCTATCTCTGCAAAAAATGATAAAGTAGCATTATTCCGTTGATAATAAGTGCCCGCTATTTCTCCTTTCGGTGTAATGAAAATGGGTGCTTCAGAAAACAAATTCAAGTACTCATTAATGTCATCATATAAAATTTCAAAATCTATCGTGTATTCATTCGACGTTTTTGAAATGTGACTTTGAGTCTTATCAGTGTCAAAATATCGCTCCAGATCTGAGCTGATAATTTTAAAGTCTTGCGAAATCTGAGAAAAAGTGAAGTCCCCTTCCATATGAAAATCTAGGTCAGGTAAAACAAATTGAATATCTCTTATCCCATTTCGACGTGTAGATCCCACCAGGATTGAATCGACGCTAACAGATTTATTTTTCCAGTTGATATCTAATGAATCAACCCGAACATTGCCTTCCAGGCTATCAATATTCAATGACATTAGATCAGCAGAGATAACTCCTTGTATGTCTAGTTTTTCAGGACTGAACCCTAACTCTTGAAGCCGTAATGTTTGAATATTGGAATTCAATTTTACAATTTCCGGTTTCTCAGATAAATCAACGCTGGCTGTAGAAGTGACAAGACAATTAGAATCTGTAACATTTAATTCACCCTCAAAAAAAGACGCTGCAAACTGTCCCTTGGCTTTTATTTTATCATATTGATACCCAAATATTTGAGAGTTTCTAAGGACCGCATCCAGGTAAAAGTTGGCATTATCTACTCTCAATCCACTTCCCTTGAGAGACCCTTTGAGATTGACTTTCTGAATTGCTTTTTTTTCACCAATTAGCAGCCCAACATTAAAGTTGAAAAGTTCCATTTTACCAGAATATTGGGCATTCTCCCAACCCTTCGGAAACTTGAGATTTATATCTGAAGAAAAACGCCCAAGGGGAGTCTGAAAATCACCGTTCGCTACAAAATCATGAACAAAACCTAAAAATCGCCCCTTAAAATTTAGTTGACCTAATTCACTTGCCTGATCAAAATCAAAGTTCCCAAATATTTTAAAATCGGTTTGATCTATTTGACCCTCCGAGATTCTTGCATCAATAAATGTCTCATCAAGTTTCGGTAATCCCATAAAATCGAAATTTCCTACTAGCCTTGAATTCTCCCCAAAGTCTAAAATCAAATCCTGTATTGCCAACCTGGAAATAGGCCCTTTAATATTTCCGGTAACCTCAGCTTGAAAATCGTTAAATGGTAGATCAGCAAAAAAGTTGATATCAGTCTGGGAAACAACAGACTCATTTAAACTCACATCCAGATCAACTTCGTTGATAAAATCCCCTAAGGCACCGAAATCGGTAAAATGCAAACCCAGGTCACCATCTACCTGGCTATCCGGAGTAATCAAATTCAGGTTCTTAAGTAATATATTTTGACTATTCAATTCAAAATCTGTAGACAAACTATTCAGCTCCATACCACTTACAGAGTCTATTGAAGAGAATGAATTAATATTCATTCGGATCGTATCAGACCACAAGAGAAAGTTTGAAAAACCCCCTTCTGGAATAGACAATTTAAAATGCCCATAATCAAACTTTCCTTCAGCCAAACTGTCATTCAATTGATTATCATAAATAAATGTGAATTGATCCAAATTCACAGTTGCGATTTTTAATTGTGGAGGAGCTACTGTCGTATCCTTCGGTTTTGAAGTCAATTGCTTCAGGTCATTGATGAATTCCACGAGATTGATATTCAGAGAGTCCTGATATTTTCTCAAATCAAGCGCACCGTCTGTAACGTTGATCTCATCAAAGCTGATATTTCCATTAGTAAGCAACCTCCTAAGTCCAAAATTTACAGTCACTTCTGCTGTATTTAGCATCAGGTTATCTTGATAATCTCTCAACTCAAGACCAGAAACGGAAACCTGATCAAACCATCGAATTTTAACTTTTTCGATGCTTACCGTTTCCCTTGTTTTATTATTAATCAGTGATAAAACCTGATCTGAAAGAAAATTCTGAAAAAATGAAGTCTGTAATAGAAGGATTAAAACAACCATTAGCATCAAAATGACACTAATAGTCCAGAAAAGAATTTTTCTGACACTCTTAAGAAAACTTCTAAATGTAATTTTACCCTTCAAACCCAGACTTTATTGAGAAGTTTATGAGTACAATTATCCTTGGAATCGAGTCATCCTGTGACGAAACTGCAGCTGCTATCTGCAAAGATGGTCAAATAATCAATAACATTGTAACAACGCAATTGATACATGAAAAGTACGGAGGAGTAGTTCCTGAACTGGCCTCCAGGGCACATCAGAAGAATATCATTCCGGTAATTGACGATGCACTAAAGTCTGTAGATCTCAGTATGAAAGACCTGTCTGCCATTGCTTATACGCAAGGTCCAGGTCTATTAGGGGCACTTTTAGTAGGAAGTACTTTCGCCAAAACAGCTGCTATGACGCTCAACATTCCAGTGATTCCCGTTAATCACATGCAAGCCCACATACTCGCTCATTTCATAGATGAACCAAGACCGGATTTTCCATTCCTTTGTTTAACGGTGAGCGGAGGACACACCCAAATCGTTAAGGTCAAGAGCCACATTGATATGGAAATCATTGGGCAGACGAAAGATGATGCAGTGGGTGAAGCCTTTGACAAGTGTGCAAAACTTCTCGGTGTAGGTTATCCTGGAGGACCTAAAATTGACCAGCTGGCTCAATCGGGAGATCCGGAAAGATTCTCCTTTCCACATAGTGACATTCCTGATCTCGATTATTCATTTTCAGGAATAAAAACTGCCTTCATGTATTTTTTAAGAGATCAGAAAAAAAACAATGAAAATTTCATCGAAGAAAACCTCAATGACCTGGCCGCCAGCCTGCAGCATACATTGATTCAAATGCTAATGAAAAAGCTCAAGAAAGCTTCCAAATTAGAAAGAATCAGAAATATTGCCATTGCAGGGGGCGTTTCAGCCAATAGTGGATTAAGAAATGAAATTCAATCCCTCTCAAAAAAGGAAGGATGGAAAACCTTTATCCCCAAATTTGAGTATTGTACAGACAATGCAGCGATGATTGCAATAAGTGGACACTATCATTTCTTAAACGGAAAGGTAGGCTCTTTAAGAGATAGCCCACTTCCGAGATTGGCTTTTTCAGACTAATTATTTCATTTCAAGGACAATCTTCACTAATTTAAAAAATTACACTAATCGAATGGCTAAGTCAAAAGATCAACAAAGGTTTTCGAGTAACATTCACATCAAAAACCGAAAGGCGAGTTTTGAATATGAATTCATAGATAAATATGAAGCAGGAATCGTATTGCAAGGTACTGAGATCAAATCCTTGAGGGAAAGAAAAGCCAGCTTACAAGAAGCCTATTGCTATTTTCAGGGCAACGAAATGTATGTCAAAAGCATGAATATTTCGGAATACTCGAATAGTTCTTTTTCCTCTCATGAAATGAAACGAGAAAGAAAACTGTTGCTGAAGCGTAAAGAACTAGAAAAAATAAAAGCGAAAGTTGAAGAAAAAGGCCTTACGATAGTACCCACCCGAATTTTCATCAACAGTCGGGGATTTGCAAAACTTGAAATTGCTATAGCGAAAGGTAAAAAGCTCTATGACAAAAGAGATAGTATTAAGAAAAAAGACCAGGATCGAGAACTTAAAAAAATGAAACTCTAAATGGACTCAGTTTTGGTATTAAATGCAGATTTTAGCACTATTTCACTTTGCAGTGTTGAGAGGGCATTTCTGCTTACATACCTTCAGAAAGCTGACATCCTCAGTGATAATAAGGAAAAAGCACTCCATTCCATTGATCTGGTTTTTCCTTACCCTTCAGTAATCCGTATAAAAAAATACATTAATATACCTTATAAAGGTGTTGTGCTTACCAGACATAATATTTTCAAAAGAGATCAATACAATTGTCAATATTGCGGCACTGATAAAAATCTCACAATAGATCATCTTATTCCTAAATCCAAAGGTGGTCAATCTACATGGACCAACCTGGTCACAGCTTGCCAAACCTGTAATTCCAAAAAGGGAGATTTCACGCCTGAAGAAGTAGGACTCAAACTTCAAAAGCGACCTTATAAGCCTTCATACATTATGTTTTTAAGAAACAATCTGCAATCAATTAGAACAGATTGGCTACCTTTTCTGTAAAGAAAAGCAAGTGCCTAATGAATTCATTTTCGACGGTAAACCCATCAACAGAAGAAGAAATAGCCTCATATCAGTACCAATCTGACAATGAACTTTCTGAGCATATAAAAAAGACACAAGCAGCATTTTTGGAATGGCGTCAAACTACTCTTTATCATAGAAAATCTAAAATGCTCGTTTTAGCAGAATTGTTAAAAAACGAGAAAGAATCTCTTGGTCACCTGATCACTACAGAGATGGGTAAACCATTAAATCAATCCATAGCTGAAATAGAAAAATGTGCATGGGTATGTGAATATTTCGCAGAAAAAGCGGCACACTTTCTAACTCCGCAAAATATCAAAACAGATGCATCCGAAAGCTATATTTCATACCAGCCAACCGGGATTATTTTCGCAATAATGCCTTGGAATTTTCCTTTCTGGCAAGTTTTTAGGTTTTTATCACCTAATCTTATGGCTGGAAATGCGGGTATTCTCAAACATGCCCCTAACACAACAGCCTGTGGATTAAAAATACAAGAACTCGTAGAATCGGCTGGGTTTCCATTAAACCTATTCAATACCATTATCATTGATATCCCACAGGTAGAAAACGTAATATCTAACCGTTACATTTCTGGTGTGACTTTAACGGGTTCGACTAACGCCGGAAAATTAGTCGCGGAAATAGCAGGGAAACATTTGAAAAAGTCCGTCTTAGAACTAGGAGGAAGTGATCCATACATCATACTCGATGATGCAGACATAGACCTGGCTGTGAAAGCTTGTGTAGCCGGTAGGGTTCTCAATTCTGGCCAAAGCTGTATAGCTGCAAAACGATTCATTGTGACAAAAAAAAATGTGAAAGAATTCACAGAAATTCTCACTCAACATTTAAAGACGAAACAATTTGGAGACCCACTTAAGAATCCTGATCTGGGTAGCTTAGCTCGTAAAGATTTGAGAGAAACAGTGCACTCACAGGTCAAGAAATCGGTTGATATGGGAGCTACTTGTGTATTAGGAGGGTATGTTCCAGAGGGCAAGGGTTTCTTTTATCCGATGACTTTACTCACTAATGTATCTCCGGGAATGCCAGCTTTTGAAGAAGAAATTTTTGGACCAGTAGCTGTTGTCATTGAAGCAAAAAGTGAGGAAGAAGCCATTGAATTGGCAAATCAAACAGATTATGGATTAGGAGGAGTAGTGTTTTCAAGAGATATAAAAAAAGCCAGATATATTGCTGAAACAAGATTAGAGGTAGGGAGTGCATTTGTTAATGCATTCGTAAAATCAGATCCAAGATTGCCATTTGGTGGAATTAAAAAAAGCGGATATGGCAGAGAACTCGCTCAGCAAGGTTTTTATGAATTCTTGAATATCAAGACCATATATATCGATAAATAAAATAGAATTATTATGATTAAGGACTCAAGAATAAAAACAGTCTTTCTTTTAGCCATGATTACGATCTTTTCTCTTGGGTGTGAAACCCAGAAAAAAGAACAAAAAGAGGCTGATATTAAATCAGAAATTTTGAAAAAGCTAAGTGAAAAAAATGAGGAGCTATCAGGAAAAATTGAAGACTTAGTAAAGGAAGCTAATGGCGCTGGAGTAGATGCTAAATACCAAATAGAAGAAACAATTGATAAGCTTAAAAAGGAGAGAAAAAAAATTGATAGAACAATTAAAAAGGTGAACAAATCCACTGAAAAGGAAGCTCAAAAGTTAAAAAAGGAAGCTGATAAAATCTTGGGGGAAGCCGGAGATCAAATTACCAAACTCACTGATAATTTAAAAAATTGGCTAAAATCTAAAAAGGACTGACTTAAACAAAAAAAGGACGCCAAAATTGACGTCCTTTTCAATCTTATTCATATTTTATTCTATTCAGCACTTCTTATTGCACTGTAGAGAACTTTTCTTGCATTTGCTTCACGTAATTCCTGCTGCACATCAGAAATAATACCCATTTTCACATCCACATCCACTTTCATTGACATGGTGATCTGGTCACGTTCTACTTCAGACAACTTATCCTTTTCCTGACTCACAAACTGCACAATTTCATTTGCGTCCACGAATACATCGTTGGTCTGAATTTTTGGTTCACCTCCATAAAGTGATGTATTTCTCGGCTCTCCAATATAAATGTAACTAACCAATGATTTACGCTCAATTTTAGTTAATTGAGTAGCTCTGGGCAATGTCTGCTTCACCATAATATCTGTTTCCCGCATCACAGTAGTTACCATGAAGAAAAACAACAACATGAAAATAATATCAGGCAATGCAGCCGTAGGAATCTCCTGTTGTGTATTTGAACTTTTCTTAAACTTTGACATAATTCAAATTTATTTATCAGGTTCAGCAATTGATATCGCACGAGGAATATTACTCCTTGCACGGTCATACATATCCTTCTGTATTGGATCATCTTTATCCAATGACAGCCATTCTTCAACCGTGATTCCAACACGCTGAGCATATACTTCGTTGTAAGCAGCATTAATTGCATCTAATACACCGATGTACAAATCGTAACTTGTACCCCTAGCCGCTTTAAATGAAATCACACATTCAGTCGGGTCATCTGAGGAGTCTAGTCGCTTTCCGAAACGGTTTATTTCGGATTTCATCATGGAAGGTAAACTATTGTATACTTCTATACCTTCCTCTCCCGGATTACCAAAGTTTAGAATAAATTCCTTCACTTCTTTTTTCAACTCAGACATTGGTTGCTTGTAAGGTTCATCCTCTACAAGCAACTGGTCTTGTGAATTAGCTAAGATCTTGAAGATATTCTTATCATTTTTGGTCACCTCTGGAGGTGGCTCATTCGGATCCGGCTTTGGCGGGAGTAATAACGTAATTCCCTTGTCATTCGCAATTGTGGTAGTTACCAAAAAGAAAATCAACAAAAGAAACGCTATATCCGCCATGGACCCTGAGCTTACCTCAGGTAATGGTCTTTTCTTACCTCTGGGCATTACTTAATCAATTTAGAAATTTCAGTATATACAATTCCTATAACAGCAAGGAAAAAGAATATGTACATTGAAATGATACCGGCTCCAACCAGTTTAGATGTCGCTTCAGTTGTACCAGCAGAACTTGAGTCTGCTGCAATGTATCCAATTAAGAATACCACAACCAAAATACCTAATCCAATTCCTGATTTCACTAGTGACTGAGGGTCACCAAATGATTGAGCCAATGGTATCAAGATAGCTGCCAGTGCTGATAAAACGATCAACACATAACTTAAGAATAATCCTACATCTATAATATCCATTATCTATCAGGTTTTAGATTATTTAGACAAATTATGCTTTACAAGCATATCGACAAGTGAAATTGAAGCATCTTCCATGCTATTTACAATTCCATCAATTTTAGAAACAAGGTAGTTGTAGAAAAGCTGAAGAATTACAGCCACTATCAAACCACCTACAGTTGTCAATAGTGCTACTTTAATACCACCAGCCACAAGTGCAGGAGATACGTCACCAGCTTCCGCAATAGCATCGAATGCATCGATCATACCAATTACAGTACCCATGAAACCAAGCATTGGAGCAAGTGAGATGAACAATGATATCCATACCATTCCCTTTTCCAATTTACCCATTTCTACTGATCCGTAAGCGACGATAGATTTCTCCACCATTTCGATACCTTCAGACATTCTCATCATACCCTGAACGAATATTGATGCTACCGGACCTCTTGTATTTTTGCACACTTCCTTAGCAGCCTCAACACCACCAGAAGACAATGCGCTTTCTACATTGCTCAACAATTTTTTCACGTTTGTTGAAGCCAGGTTCAAATGAATGATACGCTCAATTGCAACAGCAAGGCCTAAAATCAAACAAATCAATACAATACCCATGAATTCAGGACCTCCATCAATAAATTGTTCTTTCACAATCTGATGGAAAGTTGCTTCTGTTTCAGGTTCTTCCGCAATTTCTTCTGCAATCGCTACAGCAGGCTCCTCTTCTGGAGCTTCTGATACTGAGTCAGCTGCAACGGCAACACTGTCCGATGCTACATCGGTACTGTCATCTTGTGCGAATGCATTCACTGAAGAAAAGGTGAAAACACCTGCTAACATCAAAAGAGTCATTAACTTTTTCATAATCTCTGTGGTCGTCTTCGGTTAAGTTTCAAAGTTTATTTATCGTAAATATATTTAATTATTCAAGAACTCGCGGAGAGAGAGGGATTCGAACCCTCGATACCCTTTTGGAGTATACACACTTTCCAGGCGTGCGCCTTCAACCACTCGGCCACCTCTCCTAAATTACCTGAAGCCCTCCTATTCAAGGGGCACAAATAAATCAAGAAAATAGCCTTTATGCAAAAAAAAATTACATTAACGGAGTTTTCACCCGTCCATCTCTCCATTTATAGGAGTGACCAATTTTCTTTTTAGTTTTTCAATATCCTTTTCGTTATGCAGCAAAAACATCAATTTAGTGATTGCCGCCTCTGTAGTTATGTCTCCTCCTCCCATGATACCAATATCATTTAGTCGCTTGCTAGTCTCGTACCTTCCCTGAATGACTTCTCCTCCACTACACTGACTCACATTGAAGATCACTACTCCCTTTTTAAGTGCTTTTTGCATCGCTTTAATGAACCAAGGAAAATTCATGGTATTCCCCGAACCATATGTTTCCAACACAACACCTCTTAAATTTTTGATCTTAAAAAATCCTTCAACGGTATTTTGTGTTATCCCAGGGAAAATCTTCAGAATCGCCACATTGTCATCAAAACCCTTTCTTAATTTAAGTTTTGCCTTGGGGTCATGAGGTTTCATGTAGTTATCCCGGTACTCTATTTCTATCCCTGATTCCGCCAAATATGGATAGTTCTGTGATTGGAACGCTGCAAAAGTGCTACTTCGTATTTTTTGAGAGCGATTTCCTCTTAAAAGAAAATAATTAAAATAAATGCATACCTCATTCACAACAGGAACACCTCCTTTTTTTGCCGAAGCAATCTCGATTGCCGTAATCAGATTTTCTCGTGCATCCGATCGAATCGAGCCAATTGGAATCTGCGCACCCGTAAAAATCACGGGTTTATTCAACCCATCGAGCATGTAGGATAAGGCAGAAGCACTGTAAGCCATAGTATCTGTGCCATGAAGAATGACAAATCCGTCATACTGTGAGTAATTTTCATAAATAATATAAGCGATATCTTCCCAGTCCTGGGCATTGATATTGGAGGAATCTCTTGGCTCAGGGAATGAAATTACTGTAATTTTTAATTCTAATCCTCTCAACTCAGGTAATCGATCTATTACTCTTCCAAAATTAAAAGGAGCGAGTGCGCCAGCCTCATCGAAGGCCATCCCGAAAGTACCTCCAGTATATATGATCAGGATAGAATCTACTGGATCGACAGATGCAGTTGTCCTGATATTGACTATTTTGTAATTCATCAACTAAAAAGGGTTATGCTGTTTGAGGATGTAATTTCTCCAATTTCTTCCTGATCTTTCCCTAACTCGCGGGCTATTTTTGCAGCGACCAATCCTACGTATGAAGGTTCGTTTCTTTTCCCTCTATTGGGAGTAGGTGCAAGATACGGGCTATCTGTTTCCAAAAGCAGGTTTTCCAATCCTATTCCTCTGATGACTGGCTCCATTCCACCTTTCTTGAAGGTAGCAACCCCTCCCAAACCTAGTTTAAATCCCAAACTTATGATTTGCTTTGCCTGTTCCAAAGTACCTGTAAAACAATGAAAAACCCCAGTTAAACCCTTTTCTGTAAAAGGCCTGACCAATTCAATGGTCTCATCTATAGATTCTCTACAATGAATAACTATTGGTAATTTAAATTTCCACGCCAGGTCACATTGAATTTTAAAAGCCTCCTTCTGCTGTTCGAAATAGGTTTTATCCCAATAAAGATCTGTCCCCATCTCGCCTACTGCACAAAAACCACCCTTACTCAAATAATCCTCTACTTCATAAAGTTCTTTTTCAAAGTTCTTTTCTACCGAGCATGGATGAAGCCCCATCATTGGGAGACAATATCCAGGAAAATCATCAGCCAAACGCAACATATCTTCAATTGATGTATGATCTATATTGGGCATGTAGATTCTCTCAACTCCAGCTTCTTTTGCTCTGTCAATTACTTCATTGAGATCTTCTCGGAAATCATCTAAATAAATATGGGCATGGGAATCAACTAACCGGATCATCTCTAAGGGTTTTGAATTGAAAACCCAAAGTTGAGAATTGCTCTAGAACTACGGGCAATATTTGCTGAAGATTTTCAAATCCCTTGCGAGAGTCATGAAAAACCAATATTGAACCCGCTGGTGCTTTTTTTAATGACTTAATTGAGTTTTTGATATTAAGGTTCGAATCAAAATCACCCGAAAGATGAGACCACATCACTATCTGATAGTTTTTTTCACGGAGTTGCCAGAATTGTTTGAAATTGATTTTACCATAGGGTGGTCTGAAGAGTTTGTCTGGGTTATAAAGTTTAAGAAGTTTCTGGGTATCTTCTACCTCTTGAAGATAGGAGTTTACGGAACACTTTCGCCCATTCACATGATTGAGTGTATGATTTCCAATGGCGTGTCCTTTTACTTGTAGCTTACGAAGAATGTCCGGGTGTTTTAATATTTGACTTCCCACACAAAAAAAAGTCCCACGGGCATCGTATTCTGAGAGAATATTAATCACCCAATCGGTCACTTCGGTTGATGGACCATCATCAAAAGTTAAATAAATCTCCTTCTGTGAGGTTTTAACTTTCCAGAGAGCAGTACGATAAATCCATCTGAACCAATCGGGGTTTTTGAATAGATAAGTTCTCATTGGTTTTTGACCAAACAAGAAAGCATGGTAATATCATCCCGATAGGGTGTACCTCCACGAAAATCATCAAGACTTTTAAAAATGTCTTTGTGAAACATATTGATATCTTCTGGCATTCCTTTTTCAAGGAAACTCAACAGCCTATCCTCTCCAAACTGATCGTCCTGAAAATTGAAGGTTTCTGTGAGTCCATCCGTGTAGCCAAAAAAGAAAAAGTGATCCAGGTTATTGATGGTGTTCGTCTCGAGAAATGGAAGAGGATCAAACATTCCTAAAATTGTGGTTCCGTTATTAAGCTCTTGCACTCCATCGTCAGTAACAATGTAGAGCGGGTTGTGACCGCAATTGATATATTCAAAGGACTTTTCTGAAAAACTGTAAATCCCTAAAAAGAATGTTATAAAATTCTCACCATTACCACTTTCCGTAATGATATGATTGAGCTCCGTCACGATTTCCTGAGCATCGTAGGTCTTGCGAACGAGTGTTCGCAAAGATGCTTGAAAATTAGACATCAGCAATGCGGCTGGAACACCTTTTCCGCTCACATCTGCTACACAGACCAAAAATCGATCATTATCTATTGACAGGTAATCGTAATAGTCTCCTCCTACATCTTGATGAGGTAAATAAACAGCTTCGATTTTCAGGCGGTGATTGTGAGGGAGTTGTTTTGGAAAAAGAAAATTCTGTACTTTTTTGGCAATCTCTAACTCTCGTCGATAAGCCTCTTGTTGCAATTGCTTGCGCGCCAGCTTTTTATTTTCGATCGCAACGATAATAATATTGGTAAGTGCCCTTAGAAAAGTAGAGTCACTTTGTGCAGACACCTGCCCCACCATCACCACAGCCAATAACTTGGACTTGTGTGTAACAGGTATAGCCTGCTCAAACTCCCCGTATTCATTATTTTCCTGTATGGATGTAATATCGGTCAGCTTTCTATAATTGGAATCCAGTGAAGACTCAGCCCAGTTTCGTACTGTTCCAAAATGCACTTTACACTCCCAATCATTGTCATATACAAAAAGTGCCAGACGCTGCACTTTCAGGTCAGCGAGCAATGTGAACTTATATATCCTATAAAGATCACTCTCGGAAAGATTGTTATTAATCGCTTGAGTGATCTCCAATAATGCATTAAGTTCAAGATCTCGTATGTCCAGCGTTTTAGGCATTCTGAATTATGTATTATGTGCCAGCAAACCACTTTTTGTAGCTAAGAAAAAGTATGATCCCGCACTATTCTTTAAGTCTATTTCTGATGCGGACAGTTCATCATCTACTGTCTCCATTATTTTGATCCAACCCTTACTATAAAGGCTCTGTAAAACTTGGATCAGTTGCTCAGATGGGAGTCCTGTTTCTTCTAACAAATCTCCGTACTTTATCACAAAGTAAAGTTCGTCCAACACATCAAATTCTTCGTCTGTCATGTATAACTTCTGCCTTTCCAGGAATAATGCCCAAAAATAGAAGCTAATCCCAAGAATACCACGAAGAAAGGGTAAATTATCTCAATGATCAATGTATACCAAAACAAGCTTTTATGGTCGAAAAAACGTCCAATTGGAACTCCAAATTGGTAAAGTGTCATCCACCTTAACGCAAAAATGACAATAAATAACTCAGGCCTATAAACTCCTGAAAGTACCAATCCGAGCGCCACCAATTCGCTTATATAATTGCTAAACAAGAGGACAGCCATTGCCTTGATATACGAACTCTTGTGATACTTCCATTTGCTGCTCCATCTTAACCTTTGGCTTATCAACTCACCAAAGGTTGGTTTAGCCGATGTTTCAACAATCCCTTCTTTGTCTTTTAGATACCCAACAGATTCTGGGTATAATTTGAATATCTTCTGAAGTAAAAACTCATCATCACCGGATGGCACCTGAAAATTCCCTTCGTACCCATTTACCAGGTTGAATGCTGATTTTTTATATGAAAGGTTTGCGCCATTGCACATTCCAGGATTACCAGATTGCAAACTGGAAGCCCCAATACCTACAAGACCAGCAAACTCTATGGCTTGTATCCGAGTAAAAAAGTTGTCAGCACACATTTTCACAGGACCTGCCACCATTTGATAATCTCCAATGGAATACATCTTTGAATAAGACTGAATCCAACTAGCTGGCAAGTGACAATCTCCATCTGTTGACAGGATGATCTCAAAATTGGCTCGCTCTACACCCTTGGTAATTGCCTGTTTTTTACCTGTTAGCCCAAAATCAAAAAGCGAGACTACCTGATATTGAATATTTGATTGTCCAAGATATTGGAGAGCCATCTTTAGCGTACTATCCTCAGAGTGATCATCTACAAGAATGACTTCAAACTGATCTTTTGGATATTGCTGATTTTCAAGATCAGATAAGATTTGAGAGATATTTTCGGCTTCATTTCTTACAGGAATAATAATGGAAAAAGTCAGTTTCTTTGGTTCGGGTGGAGCTTGAACGGAGATCCTGTTCCAATGAAACCTACTCCACCACAAGAACCCAATGTATACCAATGAAAACCCGATAAAAATGATCATTGGGCAAGTTTAACTTTTAAATTAAAAATTAACCCGGCTCCAATGAGAGAGGGTATGACTGTATTGACCAACCAAATCAAAGTAGTTGGGATTAATATCATTTCAGAATTGGGAACCAAAGCATCGAAAAAGACCAAAGCGCTGGCTTCACGAACACCAAAATTCCCGAAAAGGGAAGGCAATACACTTCTAAATAGGAAAACCCATCCGACTCCTGCAGCTATCTGGATGATTAATAATTCCAGATTAAAAGCCCAGATGAGAAGACCGAATTGAAATGAAAAAACAAGAAACCTGATTACGGAAACGGAAATGACCCGGACAAGATCTGACTGATTCTGAAATTGATATTTCCAAAAAATAATGGAAACAATAACAAGCGAAACCCCAACAATCACCCAAAACCAGCTCAATGAATAATTGAAAAAATACAGCAAGCCAAGACTCCCAAATACCAACGTCAGGAAGATGGATACTCCTCTTACCAAGGCAATCGACCAGGCCGTTTTAACATGGTAATTCACATTGGACAAGCGGGTAGCCAGATCTCCAGAGGTTAAAGGCAAGACCCAGTTCATAGCCAGGCCTCCTAAAACTGCCGTCATACTCTCCGTAACGGTCAGATTTTCATGTGGGGTGGCAAGCTTCCACCTGTAAACTTCTAAACCCCAGTTGATTGGCATCAATAAAAAAACACCCAAAATTGTCAGGACCTGAGTGGGTGTCATTCGGAGATTGAATATAGAAAAATCCGTATCAAGAATCTTGTCACTAACAAACCAAAGACAACCCAAAAAGACCATCACCTTTATGATCCACATAAGAAGGTTTTTCGATCCTGAATTGATATACTTACTTTGCACGAATGTCAAACTCCACTTCATCTGAGAAAATTATTCTTGGGCTGGATCCCGGTACCAGTGTGATGGGTTATGGATTGATCAAAGTTATAAAGCAAAAAATAACCTTGATACAATTTGGTGTAATCCACCTAAGCAAATACAGCGGACATGAACTCAAACTCAAAAAAATCTTCGACCGGGTACTCAGTCTTATCGACGATTATCATCCTGATGAAGTAGCTCTTGAAGCTCCATTTTTTGGAAAAAACGTACAGTCCATGCTCAAACTGGGCCGTGCGCAGGGAGTAGCGATGGCAGCCGCATTATCCAGAGAAATCCCAATTACAGAATACGCCCCAAAAAAAGTAAAACAGTCTGTTACTGGAAATGGTAACGCCTCCAAAGAACAAGTGGCGGCTATGGTGAAAACTTTATTGAAATTCGATGATGCGCCCAAACTACTGGATGCGACTGATGCTTTGGCTGTGGCAATGTGCCATCATTATCAAGGGGGTAGTAGTCAGAAAAAAAGCTATAAAAGCTGGAATGCTTTTTTATCCGAAAATCCGAGAAGGAAAAAGTGATTGGTTGGTTAGTTATAGGGTTATTGGTTATTGGGTTATTTAAAACATAATTCTCAATTACTTACGAATCTACCACTCACCAATAAACTATTCACTAATCATAAAGCTCATCAAAAAGATCAATGGCATAAGCAGGCTTCACAAATACTCCATCTTCTACATATGTATGATTTTGATAAGCAAAAAGTTCCGTCATTGACTCTGGAGTAAAGGAGCCTTCTTTTACTCTTCTGATGCTTGCTCCGGTTCCTTCCGTTTTTATAATACCTATGCTTAGGGTGATGAATGCGGCGATGATTAACTTTTTCATATTGCTGGATTTTTGGTTGATTACAATACAAACATAACCTGGGCATGATACCTAAAACACCACAATTAGGCTACCAGCAGCATTTTCACCTTTAGTTGTAGAAATCATCAGACAAATGAAAATTGGGGACAATTGTTGTTTTTAACGCAAAAATGAATTTCAAATACCTCAATTTGCATTAAACCAAAGCATACCATACATTGGCATAGCCAAAGCAAATTTTGCCCTCCAACCGACCATGAATAATTGTATCAGGAAACAGGCATAACTTCAAAATACATACGAATGAACAAACATTTTTCACTTTTAATATCAATTTCAATATTACTCAATTCTTGCAGTCAATCTTTTTATTTTAACGAGCCCATTACAAACGAAAAAGAATTTATCAAGGTCAAAAATATCCATGCAGTAATTATGAAGAGCGGTGAAATCTATACCGCACCATTCAAAGTAATTAATGGTTCATTATACCAAAATATCACACCGATTGATTTATTAAATGTCAAAGCCGTAGAGGTTAGAGAAACTCGTCCAGGTGACATTTTTGCTGCGCCATTTGAGTTTATCGGCACCACTTCCGCCCTATTAGGTGGATTAATCTTTTATTTTGGAGGTTTGGAGACTGAAGATGATGAAGAAACTAGCTGGCCTATGCTTGCTGCCGGGATTTCACTAGTAGCGGGAGGAATAACAGTTCGCCATGTAGGTAGATCCATACGACCCTCAGAAAAAAAGTCTGTTAGAACGATTTATCTAAAGGATTAATATCTTCGCTAAAAAATTCAAAATGTCTGATCAATTCCCTCCCTGCTCAAACTGCAATTCCCCTTATGCTTATCCAATGGAAAACCTTTTAGCTTGCCCTGAATGTGGTCATGAGTGGGATCCAAAACTTGCAGAGGAAGAAGAAACTTCTGCTGAGCCTGTGGTAAAAGATGCGAATGGAAACGTGCTTCAGGATGGTGATGCAGTGGTAGTGGTAAAAGACTTACCAGTGAAAGGTGCACCGAAACCAATCAAAGCTGGCACCAAAGTGAAATCCATCCGGTTGGTTGATGGCGATCACAACATCGACTGTAAAATCGATGGTTTTGGATCAATGGCTCTAAAATCAGAATTTGTAAAGAAGGCTTGAGAAAAATCTTTCCTGGAAGATTTATAAGGACACAAACCCGAGCGGCAGTTCAACAAAAAAAGTGAAGCTCTCACTTCACTTTCCAGTTTCCTAATTCAATGCCGATTTAATCTTTTCAGCCATTTCAGCGAGCTCCTCTTTGGTGGGGCTCAGCTTCATCCGCCCAAAGTTCATATCATCTACGTTATTGATCGGAATCAGGTGTACATGAGCATGCGGCACTTCCAGACCTATTACGGTTACACCAATTCGCTCACACTCTACTACTGATTCTATTCCTTTAGCTACTTTTTTAGCAAAAACATTTAGTCCAGCCAATGTCTCATCATCAAGATCGAAAATGTAATCCACTTCCTTTTTTGGAATGACGAGTGTATGTCCCTCTACCAAAGGGTTAATATCTAAAAATGCCAGATAATTTTCGTCCTCAGCCACAATGTGTGCTGGAATTTCTCTGGAAATAATACGGGCAAATATTGTAGGCATCTTAGTAGGCTATTTCAAGAATATCAAACTCCATCTCACCAGCAGGCACTTTGATTTTGGCTATCTCGCCCTGCTTCTTTCCTACAAGCCCTTTACCAATTGGTGATTTGATAGAGATCTTATTAAGCTTCAAATCTGCTTCCTCTTCTGCCACTATCTGGTATTTTACCTTCATGCCATTTTTCTTATTTTGAATGGTCACAGTACTCAGAATCCCAACCTTTGACGTATCGAGATTTGACTCATCTATCACCCGGGCATTTCCTACTACAGCCTCCAGCTTTGATATCTTCAGTTCGAGCAACCCCTGTGCATCTTTCGCAGCATCATACTCAGCATTTTCACTCAAGTCTCCTTTATCTCTTGCTTCAGCGATCTGCTTAGCCATATTGGATCTACCTTTGGTCTTCAGCTCGTTCAACTCATTCTTCAACTTCTCCAGACCTTCTTTTGTGTAATAATTAACTGCAGACATATTTTTACGTTACCGTTTAAACAAAAAAGAACGGTCCATACCGGACCGTCTTTATCGTATTTTTGTGTGTATTATTTCGATTTTGGATGGCAAATATAAACTATTTCCATCTATATACAATCTCACTCAAGATGAGCGAGCCCCTCAGCTACCAGCTTCTTAACCAATACTATATTGATTTTGCGATAAGATTCGTAGCTCCATCCACCCACATGAGGAGTCAATAGCACATTGTCTCGCTTGATCAATTTTTCAAATTCTGTTTGTTGTTCGTCACTCAGGCGATCCAGCTTCTCATTTTCCAATACGTCCAATCCTGCACAAACAAGCCTACCGGAATCCAACAAGTTATTGACAGCCGAAAGTTTCACTACTTCTCCTCGACTGGTATTCAACAGCACTTTGAGGGATTGGAACTGGCCGAAAAACGCATCATCAAACATATACTTTGTCTCGCTGGTCAATGGTACGTGGATACTAAGAATTTCCGTTTCCTTCATGAATGTTTCCAAATCAACCTGAGTCACATACTCGTTAGAAAACCCTGATTTGTATCCATCATAAGCAATCACATTACACTCAAAACCTCTGAGACGCTTGGCGAAAGCCTCTCCCATATAGCCAAAGCCGAAAATCCCAATTGTGTGCCCCATGATTTCCCAGCCTCTGTTTTCCTCTCGCCTCCAGATACCTTGTCTTACTTCCTGATCAGCCGTATTGATTCTGTTAAAAAGGGTCAGCAACATTCCCATTGCGTGTTCTGCCAAAGCATCTCTATTTCCTTCAGGAGCATTAACAAGCCTAATTCCTTTTTGATCGAGATATTGATAATCTACATTATCCACCCCTGCTCCTGCCCTGCCCACAAATTTCAAATTCACTGCACGATCTATCAACTCCTTATCAACTTTCATCTTACTACGCACGATCAGCCCTTCATACTGATGGATGATTTGATAGACTTCCCCTTTCTTGATTTCCGGGCGATAATCAGGGATAAATCCAGCATCTTTTAGCAATGACGTAATACTGGAATGCATATCATCGATAATTAAAACATTGTGCGGTCGGGTATTCATAGATTATATAGCATGTGAGCGACGGAGAAATAAACAGCAAGGCCAAGCAAATCGTTCGCAGTAGTGATAAAAGGCCCTGAGGCAAGTGCCGGGTTGATTCCAAATTTATCAAGCACCAAAGGGGTGACCGTCCCCATAAATGAAGCCAGTAATACCACGCTAAAAAGGGCAATCGAAACAGTCATAGCCAAAGGTTGGTTTTGATTGACCAACATCACTACTCCAAATACCATCAATGCCAATATCACTCCATTCACTACAGCCACAAACAATACTTTGAGTAAACGTTGCAACATCGTTCCTGCAAATACATTGGGGTTGGCAAGGCTCTGAACAACAATAGACGATGATTGGATTCCAACATTACCACCTGTAGCGGTGATGAGTGGAATGAAAAATGCCAAAGCCGGAATCAACGCGATATCAGCGTCAAAAATACTCAGAAACTGCGCGCCTATAAGGCCTCCTACCATACCTATAATTAACCAGGGCAATCTAGCCTTACTGAGCATCCAGACAGTATCATCCTCTTCTACATCCGCACTGATACCCGTCATTAACTGTCGCTCTTCCTCGGCCAGTTCCATAATTACATCTACAATATCATCAATCGTAATTCGGCCAACTAGTTTTCCTCTAGCATTGATCACCGGCACAGATTCCAGATCATATTTTTGCATGATCTGCGCCACTTCTTCCTCACTCATATAGGTTTCTACAGACACGATATTATCGTCATAAAAGTCTGCCACTTTAGTTTTACCGTCTTCCAATACCAATCTTTTCAGTGATGTCCAGCCGAGCAGTTTACCTTCACTATCTACCACATATACGGAGAATATTTTTGTAACACTCTCTGCTTGAATTCTGATTTCTTCGATACATCGATCTACAGACCAGTTCACGTCTGCCTTCATCAATTCTTTGGCCATCAGCCCACCTGCCACATCTTCTTCGTAACGAAGCAAATCCAGAATGTAACTGGCCTTCTCTTCGTTCTCCATGTGTTTGATGACTTCTTCCTGTTTTTTAAGAGACATCTGATAGAGAATATCGGCTCCATCATCCGAATCCAGATATTCCAGATATGCAGCCAACTCCTCCGGTGTGAAATCCTGTAGAAAAGATTCTCTAATATCCTGATCCAGATCATTGAGGATCTGAGCATCGACTTCTGTTGGGAGAATACTAAAAACGTATTTGCACTGCTCAGCATCAAACTCATAGAGCAATGAAGTGATGTCTGCAGAATTGACTCCAGCTAGAGACTGTTCGATAAAGGAATTATCCTTTTCTTCTAACGCTTGGTTGAAGCGCTCCAAAAATTCTTTCGAAAGTTCGAATTCCATTACTTCACTCATGGGAGATGTATTTAGTCAGTTGGATAAAATCGTCAACAGACAATTGTTCTGCGCGTTTATCAAAAACTGGTTTTTCTGTAGAGAAGGCCAAATTTAGGTCTTTTAGGGCGTTGCGCAAGGTCTTTCGTCTTTTTCCAAATCCAGCCTTCACCACCTTCTTGAACAATACTTCATCACAGCTTAGCTTTTCCACCTCATTTCTTCGCAAGCGAATCACCGCGCTATTGACTTTCGGCGGTGGAATAAATACTCCCGGAGGCACAGTAAACAAATATTCAATATCATAGAACGCCTGAAGCAATACACTCAAAATTCCATAAGTTTTGTTTCCTTCTTTAGCTACTATCCGATCAGCCACTTCTTTTTGGATCATGCAAACCACGTCAGTCACACTACCTCTGTTATCCCAAATTTTGAAAAATAACTGCGAGGAAATATTATAAGGAAAATTACCAATTACTCCGATTGGATGGTGAAGCGTACCAAGGTCATACTGCAGAAAATCCTGAAATTTTACCTGATTCGCATGATCCGGATACGTGGTTTTTAAAAAGTCAACTGATTCCTGATCCACATCAAATGCAAAAAAACCTTCTGTACCAAATAGATACTTAGTCAACACTCCGGTACCAGGTCCTACTTCTATGATCGACCCTAATTCTGACACATCAAAACCTCCTACAATTTTCTGAGCAATCCGCTCATCTTTTAGAAAGTGTTGACCTAAATACTTTTTGGGAGTGACCTTTTTCAAACTTGTCGTTATTTTAAAATGACTTAACTTTTCGCCGTTGTAAAATTGATAAATTATGAGGGATACTTCTCACGAAGAGCAAAAGAATGTAAATCCGGTCATTGGTATTTCTATTGGAGACATCAACGGTATAGGACCAGAAGTAGCTATTAAGGCACTTGCTGATAATAGAATTTTGAAATTACTCACTCCTGTGATCTATGCAGATGGTAAACTGATTTCGTATTATCGTAAGCAATTGAAAATTCAAAACTTCAATTACAACCAGACCAATTCCATTGATAAAATTCATCATGGTAAAATCAATGTCATCAACCTAAATTCCACGAATTTTGAGGTTAATCCCGGAAACCCAAATATGGAGGGAGGAGAATATGCTATCAATTCACTAAGATCATCCGTGAGTGATTTGAAAGAAGGCAAAATTCAAGGTTTAGTTACTGCACCAATCAGCAAAGAGCATTCTCAATCCGAGGATTTTCAATTTCCAGGGCACACCGAATACCTGACAAAGGAGGATGGCGCAAAAGACAGCCTGATGTTTTTAGTCACAGAAAATTTAAGAATAGGTGTCGCTACCGGCCATATTTCTATCAAAGACGTACCCGAAGCACTGACAGCTGAGCGAATAGAGTCCAAATTAAAAATCATGATCAAGAGTCTGAAAAAAGATTTTGGAATCAAAAAACCCCGAGTGGCCGTGTTAGGACTTAATCCGCATGCTGGAGAAAATGGACTGCTTGGCGATGAAGAAATAAAGGTCATTGAACCGGTGATCAAATCATTTAAAGAAAAAGGAAACCTGGTATTTGGTCCATTCCCTGCGGATGGTTTTTTTGGCACTTTCCAGTTCAAAAGTTTTGACGGTATTCTTGCTATGTATCACGATCAAGGATTAGTTCCTTTCAAAAATATGGCCTTTGATTCTGGGGTCAATTATACCGCTGGTTTGTCTTTCGTTCGGGTATCACCGGATCACGGAACAGGATTCCAGATCGCTGGAAAAAACTGTGCAAATGAGGAGTCCATGAGAAATGCCATATTCCTCACAGCAGACATTATTAAAAACAGGATAGGGAACCAATAAAATACTCCTCTCAAATTTGTTTTTTTATATAGTGAATATTTCTAAATTTGCGGTTCTTTAGGCGAAAAGAAGGTAATGACGATGAAAGGGCTCAAAGAATTTCGGATAGACATTTTCAATTTAAGCCTCAAACAGCACGAATTTGAGTTTGAAATTGACAATAAATTGTTCGGATTTTTCGAAAACAGCATCGTAGAAAAAGGATCAGGAAAATGCCATTTATCGTTGAATAAATCAGCTACGATGATGACATTAGACTTCAAAATAGAAGTTTCAGTAGAACTTATTTGTGATAGAAGTCTAGATTCGTTCGATTACCCGATTGATCTTGAAGAGCAGCTGATCATCAAATTTGGTGAGGAAAATTACACACTCAGCGAGGATGTAATTGTGATCAAAAATGACACAGCCACCCTTGATGTAAGCGAATACATATATGAATTTATAAGTCTGGCTGTGCCATTAAAAAAACTGCATCCAAGATTTGCAGAAATAGAAGATGAGCAACCAGACCTTATTTATACTTCACACGAGGAATCAGAGGAAGAAGAAAACAAAGACACCACTGACCCCAGATGGGAAGCATTAAAAAAGCTAAAAGAGAATAAATAGTAGAATAAAATGGCACATCCTAAGAGAAAGATTTCGAGAACAAGAAGGGATAAGAGAAGAACTCACGTAAAAGCTGCACCTAAGAATTATGTAATTTGTCAAACTACAGGTGAAGCTCATTTACCACACAGAGCACACTGGCACGAAGGAAAACTTTACTATAAAGGTAAAGTGGTCATGGAAAAGGAAGTTTTGGCGTAAGTTAGCCGGAGAATTCTAGCGGCATGACAAAAACAAGAGCAGCAATCACAGGGGTACAAGGATATGTACCGGATTACGTCCTGACCAACCAGGAGTTGGAACAAATGGTGGAGACCAACGATGAGTGGATCCGATCCAGAACAGGAATTGTAGAGAGAAGAATCCTGAAAGGTGAAGAGCAAGGCACTTCGGTGATTGGGGCAGAAGCGGTAAAAGGTCTTCTGGAAAAAACCAACACGAATCCTGAGGAAATTGACCTGATCATTTGCGCTACTGTTACTCCTGACATGCCTTTCCCGGCAACAGCCAATATCATAGCCGATATGGTTGGTGCCAAAAATGCGTTCAGTTATGATCTGAGTGCGGCATGTTCTGGTTTCTTATTCGCCCTGGATACGGGAGCGAAATACATTGAATCCGGAACTTACAAAAAAGTAGTCGTTATTGGTGCCGACAAAATGAGCAGTATCATTGACTACACAGACAGAACCACTTGCATCATTTTTGGTGATGGTGGCGGAGCAGTTTTACTGGAGCCCACCACAGAAGAAGTTGGAGTAATGGATTCCATATTACGATCTGATGGATCGGGAGCTCCATACCTACACATGAAAGCTGGAGGAAGCCGAAAACCTGCCACAGAGGAAACAGTGGCTAACAGAGAGCATTTTGCTTATCAAGAAGGCAGCACAGTTTTCAAATTCGCGGTAACAAATATGGCGGATGTGGCTGCAGAGGTGGTGGAGAAAAATGGCCTCACATCTGATGATATCGCTTGGCTTGTACCACATCAGGCGAATAAGCGAATCATTGATGCAACTGCAAGAAGAATGGGTGTTACAGACGAAAAAGTAATGCTCAACATACAGAGATACGGCAACACTACTGCCGGCACCCTTCCACTTTGCCTTTGGGATTATGAATCCCAATTAAACAAAGGAGACAATATTGTACTAGCAGCATTTGGAGGTGGATTTACCTGGGGTGCTACATGGTTGAAGTGGGCATACGATCCGAAATAATCTTAAAATCTTATCATGGCAACTACAGCAGATTTCAGAAATGGTCTTGTAATTGAATTCAATCACGACCTTTTCATGATTGTTGAATTCCAACATGTAAAACCTGGGAAAGGTCCGGCGTTTGTGCGTACCAAGCTCAAAAGCCTCACCACCGGAAAAGTGATAGATAATACTTTTTCTGCAGGACATAAAGTAACTACCGCTCGAGTAGAAAGAAGAGCACATCAGTTCTTATTCAAAGATGATTTGGGATACCATTTCATGGACAGCAGTACTTTCGAGCAGATACCTGTACAGGAAGAAATGATCAATGCTCCACAATACTTGAAGGATGGTCAGGAAGTAGATATTCTTTTTCATGCAGAACAAGAAAAAGTCTTGGGTGTGGAGCTCCCTCAGCATGTGGTTCTTCAGATTGTTTACACAGAACCAGGATTGAAAGGAGATACAGCGACAAACGCTACAAAACCTGCTGAATTGGAAACTGGGGCTACTATTCAGGTTCCACTATTCATCAATCAGGATGAAACCATCAAGATTAATACAGAGACTAACTCATACGTAGAACGAGTTAAATAATTGTTTTACCTTTAGTTAGACAAAACAACATTTTGCGCCTCTACTGAACCCGTCGAAACCAGGCGCTCACATAAAAGCGAAAAAATGAAAGCAAAAGAATTACGTGATCTAATAGACTTCATTTCCGGATCTGGACTAGAGGAAGTAAATATTGAAACGGAAGAATTTAAACTAAGCGTAAAAAGATCATCCGGTGTGGTGACTACTTCAGCGCCTGCACCAGCACCTGCTGCGACTCCAGCACCAGTAGCTGCACCTGTGCCCGCTCCAGCACCATCAGCAGAAAAACCTGCTCCTGCTGCCAGCGATGATCATTTGATCACTATCAAATCTCCAATGATTGGAACATTCTACAGGTCTGCTAATCCGGAATCAGATCCTTTTGTAAGTGTAGGTGATGCAGTAAAGCAAGGCGATACAGTGTGTATCGTAGAAGCAATGAAGCTTTTTAATGAAATAGAATCTGAAATATCCGGTAAAGTGGTGAAAATATTGGTAGATGATGCGCAGCCTGTTGAGTATGATCAGCCATTATTTTTGGTAGATCCTTCATAACCTAAACCCATAAAACCGTGTTTAAAAAAATTCTGATAGCTAACCGTGGAGAAATAGCTCTTCGGGTCATTCGTACTTGTAAAGAAATGGGCATTAAGACTGTAGCAGTGTATTCTACTGCAGATGCAGACAGCCTTCATGTACGGTTCGCTGACGAAGCAGTTTGTCTGGGACCCCCATCGAGCAAGGACTCTTATTTGAAAATTCCTCAGATCATATCTGCAGCGGAGATCACCAATGCAGATGCCATCCATCCTGGTTATGGATTTTTATCTGAGAATGCTGAATTCTCAAGAGTATGCGAGGAATATGGCATTAAATTTATTGGTGCTTCTGCAGACATGATCAACAAAATGGGTGATAAAGCCTCTGCAAAAGCTACAATGAAAGAAGCCGGTGTGCCGACCATTCCAGGTTCTGATGGTTTGTTAGAATCAATGGAACAAGGATTGAAACTGGCAGATGAAGCTGGTTATCCGGTAATGCTCAAAGCCACTGCTGGTGGTGGTGGAAAGGGAATGAGACTGGTCAACAAACCAGATGAATTCAAAAAAGCCTGGGATAGTGCACGCCAGGAAGCAGGCGCATCTTTTGGTAATGATGGATTATACCTCGAGAAGTTTATTGAAGAACCTCGCCATATTGAGATCCAAGTGGTAGGTGATAGCAGAGGAAAAGCGTGTCATTTGTCAGAAAGAGACTGCTCTATTCAGAGAAGACATCAAAAACTCCTGGAAGAAACACCATCTCCTATTGTCACTCAGGAATTGAGAGAAAAAATGGGACAAGCAGCTATCAAAGGAGCTGAAGCCATCGGCTATGAAGGAGCTGGGACAGTAGAATTTCTAGTAGACAAAAATGGAGATTTTTATTTCATGGAAATGAACACCAGGATTCAGGTTGAGCACCCAATCACTGAAGAAGTGACCGATTTTGACTTGATCAAAGAGCAAATCAAAGTTGCTGCAGGTGTGGAAGTTTCTGGAAGAAATTATTACCCTCAGCTGCATGCTATAGAGTGTAGAATCAATGCGGAGGATCCGGCAAATGGATTTAGACCAAGCCCGGGAAAAATCACTAATCTACACCTTCCAGGAGGTCATGGAGTGCGTGTTGACAGCCATGTTTACGCTGGTTATGTAATACCTCCATACTATGACTCAATGATTGCCAAGCTGATCGTAAGTGGGCAAACAAGAGAAGAAGCGATTGTGAGAATGAAGCGTGCACTTCAGGAAATGGTAATTGAAGGTATTAAAACCACTATTCCATTCCACATCAAACTCATGGACGATCCTCAGTTTAAATCTGGGAAGTTTACGACTAAGTTTCTCGAGACTTTCGATTTTTCAGATATCGAATAAAAAATCAAAAGGTTTCGGGCATACTCGAAACCTTTTTTTGACCCTGACTGTAAGCTATATTTGCAATTAAATAGCAACTAAATGGTGGTGGTAGGGAATCACAGACAATTTCATTTTACATCAGAGCAATACGAAATTGTGTCTGACCTGGTACACAGCGCACTCGATCAAGCCGTGCGCTCGATGGAGCAGATGCTTAAAATCCGTATCAAGGCCAAGCATATTGTTTTTGATACAGGATTGATGGATCCAATTTCAGAATTGGACCAACTAGGGAGATTCAAAGCACATCTGGTGAAAATGGTATTCAGCGGAGAAATACATGGCGCATTTTACTTCGTCATTCTGGACCATGAAGTAGATCTAATCAACTCAGTCTGTTTACCCGAAGAATTCAAATCCGAAAAACGAACAGAAAACAAGCTCATGAAGCATGGATTCATGTCAGAAATTGAGAATGTTATCACTGCTTTATCCTTAAAAGAAATATCTGAAGCCCTGGGAGTACAATTAGAATTAAAAGTACCTCAAATTCAGATTTTACCTGGTAACGAAATCAATCAATACTTTGAAAAGGAAGGCAAAATTCATCGTACGGCATTTCATGTGAAGAGTGTATTGGAAGGTCAGGTAGTGAATATTTCACCATTTTTTATCTGGATGATGGACGAACATTTCCTAAAGGTACTTCAGCTAAACACATCAGGATAATTAGATTGCAAAACCTATCATGAGCATATCATCCACTTGCCCATGGCCACCTTTCCAATTACTAATGAATTCCGTGATCTGATTTTTTTGATCCAGCATTGGTTTGCCGTGTAGTTTTTCCAACATCTCTACAAGTCCTTTTCGACCAAGTTTTTTACCACTTTCACCACCCGCTTGATCTTTGAAACCATCAGAATTAATATAAAAGTTTGAAATACGCTGGCTACTCAGTTCCACCAAAGTAGTGCCATAATCATGCTCTTGATCTGGGTAATCACCAATAGGCATTCTGCCTGACTTGATCACTTCTGTTTTCCCATTCCCAAGCACATGTATCAATTCCAACCGAGCACCGGAGTACTCTATCTTCCGCATGGCTGTATTGATTTTCAATACGCCCACATCAGAGCTTGGCCCGATTTTGACCTTGGTTTTGCCTTTGAATTGTGTAAGAATCCTATAATGCAAATAACGAAGTATAGTACCTGGATCCTCAACTTTATCTTCCAGAATTACTTTTTCTACTGACTGTGCATAGATTCGCGTCATCATGCTAGCTAAATGACCATGCCCCATACAATCATACAAGACCAAATAAAGCTCATCGCCTTTTTGATGCACCCAGAAACCATCACCACCAGACTTACCAGTTTTAGGTTTATTAATCACAAAAGCATCCATCACACTTGCGATGAGCTCCTCAGGAAAACGCGAAAAGTAATTGCGCATAGTTTCATCCTGATCGGATGAAATGCCAAGGTTATAATATGAATGTTCTTGATTGACCACTGAAGAGATTTACTGTAAACCAATCACTACATAAGCCTCGTGACTATTCCAAATAATCGGAATCACATAGATAGAGACATCATCTGGAATTTTCAGTTGATTGGGCATCCCCTGAAAAACGACTGGCACAGATATCATAAAATTAGCTCCCAAGTTAGCGCGCACATTACCCGCCACCACATTACTAATCTCTCCCGCCATATCTAATATATCTTCATCAGAAGGATCTTCGATTCCAATAAAAATCTTGATCAGATCCTCATACATATCTCGATTAGCAGAAATATAGACAAACCCTTTTCTATTCCCTGAAATACCGATCATTCCTGTATAATCTTTCAACACAAGCCCCTCTGACTCCTTCAAATAGGGCACGTTTAGCTTAGAATCTATCTCAGTTAGGTGCCTGAAATAGTTGTTTACCGAATTGATAAACAGATTACACGTAGCGTCAAAGTCTGCTTTACTTGTTTTCATTTCTTTTCAATAATCGGTCAAATGCCTTAGCCAGGTCGCCTGCATTCACAGGTTTATAAAGAAATCCTCGTGCACCTTTGTCAAGCGCTCTCAGTCCGGTAAGCTTATCTGCCAATGCAGTGATGATCATTACCTTGGCTTTTGGATGAATTTTCATGATTTCATCGAGACAGGCAAGCCCATCCATTCCTGGCATGGTAATATCGAGAGTGATAACATCTGGCTTTTTCTTCTTCACAAGATCTACAGCCTCATTTCCATCAGCAGCCATACCAATGATTTCAATTTCATACTCATTGAGATGTTTCTCTATGATTCGCCTCATGATGGAGGAATCGTCAACTATCAATAACCTCATGCTCATCACTTTCCAGATTCTGCTCACCACTATATGGCAAATCAATGGTCAATTTAAAATACTTTCCTTGTTCAAATTGCATCTCGAAATATGCTCCCATCCCTTCTATCAGGTTTTTCACAGCAGACATCCCTTGCCCTCTCCCGGCATGCTCATTGACTGTATCCGATGTTGTAAACCCATTTTTGAAAATCAGCTTTGCCGCCTCCTCATCAGGTAATTGATCAGCTTCGTACTGCGTAACATAACCGTGCTCCACTGCTTTACCTTTTATCTCCGTCAAATCTAATCCTCTACCATCATCCTTATAGGTGATCTTGATCAGTTCTTCGGACGGACTATCGAGCTCAACAACGACACTACCGCGTATCAGCTTACCACCCAATACACGAATATCTTTAGATTCTATGCCGTGATGCATGGTATTCCTGATCAACTGGATCATTACATCTTTAAAGGTCTCTATATGCTCATTAGGAATCACCAGATTGGCTTCATTCTTAAAGAAGAAATCCACAGGTTTTTCCATTTTTTCAGACAAAGTCTTTACAGCTCTTTCCAGTGTATCAATGAGCATAATATTAGAAACTACATGCCCTCCTGAAGGATACTTCCTGTATATATCTGCCACTTTCTTGAGCATTGAGCTCATATCATCTATAATCTTATCTGCATCGTCTATTTCATACAATACAGTCAAAAAGTCCTTTCCGGTAATGTCTCTATTTTGTAAATCAGAAATCACATTCTCGATTTCATGAAATTTCTCAGACATAATGTCTAAACCGATAACAACCGCGTTGGATTTAAGACTATGTACAGTCTCAAACGTAAAATTCAACAGCTCCTGAAGGTTAGATTCCTTGTCAGTTTCATAGCGCTCAGAAATACTTCGCAAGGTTCGTTTTGCATTGTACAGGAACCCTCTAATGAGACTTGGATCGATTTTGAGGATACTGAGAACTTGTTCAGTTTCTTGTTTTTTCCTCTTTTCAGATTCTTCAAGGTGTTTTTGTAACAATATAGATTCTGTCTCATCAGAAACGGTAACCATCACATTAACTATTCGATTTTTCCGCCAAATACGAGTAAAATTCACTCGAATAAACTTAGTGGTTACCACACCATCCTTTTCACTGTATATTTTAACTTGTTCGATAGGATTGAGCTGGTTGACTACATCCTCATCCATATCTTCATTAAACAAGTGCTTCATGAACATTTCCAGTGCTTCCAAATCTCTTGGAATGATCAGTGGCCTCATGAAATTGGCAAAATTTTCTCCTGCAATTTTCTCTGAGCCAAAGATCTCCTCCATTGCAGAGGAGTAAAGTTTACTCATCTTGTATTTTCTATCGAGCAGAAAAATACCCTGATGGATATTTTTGAAAACCACTAATGAAACGCGATAAATATTGTTGTAGAGGAATTTGGCCTTGTCCCGTTCCTTTTTCAGAATGTTATGAGACTTATTGATCTCATCCACCATTACATTAAAGGTTTTCGCATACTGGCCAATTTCATCTTTAGTAGCAATACTCACCTTCTTCGATAAGTCACCTTTTGAAATCCGCTTGGTAAACCGTTCCAGGATACCAACATTGGTCAGAAGATTAGTCACAATGATAGACATCAGGTAAAATGCAATTACTCCAATGAGTATGTCTAGTACAATGAAAGTCCAGAATTTCCTAAAAGCTGTTCTAGCCAAATAATCCGTTCTTGTCAATAGCCTTTGTGAAATGTTATTTTCAACCTTCTTGTAGGCGTTGATTTTACTGGTAGCTACATCATACCAATAACTGGCATCAGCACCGAAACTCTCTCTGAGGTGAATCAGGTCTCTCAGTCGGTCCACTTCATTGACATCATGCCCAGTCACTAATCGCTCGAAAGCCTGGTGAGAAGATTCATCAGCGATGACTCGAAAAGCATCCAGGTAAGAATTTTGTTCGGCTACAAGAGCAGCAAATTGACTATAAAGCTCGTCATCCATTTGCTTGGTAGAAAAAGCTTTTGTGCCGATAGCTCGTTCTATACTGGCTCGTTCTTTGGCTTTCAAAAAATAAATTAAGGCATGAACCTGCTGTGCGATTTCTTTGTCTCTGGTCTCGTTGATCAGCTGATCGACCATATTCAATGACTCATCATTGATATCTGAATAGTATTGCAGAATCTGGTTTACATCGAGCTGATGCCCAACCACTTTTTCGCGAATATCATTTAATGAACCAAACTTGGTACGAAGCAAGGCAATGTCATCCATATGTCTGGCCAGTGCTCCATCCACATCACCTCTGCTTAGCTCATTATAAAACTCATCGATGGTACTGTCCGTGTGGGAAACCTGTATTTTCAGCTCTTCCTCAAAATCATATCCGTCTGTGGAGTAAAACCCCATAGAGATACTTCTTTCTTTCTGAAGTTGGTGCACCACATGATTGATCTCTATTCCTAGTAAAAGCGCTTCATTCAAACGCTCTGCATCAGAATAATCGAGATAATTGTGCTTGATCTGCAAGTAATCAAAGGCAATAATGATTACAATCAATGGGACAAGCACCACTGCAAATTTGATACGTATAGGTAGGTCGTATAGTACTTTCATTTTATTCTCCCTTAGGCGCTGGTCGGGTACAAAATGTTAGGATAGTGCTTTATTGACTACATCCACTAAACCCTCTGAAGTGAAAGGCTTCACAATATAATCGATTGCTCCTAATTCTTTTCCTTTATTTACAACTGTCTGCTGACCAACTGCACTGATCATCACTATTTTAGATTCCAGACCTTGCTCACGCAATACTTTGAGGATCTCAAACCCCATCATATCTGGAAGTATATTGTCTAGAGTGATCAAATCCGGCTGAGTCTCCAATGCCAAATCTATGGCTGTCTCTCCGTCTTTAGCCTCTCCAACTATCTCAAAATCTGCCTCCTCTAAAGCCGTTCTTATCAATGACCTCATGTATATCGAGTCATCTACAATTAAAATCGTTTTTGCCATTTCTTGTTTAGTTAACTGATCGCTATATTAACCGACTATAGCCTTTATTTTGTTCACAAATTCTTCTTGAAAAACCCAAATGAAATCTGGAGATATATCCAGCTCTTTTCCATGAAATATCGCCTTGAAATGTATTACTGATGTAAAATCTCCTGATTCTTTTTCCAGAAAATCATTTACTTCTTCACCTTTCATCACATGTAATGAAGGCACATTTCCGTACATTTCTACACCAAGGAAATTTGAAAACTCGGTAATCACAGCTGCAGCCATCATATTGTCTACTTCTGTGAGAAATCCCATTTTCATCATTTTGCTTTCAGGACTACTGCTATTGATGATCGTTCCTGGCAGGCATGCCTCATAAACTTTCTTCACTTCCTGGTCACTGAATACCAAAAAGCTGATACCTTTTAACTCTCCAATAAGCTGAGTTTTGATGACGTGTACAGTCTGTGCCTCGGCCTGTAAGTATCTGGGCAATACGGACTTTACAGTATCGCTGTAATCTACTTTTTCAATAGAAATTGGACTCTGTAATATTTGTTCCATGGATTTTTTTGCCATGGATAAACCATCAAATACGAGCTTAGAAGCTATCTCTAGCTCATTATCGTTAAGTTTTGCAAACATGTTGAATTGGTTAATGGTTAGCGTGCAAGTTTATAAAAAAAGATGAGTTCAGGAAGTATATTCGTTTAAGCCATGATATTTGTCGTTAACCCGAGAAAAACGCGAGGTTATCCATTTTCTAATTGTTTCAAAGCCTCTAATAAATCCTCTTCATCAAATGGTTTAATTATATATTGAAACACCCCCAACTCTGTAGCATCTTCTATAGCAGAGAGCTGTCCTACAGCACTGATCATAATGACTTTTGCCTTCAAATCATTCTCTTTCATTACTCTTAAAATATCTATGCCAGTCATATCTGGCAAAATATTATCCAAGGTGATTATTTCTGGTTTTAACGATTCAATTTTATCCAATGCCTCAGCACCATCTTTGGCTTCTCCAATTACTTCATGACCGGCTTTTTTAAGAACATTTTTCACCAACATTCTCGAATATCCCGAATCATCTACAACTAATATTTTTTGGCTCATATGATTGTTGATTTACGCTTTGGTGTAGATTCTGGTTTTAACATCATATACTTTGAATTTTTGCTTACCAAATTCAGGCATAATGTCATAATAGCCGATTATTAAATATCCTCCTGGTTTTAGACTTTCATAGATCAAATTTAGTACTCGTTCTTTCAAAACCTCATCGAAATAGATCATCACATTTCTACAGAAAACTATGTCGAATTTTCCGAGTGGCTTATCGTGTACCAGATTGTGTCTTTCAAAACGCACGTTCTCTTTGTAATGTGGCTTGATAGCCGCGTGTTTATCATGAAAATCGAAAAAATCTTCAAGCTGTTTTCGTGGGAAGAACTTTAGAAATGGATTTAGGTATTGCTTGATGATCTCCAGAGGATAATCGCCAATTTTAGCTTTTTCCAGTGCCTTATTGCTCAAATCTGACGCATACAAACGTGCTTTATTGAAGAGCTTTTTTTCTTCAAGGACAATATTCATCGTATAGACTTCTTCTCCCGTGGAACAACCAGCATGCCATATATTGAGGCTTTTGCCAAGATATTGATCCAAAAGATCGTCTCTCAGTTTGATCCAAACATCGGGATTTCTGAATAGCTCCGTGAGGTTTACTAATAAGTCATCGATAGCCTTCTGAAAAAAACCTGAATCATGCAATACTCTACTCCAAAGATCTATTGAAGATTCCATATTATGCTTGAGCATAAGTCGATTAATCCCTCTTTTGAGTGAGGACTTTTCATAATTAGTAAAGTCCAACCCGTAACGATTTTTGATCGCTACCATTAGAGCATCCATTTCCTCATTGGAAATCAGCTCTGATGGCTTTTGAAAAACATTATTTTGCTGCGGTTTTTTGCTCATTTGTCTTCTTCCAGCTGCCAGTATAATGCATTCTTATGGACCAGGTCAGTCACGACTGCCACATCTATTACCGGGCTTACGCTACCATTTCCTAAAATGGTTGTTCCACTCAATAATTTTATTTGATTGTATGGTTTTGCAAGCGGCTTTTCTATGATCTCCATTTGCTGTATCACTTTATCCACTATCACTCCTGTGGTTTTTCCTGCATAATGAACTACGAGCATTTCAAGCTCTTTATCTTCCTCTGTAAGTTCATAATTTCGCTGCAACACACCTCTCTCACTGATAGCCCTGAGGTGAGGAAGATCCAGAATATCTTTCAGAAAAACCACCATGATCGGTTCGTCTCTATATTCGGTAGTCAGTCCTCCACCTAGCTTATGTATCGCTGACTTGCTGAGCGTCACAATAGACTCTGTGTAAGATAATGCCATCAGATATTGAACGGAATTCACCTCAAATAGCATTGTGCTTTTCAAGGCAAGTGATACTGGCACGTGCAAAGATACCTTAGTGCCTTTTCCCTCTTCGGTATCAATTCTTACCTGTCCACCTACAGATTCTACAGCCCTCTTCACCACATCCATTCCTACACCTCTACCAGATAATTCATTGACCGTTTTGGCATTGGAGAACCCGGCTTCAAAAATATACTGAATCACTTCCTCATCCTTCATGGCCTCACTCATCGACGCTGTAACGAGTCCTTTATCCACAATGCTTTTTCGTATTTTCTTCGCTGAAATACCGGCCCCATCATCCGCCACAGTTATAATCACGCGATCTCTCTCATAAGTAGCACTCAGGGTAATTTTACCAACTGCGTCTTTGCCAGCTTTTACACGATCTGTATCTTCTTCTATACCATGGCTGACGGCATTTCTCACCAGGTGTACAAGTGAATCGCTCATCACCTTCAGTACATTACGGTCTATTTCGATCTCGGTGCCTTTGAGTTCTAATTGTACTTTTTTTCCTTCTATGGCCGCCGCGTCGCGTAATACTCTGTGGAATTTATTGAATAAAAAGCCGACCTGGACCATTCGTGAATTCATGATGCTGTATTGCAAATCAGAAGTGATCCTCTTTAAAGCTTCTAAATCTGAATGCAAAAGCGGCTTGGTGATACTCATAGCCAATAATCGATCACGCTCTATGATCAATTGTCCTACTTCATTCATCAGCTCATCCATTTTCTTCACGGGAATTTGAATGACATCCGAAAAGGAAATAGTACTAGACTTGTCATCCACCTCTTCTTCATGATCCTGGGCCTGATCTTTATCTTCTGATTGAGATTCTTCCTCTTTAGTGGGTGCTTCTTCTTCAGCACTTTCCAGTGCTTTTTTAAGATGCAACGAAAGGCTCGTTTTGATTCCCAAAAAGCTTACCTTCTCGCCGGTCTGAATGGCATTGATCAGGCTCGTAAGTTTATCATTCCCCCTGAACAACAACTGGAACAATTTATCATCCAGCTCGACCTTTCCATCTTTGATTGCCGACATTACGTCTTCCATCACATGCGAAAGGTCCGCAACAGCATCGAGTCCCAGTCCCATGGCATTTCCTTTTATGGTATGCATGATCCTGAAAATCTCCTTCACAGCAGACTTATTCTTCTGATTGCCTTCCAGTTTAATGAATTGTCTCTCTAATTCCTCCAGATTTTCTCTGGCTTCCATCAGAAACAGTTCTCGATATTCGGATTCTTTTGAGTTCACTTATAAACAGTTTACCAGATAACCACCAATTTCTTTTATGTTCAGCACTACTTCTGCTGCATTTTTTTCCACGGCCATCTTGGGCATCCCATAGATCACCGAAGATTTCTCATCCTGGGCAATAGTCTTGCCTCCCTTATCTCTAATGTGTTTCAGACCTTTTACTCCGTCTTTGCCCATCCCAGTCAGCAATACACCAATTGCACGGCTTCCATAGCACTCACCCACAGACCACATCAGCGCATTGATGGAAGGGTGATTATAGTCAGTATACACCTCTCGTGTAAAGCCAATTTGAACCTGATCTCCTGATTTACCTTTCTCCAATATCATATTGCTATCACCCGGAGCAATGGTTACTACCCCTGGTTTTGGGGTCATACCTTTCTTACCAACTGTCACTTTTAGTCCTCCGATACTATTCAGCCTATTGGCGAAAGACTTAATGAAATTTGCGGGCATATGCTGAGCAATCACAACTGGAACGTTGAGATTGGCTGGAAGTGAGGTTAGCAGTTTTTCGATGGCCGTGGGACCACCTGTAGAGGCGCCCACCACGATAATGTCGTAATTAGCTTTATGATCAAAAGTATGAGGGAATTTATGCAATTCTTTTCCAGCCAGTGCCGGTGCTACCATAGGATGTGCACGAGCTACCTTTTTCACCTTAGCCAATAGTTCCTCATCCATTTCACGGATTTTCGAATTACCGGTCTTTGGTTTGTTGATATAATCCACTGCACCTAATGCTAAGGCATCAAAAATCGGATTGAGGTTAGAATTGCCCACCGAACTTAGAATAAGTACGGGTCTGGGATATTCTTTCATGATGCGCTCTACACCATAAAGCCCGTCATAGTCACCCATATTCATATCAAGCACAACCAGATCAGGATTCAAATCTCTCACTTGATTCACTGCCTGTTTACCATCTGAGGCCGTTCCGATTACTTCCAAGTCCGGATCTTTTGAAAACAGATCTGTCAGCAACAACCTCATAAAGGCCGAATCATCTACAATCAATATTTTGATTTTTTTACTCAATACAGTGTGCTTTATTGGGTTCTGGCTGTCATCCGATCTCCCTCTATCAATTCATCAATATCAATAAAAAAATGCTGCTGGTCTTCATCATGAATTAATCCTTTGATGTATGTTTCGTCTTCTGGAGTACCCGCCAGGTCTATACCCGTTGGCTGAATATGACTTCCAGATATTTTTTTAGTAGTGGGCACAGTAGGAGTTAAAATCCCAATGGTAAATCTTCCACTGCTCACCACCACCGTGTATTCCATTCTACCTGATAAAGTTTCAGGGTTCTCCATCCCCAATTTTCCTGACAAGTCTAAAAGTAAAATACTATTCCCTCTGATCTTCCCTATTCCAGGAATATAAGAAGGCATTTTAGGCATTGGGGTGATGGCAGGAGTTTTCACAACCTCGTGAATTTTGGAAATTTCTATCGCAAATGATCTTCCGGACAAGTCGAATACTACAAGGTGCACCAACTGATCTTTCAAAGCAGCAATTTCATCTATAAACTGCCGATGAAGAGCCTCTCTACGCTTGAGTTCTTGGTCTGTGATCACTGTATTCATTATCGAAACTTAACTTTTGTTCTGTTTGAGCTGCTCCAATTCTTTTGTAATCTTCTCCAGGAGTTGCTCTTGCTCCTTGTTCTTTTGCTCTTCCAATTTGAAATCCGTTATATCCTTAGAAATCCCAAATGTGCCAATGACCTCTCCATCCTTGTTTTTGAGTGGAATCTTGGAGGTAGAAACCCAGGTCTGCGAGCCATCACTTCGATCTTCTTGTTCGACCATATTGAGTTTTGGAGTTTCTGTTTGGATAATCTCCTGCTCATCCTGAAATGCTTTTTTAGCATGCTCACCAAAAAAGTCAAAATCAGATTTTCCAATAAGATCATCGAGTGTATTCAATTTATGTATTCCAATAAGTGACTTACTGGCCCTGATAAATTTAGAATCTTTATCCTTGAAGTAAATCAAATCCGGAACATTATCCAGCAAAGAATCGAGTAGCATTTTTTCATGCTCAAAGGCAGCTCTCATATTGTAAAGCACCTTGTTTTCTTTAGACTCTCCTGACAAGCGTACCATACTAATACCTTTCTTGAACTCATCAGCTACAGATGCCAACTCCTGAGCTTTGTCATGATACCCCTGCATACCAGAAGACATCTCTGTAGCCGAAGAGGCTACTTCTTCTGTACCAGCAGCGGTTTGTTCTGCTATTACCACCACACCTTCTGTGATGAGAATTACTTCATTAATGTCCGTTATTTGATTCTTAGCTGATTGCAGTATATCCTCGGAAAACTCTAAAGTGCTATTCGTAGAATTCAAAATGGTCTGGAAAGTATCATTGGCAGTATTGGAGGCCTTTGCTCCAGAATCTACTACTCCTTTCATTTGCTTGATCACCTTGGCCGTTTCTTTTGTATCCGACTGCACATCTTTCACTAATGTCTCAATCTCTCTTGCGGACACACGAGAGCTTTCGGCAAGCTTTCTAATCTCTTCTGCAACTACGGCAAATCCTCGACCCGCATCACCCGCCTGTGCCGCTTCTATAGCCGCATTCAGAGCCAGTAAATTGGTTTGTGAAGCAATCTCCGTGATCACACTCAACACCTGGGTAATCTGTCCTGAACGCTCGCTGAGCACCTTCATAGACTCATCAGTCTTCCTGGAAAATTCAGATATTTCCGTCATACTAGACACCAACTCTTTGACAACATCCAAGCCATTTTGGCTATCGTTGGCACTTTGTTTTGCAGCGTCATTGATTTGCTCAGACTTTTCTAGCATCTGAGAAGATTTCTGCAATATATTTTCTAACAATGCCGACGATTCATCTACTTTAGATACCTGGCTCTGGGCTCCATGACTCATCTGAGCAATGGCTGTAGCGATCTCATTGGTGCTGGCGTTCATTTCTTCGCCAGTAAGGTTCATTTCCGTGGCAGAATTATCAATGATGGAAGCATGTGTCGCTATCTGGTGAAGCAAGCCATCCAGATTATCCATCGCCTGATTTAGATTATTTGCAAGACTTTTCATGTCACCTTTTACCTCGCCTTCAAAACGTTTGGTAAGATCCCCTTCTGCCATGTATCGAACTATGGTGTTGATTTTTTCCAAAGGGTTGGCAATTCCATCGATCAGCGCATTGATATTTCGCGAAAGCCCCAGCCAGATCCCAGACAGATCATCCAGTTGAATTCTGGAGTTAAGGTTACCTTCCTGTCCAGCACTTACTACAACTTCGTTTGTCAGACGAAAGATATTTTTCAAATTGTCCCGCATTCCAATCAATGCGTGACCCAGCGCATCTTCATTGTCCCGCACATCGAATTCCACATCTAAGTTTCCACGGGTAATCTCCGTAGCAAAAAATGATGCCTGACCTATAGAACTGCTCAGTTTGTTGAGTGATCGAATGATATCACCTACTTCATCATCTTTATTAAGCTTATTCACCTCGAATTCAGAAATATGTCCTCTTTCTAATTCTTCGATATTCCTTGAAATAGCACTCAGTGGTTGCCTAAGACGGAAATGAAGGTAATAAAAGAACAAACTCGTAAAGCCAATGCCTACAGGAATGGCCCACAACAGCTGAATTATACCAAGTTTGCCGACTATAAAGCCGAGGTAGGCTATGATAGCCACGGTAAGGACAGAGCCTATAGCTATTCGAAATAGTATTGAGTTTTTCAATACCAGCTTAGCGACACCAATAGCAATCGGAACTGCGATAAAGGTGAGAGAAAACGCTAAAACTAAATAATCATTGTTCATCATAGTTGGTTTAGGGTAATTAAAATTCGAGGGTTAAAAATTTAATTAATAAGTAAAAAAGGGTCTATTAAGAATATAAATCGTTCATCTGTTCTCACTACCCCAGTGATAAATCTTTCATCATTATCCAGGGATTTCAAAGCAGCTGCAGAGGTGTTGATTTTTTGAGATTCTACTTGAGTGGATTCTGGTATTTGATCTACTAGCACTCCAACCTTCAGATCTTCGTTTTCCAATATTAAAATGAATCCATCCAGGCTTTCAGCATCTTTTTTGGTAATCTTTTGGTACATATCCATTACTGCGATTACGGTCCCTCTGACATTGCAAACTCCCAGTAAATCAGGAGATTGGGGCAATGGTGTAATTGGAGGTGTGTGAATCACTTCTTTTATATGCTCCACAGCAATGGCATATTGCTGCGAATTAACCGTAAAAACTACAAGACCGGACATCTCTACCTGTTCACGATCTGAGCCTTTTGTGATCACCGTGCTCTCGGCCTGCTCCACCCAGGATTGTTCTTTGGTCATAGTCTTAAAATTAAGTGGTTACGACAGTTTGAAATGACTGAGTTTGTTTTTCAGCTGCTCAGCCAATACGGCCAACTCCTGACTCTTATTCCCAGAGCTTTCCATACCTGCAGATAATTCTGAGGCAGAACTGGCAATTTCTTCAGATCCTGCAGCAGTCTGCTCGGCAATGACCACCACTGATTCTGTGATTGTCACCACATTTTTAATGGAATCGATCTGATTCATGACGCGTTTCCTAATCTCCTCAGACATGCTCAATGTCTTCACAGTAGAATCCGTGATCTCCTTAAATGCATCGGAAGCATAGCCTGTAGCTTCCTCTCCATTTTTCACACTTGCCTTCATCATTTCTATTGCGGAGCTGGTCGTTTGCACATCATTCAAGACGTCATTGATGAGTTTCTCGATTTCACGAGCAGATTTTTTGGAACCTTCTGCCAGTTTCCTGATTTCTTCTGCCACCACTGCAAACCCGCGCCCGGCATCCCCTGCTTGTGCTGCTTCAATGGCCGCATTCAATGCCAGTAAATTAGTTTGAGAAGCGATTTCTGTAATTACAGATAGCACAGTAGATATTTCATTAGATCTCTTGGTCAATACCTGAATAGAATCATACGTGTCATTGGTAAAAGCCGCAATATCTTTCATGCTAAAGCCCACTTTTCTGACAAGTTTCTGCCCCTTTTCACTGGAGTCTGCACCATCCTGAGCGGCACCATTAATCGTGTCTGCCTGTCCACCCATTTCATTGGAAGACTGCATAATATTCTCCACCAGTCTAGAGGATTCATCTACTTTGCTCACTTGATTTTGAGCTCCATTGCTCATTTCTGCGATAGAGCTGGCAATCTCTTTTGTGTTGACCGACATTTCTTCATTGACTGCCAGTAGTTCTGCAGCTGATTCAGCCACAATAACTGCTCCACTGGTAATCTCATTGAGGAGTTCGCTGATGTTATCCTGAGCTTTATTGAGATTGGCTGCCACCTGCTGAATATCACCCTGCTGATCACCTTCAAACCTGGTGGAGAAATTGCCTTCTGCCATTGCGTTGACCACAGCGTTAAATTGCTGAAATGGACTAGCAAAGGAATCCAATAGTTTGTTGATTGCGTATGTAAGCTCCTGCCATGCACCCTCTTCCCAGGAAGTCTCTATGCGCGAACTGTACAGCTCGCCTTGCTCACCGGCCTGTGTGAGTACCGTATTGATTTCATTGATTACAGTTTGCAGGTTTTGTCGCATTCTAAGCAATGAATAGCCCAGCATATCGCGTTCGCCAGCTACTTCATATTCATGCAACAAATCACCCTTACCCACTCTTTCTGCAAATTCTGATTTTTTCACCAGCTCATCCATCAGCTCATTAGCTGCTTGTGCCAAGTATCCCAACTCATCTTTTGAGTTGATATTCAGTCGGTTTTCGTGATCAAGATCTCCTTTGGCCAATTTTTGCAGAAGCGCACTGGATTTCTCCAATGAGGTCGCAATATTCGCCGAGATCCAATAAGTGATAATAATCAAACCTAAAAAGCCAATAAACGCCACAATTGTAGCTACAATGAAAGCTTGGGTAATGGGAGCAGTAATCTCTTTGAGTGGAATCTCAAGTCCTACCGTCCATGGGCGATCAGAGTATCCAATCTGAATCGGAGCAAAGGCGACAATCACTTTTTCATCTCCAAAATAACCGTCTCGTGTTTCCATTCGGAAAGATTCTCCATTGATAATTTTAGCTTTGACTTCCTCCACATCCCAATCAGAAAAATCAAGTGAATCGATGAGCTGATTACCATACTTTTCACTTTTATGAGAAATGATGCGTCCCTTGTGAGACACCAAAAATGCAAATCCACGCTCATAAAAATCAATGTCGCTCATGGTTTTGAAATCATTCAAAAACATGTCTGTACCTATGAGTCCTCCGAATTTACCGTCGATCATGATTGGTGCTAGTGGAGACACTCCGAGCAGCAACTCGTCTGACTCACCACCATAGGCCGCAAATTCATACGGCTCATCTATGGCTTCCTTTCCATCTCTTTTTGATTCTATATATGGGCCACTTTCCGGGTCACCATCAAGGTTACCCATCCTGATATGCTCCTGTACTTCACCATCCTTCAGATAATAAGTTGCCCGCTCCCTTCCAAATGGCTTATCCCAATCTGGGTCTATGGTCCACAATTCATAGCTCATCCAGGTAGCTTCATACTTAGGATTCGATTTGAGTACGTCTACCATCACTTTTTTTCTGGCTTCATTACGCTCCTCCTCAGGCAGATCTACAATGGCTTTCATAGCAGTGGCCATAGTTCTGGCTACAGCGATATCCTCATTGAGAATGGTTTGGATCTCATAAGCCTTCTGATCTGCAGCCGTAGTGACTAGTTTCCAACCTTCATCAATTGCTTCATTTCTCAAGCTTAAGGTGATATAACTGACTGTTATTAGGTAAACAACAGCGATGAGACCTACGATGAAGATCATCATCTTCTTACGAATACTAAAATTGAATTTCATTAGTTGCCTGGTTATTCTGGGTCGGGCATTGGCTGGGGAAATGCTCGCTTAATCTGTAAAAGAAAAGAAATTTACAGGAGAAAATGATCAATTCTAGTTTACCTGGCAATAAATCTGTATGAAATAGGATTCAAGGCGAATGATTCATGTATCAACCACTTACAACTTGATTTATTACCTTCTGTTATGATTTCTCGATTTCTTCACAGAGCTTGTTATACCAGTCCTCACCAAATCTTCTGATTAAGGGATCCTTGAGGAATTTGTATACGGGAACAGATAATTTTTCTCCAAGATCACAAGCGGGACCACAAATATGCCATCGATCATAATTCAATGCCAGGAAGTCATGTAGCTTCACTACTCTTATTGGGTATAAATGACAAGATACTGGTTTTTGAATTTTGGTCTTTCCATCTCTCCACGCTTGCTCTATGCTGCACTTCAAAATTCCTTTTTCATCATAAAAGGCAAAAGCACATTCTCGGTTATCAATTGTAGTAGTACTGAAGTCTCCATCTTCGTCGAGTAAAAAAGCTCCGTCCTTTTCCAGGGCTGCCACTGCCTCATCTGAAAGATAAGGTTTTACCACTTCCATGACTTCTTCCATATCTGCCAATTCATCCTCGTTCAGCGGAGCACCAAGATCTCCTTCCACACAGCAGGCGCCTTTACATTTTTCCAGATCACAAACAAAAAACTGTTCTTTTACGTCATCCGAAATGAGGGTATCTCCTATTTGTATCATTTAATTCTTTTCAATTGAGGTGCAAAGCTATTCATCATCCTTTTGGTAATAAAATTGCTTATATCCATTCATCCTGAATTCGCCATTCAAATCGAATTTTACGGGAATGACTTGTGTGAATTTGGATGTGACTACTCCCCTATATCGTCCGGGTGTCCAATCGCCACCTGATTTTTTTACCAATTGAAGTAATAACTGATCCAAACTTGGAAACAGGGATTTTTGAATTTCAAGATTTTCAAAATAACCATTTTCATCAATACTGAACTTGATTGAAACTTCACCCTCAATTTTCTGCTTGCGTGCATCTTTTGGATAATATAGTTGGCTATTTAGAAGATCAAAAAAACCTCTCATCCCGGTTTTGTAATAAGGCCTTGTGATTTTCTTGTCATATTTATAAATGTTATCGAGCGTATCATAGCTATAACCAGAAACCAGCTTCCCATCGTCATACAATTCCTTGAAGTCATAAGATTGATCATTTAGATAGAAATAGCCTGTCCACTCTCCATGTCGTCTTCCCTCTTCGATTGGACCTCTTTCATAATCGCCATTATCATACACCTTGTAGCTCTCCCCAATACCATTAGTCACCAATTGAACACCCGTTGAATCATAAAAATCCACTAATTTCTTTTTCCTTTGGTTGGTCCAACCCATCACTTCATAGTTGATTACAGCCCGAATTGCATCATTTTCATACCACTCTGTAAACAAACCAGTCTTCTTATTTTTCTTAAAATTCCCGAGAGAGGCCTTACTACTGTTTGGATAGTAGGTGGTAATTTCTCCATCCAACAAAAACTCATAGTCTGTCACCTCTTCCTCACCGTCATAATTGTAGTCTATATCTACTGTACCAGACCTAACGAGTATTTGATCATGATTATAATCAGCAAATTCGTATGGTCCTTTCTGAGAAATCTCTATAACCCTGATCAAATCGGATAATGATGAGTCAACAACATTTTGACGCCTGTTTATAAAAAACTTAAGCAGTTCCTGGCCGGATGAGCTCTGAACCAATGTCATGAATATAAAAAAATACAGCACCCGTTTCATATCAGATAGAATCAGAACAAAGACCTTCTTTCTACTAATCTAGAAATATTTTTAAAAAAATATGAACATTAATTATTCACAATCGTTATCGATGTATTAACATACATGTACATACATATTTAAACACGAAAAATAATGTTAAAAACAATTTTATTATCGGCGATTTTGCTATTCTCTACAGGTGAGAATGCTGAAAAAAAATACGAAGTGGCTACCAGCGAAAGTACCGTCACTTGGATTGGACGAAAAGTCACAGGAGATCACAATGGCACAGTACAGCTAAAAAATGGAAATCTGAAATACGAAAAGGGTCAGCTTGTTGGTGGCTCATTTGAAGTGGATATGACAACTATTGATAACAGTGATTTGTCTGGTGAGTGGAAAGATAAACTTGTAGGTCATTTGAAATCTGATGACTTCTTCGGAGTAGATAAATACCCAACGGCAAAATTTGTAGTGACCAGAGCAATCCCACAGGGTCCAAACAAATACAAAGTAGTCGGTGACATGACAATCAAAGGAATCACACATCCTATCCAGTTTATCGCCAATACAGAAGAGCAAGGCAACGCTATCGTGAGCACTGCGAAACTTACAATTGACCGATCTAAATATAATATTCGTTACGGATCAGGTAGCTTTTTCGATGATTTGGGTGATAAGACTATCTATGATGAATTCGATTTGAATATCAAAATCGTTTCCAACAAGTAAACAAGCATTTTGACAATCGAGTAGGAAACAAAGATAGGTGATCAAACCTATCTTTGTTGTCCTCTCACACCACCCAGCGTACTCTCGTACTGGGCGGTTTCTCTAAAGACATGTCGATAGTAGTCAGTGGGTAGTTTAAGT
>JAUIAO010000087.1 GCA_030425425.1 Bacteroidia bacterium | reverse complement strand
GACTCATAATCAGGGGGTCCATGGTTCGAGCCCATGTGGGACCACCAGTAAAATAAGGCAGTCACAATACTTTGTGACTGCCTTATTTGTTTCATCAGCGTGCTTTCAGCGTGCTTTTTTGGAATGTAGGATTTGGTGTTTTCACTTTTTATTTAAAACTATTTCGTTTACATATTGAACACAATATGGCTCGGGTTTGCCATATTCAATACTCTCTTAGTTTAAATATACTTGACATTCATTATTCAGTCCCACTTATTGACTTTTTTAGACAGTTTATCTAATTATTCAATCCACTAGGATATATTTTAATATATTCCTTAAGCAATAATTAAACCAACCGATTTTCAATTATGCAAGTTGTTTGTCTACAAGAGGAAGCATTTTATGCATTGTTTCGGAAAGTAATTGAACATGTAGAATCGAAAAGACCAAACACACCAGAGAGATGGATTGATGGTGAGGAGGCTATGTCGATTTTGAAAATTAAGTCGACTACCACCCTTCAAAAACTAAGGGATGAAGGAAAGGTCAGGTTTTCACAGCCTCAAAAGAAGATTATTCTATACGACAGAGTGTCTATTATGGAATACATTGAAAAACACGCACGTGAAACTTTTTAACTATGGAAGAAGAGATTAAAGTTGACGAAAAGTTTAAAAGCGCCTTTAATTTAGGCTATCGTTTGGCTGAAGAGTTGAACCTTAAAACTCCTTTGATTCAGAATCAAGAAAAAATCATGCCCGATAATCCAATGCATTTGGGAATGCAGTGCTTTATTGATGAAGCCAAACTTTTAAAAGATAAGAAACAGGAAAAATCGGTAGAAAACAGTTTTAAAAAAACAAGGAACAAAGGTTTAGGGTTATAGAAACCTAATTTTACTGATTTTTAATACTTTGGTTTAAGTTGTCTATTGTCTTTCATGGCGATTATAGTGACAATATTCCCTTTGAACACATAATACACTGTCGTTCTTTTGTGTATGACGGCCCTCCTTATTAGTTTTTTACTTTTAGATTCGGGGTAAAGGGTCGGGAAATTCGAAACCGTATTTTCAAATTGTTTTAGCAGGTTCTCAAATTTAAGGACTTCTTTTTTATTGAATTTGACCCTAAGAAATTCCTTAATGTCAAGTGCATTTGAAAGTGATCTTTCTGTCCACTTTACCTGAACAAAATTATCCATTGGCCAGACCGTTCCAAAAATCTTTTGAACTCATTGTACCTCCTTGTTCAAAATCCCTGATACCGGCAAGAATATTGACCCTGTCACTTTCGGTCAGTTCATCCCACCAATCCCCCGATTTACCCTCACTGGAAAGCTTTACAGAATTGAGCAACCCAACAAGCGTATCATCCTTTAAAGACTCAATCCAATTAACGAGTTCCTTTTTTGTAGTATTTAGTTCAGAAGTGCTCATATCAATTCTATAAAAATAAAAATACAAAAATCGGGCAACTAAAAATCTATGTTTGCAGGAAATCATTTACTTTGAACTTTAAAAAATAGTTCTTTAAACATTTTTAGTACTTCATGATAGAAAAGTTTATGGTATTTGGCCATAGCAATTTTGCTATTACTTTTCTTTAAGATTATAACAATTTGCTACAATTCTTTTAGGTTAAACAGGTTTATTTAAACCTACCAATTGTTACAATTAAAAAACCTCATTAGTGAAAAATCTACAGGCGGAAGTTCTAACACCGTAAAAAGAAGGGATTGTAAGAAGTGAAGTAGTTTTAATCATAAAACTATTCAAAAATACACTACTTTAAAAGAGTATTCAATTGGGAATATTTACCCAAATTTGTAATTTTTCAAATATTTTTTTCAACTTTTAATAGAAAAGGATGGATAAATTTCAATTTAATTAAACTTATGCTCGTCACAAATTCATGAAACATATCAGGTATATTTTCATCTTAATCAATATTTCATTGGCTTTTTCCATTTTGTCATGTGACAGAAGTAAAGACGTTGAAAAAATACATATTGGTTTTTCCCAGGCCATGACGAATGACGATTGGAGGCGTTCCATGAATAACTCCATGGAATTGCAGGCTTCAATGAACCCTGAAATTGATTTGCAAATTAAAGATGCTAATTATGATGTGCTTACACAAATAAAACAGATAGATGAGCTGATTGCAGATAGCGTAGATGTTCTAATTGTATCGCCTATTCAATCTAAACCCATTACGGCGGTTGTTAGGAAAGCAATTAATGCCAGTATTCCTGTTCTGGTTGTAGACAGAAAAACTGAAGGTCAACAATATACAGCCTATTTGGGAGCTGATAATATCGAAATAGGAAGAAATGCGGCTAAGGAAATTATCGCTTCAAATAGAAAAGACTCAATTCGAATTATTGAAATAAGAGGTATGGCCGGATCTTCTCCTGCAGAAGAAAGGACGATGGGTTTTCAACAGGTAATAAATCAATTCAAAAATGCAAAGATAGTTGCGAAAATAGAAGGGGACTGGGAGAAGGAGTCTATTCAGGAATCGCTGAGACAACTGCTAAATAACGATATTAAAGTTGATTATGTATTTGCCCATAATGATAGAATGGCAGTTGGTGCATGGGAGGTAGCACGCGAGTTGGGAATAGAAAATGAAATTAGTTTTATTGGAGTAGATGGTCTAGCTGGAACTAATGGAGGAATTCAGGCGGTAAAAGATGGAATTTTAAAGGCAACGGTTCTCTATCCTACTGGTGGAGATGAAGCAATTAAATTGGCTTTGAAAATCCTAGATAACGAATCTATACCTAAAAATAACATTCTCTCGACTACTATTATCAACGAGTTGAACGCTGACATTATGAACAACCAATTTGAAAAGATAAATGATCAACAAGATCAAATGGAAGAACAGTTGGCTGCGATAAAATTACAAGAGGAACTTTATTATTCGCAAAACAACCTTCTTAAAATTACAATGGCATTGTTGGCAATTATTCTAAGCCTTACAGTATATAGCGTTTATTCCATCTTTGCAATTCGAAAGAAAAATAGGCAACTGGAATTGACTAACGAAAAGGTTACCGTGCAGCGGAATCAAATCGAAAAAATTGCGAAGGAGATCAAAATAAGCAATGAAGCAAAGCTAAATTTTTTCACAGGGCTTTCTCATGAATTTAAAACGCCCCTCACGTTAATTTTAAGTTCTATAGAGTCGATAAGCGACTATGCTAAAGAAAAAGGCTCCAGAATGGGGAACGAAATAGAGTTAATACATAATAACTCCAATAGGTTATTGAGATTAATTAATCAATTACTTGATTTTAGAAAAATCGAAGACCGTAATTTTAATCTAAAGGCATCCAAAACTAATTTATACAACTTTTCAAAATTAATATTCCAAGATTTTGAAAGGGAAGCCATGAAAAGAAATATTGATTTCAAATTAACTTCCAATAATGAATCCTTGGATATTTTTATAGATAGAAATTTAATGGATAAGGTATATTTCAATCTTCTTTCCAATGCATTTAAGTTCACACCAGACAATGGTAAAATAGGTGTATATATAAAAGATGATGAAAGTGCCAATATTGTGAAAATTCACTTTAAGGACACAGGAATTGGTATACCTTCGAACGAAATAGATGGTGTTTTTCAAGCATTTTTTAAAGGTTCTAATAATAGAAAAAACAGCTCCGGCGTAGGTTTACATTTGAGCAAGGAATTTGTGGAGATGCACAAAGGTAATATTGAAGTTGAATCTCTACACGGTACGGAGTTTATTGTATCACTTTACAAAGGTCAAGCACATCTAGATGAATCAGAAATCATATCGGAACAAGATTTGGTTGATTCCAATATAATCGATTTTTCTTCTGACCAATTAATAGATGATAATTATTTAATTCAGGCTCCTAGCAAAAACAAAGAGAAATATTCAGTTTTGATAATTGAGGACAATAAAGATCTTTCTTTGTTCCTTAAAAATAAACTACAGTTGGAGTATGATATTCATTTATCAGATGGTACGGATGCAATTGAGAAAGCTTTTGAGACTATTCCGGATATTATACTTTGTGACATTAATCTTCCGGATAAAGATGGCTTCGAAATTTGCGAGATTTTAAAAAAGGATTTGCGTACATCGCACATACCTACTGTAATACTAACTGCACTAGGCAATAAGGAATCCTATATCAAAGGACTTCAATCCGGAGCAGATTTGTATCTTACGAAACCATTCAGCTATTCTATTTTGATTCAGTCAATTAAGTCTTTGCTCTATAATAGAGAAAAACTCAGGTATTATTTTACCAGTAACATCCATAAAATTGAAGAAATAAATTCCTTTGGGGATATAGAACAAAAGTTTATTAGCCAATTAAATACATTGATAAATGATAATTTGGGCAATTCTGATTATTCAGTTGAAAATCTGGCCGAAAATCTTACTATCTCACGTGTCCAGTTATACAGAAAGGTCAAGGCAATTATGGGTATAAGCATTAGTGATTACATAGGCAATATCCGCTTGGAAAAGGCTAAAACCATGCTCGAAAATGGCTCATTAACAGTTTCAGAAATTGCTTATGCCAATGGTTTTTCTTCTCCAAATTACTTCTCTACTGCCTTTAAAAACAAATACGGTATTTCCCCTGCGGCGTTTCGTAAGTCTGTTTGAGTTACAGTTCAACCATTCCTTCCAACACTTTTCATCTTAGAAGTAACAATATCGAACATAATGTAACATGAATATACTTGCTACATGCTCGATAATGTTAAAAAATTATTTTAAAATATTGACAATCAATTACTTAACATTTTGTGATATGTTTCTTAACCAAAGCATAACACATTGACACATTATCAAATTACACACTTCATTTTTGCGAATACTTTAGTGACATCACTAGAGAATTACGATTATGAGAAAAATATGGATTTGGTCGATTACCGCTGCATTGGCTGGTTTTCTTTTTGGCTTTGACACAGTAGTCATCTCAGGAGCCGATAAAAAACTACAAGCATTATGGCAATCTTCCGATATGTTCCATGGTACAGTTGTAATGGCGATGGCCTTGTGGGGAACCGTAGTTGGGGCAATTTTGGGTGGTATTCCTACGAATAAGATTGGGAGAAAGAAAACTTTATTATGGATAGGTATACTCTATACAGTATCTGCATTAGGTTCGGCTTTTGCAAATGACCCTATAACTTTCGCAATATTCAGATTTATTGGTGGTCTGGGAGTAGGTGCATCAACCATAGCAGCTCCTGCCTACATTTCTGAAATAGCTCCACCAAAGGACCGTGGGAAGTTGGTAGGACTTTACCAATTTAATATAGTTTTCGGCATTTTAATAGCTTTCTTATCGAATTACTTGTTAAGCGGTGTTGGAGAAAATGCATGGCGATGGATGATAGGCGTAGAGGCCATACCTGCATTTGTTTATACCCTGTTCGTACTTACGGTTCCAAAAAGTCCAAGGTGGTTGTTGACCAAAATGCGTACTGATGAGGCGAAAAAGGTATTACAACTTATCAATCCTGAACAAGATCCAGAAGTATTGTTGCTAGAAATTAGGACAGAAAGCAAAAACAACGTTTCCGACGAAAATATACTTATAAAGAAATATAGGTTTCCACTGATGTTGGCTTTTTTAATTGCAATGTTCAATCAATTTTCTGGCATCAATGCATTTCTTTATTATGCCCCTAGAATATTCGAAGAGGCAGGCTTAGGCGAAAGTACCGCTCTATTAAGCAGTATTGGGATAGGGGTAACCAATATGATTTTTACCCTTATAGGAGTCTTGCTAATTGATCGGCTAGGAAGAAAACAACTAATGTACATAGGTTCTGTCGGGTACATTATTTCCCTATCACTAGTAGCTTGTGCTTTTTTCCTACACTGGGAAAGTATTGCAGTGCCTATTTTTCTATTTCTCTTTATTGCTGCACATGCTGTAGGACAGGGAACCGTAATCTGGGTGTTCATTTCTGAAATTTTTCCAAATCATTTAAGAGGCTCGGGTCAGTCGTTCGGTAGTTCGGTGCACTGGATTTTGGCAGCCATTATTCCCTCGTTGGTGCCTGTATTATTCACAGCAATTGGTGCAGGTACGGTGTTTGCTTTTTTTGCTTTTATGATGGTACTGCAATTGTTGTTTGTGGCTTTTGTAATGCCGGAAACAAAGGGTATATCGCTAGAAGAGTTAAGTAATACCCTAACAAGGGGAAGGAAGGACAAAATCGAAAATATTATTGGTTTTAATGAAGGGAAATCTAACTGAAAATTATAAAGACCATAAAAATGAAAAATAAAGCATTAAAATTAACTATCGTAATAGGAATTTTTTCAATGATAGCTTCTTGTAAAAATTCTATGGAAAGGAGAAACGACAATGTTGAAGATAAGCAAGATACACTTGTCAGTTCCAATGAATTGTTATACCGTCCAAATTTCCATTTTTCACCAGATACAGGTTGGATGAACGATCCAAATGGAATGTTTTTTTATAACGGGTATTACCACCTATATTTTCAACACTATCCAGATGGTACTAAATGGGGGCCTATGCATTGGGGACATGCTGTTAGTAGTGATTTGTTCAATTGGAAAGAGCAACCAATAGCGCTGTATCCAGATGATTTGGGCTATATTTTTTCCGGTAGTGCTGTTGTAGACCACGAAAATACATCAGGATTTGGAGTAGATGGCAAAATACCTATAGTTGCAATTTTCACCAGCCACGACCCTAAAAAAGAGAAAACGGGTGAAATAGATGTGGAAAATCAAAGTATCGCTTATTCGCTGGACGAAGGACTTACATGGACAAAATATGAAGATAATCCTGTTTTAAAAAATCCAGGTTTCAGAGATTTTAGAGACCCAAAAGTTAGCTGGGATAATGAGAGGAAAAGATGGACAATGGTTTTGGCCGCAGGCCAAGAGATACAATTCTACACCTCAAAAGACCTAAAGTCATGGGAGAAACTTACAAGTTTTGGAGAGGGTATCGGTAATCATGACGGAGTATGGGAATGTCCGGATTTCTTTCAATTACCTGTTATTGGCAAGTCAGAAAAAAAATGGGTTTTGTTGGTGAGTATTAATCCTGGAGGGCCTAATACAGGCTCTGCTACCCAATATTTTGTAGGAGATTTTGATGGTACAGATTTTATTTTGGACGAATCATTCAAACAGGAGATGGAAAAAGAGCATAGTTTCTGGGTAGACTATGGTCGTGACGATTATGCGGGCGTTACCTTTTCCAATATTGAAAACAAGGATGGCAGCAAGCTATTTATGGGATGGATGTCCAATTGGTTGTATGCCAACGAGGTCCCTACTGAAAAATGGCGAAGTGCAATGACAATAGCCCGCACATTGGAATTGACAAAGGGTGAAAATACGTTTCGATTAGTCTCGAATCCTGTTCCAGAACTAAATGAATTTGAGGTTGAGAAGCTAAAAAATTCAGATGTCCCACTTGAAGGAAAGACTTTGCTAACTACTTCTAAGGCTATCGATTTTACTCGTGCTCGGATTAACTTTAAAGTTGAAGATTTGGTTGATGGGATTTACACTTTTGAATTGACGAATAGCAAAGGGGATAAGTTACGATTTGGTTACGACGTCACAGAGGGAAATTATTTTGTAGATAGAAATAAGGCTGGGATAACTGATTTTTCGGACAGATTTAGTGACCGGATTGCCATAGCTCCAAGGATTTCTACACAAAGGGATTGGTCAGGAACAATTGTTCTAGATAAAACTTCCATAGAATTGTTTTTTGACGACGGCCAAACCGTTATGACAGAAATATTCTTTCCACAAGCACCTCTCGATAGTTTCTATTTTGAAGCTCCGTTAGATGAATCTAAACTCGAATACATTGAAATACATCAACTTAAATTTAACTTAAACTAGAAAATTATGAAATTAAAACTCTTACTATTTTTAATGGTATTTGTTCCAATAGGTCTGTCCGCCCAAGGTCGGATTACAGGTACTGTTACTTCCTCAGATGACGGTACTCCTTTACCTGGAACCTCGGTAATTATTAAAGGAACAACAATTGGAACAACCACTGACTTTGATGGTAATTATGAAATGAACAATGTAGCCGACGATGCAACCCTTGTATTTAGCTATATTGGATTTACCACCCAGGAAGTTCCTGTGAACGGGCAGTCACTAATAAATGTTGGCCTAAAAGAAGATGCCCAACAACTTGATGAAGTAGTATTGACAGGATATTCCACGGAGCGTAAGGTAGATTTGACCGGAGCGGTTACAGTAGTTGATATTGCCCCAATAGAAGGTCAAAGTTTAAGTTCCGGTAATGCCATGCAAGCACTACAAGGAAGGGTGGGAGGTCTTTTTATTGAAAAATCCGGTGACCCTACAGGGTTGAACAGCAGGATACTGATTAGAGGACTTACTACTTTGGGGAATAATGATCCGCTTTACATTATAGATGGTGTTCCAACAAAAAGGCAAGAGGTATTCGCAAGTTTAAATCCTGCAACTATCGAATCCATTCAAGTATTGAAAGATGCGTCGGCCTCTTCAATATATGGGTCAAGAGCCGCAAACGGGGTCATCGTTGTAAGTACTAAAGGAGGTCTTAAAGGAGAACGACTTACGGTTAGTATCAATTCCAATTTATCTGTCCAATCAGAGCGAAAACAGCGCTATGATATGTTGAGTTCCCAACAACGTGGTGAAGCTTTGTGGAGGGCATCCGTAAATGATGGAGCAGATCCAAATGCAGGTTATGGTGAAATATACAATTTCGATTGGAATAATGACTTTAACAATCCCATACTAAACAGCGTTACTGTTCAGCCCTTTGTAGGAGGAGACCCAAATGTACCTTCAGGTAATACCAATTGGCAAGACGAAGTTTACGAAACAGGATATGTATTTAACAATGAGGTTACTGTTACCACAGGTTCAGAAAAATCTTCTTTATTAATAAACCTTGGATACTTAAAGAATACAGGTATGCTGAAGTTTACAGGTTATGATAGATATACTGGTAAAATTAATGGTACTACAAATTTATTTAACGACAGATTAAAATTTGGAGTTAATACACAAATATCAACTTCAAATGAAACATTGGTAGCAAGTGATGTTGGTGGAGCGCCTACAACCGGTTTGTCCATTACCCTTGCACCTACCATTCCTGTTTATGATGCAAATGGAGAGTTTGCAGGTCCTTTGGGGGCTGGGTATTCAGATAGAAACAACCCACTATTAATGCAATATTTAAACAGGTGGGACAATGCTATAAAAAACAATTTCTTCGGCAATGTTTTTGCAGAATTGAGCATACTTGATAATCTTAAGTTCCGCTCTAGTTTAGGAATAGACTTTAGTGATTTCAAACGTAAAAATATAGAGCCAAAAGTATTTAACGGTTTTGTCACTCGAAGTAATAACAGGTTAATTTTTGACACCAATAAATTGAGAACATTAACTTTTTCAAACACTTTGAATTATAATTTAGAAGTTGGGAAACACAGATTTGGAGCGCTATTGGGTATTGAGTCTATAAGAGAAGATTTTGATACTATTTTTGCGCAAGCAGATGATTTTGCAGTAGAACAAGAATCTTATTTTGTGCTTTCCGCCGCAACCGGTGCGAGAACAAATAATGGTATATCTACCCAATACAGCCTCGCTTCACAATTTGGGAAATTAAACTATTCATTTGATGATAAATACTTGGCATCCTTTACAATCCGTAGAGACGGTTCCTCAAGGTTTGGAGCTAACAATAGATATGGTATTTTTCCAGCAGCTACACTGGGTTGGAGAATTAGTCAGGAAGAATTTCTCAAAGACAGTGAAATACTTTCCAATTTAAAACTAAGGGCAGGTTATGGAGAAGTAGGTAACCAAGAGATTGGTAATACGGCTCGGTTTGGTTTATATGAGTCTCGTTACGGTCAAAATCAAGCTCAGTTGACAGGAGGATTTTTTGAAATTTACTATAATGTGGGTACGGCATATGATATAAATGGAAACAATACAGGCACGCTGCCTTCAGGGTTCGTTTCAACTCAGGCTCCTAACCCTAATTTGAAATGGGAAACAACCAAAGAATGGAACTATGGTATTGATTTTGGGTTTTTAAACAATAAAATAAGCGGATCCTTTGATTATTTTACTAGGGAGACCACGGATATCTTGACTACTCCTCCCATTGCATCTGTAATTGGAGAAGGTCAACAAAGAGTATTGAACGGTGCCGCAACTGCTGCTAGAGGTTGGGAATTTAACTTAGGATATTCTAATGTATGGGAAAGCGGATTCTCTCTTGGTGTTTCCACTAATTTTGGTGCTTTTAAGGACGAAATTACATTTCTACCAGAGGAGGTGAGAGCAGCCTTTCCTGGGACGGCCCAAAATTCAATTCTTGGACAATCACAAACGGCAATTTTTGGCTATCGCACAGATGGTCTTTTTCAAAGCCAGGCAGATGTTGATTCCCATCCTACCGGAGGGGTGCAAACAGGCAATGCTAGACCGGGAGGTATAAAAATTGTGGACCTTGACAACAATGGTGTAATCGACAGCAATGACCGTGATTTTATTGGTAATACCTTACCTGACTTAGAATATGGTATACGTCTTGATTTAGGATACAAGAATTTTGATTTCTCTGTTTTTGGTTCAGGGGTTGCCGGTCGTATAGGTGTTGACTCCTATATTTTTTGGAACAACTTTGTACAGGGTAGAGATAATGCGGGTCTTGGCGTGTTAAATGCATGGACCCCTCAAAATACAGATTCTTCGATACCTTCACTTTCCTTGGTAAACAACTTTACGGATACTTCAGACTATATTTTTAGAAACAACTCTTACTTTAAAATAAGGAATATGCAAGTGGGATACTCATTGCCAACTGATGTGATAGGAAAAATGGCAGGAATGACCGGTTTAAGAGTTTACCTGCAAGGAGAAAATTTATTTTGGTTTACCCCCAAAGGATATATTGGAGCTGATCCAGAGAGAATAGATGTGAACCGTATTCCGGTACCAACCGTGTATTCACTAGGCTTGAACATTAACTTTTAACAAATAGCGATAATCATGAAATATAATAAAATAATAACAACGGTGATATGCGCAACCCTTTCGCTCACTGCCTGTTCAGATAATTATTTAGAGTACGAACCTGAGGGGGTATTGTCCAGCGAAAACGTGGCAACCGCCGAGAATGCAGAATCTTTGGTCATTGCAGCATATGCAGGAATTGCCAATGATGAAATGATTGGACCATTAACACATCAATGGGTTTATGGTAGTGTACGTTCGGACGATGCTTATAAAGGCGGTGGCGGCCGAGGTGATGTTGACGTTGTAGATAAATATGAGCAATACAATCTCACTATTGCAGATATGGGAGATTGGATGGCGCCTAGAACGTGGACCGATTATTACAAGGCGATTTCTAGGGCAAACTTTGCACTATCTGTCATCAATGATATACCGGACAGTGAATATGCACAAAAAACAACTAGACAAGCAGAATTACGCTTTTTAAGAGCTCATTCGCATTTTATGTTAAAGTTGATTTTTAAAAAAATACCATATATCACCGAGAATTTAACCCAAGAAGAAATTGCACAGACCTCAAATGATGTAGATAATGATGCTTTATGGAATACAATCGCTGATGATTTTCTTTTTGCCTATGACAATCTACCACAAGCTCAAGATCAAGTTGGCAGGGCAGACCGAAATGCTGCTGCTGCATATTTAGCCAAATTAAGGTTGTTTCAAGCTTATGAGCAAAATGATCAACATCAAGTAACGAATATAAATACCTCACGTTTACAGGAGGTGATTGATTATGCGGATGAAGTTACCGGTAGTCTACAACCGGATTTTGGGGAAAATTTCTTGGATGGATTTGACAATGGACCGGAATCTATCTGGGCTGCCCAGTTTTCAATTAATGATGGTACAACTGTGGGAAGGGTGAGTTTTGTAACTGGGTTAAATTCGCCACATGGTACAGGGCTTTATGGCTGTTGTGGATTTCATTTGGCCAGTCAGAATATGGTAAATGCATTTAGGACTGATGGAAACGGACTTCCCTTATTGGAAACGTTTAATGACTCCGACATTTTCACCAACGTAGATGCAAATGGAATTACCCCCCCCGACAGTGGATTAAGTGTTGACCCAAGAATTGATCATACGGTGGGAATACCTGGAAGGCCTTATAAATATAGAAATACGGTAAATGATACAGGAGACATGGTATATAATTTTAGTTGGGCAAGAGATCCGGGAGTATATGGCTTTTTCGGGAATA
>JAUIAO010000018.1 GCA_030425425.1 Bacteroidia bacterium | reverse complement strand
TCCTGTCCACTTGATTCAAACCCTGTCGGAGATGCATTATTCAAATATTTGTATAAAAATTCTTTACTCTTCTGATCCATTTATATTGAGTTATTGAGTTATTGAGTTATTGAGTTATTGAGTTATTTTAATCAATCTTTTCAACCTATATACTTATTCCTAAATGTCAATTATTAATACAAACTACTTATCTAATCACTAAGTCACTATTTTACTATTCACTAATTACTATTTACCACTTACAAAGGAATATTTCCATGCTTTCTTCTTGGGTTATTATCGACTTTGTTTTCCAACATATTGAAAGCGCGAATGAGTTTTGCACGTGTATTATGTGGCAAAATCACTTCATCTATAAAACCTCTCTCTGCGGCTTTGTATGGATTAGCAAACTTCTCAGTATACTCATCAATTTTCTCCTGATGCTTGGCATAAGGGTCTTCTGCAGAAGCAATTTCTCTCTTGAAAATGATCTCTGATGCGCCCTGTGCACCCATTACTGCAATCTCGGCAGTTGGCCATGCAAAATTCATATCCGCTCCAATATGTTTTGAATTCATCACATCATAAGCTCCACCATAGGCTTTTCTGGTAATAACAGTTACTCTTGGTACAGTTGCTTCTGAGAAAGCATACAACAACTTTGCACCATTCATGATGATTCCGTTCCATTCCTGATCAGTACCGGGCAAGAATCCAGGTACATCTACCAGCACCAATAAAGGAACATTGAAAGCATCACAAAAGCGCACGAACCTTGCCGCTTTTGTGCTACAGTCATTGTCCAGTACTCCGGCCATACTCATTGGTTGATTTGCAACGATCCCTACACTACGGCCGGCAATTCTTGAAAACCCGACCACTATGTTGTCCGCATATTTTTCGTGAACTTCAAAAAATGAATCCTTATCTACAATGCCCCTAATTACATCCTTCATGTCGTAAGGCTGATTCGGGTTGTCTGGAAGGATTTTGTCCAATTCGTTGCGAATTTCCTCTCCTGAGATTTCATAGTCGAGCATTGGAGGTTCTTCCTCACAATTGGAAGGGATATAACTCAACAATTTCTTGATATCAAGAATACATGCTGCTTCATTTTTTGAAGTAAAATGAGTTACTCCACTTTTAGTGCTGTGAGCACTGGCTCCTCCGAGTTCCTCGGCTGTTACCTCCTCCTGAGTTACGGTTTTCACCACGTTAGGTCCGGTAACAAACATGTAACTGGTATTTTCCACCATGAAAATAAAATCTGTCATGGCTGGAGAATAAACTGCACCACCAGCACAAGGCCCCATAATAGCCGAAATCTGTGGAATGACTCCCGATGAACGTACGTTTCTATAGAAGATATCGGCATAGCCACCGAGAGACACTACTCCTTCCTGTATACGAGCTCCTCCAGAATCATTTAATCCAATACATGGAGCTCCATTTTTGACTGCCATGTCCATAATTTTGACGATTTTTTCGGCAAAAGTCTCAGACAATGATCCTCCAAAAACAGTGAAATCCTGGCTGAATACATAAACCAATCGGCCATCCACAGTACCATAGCCTGTGACTACACCATCTCCAAGGATTTTTTGCTTATCAATTCCAAAATCCCGACCTCTGTGGACGACAAATTTTCCAATCTCCTGAAAAGATCCTGGATCGAGAAATAAGTCAATTCGCTCTCTAGCTGTTAGTTTTCCTTTTTTATGCTGCTTATCAATTTTATCATGACCACCTCCAAGCATCGCTTCGGCGTTCAGTTTTTCAAGTTCTTCTATTTTCTGTTTTGTGGAAATTACAAAAGAGGCTGTTTTGGGCTTTGATGCGCTCATTTGATCATATTTTGAAGTTGTGAAATTGTTGATGGTAAGTTAATAAATGATGGCTTGTGAGTGAAAAGAATAGCTTACAAGGATGATATCATTTATGTAAATACTTATGATTTAAGTTCTTAGGATAAAGATTCTATTTTCCTATCTTGCGCGAAATTTTCAATTCATGAATGAGTGTAGACTTTAGTTATCTCGACAAATCTATCCTGCCACCAAACATAAGCGGTAGATTTTTACAATGAGAAACTAATTTTTATAACGAATTCCTTCGCTCAAGCGAACCGATGATTTTGGAAATAAACACTAAACACATGAAAGTCGCTGTTATAGATATGGGTACAAATACTTTCCACTTGATTGTGGTGGAAGTACTGAATAGTGACTTTATGATTACCTATCGGGAAAAAGTTCCTGTAAAAATCGGTGAAAAAGGCATCAATCAGGGCTATATAACAGATGAGGCGATTAATCGTGCTCTTAGTTGTCTGAAAAATTTTAAAACTCGAATTGAACTCGAGGCTGTAGAACAAATCTTCGCGACGGCTACCAGTGCAATCAGAAATGCTACCAACGGAAAAGACCTTGTTAAATTAATAGAACAGGAAACAGGCATACAAACCAGAATCATCTCAGGGCTGGAAGAAGCCGAATACATTTACTATGGTGTGAAAAAAGCGCTAAGTATTGGCAATGAACCAGGCTTGATCATGGACATTGGTGGAGGTAGCATTGAGTTCATCATTGGGACAGATCGTGAAATATTATGGAAGCAAAGCTTTGAAATTGGTGGCCAGAGAATGGTAGAGCAATTCCAGAGAACAGATCCTATGAGTTCAGATCAGATCGCTGCTTTAGAAAAGTATCTGGAAGAAAATCTGGAGGAACTATTCGTCAATTTTGAAAAATACGCTCCTCAAACATTGATTGGCTCCTCAGGTACATTTGATACGCTGAGTGATATATACTGTCTTAAAAACGATCTGGAAAAACCTGTCATAGACACTGAATATCCACTAACCATTGAAGCATTTCAGTCCATCCATTCTGAATTTTTAATAAAAAACAGAGAAGAGCGTTTATCGATCCCGGGTATGATTCCTTTGAGAGTAGATATGATCGTTGTGGCGAGTGTTTTGGTACACTACGTGCTTAGAAAGCTCAACATCAATCAAATAAGAGTTTCTGCCTATGCTCTGAAAGAGGGCGTTTTACTCAAGACGCTTAACTCCCTAAATAATTCAGGCTCGTAGATTACAGTTAAATTGTATTTCCCAAATTTCGTGTCTTTGCTCAAGTGTTGTAATTTGCTCGCACTTTTCTGCTTAGAAATACATTTACAAAATCATATAAGATGGTAGTAGCGCACGAATCACTTTTTCAATTCACAAAATCAATATTAAAGGCTGTAGGTTGTAGTGAGCAGGATGCTCAACTAGGTGCGAAAGTTCTACTTAGCGCCGATCTGCGCGGTGTAGATTCTCATGGAGTGGCAAGGCTGAGTGGCTATGTACGGCTCATAGATAAGGACCGTGTGAACACTACTCCACAAACCAAAATCATTCACGAAACACCAAGTACAGGAGTAATTGATGGAGATTCAGGCTTAGGATTGGTTGTTGGCCCGCAGGCAATGAGATTAGCAATAGAAAAGGCAAAAAATGTGGGGTCTGGATGGATTTCGGTTAGGAATTCCAACCACTTTGGAATAGCAGGTTATCACTCTATGATGGCTTTGGAAGATGACTGCATTGGAATCTCTATGACCAATGCGAGTCCTTTGGTTTCACCAACTTTCAGTAAAGAGCGACTTTTAGGAACCAATCCAATTTCAGTAGCTATCCCAGCTGATAAGGAGCCTCCATTCGTGTTGGACATGGCTACCACTACAGCCGCAAATGGCAAGCTGGAAATTCTCCAAAGGAAGAATGCAGATGCTCCTGTAGGCTGGGTTCAGGACAAAGAAGGGAACCCCACCACAGATTCTCAAGGAGTAAAAAAAGGTGGTGCATTACTTCCATTGGGTGGAGATCGAGAGCATGGGTCGCACAAAGGTTATGGGTTATCTGCTGTAGTAGATATTTTCTCAGCTGTTCTGTCTGGAGCCAATTACGGACCTTGGGTTCCTCCTTTCGTGGCATTTCTGGATCCAGCTAGCGATCCGGTGGGTAAAGGAATTGGACATTTTTTTGGTGCGATGCGAATCGATGCATTCCGTCCGGCAGGTGAGTTCAAATCTCACATGGATAATTGGATCACTCGCTTTAGAGGTGCCGAACCGGTCATCAAAGGACACAAAGTTCTAGTGGCAGGAGATCCGGAAAGAGAATTGGAGCAACAACGTAAAAAGGAAGGAATTCCGCTGCTGGATCCTGTAGTGAAAGACCTAATGGATATAGGGCAAAGATTCGGTGTTGATTTTCCAAAAAGCTAGAGTTAATGGATCAGCAAACGGCACTTTCCATTCTCAAAACAGGACAAAACATCTACCTTACTGGATCAGCAGGAACTGGTAAAACTTACCTAATCCGGCAGTACATAGAATACCTAAGAGAAAGACAAGTTCCCGTAGCGATCACGGCTTCTACGGGCATAGCGGCTACTCATATCGGAGGACAAACGATACACTCATGGTCTGGAGTCGGAATCAGAGAGCAAATTACATCCAAAGATCTTGAGCAAATCGGAAGAAACCGTCAGACGGTTAACCGACTGAAATCAGTGCAAGTGTTGATCATAGATGAGATCTCTATGCTTAGTGGCAAAGTATTGACTGCTATTAGTAATATTCTCAAACATTTTCGCAGAAGTCCGGATGCTTTTGGAGGGGTACAAGTGCTTCTGTCCGGTGACTTTTTCCAGCTTCCCCCTGTCTCCAGACAACAGCTTAGCAATCGTGAGAAATTTGCATTCATGGCTCCTGTATGGGTAGAAGCCAGATTGAAAGTTTGCTACCTGCATCATCAGTATCGTCAGGGACATGATACTCTATCATTTATACTCTCTGAGATCCGTTCTCAGGATATCTCTGATGATTCACTGGAACGTCTAAGGGAAAAACTGGAATCTGACGAATCTAATGAGGAAGCAACTAAACTCTACACTCATAATGCGGATGTAGACGCCATGAACGCGCAGAAACTGGAGGAAAACCCAAACCCTCTTCAAACCTTTTATGCCGAGACTAAGGGACAAGCTAAAATTCTGGAAGGTCTAAAGCAATCCGTTCTTGCAGGCCCTGTCATTCAATTGAAAGAAGATGCCCGGGTCATGTTTGTAAAAAATAATCCTGAAAAAGGATATTTCAACGGCTCCACCGGCAAGATCACTAGGTTTGAATCCACAAACGGATATCCGGTGGTAGAAATGGATGAGGGAAGAACTATTACCGTAAACCCCGAAGAATGGACGGTTGAGAATGAAGATGAAGTTATTTTGGCTTCCTACAAGCAAATTCCTCTGAGGTTAGCATGGGCAATCACTGTGCATAAAAGCCAGGGAATGACATTGGATATAGCTGAGATGGATTTGTCAAAAACATTTGAAGCCGGACAAGGATATGTAGCACTTTCCCGACTCAGAAAATGGGATGGACTGGTACTGAAGGGTATCAACAGGATCGCACTGGAGCTGGATAACCTGGCCGTAAAAGCAGACAAGCGCTTTCAGGAATTGAGTGAAGAAAGTGAAGATTGGCTCAATGTATATGATGAAGAAGCATTGAATATTGCTTTTCTGGACTTTGTTGATCAGTGCGGTGGTACCAATGATGAAGAAATCATAGAGCAAAACAAATCACGAGAAAAGAAATATTACGAAAAGCCGAAAAAGGAAACCACCTACCAAAAAACTGAGAAGTTGATTCTAAGCGGAAAAGGTCTGGATGAAATCGCCATGGAACGTGACCTGACATTAAATACTATTGTAGGACATATTGAAAAAATCCTGCAATCCAACAAAGAACTGGATATTTCACGATTCAAACCTGATGAAAGAACACTCAGCAAGGTCCAGAAAGCAATAGATAAAATCAAAGCAAATCCAGAGGAAGAATATTTCGATAAAGAAGGGAATATTAGGCTAGGGTACGTCTATGGTGCGTTGAATGGTAAAATGGATTACGACACTATACGACTTGCCCGCTTATTCATCAATTAGAAGTTACTTACTATCCCAACACGAAACTGAATAGGGCTATTATATGGTGAATTAGTACCATCTCCATACATGAGGTTATATAATCCTATTATTTGAAAAGCAACATTTCTACCAATGGGTTCATTGTACCCCAGTCCGACAAAAAAACTTGTAAAATCAAGCCGATCGGCCTTTCCTCCCCCCACAAGAAGTGGCTGTACATTTAGATATTCGAATTGGGAATAAGCAAAAATCTTATCAGAAAATGCATAGAGCCCAAAAGGACCTCCTCCGTAATTACTTGCTGTAAAATCTCCCAACTTAGTGAATTGGTAGGTTATCTGAACACCAGCAGAAAACTCCTCTGTAATTTTATAACCAACTAAAGGCGATAAACTAATACTTGTGAATTGATTTCCTCCACTAAATCCTCCACCTCCACCGAAATAAACTTTTTCAGAAATATCACCTCCGTTTCCGCCCGCACTCGAAGGTCGGTATTGTGAAAAAGTAATATTGGACAATAGAAGTGCTCCAACCAGGAATACGACACATTTCATTTTCATTCTTCTACTACAATAAACAGATCTTCAGATTCCTTTTTCATCAGGTACTTTTCTCTTGCCATCTTTTCCAGCAATTCTTCATTGTTCATGAGTGCTTCACGATCATTCTTTACTTCTATGATCTTGTCTTCATAATATTGCTTCGCACTTTCCAGCTCACGCTGCTTTTGACTCATCTTCAACTGAGAAATGATATCGTTAGTATCAAAAAACAGCATCCAAATCAAAAAAGCCAAAGAGATCAGAAAATAGAAGCTTTTGAAAAAAGGTGGAATCTTTTGAAGAATACTTTTCATAATTGGGGATAAAGATAACGCATCTGTTAGCAAAGTGAAATTCTGCACATTGAAACGAGGATTAATCTGATGAATTATTCAAGTTTTGATGATACCCGGAACTTTCATTCCAACATCAATTGTATTAATATTGATCAACTAACTCGATTCATATCGACATTTTTTATTTCATTTTTCTACAATGAAAACCTTCACATTTTACACACTGATTTTACTGATATGGACACTCCAATCTTGTGATTTCAACAAGCAATCAACACCGTATCAATTTCCGGATATCTGGTACTATCCAGATGAGCTTAATATCCCAAGCGATAACCCGACAACAGTGGAGGGAGTAGAACTTGGAAGATATTTATTTTACGATGGCCGACTTTCTGGAAGAACCGACCCGGACTCTCTGATGTCTTGTGCTACATGTCATCTTCAGCGTAATGGGTTCGACACTGGTTTTGATCATCCAAAATTTAAAAATGGAAAACCTGTTGGTTTAAAACACATTCCTACTCATCATTATACTTTACCACTGGTGAACCTTGTATATAATTCAAACGCATACTTCTGGAGCGGTTATATTAATTCACACAATATTGACTCTTCCTTCAACCTCAGTCCCACTTTTCAAAATACCAACATAGAATCAGTAGTACGCCTCACCATCCTCGACCCAGCAGAAATTGCTGGAACACCCGAAAAAACCGTAGCAGCAATCAAAAACGATCCGCGATATCCTGCAATGTTTAAACAGGCATTTGGATCCGAGGAAATTAATATGGATAGAATAGCCAAGGCTATCGCCCAGTTTGTACGCAGCATCATTAGCAACAACTCAAAGTACCATAAAGTATTAGCCAAAGAGGCAACTTTTACAGAATCCGAAAAACGCGGAATGGAACTTTTTTATTCCGAAAAAGCAGATTGCTTTCACTGTCATGGAGGTTTTCTCCTAACATCCAATGAGTTTTTCAATAATGCCAAAGACAGTCTATTCACTGACCGCATGGATCACTTTGGGGTATCACGAGACTCTATGGATATCGGTGCTTTCAAGGCTCCTTCTCTGATCAACGTAGAGCTAACTGGTCCTTACATGCACGACGGCCGATTCAAAACACTGGAAGAAGTCATCGATTTTTACTCCGAAGGATTGGTCAATTCCGAATATGCGCATCCACTCATGAAGCAGGTTGCTAAAGGTGGAGTTCATCTCACAGACGCTGAAAAAGTAGATTTGCTCGCTTTTCTAAAAACCTTCACGGATCATAAACTGCTCACCGATCCGAAGTTTGGGAGGCCCGAGGATTTGTGAACTCGAAACATTCATTACTTATTTGAGTTGATATCCAATCACTGAATCAACCCAAATGAAGCTGGACCAATTCCTTAATAAAAAATTATTCATTGCCTTTATCGTATTTCTGATAGCTGCACTTACCGCTTTCTGGCCGGGATATTTTGGAAGGATACTTTCTCCGACAGTGGACGGTCATTTGCACCGTCACGGCCTGGCCATGATCCTTTGGTGCGCTATGTTGATAGCTCAGGCAGTATTGATCAGAAACAGACAAACCAGCCTTCACAAATGGATAGGATATAGTTCTTATGTTTTGGTTCCCATAATGGCGGTTACAGCCTTTGACCTGGTGAATCACTTATTTCATGGAGCACAGCGACTGGCTACAGGCCATTTATATTTCATCGCCCTAAGTGTCAATGCCATTTTCGCCTTTCTGATATTATATGGGTTGGCCATTTATTTCAGGAAGCATTCACTCATTCATGCAAGATTCATGGTGGTGACCGCTCTACCGCTCATCTCACCCATTACCGATCGATTAATCTACAGGTATGTAAAACCCATTATTACTTATGCCCCAAAAATTGGTAATATGCCCATTGTACCTTTCTATGGTTTCCTGATCGCTGATACTATTCTTGTGGGATTGATTATCTGGGATTGGTATAGCAACAAAAGGTGGAATGTGTTTCCCGTAGCTCTTATCATACTGTTGATCTATCACTTTTCAGTGATGAACTTTCACAAATATGACTTCTGGCAGCAGTTCTGCTATTGGTTTATTAGTCTACCACTGGATTAAATGAGAAAAGCCGGCGTGAGCCGGCTTTTACTATTGAATATAATCTCTCTCTATTACTTAGAAGAAGGATAAACGGCTGAATCACCCAATTCCTCTTCGATTCTGAGTAATTGGTTGTATTTAGCCATTCTATCAGATCTTGACATTGAACCAGTTTTGATCTGACCTGCATTCGTTGCTACTGCAATGTCAGCGATGGTATTGTCCTCGGTTTCACCTGATCTGTGAGAAACTACTGCAGTCCATCCAGCTTTGTGAGCCATTTCGATAGCCGCAAGTGTTTCTGACAAACTACCAATCTGGTTTACTTTGATCAAGATAGAGTTAGCAGCTTTTTCAGCGATTGCTTTCTCCAAAAACTTCACGTTTGTTACCAACAAATCGTCACCTACCAGCTGACACTTGTCACCGATCTTAGCGTTAAGCATTTTCCAGCCTTCCCAGTCGTTTTCGTCACATCCGTCCTCGATGCTATCGATAGGATATTTCTCTACCAATGATGCCAGGTAATCAACTTGCTCTTCTCTGGTTCTCACTTTTCCAGTTTCACCTTCGAATTTCGCGTAGTTGTATTTTCCATCTTCGTAGAACTCAGAAGAAGCACAGTCCATTGCAATGGTGATATCATCACCGGCCTTGTAACCTGCTTTTTCAATAGCTTTCAATACACTGTCCAAAGCCTCTTCAGTACCTCCAGAGAAATTCGGAGCAAATCCTCCCTCATCACCTACTGCAGTACTTAAGCCTTTTGCTTTGATAATGCTTTTCAAGTTATGGAAAACCTCAGCACCCATTCTTAGCGCTTCGCTGAATGTAGGAGCTCCTACTGGACGGATCATGAATTCCTGGAATGCGATAGGCGCATCAGAGTGAGATCCACCATTGATGATGTTCATCATTGGAACAGGAAGAACGTGAGCGTTCACTCCACCAATGTATCTAAACAAAGACTGTCCTGACTCCTCAGCAGCAGCTTTAGCAACAGCCAATGAAACTCCAAGGATGGCGTTTGCACCCAATTTTCCTTTATTGTGAGTTCCATCGAGATCAATCATAATGTCATCGATCATTTTCTGCTCAAATACTGGCATTCCTACGATCTCCGGCGCTATAACATCATTTACATTTTCAACAGCTTTCAAAACGCCCTTGCCTAGGTATTTTGACTTATCACCGTCTCTTAACTCCACTGCCTCATGCTCTCCGGTAGATGCTCCTGATGGAACTGCTGCTCTACCCAAAACACCATTTTCAGTGATTACATCAACCTCTACGGTTGGGTTTCCTCGTGAATCGAGGATTTGTCTGGCGTGTACACTTTCAATAATACTCATGATTTCTGATCATTAATTAGTTGAATAAAATCGTCAAATAAATAGGTGGAATCATGGGGTCCTGGTGATGATTCCGGATGATACTGTACAGAAAAGGCTGGTTTATCTACCAATCTCAATCCTTCTACAGTTTGATCATTTAGATCAATATGGGTAAGTTCTGCTGTTGTCGATGTTGTGAGCGATTCCATATCCACCGCAAATCCGTGGTTTTGGGATGTAATCTCACTTAATCCTGTTTTAAGGTTTTTCACAGGACTGTTTAGTCCTCGATGGCCATGATGCATCTTATAGGTCTTGATTTCTACAGCTCTGGCTAAAAGTTGATTACCAAGACAAATTCCAAAAACAGGTATTCCACTGGAAATAATTTCTTTGATGGTATCCACGGCATAATCCATTGCAGCGGGATCCCCCGGTCCATTAGAGAGAAAATAGCCATCAGGTTGCCAGTTACTGATTTCACTAAAACTTGTCTTGGCCGGAAACACTTTACAAATGCAATTTCGTTTCGTAAAGTTTCTGAGTATAGATCGCTTTATTCCAAAATCAAGTACCGCTATTTTCAGTCCATCATTTTCCTCTCCAAGAATATATGGTTCCTTAGTGGTCACTACACTACTTAGCTCCAGAGAAGCCATATTTGGCACTTGCTCTAATTCATTTTTAAGCTCATCCAGGTCAAAGATCTCACTCGTAATCACACAATTCATTGCACCATTGGAACGAATGTGCCTCACAAGCTTTCTTGTATCAATTCCAGAAATCCCAACTGTATTATGCTTCTCCAGATATTCTTGCAATCCATCAGAGGCTGTTTTTCTACTATATTGATAGGTAAAGTCATTTACAACAATCCCTTTAATCATGGGATTATCAGCTTCTACCTCGTCATCATGCACACCATAGTTCCCAATGTGCGCAGTTGTATTCACGATAATCTGACCGTAATATGATGGATCAGTATATATTTCCTGATATCCAGTCATACCTGTATTAAAACAAATCTCGCCTCCAGTAGTACCTATTTTCCCGATGGCATTTCCTTCAAATACAGAACCGTCTTCTAATAATAAGAGTGCTTTCTTTTTTTGTGGCTGTTTCATGAGTGGCAAAATTAATAATTAATCATTCAGTAATCGGACATAAAAAAAGGGATTAAACCGAAGTTTAATCCCTTTTATTTTCAATATTTATGATCTCAATTGTCATCCTTCTTTTCAGCTCCTTCATCGTTTGATTCTGGTGCTTGATCCTCCGCGGAATCAGTACTCGCATCAGTAGCTTCTACAGCTTCATCAGCTACTGGTGCAGCTACAGTTTCTGTAGATTTCTTCTTACTTCCTCTTCTTGACCTTCTTGTCTTAGCTTTTCCAGCATCAGCATCCTGAAGTAATAACTCGTTGAAATCTACTAACTCCATCATGCACATTTCGGCATTATCACCTAATCTGATACCAGTCTTAATAATTCTGGTATAACCGCCAGGTCTTTGGTTAGTTTTCTCAGCTACAGTTCCAAAAAGCTCTTGCACAGTTACCTTGTCTTGAAGATATGAAAAAGCCATTCTTCTAGAGTGAGTAGAATCTGTCTTAGCTTTTGTAATCAATGGTTCCACATATTTCTGCAGGGCTTTCGCCTTGGCTACAGTGGTATTGATTCTTTTATGGATGATAAGAGAAGAAGCCATATTTGAAAGCATCGCTTTTCTATGAGATGCTGTTCTTCCCAAATGATTAAATTTCTTTCCGTGTCTCATTATTCTTCTTCCAATTTGTATTTCGAAAGATCCATTCCGAATGTTAAACCTTTATCAGCTACCAACTGCTCTAGTTCTGCCAATGATTTCTTACCAAAGTTTCTAAACTTCATCATGTCAGAAATCTCGAGCGTTACTAAGTCTCCCAATGTTCTTACATCAGCCGCTTTCAAACAATTGTAAGCTCTTACTGATAAATCAAGATCATTCAATGAAGTCTTTAGAAGCTTTCTCATGTGAAGCAATTCTTCATCTACTTGTTCAGGCTCACCTTGTTCCTGAGATTCCAGAATCATATTCTGATCAGAGAACAACATGAAATGCTTGATCAAGATATTTGCAGCACCTTTTAGTGCATTTTCTGGATGAATAGAACCATCTGTTTCGATATCGATTATTAACTGCTCATAATCAGTCTTTTGTTCTACTCTTGTGTTCTCTACGCTATATTTTACATTTTTAATTGGTGTAAAAATCGAGTCAATCGCGATATAGCCAAAGTTCTGATCAGCAGGTTTATTTTCCTCGGCAGTCACATAACCTCTTCCTTTTTCGATGTTAATCTCAATTTCAAACTGAGCTTTCTCATCAAGATTACAGATTACATGATCAGGATTCAATATTTCAAAAGATGTTGTTGATTTTGCAATATCACCTGCAGTAAACTGCTTGCTGTTGGAAACAGACACAGTAATTGTATTATCAACAACGTCAGTAATCTTTTTAAATCTTACCATTTTAAGATTCAAGATGATTTCACTAACATCTTCTACAACACCTTCAATAGTTGAAAACTCATGTAGAACACCAGGGATTTTGATAGCAGTGATCGCATAACCCTCTAATGAAGAAAGTAAAATTCTTCTTAGCGCATTACCTACGGTAACACCGTAACCCTTTTCAAGTGGTTTGAATGTAAAAAGCCCATGAAAATCATCAGCTTTTTCCATCACTACCTTCTCTGGCATTTGAAATGCTAGAATAGACATATTTCTTTCTTTAATTAATTAATAATCTTACTTAGAGTACAATTCAACTATCAACTGCTCTTTGATATTCTCTGGAATCTCCTCTCTAGTCGGAGAATTTAGGAATTTACCTGTCATTGCAGTACTATCCCATTCTAACCAAGAATATCTCTTTGCATTGCTAGACAAACTGTCGGTAATCGCCTCTAAAGATTTTGACTTTTCTCTAACACCAATGATATCATTTTCCTTTACAGTGAACGAAGGAATATTTACAATCTCCCCATTTACCGTGATGTGTTTGTGACCAACAAGTTGTCTCGCTGATCTTCTAGTAGGTGCAATACCTAATCTAAACACTGTATTATCTAATCTAGCCTCTAACAACTGAAGAAGTATTTCACCAGTAATTCCGCTTTTCCTTGATGCCTTATCAAATATGTTGGCAAATTGCTTCTCTAATACACCATAAGTGTACTTAGCTTTCTGCTTTTCTGCCAACTGAATTGCGTATTCAGACTGCTTTCTTCTACGACCTCTTCCGTGTTGTCCAGGAGGATAATTCTTCTTCTGTAATGCCTTACTAGCTCCGAAGATTGGTTCTCCGAACTTTCTTGAAATCTTAGTTTTAGGTCCAGTATACCTTGCCATAAAATCTTCTTATTTAGCTATTAAACTCTTCTTCTTTTCGGTGGACGACAACCATTATGAGGTAGTGGAGTCATGTCCTTAATCATGGTAACCTCTATGCCACTATTCTGAATAGATCTAATGGCAGACTCTCGTCCTGCACCAGGCCCCTTTACAAAAACCTCTACTTTTCTCAGTCCCAATTCATAGGCTTTGCTCGCACAATCCTGAGCTGCAACCTGAGCCGCATATGGTGTATTTTTCTTGGAACCTTTGAAACCCATTTTTCCTGCAGAAGCCCAAGAAATAACCTGACCCTGACCGTTTGTCAAAGAAATAATGATGTTGTTGAACGTAGCCTGAATGTGCGCCTGCCCAACTGACTCAACATGAACAACTCTCTTTTTAGCTTTATCTTTTCTTTTCTGTGCCATCGTCTAATTATTACTTAGTAGCTTTCTTCTTATTTGCAACAGTCTTTCTTCTACCTTTTCTGGTTCTGGCATTGTTTTTAGTCTTCTGACCTCTAACTGGTAGACTCTTTCTGTGTCTAAGACCTCTGTAACATCCAATATCTAGTAAACGCTTAATACTAAGCTGAACCTCTGATTTAAGAACACCTTCTACTTTAAATTGCTCACTGATGATTGTACGAACTGCACCTGACTCGTCATCATTCCAATCCTGCACTTTTTTATTACCATCTACACCAGCCTCAGCTAATATTCTCTGAGCTGAGCTCTTACCAATACCGAAGATATAAGTCAAGGCAATTTCACCTCTTTTATTATCGGGGATATCAACTCCTGCTATTCTAGCCATATCTTATCCTTGTCTTTGTTTAAACTTAGGGTTCTTTTTGTTGATTACATAAAGCTTTCCTTTTCTTCGGATCACTTTGCAATCAGCACTTCGCTTCTTTATGGATGCTTTAACTTTCATAATCTTTATTTGTAGCGATATACAATTCTTCCTTTTGTCAAGTCATACGGAGACATCTCTAACTTCACCTTATCGCCAGGAAGAATTTTAATATAATTCATTCTCATCTTTCCTGAAATATGTGCAATTAACTGATGTCCGTTTTCTAATTCTACTCTAAACATTGCGTTAGACAATGCCTCAACGATAGTACCATCCTGCTCTATAGATGCCTGCTTTGCCATTACGCTATTGCATTTTGTGTTCTACCTTTCACTCGGCCCGACTTCATCATTCCTTCATAATGTCTCATCAGTAAGTAACTTTCTATCTGCTGGAGTGTATCTAAAATAACACCAACCATAATCAATAGTGAAGTACCTCCGTAAAACTGCGCAAAAGTTGAACTAACACCTGCCATCATTGCAAAAGCAGGGAGTATTGCAATAACTGCAAGAAAGACAGATCCGGGAAGGGTTATTCTTGTTAATACATTATCTATAAAATCAGCAGTTTGTTTACCAGGCTTAATTCCTGGAACAAATCCACCGTTTCTCTTCATGTCATCTGCTATCTGGGAAGGATTGATCGTAATCGCAGTATAGAAGAATGTGAATAATATAATCAAAATAGCAAACAACAAATTGTACTGCCATGATTGTATATCACTAAACGTAGTTCCGATATACTGTGCAATGTCACTTTCCTCACTCCATATACCAGCAAGTAAAGCAGGTAAGAACATGAGAGATTGAGCAAATATGATAGGCATTACTCCTGAAGCGTTCACCTTTAAAGGTATATACTGCCTTTGACCACCATATACTTTGTTACCAACCACTTGCTTAGCGTATTGTACAGGTATTCTTCTAGTAGCCTGAACCAACGCTACAGTAGCCATTACTACCAAGAACAAAGCAACTAATTCAAGAATCGAAAGCAATGCTCCTGACATTCCCTTAACCTCTACTATTTCATAAAACAATGAAGCAGGTAGTCTTGAAATGATTCCGATCATGATCAACATCGAAATACCATTTCCTATTCCTTTGTCAGTAATTTTTTCACCAATCCACATAGTAAAAATAGTACCGGCAGTAAGTATTATCATTGAAGAAACTCTAAACAGAAACGGATTGTCTAGAACTATTGCTTCAGTTGGAATAGTAGCTGTAAGGTAACCCACAGACTGAGCCATACATATTCCAATAGTTAATACTCTTGTAATTTGATTGATCTTTTTTCGACCGCTATCGCCCTCTTTTTGCAACTTCTGGAAATAAGGAACAGCCACTGTCATCAGCTGCAGTACAATCGATGCAGAAATGTATGGCATTATACCTAATCCAAAGACAGAAGCACGACTAAACGCTCCACCAAGAAAAGTATTCAACAGACCAAATATTCCACTCACGTCTTGAGTGAGTTGGGCAGGATCTACTCCAGGTAATACCACAAATGATCCTAGTCTGAAAATAATTAAGAATCCAACGGTATTCAGAATACGAACACGCAGCTCCTCAATCGAAAATATATTCTTAATGGTCTCGAAAAACTTCTTCATTGCTTATTCTTCAACAGATGTATTACCTCCAGCCTTCTCAATTGCTTCAACGGCTGATTTAGAAAACTTGTGAGCCTTAACAGTCAATGAAGCCTTTATCTCACCTCTTCCTAAGACTTTGACTATATCGCCCTTTCCTATCATCCCATTGTCCTTCAAAACTTCCGGAGTAATTTCAGTTAAGCCTTTGCTTTCGCTCAAGGTTTGTATGTCATCTAGGTTGATTGGCTTCATTACAATTTTATTATTGTTTTTGAAACCAAACTTAGGAACTCTTCTCTGTAAAGGCATCTGACCACCTTCAAAACCGATCTTACGAGAATAACCAGATCTTGATTGTGCCCCCTTGTGACCTCTTGTAGCAGTTCCTCCTTTTCCAGAGCCCTGACCTCTACCGATTTTCTTTCTGTTTTTTGTCGCTCCGCTTGCAGGACGTAATGAATTCAATTTCATCTCAGAGTTCTTTTACTTCTACTAAATGCTGTACACTATTGATCATTCCTTCGATCTGAGGAGTTAGCTCTTTTTCAACACTACGGTTGATTTTACCAAGACCTAAAGACTGAATAGTCTTTTTTTGTCGTCCTGGACGCTTAATGATACTTCTCTTCTGGGTTATTAAAACCTTTGCCATTTTCTTAACCATTAAAAACTTTGTCCAAAGCAACACCACGCTGTTTTGCTACAGCAAATGGATCTCTCATTCTATTCAAAGCATCAAAAGTCGCTTTCACCACGTTGTGTGGATTAGATGAACCTTTTGATTTTGCAAGTACATCGTGAATACCAGCACTTTCCAACACAGCACGCATCGCACCACCTGCTATTACACCAGTACCAGGAGCAGCTGGTTTCAACAGAACTAAACCACCACCAAACTTACCAATTGCTTCATGAGGAACAGTTGTTTTAAAGATTGGAACTCTTACCAAATTTTTCTTGGCGTCATCCACACCTTTAGTAATCGCATCAGTTACTTCGTTTGCTTTACCAAGCCCGTAACCAACTACTCCATTACTATCTCCAACCACAACAATCGCTGAAAAACTAAATCTACGACCACCTTTTACAACCTTAGCTACACGTTTGATAGCAACAACACGTTCCTTTAAATCAATTTCGCTAGCCTTTACAGCTTTTATATTACTTTGTGACATAACTCTTATTTAAAATTTCAACCCTCCTTCACGAGCACCCTCAGCAAAAGCTTTCACCTTACCATGATACGGGTATCCATTTCGATCAAATACAACACTATTAATACCAGCTGCTGAAGCTTTCTCAGCTAACTTCTTTCCAACTTCTTTAGAAACCTCGATATTATTATTGGCTTTTCCCAACTCTTTAGATGAAGCAGAGACCAAAGTAGTCCCGTTGATATCATCAATTAGCTGACCATAGATTGCCTTATTACTTCTGAAAACAGAAACTCTAGGTCTGGTAGTAGTGCCAGAGATCTTTCTTCTGATCCCTAGCTTTATTCTTTTTCTACGTTGTAACTTACTTACAGCCATCTTATATCTTATTTAGCAGCTGTTTTACCAGCTTTTCTTCTAACTTGTTCACCAACAAAACGAATACCTTTTCCTTTATAAGGTTCGACTTTTCTAAGTGACTTTATCTTAGCGGCAACCTGACCTACCAACTGCTTGTCAATTCCTTCTATGGTCACTTTTGGGTTCTGCCCCTTGGCAGTTTCAGCATCAACCTTAATATCCTCAGGCATTGCCATGTAAATACTGTGTGAATAGCCAAGATTCAATTCAAGCACATTCCCCTGAACAGTAGCTTTATAACCCACACCGACTAATTCCAACTCTTTTTTGTAGCCGTTTGTAACGCCTTCTACCATATTGTATAGTAGAGATCGATACAAGCCATGCATTGCTTTATGCCTCTTCTGTTCAGTAGGTCTTTCTACAGTCAAAACCTCACCATCTACACTAACTTGCATATCTGGATGAATATCCTGAACTAATTCTCCCTTTGGTCCTTTAACTGTAACTTTCGTCTTGTTAACATTTACAGTTATTCCCGCAGGAAGAGATATTGGTGCTTTACCTATCCTTGACATTTCTTTTATACTTTTTTAATATACGTAACACAGTACTTCACCACCAACATGCTCTTTCTTAGCCTCTTTATCAGAAATCACCCCTCTAGAGGTAGATAAGATAGCTATTCCAAGACCATTTAATACACGTGGCAAGTTTTCAGCACTGGCATACTTTCTTAAACCAGGTTTACTCACTCTTTCGAGCTTGGTAATTGCAGATTGCTTAGTTTGAGGATTGTATTTAAGAGCAATCTTAATCACTCCTTGTTTACTATCATCCACAAACTTATAGTTCTGAATGTATCCCTTATCAAGCAATACTTTAGTCATCTCCTTCTTCACATTCGAAGCTGGAACCTCCAAAATTCTATGATTCGCCTTGATAGCGTTTCTAATTCTGGTTAAGTAGTCTGCAATAGGATCTGTTACCATTTTCTTTTCACAATTAAAACCCCTAAAAAAGGGGTGCAAAATTAAATACTTTTTTTCTTAATATGTTAGTAAACAAGAAATATTTACCAGCTCGCTTTCGTAACACCAGGAATCTTGCCTTCATTAGCCATTTCTCTGAATGTTACCCTGTTGATACCAAACTTTCTCATGTATCCCTTAGGTCTACCAGTGAGCTTACATCTGTTGTGTAAACGAACCTTTGAGGAATTTCTAGGTAACTTATCTAATGCTTCATAATCCCCAGCTGCTTTCAAAGCTGCTCTCTTCTCAGCATAGCGAGCTACGAGTTTTTCTCTCTTTCTTTCTCTTGCTTTTATTGCTTCTCTAGCCATATCAATTATTTTTTACCAGAAACGAATGGCATTCCGAATGCTTTAAGTAATGCTAAGCTTTCTTCATCACTCTCAGCAGTAGTCACGAAAGTGATGTCCATTCCTGATATTTTGTTTACTTTATCAATACTTATTTCAGGGAAAATAATTTGCTCCTCAATTCCTAAGCTGTAATTACCTCTACCATCGAAACCCTTTTCCTTTATTCCTCTGAAATCACGTACACGAGGTAACGCTACAGTCATCAATCTGTCTAGAAATTCATACATCTTATCACCTCTTAATGTCACCCTCGCTCCGATTGGCATTCCCTCACGAAGCTTGAAGTTAGAGATTGAATTTTTAGCAACAGTTGACACAGCCTTCTGTCCTGAAATTGTAGTAAGTTCTTCTACTCCTACATCAACCAACTTCTTGTCTGCTACGGCTGCTCCGATTCCTTTGTTAATAGAGATTTTAGTCAGTTTAGGAACCTGCATTACAGATTTATACTGAAATTTCTCCATCAATGCAGGAGCAATTTCCTGCAAATACTTGTCTTTTAATCTAGGTCTAGCCATTTGTGATAAAATTTCCAGATTTCTTTGAATACCTCTGTAACTTATTGTTATCGTTAGCCTTTCTGCCAACTTTAGTAGCATCCCCTGAAGCTGGATCTATTAACATGAGATTACTCATGTGAACAGCTGCCTCAGTCTCTTCTCTACCTCCTTCAGGAGAAGTTGCAGATGGTTTTGTATGTTTGGTGATTATATTTACACCTTCCACAATAGCACGATATTTGTCGGTAATAACCTCTAAAACTTTACCCGTTTTGCCCTTATCATTACCAGCGATCACCTTTACCGTGTCACCCTTTCTAATGTGAAACTTATTTGTTTTATGACTATTCATCTTAAAGTACTTCAGGTGCTAGTGAAACAATTCTCATAAACTGACGCTCTCTTAACTCACGAGCTACAGGACCAAAAATCCTTGTTCCCCTTGGTTCACCGTTAGTATTTAACAGTACTGCAGCATTGTCCTCAAAACGGATATAAGAACCATCTTTTCTCCTTACTTCTTTCTTGGTTCTGACAATTACTGCTTTAGAGACCGTACCTTTTTTTAAGTTACTAGAAGAAATTGCTGATTTTACAGTCACCACGATGGTGTCTCCTACAGAGGCGTATCTTTTACCAGTTCCTCCCAAAACTCTAATACAAAGCACTTCCTTTGCACCGCTATTATCAGCGACATTTAATCTGGATTCTTGCTGTATCATTTTATTTTGCTCGTTCTAGAATTTCTACTAATCTCCATCTCTTATTTTTACTCAGCGGACGAGTCTCCATGATCTTTACAGTATCGCCGATATTACAATCGTTACTCTCGTCATGAGCAGTGAATTTGGTCGTCTTTCGAATAAACTTACCATACATCGGATGCTTTTCCTTACGGTTAACAGCTACTGTAATGGTCTTTTCCATTTTATTACTCACAACCTGACCGACACGCTCTTTTCGCAAATTTCTATCCATCATTGCGTTATTTTGATAATTCCTTAGCCCTTATTTCAGTTTCAATTCGAGCAACCAATCTTCTTGATTCACGAATTTTCATCGGATTCTCTATTGGAGTGATACTATGAGCAAATTTTAGCTTACCGTAGTTCTCCTTTTCAGTAACAAGTTTGTTCTTTAACTCGTCGAGACTCAAACCCTTTAGTTCAGAATTTTTCATTCTCCTGTATAATCTCTTCTAACAACAAATTTTGTCTTTATTGGAAGTTTCTGAGCAGCCAATCGCAGTGCTTCTTTTGCTCTCTCTTCACTAACACCAGACGCTTCAAATAATATAGTACCAGGTTTCACAGTGGCTACCCAGTATTCTGGTGCACCTTTTCCCTTACCCATTCGAACCTCAGCTGGCTTCTTTGTTACCGGCTTATCAGGAAAAATTCTAATCCATACCTGACCTTCTCTCTTCATCGCTCTAGTTACAGCAATACGAGAAGCTTCAATTTGCCTTGAATTAATCCAGCCTGGTTCCAATGATTTAATTCCGAAAGTTCCAAAAGCTAATCTATGCCCTCTTCCAGCAAGACCTTTTACTCTTCCTTTCTGCTTCTTTCTAAATTTCGTTCTTTTTGGCTGTAACATTTCTCTTAATCTTTAATGAGATTATTTTCTTTCTCTTCTCCTTTTTGGACCGTCAGATCCGCCCCGTCTACGACGTGGACCAGACTGGTTACCTGAATTATTAGATGCAAGTCCTACATTAGGAGAAAGATCTCTCTTACCAAAAACTTCACCTTTGAAAATCCATACTTTGATACCGATTTTACCATATACGGTATTAGCTTCAGATATAGCATAATCAATATCAGCTCTTAAAGTATGGAGAGGAATTCTACCCTCTTTATACTGTTCCGATCTCGCCATCTCAGCTCCACCGAGACGTCCAGACACTTTAATTTTAATTCCTTGAGCACCTACTCGAATGGCCGATGCAATTGCTTGCTTCATAGCTCTTCTGTAAGAAATCCTTGCTTGCAATTGCTGAGCAATCGACTCTCCAACCAACTTGGCATCAAGTTCAGGTCGCTTAATTTCAAAGATGTTGATTTGTATATCTTTTCCCGTAAGCTTCTTTAGCTCTTCTTTAATTTTATCTACTTCAGACCCACCTTTACCGATAACTACACCAGGACGAGCAGTATGTACTGTAAGTGTAATACGTTTCAAAGTTCTTTCGATGATTACCTTAGATATTCCACCTTTTGGAATACGAACCTCGATGTACTTTCTAATTTTGTGATCTTCTACAATCTTGTCTGAAAAATCTTTTCCACCAAACCATGCAGAATCCCAACCTTTTACAATACCGAGTCTAAGCCCTATTGGATTTACCTTCTGTCCCATTATTAATTATCGTTAGCTTCAGTCTGACTGTTCGATTCATTTGAGTCACCAACCACGACTGTAACGTGATTAGATCTCTTTCTAATTCTATGTGCACGTCCCTGCGGAGCAGGTCTTAATCTCTTAAGAATTCTACCACCGTCCACATATATTTCTTTTACTATAAGATCAGCTTCTTCAATATCCACTTCACTATTTGCCTCTTGCCAATCGGCAATTGCAGTCATCAAAAGCTTTTCTAAAGATAAAGAGGCATGTTTAGCATCGAATTTTAAAAGATTCAGAGCAATGTTTGCTTTTTGTCCTCTTATCATATCAGCTACTAACCTCATCTTTCTAGGAGCTGTTGGTACATTCCTTAGCGATGCTTTTACATCACCTAATTTACCAGCGTTCTCTTCTTTATGCTTCTTGAGAGCTTCCTTCTGAAGACGAATCCTGACTGATTTTTTTAATTTCTTCTCTGCAGTTTCCATCTCAATTATCTTTTACCTTTATCCTTTTTAGCAATGTGACCTCTAAAGTTTCTTGTAGGAGCAAATTCACCAAGCTTATGGCCAACCATATTCTCTGTTACGAAAACCGGTATAAACTTATTACCATTGTGAACTGCAAAAGTGTGTCCTACGAAATCAGGAGATATCATAGATCTTCTCGACCATGTCTTGATAACAGATTTCTTACCAGACTCAGTCATAGCCTGAACTTTATTATCCAATCTAAAATCTATATAAGGCCCTTTTTTTAGTGATCTTGCCATTATTTTCTTCTAGTTATAATCAACTTATCGGAATACTTATTCGGTTTTCTAGTCTTCTTACCTTTAGCATAAAGACCATTTCTTGATCGCGGATGACCTCCTGAAGAACGTCCTTCACCACCACCCATTGGGTGATCAACAGGGTTCATTACTACACCTCTTACTCTTGGTCGTCTTCCTAACCATCTATTTCTACCGGCTTTACCCAACTGCTCGTTCATATGGTCGCTATTAGAAACAGTACCAATTGTGGCGTAGCAAGTAGTTAAGACCATTCTCATCTCACCAGATGGCAACTTAAGAGTGGCATATTTACCTTCTCTTGCAACTATCTGAGCATAAGTACCAGCACTACGCGTCATTGCTCCACCCTTACCCGGCTTCAACTCAACATTGTGCACTACCGTACCTAATGGAATATCAGACAAAGGCAATGAATTTCCAACCTCTGGTGCAACACCAGGACCACTTACGATTTCAGTTCCAACCTCAAGGTTTGCCGGTGCGATGATATATCTCTTTTCACCGTCTGCATAAAATAATAACGCTATCCTAGCAGTACGACCTGGATCATACTCTATAGACTTTACAGTGGCTGGAATTCCATGCTTATCACGTTTAAAGTCTATAACTCTTAATTTTCTCTTATGACCACCACCCACATTGCGGATGGTCATTCGCCCCTGATTATTTCTACCTCCTGTCTTACCATGTGAAGCAATCAAAGATTTCTCAGGCGTGCTCTTTGTAACTAAATCGAAAACAGGAGCGACTCTGAATCTCTGACTAGGTGTAACCGGTCTTAATTTCTTAACAGCCATTTATCTGTCTATTTATATTCCGCTATAAAAGTCAATTATATCTCCATCAGCGACTTTAACAATTGCTCGCTTCTGAGCAGGTGTATTTCCACTGATGACACCAGACTTAGTATATCTGGATTTAGATTTACCAGGAAGTACCATAGTATTTACACTTTCTACGGTTACCCCGTATACTTTTTCCACTTCCTTTTTAATCTCAACTTTATTCGCTTTTCTCTCAACAATGAAACCGTATTTACCCTTCTCATTGTATGCAGAAGCTTTCTCCGTTACTAAAGGTTTGATAAGTACTCCCATTTTAATTAAGCGTAGTTTGTAATTGAGACACTGAACTTTCAACCAACACTACTGAATCAGCATTCACCAAATCATATGTGGTAAGCTCAGACGCAATAGCAACTTTGGTATTCTTAAGGTTTCTGGAAGACAAGTAAACATTCTTATTATACCCACCTAACACCACCAAAGACTTGGAATCTTTAACCTTAAGATTGGATAGTAAAGCAATAAAATCTTTAGTTTTAGCCGCATCGAAAGAAAAATCTTCAATAACACTTAACTTCTCTGACTTAGCCTTATCAGACAGAACCGACTTGCGAGCAAGCTGCTTTACTTTTTTATTTAACTTGAAACTGTAGTCTCTTGGCTCAGGACCAAACATAGTTCCACCTCCTCTAAACACCGGCGACTTAATACTACCTGCTCTTGCCGTACCCGTACCCTTCTGCTTTTTCAGCTTCTTCGTAGAACCAGATATCTCGTTTCTAGTCTTTACTTTGTGAGTTCCCTGTCGCTGATTAGCAAGATATTGCTTAACATCCAGGTAAACAGCATGTTCATTCGGCTCGATACCAAAAACACTCTGATCTAACTCTACCTCCCTACCGGTTTCCTCACCTTTTATATTGAAAACAGACAGTTTCATATTATTTCTCTAATATTATGTATGAATTTTTAGCTCCTGGAACTGGCCCACTTACTAAAACCAAATTTTTCTCAGGATAGATCTTCACAACTTTAAGATTGAGGACCTTAACTCTATCCCCTCCAGTTCTTCCTGCCATTTTCAATCCTTTAAATACTCTGGAAGGAAATGAGCAAGCACCAATTGAACCCGGAGCCCTTAGTCTATTGTGCTGTCCGTGAGTTGCCTGACCAACACCACCAAAACCGTGACGTTTCACAACACCCTGAAAGCCTTTACCTTTTGATGTACCAACGACATCTACAAAATCATTTTCAGTAAACACATCATCAATATTGATTGTGTTACCCATTTTCACCTTGTCTTCGAATTCAGCTCTAAAGTCCCTGAATTCCACAACCTTCTTCTTGGGTGAAGTCTGAGCCTTAGCAAAGTGTCCTTTTAAAGCTTTAGGAGTGTTTTTTTCTTTTCTCTCACCATATGCCAATTGAACGGCACGATACCCATCTCTCTCCTTATCTTTGACTTGTGTAACCACACAAGGACCAGCTTCAATGAGCGTGCATGCCATGCTTTTGCCAGCCTCATTGTAAACACTTGTCATCCCGATTTTTCTACCAATTATTCCAGGCATCTCGATTAATATTTATATTTTTTCCGTCTCCGGATAAACTTTTCGTGAAAAGGACTGCAAAGATAGCAAATCCATAACATGAACAAAATATTTATGTCTTTTTTAAGACAAAAAAAGAACCAATAACCATAGTTATTGGTTCCTTATGTTTCCTCAACTCAGAAACTATACCTTAATCTCAACATCTACGCCACTAGGCAACTCTAATTTCATCAGAGCATCAACAGTTTTTGCACTATTCGAGTAGATATCTACCAATCTTTTATAGGTACATAATTGAAATTGTTCTCTCGACTTTTTATTTACGTGCGGAGATCTCAATACAGTGAATTTTTCCTTTACAGTTGGTAAAGGTATCGGTCCACTTACAATTGCACCAGTTGTTTTTACAGCTCTTACGATCTTCTCAGAAGATTTATCAACCAAATTGTGGTCGTAAGACTTTAGCTTTATTCTAATTTTTTGGTTCATATCGATATATAATTAAACCGTTTCTCCCTTTGTTTTAGCTATTACAGTATCAGCAATATTCTGCGGTACCTGATCATAGTGCGAAAATGTAAGAGATGCAGTTGCTCTACCTGAGCTCATAGTTCTCAAATCCGTAACGTATCCGAATAGTTCTGACAATGGAACATCTGCCTTGATTACAGAAGAATTACCTTTTGTATCCATTCCTCTCATCATCCCTCTTCTACGGTTAAGATCTCCCGTAATAGAACCAGTGTAGTCATCTGGTGTAACAACATCTACTGACATGATAGGTTCTAAAAGCACTGGTTTAGCCTTAGCAGCAGCAGCTTTGAATCCCATTTTGGCTGCCAATTCAAAAGATAAAGCATCTGAATCAACGTCGTGGAACGAACCATGAAACAGTCTCACTTTCAAAGAATCTACTGGGAAACCAGCTAGAGGGCCATTCTTCATCGCTTCCTTGAAACCTTTTTCAATTGCAGGTATGAATTCCTTTGGAATTACACCTCCAACGATCTGGTTAGCAAACTGAAGACCTTCTCCTTCAAAATCATCATCCACAGGACCTAACTCGAATACAATATCTGCAAATTTACCACGTCCACCAGACTGCTTCTTATAAACTTCCTTATGCTCTATTCCAGCATTAACAGCTTCTTTGTAAGCAACTTGAGGGGCTCCCTGATTAATTTCAACTTTGAACTCTCTCTTCAACCGATCAATAATGATATCCAAGTGAAGCTCTCCCATTCCTCGAAGAATAGTTTGTCCAGTATCATGATCTGTTTCAACTTGCAAAGTAGGATCTTCTTCAACAAGCTTGGCGATAGCCATTCCCAGTTTGTCTACATCAGCTTGGGTCTTTGGCTCGATAGCGTAACCAATCACAGGTTCTGGGAATACCATGGATTCAAGAACGATTTGACCATTCTCATCACATAATGTATCACCAGTCTTAATATCTTTAAAACCAACTACCGCACCAATATCTCCGCAATGAAGAGCGTCAATTTGGTTTTGTTTGTTGGCATGCATTTGGAAAATTCTTGAAATACGTTCTTTCTTCTCTGTTCTCATATTATAAACATAAGAACCAGAATTGAGCATTCCAGAATAAGACCTTACAAAGCAAAGTCTTCCAACGAACGGATCCGTAGCAATTTTAAATGCCAGAGCTGAGAAAGGCTCATCTTTCGAAGGCTTTCGAGTAATTTTCTCTTCTGTATTCGGATCAGTTCCGACAATATTATCTCTATCCAATGGTGAAGGAAGTAATTCCATCACATAATTGAGCATTGTCTGCACTCCTTTATTCTTGAATGCTGTACCGCATGTCATAGGAACAAAAGCTAAATCAATAGTAGCTGCTCTAAGCGCTTTAATGATCTCTTCCTCAGAAATAGATTCAGGATCTTCAAAGTACTTTTCCATTAGTGACTCATCGTATTCCGCCACTGATTCCAACAACTGCTCTCTGTAGTGCTCTACATCCTCCTTCATATCTTCCGGAATTGGAATCTCTTCCCAAGTCATTCCGAAATCTTCTTCATTCCAAGTCATCGCGATGTTTGACACAAGGTCAACAACTCCACGAAATTTATCTTCAGCACCAATCGGCAATTGCAATGGAACAGCTTTGGTACCAAGCATTTCTTGAACTTGCTTGCACACATTCAAGAAATCAGCTCCCTGACGATCCATTTTATTTACAAAACCAATTCGAGCTACTTTATAATTATCAGCAAGTCTCCAGTTAGTTTCTGATTGAGGCTCTACACCATCAACCGCACTAAACAAGAACACCAAACCATCAAGAACTCTTAAAGATCTGTTTACCTCCACTGTAAAGTCAACGTGACCTGGAGTATCAATTATATTAATGTGGTATTCTTCCTCTTTGTACTTCCAAAAAACAGTGGTTGCAGCAGATGTAATCGTAATTCCTCTTTCCTGCTCTTGCTCCATCCAATCCATGGTAGCACCACCGTCATGTACTTCTCCTATCTTGTGATTTACCCCCGCGTAGAATAATATTCTCTCAGTTGTTGTTGTTTTACCAGCATCAATGTGAGCAGCAATTCCAATATTACGGGTAAGTCTTAAGTCTCTAGCCATTACTAAGTTTCTATTTAGAATCTGAAGTGAGAAAATGCTTTATTTGCTTCTGCCATTCTGTGTGTATCATCTTTCTTTTTCACAGAAGCTCCTTCACCTTTAGAAGCGGCGATAATTTCAGCTGCCAAACGATCTTTCATCGTTTTCTCTCCTCTAAGTCTGGCATACTTTATCATCCATTTCATACCCAAAGACAATTTTCTCTCTGGACGAACTTCTATAGGAACCTGAAAAGTAGCACCACCAACTCTTCTACTTTTAACCTCAACACTTGGACTTACATTTCCCAAAGCATTTTTCCAGGTTTCCACACCATTTTCACCAGTCTTGTCCTCAACAATTTTTACTGCATCGTAAAAAATTGAGTATGCGATACTTTTCTTTCCATCAAGCATCAAGTTGTTTACAAACTTGGTTACTAATGTATCCTGATAAATAGGATCAGGAAGAATATATCTTTTCTTTGGCTTAGATTTTCTCATTTCTTAAGGTATTACTTTTTGTCTTTTGGCCTTTTAGCTCCGTATTTAGATCTTCTTTGAAGTCTTCCATTCACACCTGCTGTATCTAAAGCACCTCTAATGATGTGATATCTTACACCCGGAAGATCTTTTACTCTTCCTCCACGGATCAACACAATAGAGTGCTCTTGAAGGTTGTGACCTTCACCAGGAATGTAAGCATTCACTTCTTTACCATTAGTCAAACGCACCCTAGCTACCTTCCTCATAGCTGAGTTAGGTTTCTTAGGAGTAGTTGTGTACACTCGTGTACATACTCCTCGTCGTTGCGGACAAGAATCTAATGCAGGTGACTTTGATTTTGAAGTCAATTTAGTTCTGCCTTTTCTTACTAATTGTTGAATAGTTGGCATTATTACTTATTTCTAATTATCCTAATTTTTTGGGAACGCAAAGATAGAAATATTGTGCAGATATCACAATCTTCAAATAAAAAAAGGGGGAAATTTAAGCTTCCCCCATAGTTCCTCCGAAATTCATTGGGAATTTGGGTGCTTCTTCAACACTTTTTATGTCCCCATGTGAATTTTCAAACTTATTTATATTGTCTTCCAAAGCTTTTAAAAGTCTTTTGGCATGCTCAGGTGTAATCACAATTCTTGACTTCACCTTTGCTTTTGGAACACCCGGCATCAACCGAATAAAATCTATCACAAATTCACTACTGGAGTGTGCAATCATCGCCAAGTTGGCATACACACCCTCTGCAGTCTCTTCAGAAAGTTCAATATTGATTTGATTAGAAGGCTTGTCCTTCTTCTCTTCATTTGTATCCATTATCTCTGTACTTCTTTAGAATTTTCAAACTCAGCCTTAGCATTCACCAGATTGGCATAGTCTTCATTTGACGTAACGATATGGCTCTGAAAGTTTCTATTTCCTGTACCAGCTGGGATCAAATGACCAACGATCACATTCTCCTTCAATCCTGACAAGTAATCAGCTTTACCTCTAATAGACGCCTCACTCAGCACTTTAGTCGTTTCCTGGAATGAAGCAGCCGAAATGAAGCTCTCTGTACCTAAGGATGCTTGTGTAATCCCTTGTAGAATTGGTTTTGAAACGGCAGCTTCAGCACTACGTACTTGAACAAGTTTCAGATCTCTTCTTCGCAGATTACTATTTTCATCTCTAAGTTTTCTGCTAGTAATGATCATACCAGGCTTCAATGTTTCAGAATCTCCAGACTCAGTGACTACTTTCTTGTCAAGAATGTTATCGTTTTCCTCCATGAAAGCAAACCTGTCGACACTCTGATTGGTCAAGAAATTCGTGTCACCAGCATCAATTATGATAACTTTCTGCATCATCTGACGCACAATTACCTCAATATGCTTGTCATTGATCTTCACACCTTGTAGTCTGTAAACTTCCTGAATCTCATTAACAAGGTATTCCTGAACAGCTGTAGGTCCTTTAATCGACAAGATATCCGCAGGTGTGATAGCACCATCTGAAAGTGGCTCTCCAGCCTTGATGAAGTCATTGTCCTGCACGAGAATGTGCTTTGCCAATGGTACGAGATATCTCTTCTTCACTCCATCTTTTGATTCGATAAAGATTTCTCTATTACCTCGCTTGATTCCTCCATAAGTCACAACTCCGTCAATCTCGGTCACAACTGCTGGATTAGAAGGGTTTCGTGCTTCAAACAATTCTGTCACTCTCGGCAGACCCCCTGTGATATCGCGTGATTTACCTGTTTTCCTTGGAATCTTAGCCAGAACCTGTCCCGCTTTGATATCATCTCCTTCGTCCACAGCAAGGTGAGAACCTACAGGTATATTGTATCCTTTAGACTCATCACCCGAATTTACTACTACAGCAGGGTTCTTAGATTTATCCTTAGTATCAATGATAACCTTCTCTCTATGACCAGTTTGCTCATCAGACTCCTCTTTGTAAGTAACTCCTTCAATAATGGCGTCAAATTCAGCTTTACCGTCAAACTCAGCCATAATTACAGCATTGTACGGATCCCAGTTACAAATCTCAGTTCCTTTCTCAATCTTGTCTCCATCATTTACCAAAAGAATAGCTCCATATGGTACGTGATTAGAAATCAATACTTTCTCTTTCTTTGCATCTAAGATTTTGATCTCACCGGATCTACCCATTACTTTTTTGATTGGGTTTCCATCTTCATCAACAGCGTCAACTGTACGCAATTCGTCAAATTCGATTACACCATCAAATTTTGCTTTGATATTTGCATCTACAGCAATGTTTGAAGCTGTACCCCCAACGTGGAAAGTTCTCAATGTAAGCTGAGTACCAGGTTCACCGATGGATTGTGCTGCAATAACCCCAACTGATTCGCCCATGTGTGACATTCTCCCTGTTGATAGGTTCCTACCATAGCATTTGGCACAAACGCCTTGCTTAGTTTCGCAAGTCAATACAGACCTGATTTCAACCTGCTCGATGCTTGTTTCTTCTATACTCTCGGCGACTTCTTCTGTAATTTCACCACCGGCCTCAATGATCAATTCTTCTGAAATTGGATCGTAAATATCATGAACTGATACACGCCCTAGAATTCTTTCTGATAAAGATTCTACTATATCCTCGTTATCCTTCAACGCTTCAACGGTCAATCCTCTTAAGGTACCGCAATCGTCTTCATTGACTACCATATCCTGTGCCACATCAACAAGTCGTCGTGTCAAGTAACCCGCATCAGCAGTTTTCAATGCTGTATCCGCCAGTCCCTTTCTTGCACCGTGAGTAGAAATAAAGTACTCGATTACATCCAGACCTTCCTTAAAGTTGGATAGAATTGGGTTTTCAATGATCTCACCAACTGACCCCTGAAGATTTTTCTGTGGCTTAGCCATCAATCCCCTCATTCCGCCAAGCTGACGAATTTGCTCTCTTGAACCCCTTGCTCCAGAGTGCATCATCATATAAATAGAGTTGAAGCCCTGATCATCCTCTTCTAACTGCTGCATAAGCGTATTAGTCAGAAGTGTGTTAGTCCTGGTCCATATATCAATTACCTGGTTATATCTTTCATTATCAGTAATCAATCCCATCAGGTAGTTGTTCCACACTGCGTCCACTTCCTGCTTTGCCTGAGCAACTAATCCTTCTTTTTCTTCAGGAATTTGAATGTTATCCAATCCCATAGAAAGACCGCCCTTGTAAGCCATCTGGAAACCCAATTCTTTAATATCATCTAGGAAGTGAGCAGTTTTCGCCATTCCTGTGATCTTAAAGACTTTGTGAATAATCTTTTGTAGTTTCTTTTTAGTCAGTAATTCATCCACGAAACCAACTTCCTCAGGCACGTGAAGATTGAAAAGAACTCTACCAGCAACAGTTTCAATTACTTTGGTCTCGAGTGTACCGTCTTCATTTCGAACTTTTGTTCTTACCTTAATGTAGGCATGCTTCGACACTCTCTTTTCATTGATAGCAATTACTGCTTCTTCTGCATTGTAAAAGCTTAAGCCTTCACCTAACACTGGCTTTTCTGGTGTACTCTTTCTTCCTTTCGTGATGTAATAAAGACCAAGTACCATATCCTGAGAAGGTACAGCAATTGGAGCACCATTCGCAGGGTTAAGAATGTTGTGTGATGAAAGCATTAATAATGAAGCTTCCAATATGGCCTCATGACCTAGAGGTACGTGAACAGCCATCTGGTCACCATCAAAGTCAGCGTTGAATGCCGTACATGCTAGCGGGTGAAGCTGAATAGCCTTACCTTCTATCAGTTTTGGCTGGAACGCCTGAATACCCAGACGGTGCAACGTAGGAGCACGGTTGAGAAGTACCGGATGGCCTTTCAACACATTTTCCAAAATATCCCAAACAACAGGATCTTTACGATCAACAATTTTCTTAGCAGACTTAACAGTCTTTACTATACCTCGCTCAATCAGTTTTCTTATCACAAATGGCTTAAAAAGCTCAGCTGCCATATTCTTTGGCAAACCACATTCGTGCATTTTCAATTCTGGACCTACCACAATTACTGATCTACCAGAGTAGTCAACCCTTTTACCCAGCAAGTTCTGACGGAATCTACCCTGCTTTCCTTTGAGCATATCACTCAAAGATTTCAAAGCTCTATTTCCATCGCTTCTTACCGCATTTACTTTTCGAGAGTTATCAAAAAGTGAGTCAACAGCTTCCTGAAGCATACGTTTCTCATTTCTAAGAATTACTTCCGGAGCTTTGATATCAATCAATCTTTTCAGACGATTATTTCTGATAATTACTCTTCTGTAAAGATCGTTCAAATCCGAAGTGGCAAATCGACCACCATCAAGAGGAACCAAAGGACGCAATTCTGGTGGAATCACAGGTACCATTTTGATGATCATCCATTCTGGACGGTTTTCAATTCTTGTTTTAGCGTCTCTGAACGCCTCTACAACCCTTAATCTTTTAAGTGCTTCAGCTTTTCTCTGCTGAGAGGTATCTGTTGCCGCCTGATGACGCAACTGATATGATAATTCATCCAATTTGGTTCTGCTCAACAGCATTTCTAATGCTTCGGCTCCCATTTTCGCAATGAATTTCTGAGGATCATCATCATCAAGCATTTGATTCTCCCGAGGAAGTTTATCCAAAATATCCAGATATTCTTCTTCAGTCAGAAAATCCATTTGATTGGTTCCTTCTTCTTCCTTGATACCCGGCTGAATCACTACATACCTCTCATAGTATATGATTTGATCAAGCTTCTTAGTAGGTAAACCAAGTAAATATCCAATTTTATTCGGTAACGATCTGAAATACCAAATGTGTGCAACAGGCACAACCAATTCGATATGACCCATTCGCTCTCTTCTTACCTTTTTCTCAGTAACTTCAACACCACATCGGTCACAGATAATCCCTTTGTATCTAATTCTCTTATACTTACCACAATGACATTCCCAATCCTTTACAGGACCAAAAATTCGCTCACAAAATAAGCCCCCCATTTCTGGCTTATATGTACGATAGTTGATTGTTTCAGGCTGGGTAACCTCACCATGTGAACTCTCTAATATAGATTCTGGAGAAGCCAGACTAATTGTAACTTTAGAAAAGTCGTTGGTCAGTTTTTTATTTTTTCTGAATGCCATAATTAAATGATATATGTGTAGCCCTGATTGAATCAGGGCTTGTATCCTAATTTATTAATCCAATGTAATTTCCAGAGCCAATCCTCTTAATTCATGTACTAGTACGTTGAAGGATTCAGGGATATTTGGCTTTTGCATGTTTTCACCTTTCACAATCGCTTCGTACGCTTTAGCTCTTCCTATTACATCATCTGATTTAATGGTAAGAATCTCCTGAAGTACATGCGCAGCACCGAATGCCTCAAGTGCCCATACCTCCATCTCTCCAAATCTCTGACCACCAAATTGAGCTTTACCTCCGAGTGGCTGTTGAGTGATCAATGAGTAAGGTCCTATACTTCTAGCGTGCATCTTATCATCAACCAAGTGCCCAAGTTTCAGCATGTATGCAATTCCTACTGTAACCGGCTGGTCAAATCGCTCACCTGATAATCCATCATACAAGAACGTTCTACCAAATGACGCCAAACCAGCTTTCTTCAATTCTTCCTGAACTTCGTCCTCCGTAGCACCGTCAAAAATTGGAGTAGCATATTTCTTGCCTAGCTTTAACCCGGCCCATCCAAGAACAGTTTCATAAATCTGACCGATGTTCATACGAGAAGGTACACCAAGTGGGTTAAGAACGATATCAACAGGAGTACCATCTTCCATAAACGGCATATCTTCCTCTCTCACAATCTTAGCTACAACACCCTTGTTACCGTGACGACCTGCCATCTTATCACCAACTTTCAGCTTACGTTTCTTAGCTACGTAAACTTTAGCCAGCTGTACGATACCCGCAGGCAATTCATCACCAACTTCTAATGTGAATCTTTCACGCTTGAAGATACCAGAAACTTCGTTTCGTCTATTGATATAGTTTTTAACCATTCTGAAGATGAGCTCATTTGTATGCTCATCATTGGTCCAATCTTCAATCAACAAATCTGAAATCAAATTAGCTTCCTCAGGAACATTGTAATTACTCTCATCTCTGTAAATATTCTTTGCAGGGAAAAGGTTTGCTTCAATGTTCTTTCTGGAGAATTTTGCTCCTTTTGACATGACTTCCTCACCAAACTTGTGCTTGATACCCTGGGATGTCTTGCCTTCTAATAGAGTAGCCAATTTATCGATCATCTCGTTTCTGATCGCTGTTAAGTCCTGGCTGTATCTACTTTTCAGTAACTCGACTTCTTTCTTAGTTCTTGCTCTAAGATCCTTATCTTTCTTAGGTCTGGAGAATAATTTAGTGTCAATAACCACACCTCGAAGTGAAGGAGAAGCTTTCAAAGAAGCATCTTTCACATCTCCAGCTTTATCACCAAATATTGCTCTCAAGAGCTTTTCTTCTGGGGTCGGATCAGTTTCACCTTTCGGTGTAATCTTACCTATCAGAATGTCACCTTCTTTAATTTCAGCTCCAATTCTAATGATACCATTTTCATCAAGGTTTTTTACAGCCTCTTCACTTACGTTAGGAATCTCAGAAGTCAATTCTTCCTCACCTCTTTTGGTATCTCTTACTTCTAGTTCATATTCATCGATGTGAATGGAAGTAAAAATATCCTCTCTTACTACCTTTTCAGAAATAACTATCGCATCCTCAAAGTTGTAACCTTGCCATGGCATGTAAGCAACCTGAAGGTTTCTTCCAAGCGCCAATTCACCATTCTCAGTAGCGAATCCTTCACACAATGGCTGACCTTTGAATACCTTGTCGCCTTTCATTACAATAGGCTTCAGGTTTACACAAGTATCTTGGTTAGTTCTTCTAAACTTAGTTAGTTCGTAGGTTACACTTTGACTATTAAAGGCTATCAATAGCTCTTCTTCAGTCATTTCGTACTTTACCACGATTTTAGTAGCATCAACGTATTCAATTTCACCGTTTCTCTCCGCTACAATTAGTGCTCTGGAGTCAATAGCAACTCTTTTCTCAAGACCAGTTCCTACAATAGGAGCTTGTGGTCTGAGCAAAGGCACTGCCTGACGCTGCATGTTTGATCCCATCAAGGCACGGTTAGCATCATCGTGCTCCAAAAACGGAATCATTGAGGCTGCAACCGAAACAATCTGGTTCGGAGCAACATCCATATATCTCAATTCATTAGGCTCAACTACTGGGAAGTCACCTTCGAATCTGGCTTTCACTCTTTCATTCAAGAAGTTTCCAGTATCATCCAGCGGCGCATTCGCCTGGGCAATATTGTGTGTATCTTCTTCTTCTGCAGTAAGATATTTGACATTTCCTGTCATGTCTACCTTACCTTCTACAACATCCCGATATGGAGTTTCAATGAAACCCATCTGGTTTACTTTGGCGTGTACACAAAGTGAAGAAATCAAACCAATGTTTGGACCTTCTGGAGTTTCAATTGTACAAAGTCTACCGTAGTGAGTGTAGTGAACGTCACGAACCTCAAACCCTGCTCTTTCTCTAGAAAGTCCCCCAGGTCCAAGAGCCGACATTCTTCTCTTGTGAGTAATCTCAGCAAGTGGATTGGTTTGATCCATAAACTGAGACAATTGGTTCGTACCGAAGAATGAGTTGATTACTGAAGATAATGTACGAGCGTTGATCAAGTCGACCGGCTTGAAATCTTCATTATCTCTCACATTCATTCTTTCACGGATAGTTCTTGCCATTCTAGCAAGACCAACGCCGAATTGAGCGTATAACTGTTCACCAACAGTTCTTACTCTTCTGTTGCTTAAGTGGTCAATATCATCAACAACCGCCTTGCTATTTATCAAACCAATCAAATACTTTACGATCAGAATGATATCTTCGGTAGTCAATGTACGCTTATCGTATCCAAGCTCAAGACCCAATTTTTTATTTATTCTATATCTTCCAACTTCTCCCAAGTCATATCTCTTGTCTGAGAAGAATAAATTTTGGATGATATCGCGCGCTGTTTGCTCATCTGGTGCATCAGTATTTCTCAACTGACGATAAATTTGTTCTACAGCTTCTTTTTCAGAGTTTGAATTATCCTTTTGGAGCGTGTTATAAATGATTGAATAATCAGTTACGTTCACGTCCTTTCTGTGTAGTATAATTGATTTTGAACCGGACTCCAGAATAGTCTCTATATCATCTTCTGAAACAATGCTATCCCTTTCGAGAATCACTTCATTTCTATCAATAGAAACTACCTCTCCGGTATCTTCATCCACAAAGTCTTCCGTCCAGGTTCTTAGAACTCTCGCCGCAAGTCTTCTTCCAACAACTTCTTTTAATTCTTTAGCAGTTGCTTCAACTTCTTCTGACAATCCAAATAAATCGAGAATTTCCTTATCAGAACCATAACCTATTGACCTAAGCAGCGTGGTAATAGGAAATTTCTTCTTTCGATCAATGTATGCATACATGACATTATTAACGTCAGTAGCAAATTCAATCCATGAGCCTTTGAATGGAATAATTCTGGCAGAATATAAAAGTGTTCCATTCGTGTGTTTACTTTGAGCGAAAAACACACCAGGTGATCTGTGCAACTGTGATACAATGACTCTTTCCGCACCATTTATTACAAATGATCCTTTTTTAGTCATATATGGAATGTTGCCTAAGAAAACTTCTTGCTCGATAGTTTCAAAGTCTTCGTTCTCCTCATCATTACATAAGAGTCGAAGTTTCGCTTTTAAAGGAACAGAATAAGTCAATCCTCTTTCTATACTCTCATCAATCGAGTATTTCGGAGGATCTACTGTGTAATCCACAAATTCTAAAACGAAATTTTCCCTTGAATCACTAATCGGGAAGTTTTCCATAAATACTTTATACAAGCCCTCAGAATTTCTTTTCTCTGAAGGAGTATCAAGTTGGAAAAAATCTTCAAAAGATTTTACCTGAACATCTAGGAAATCAGGATAATCGATTACAGATTTGATTGATGAGAAGCTATGTCTCTCGGTTATTTTATTAGCCAAGGCTCAATTGTTTAAGTTCTAAATAAGGATCAAAAACTGTCAGAAGTTGATACAAACAGCAAAAGACCTGATCCCTCGCCTTCTCAAAAATCTTGAGTAGGTGGGAGCCAGGCCTATTACCTTAGTTGATTTGTAATCAATTATTTCAATTCAACTTCGGCACCAGCTTCTTCAAGCTCTTTCTTCAGTGCTTCAGCTTCATCTTTAGCTACTCCTTCTTTAACGTTGCTTGGCGCACCGTCAACAAGTTCTTTCGCTTCTTTAAGTCCTAATCCTGTAAGGCTCTTAACAGCTTTTACTACTGCTAGCTTAGCAGCACCTGCTGATTTAAGAACTACATCGAAAGATGATTTTTCTTCAGCAGCATCGCCACCTTCAGCTCCACCGCCTGCTACCATTACTGGAGCCGCTGCAGCTGCTGGTTCGATACCATATTCATCTTTTAAAATTGTAGCTAGTTCATTTACCTCCTTTACACTTAGGTTTACTAGCTGTTCAGCGAAATCTTTTAAATCTGCCATTTTTGTTTGTAATTAATTTTGTTAAAATCTTATTCTCTTTCTGAAAGTGTTTTAATCAAACCTGCAAGCGTATCCCCACCACTCTGTAGAGCAGATACAACATTTTTAGCAGGAGATTGAAGTAATGTGATAACCTCACCAATAAGTTCATCCTTAGACTTAAGCTTGCTTAATGCGTCTAGTTGATCCTCACCAATGAATATATCTGAATCTATGGAAGCAGCCTTAAACTTAGGTCTCTGATCCTTATCTACTTTTTTGTAGTCCTTGATGACTTTTGCAGGCATATTGGCGTTCTCATTGATGAACATTACACCAGAAAAACCTTTCAAAACTTCATCAAGCTCAGAATAGTCAGCATCTAGATTATCTAGAGCTTTCTTGATCAGAGTGTTTTTGATTACTTTATATTCGATCCCTTTCTCGAAACACATCTCCCTGAACTTGTTGATCTCAGCAACTGATAGTCCAGAAGTATCTGTTATGTAGAAATGATCAGTCTGCTGGAACTTATCCGTTAATCCAGCGATTACTTGTGCTTTTTCTTCTCTAGTCATAACGATTATAGTCCAGCGATACTACTTTTATCCACATCAATCCCAGCACTCATAGTACTAGAAATAGAAATAGACTTGAAATACGTTCCTTTTGCAGAAGAAGGCTTCAGTTTTGCAACTGTATGAATCATTTCCAGAGCATTCTCAGTAATCTTATCTTGTTCAAAAGACACTTTACCTATACTAGTGTGAATGATTCCGGTCTTATCTACTTTAAAGTCAATTTTACCTGCCTTTACTTCTTTAACAGCTTGTCCAATATCCATTGTCACTGTACCTGATTTAGGATTCGGCATTAGACCTCTTGGACCTAATACTCTACCTAAACGCCCTACTTTCGCCATTACGGTAGGCATTGTAATGATTACATCTACGTCAGTCCAACCACCTTCGATCTTTCCTATGAAATCATCCAACCCAACATAATCTGCTCCAGCTTCTTTAGCTTCTGCCTCTTTATCAGGAGTACATAATACCAATACTCGCACTTCTTTACCGATACCATTAGGAAGAGCAACCACACCTCTAACCATTTGGTCAGCTTTTCGTGGATCTACTCCTAGTCTAATATCAAGATCTACAGAAGCATCAAATTTGGTAAATGTAATCTTCTTAATAAGTTCTACAGCCTCCTCTAGAGAATAAGCCTTGTTAGGTTCAACTAACTCAACTGCCTTTTTTTGATTTTTCGTCAATTTTCCCATCTCTATCAGTTTAATTATTCCAAGGAGCTTTTCCTGTAACTTTGATTCCCATACTTCTAGCTGTTCCGGCAACTTGTTTCATTGCTGATTCAATCTTAAAAGCATTTAGATCTGGCATCTTTGTCTCTGCAATCTCCTTCACCTGATCCCAGTTGATAGAACCGACCTTAGATCTGTTAGGTTCAGCAGAACCTTTTTTGATCTTAGCAGCCTCCAATATCAAGACAGGAGCTGGAGGTGTTTTGATTACAAATTCAAATGACTTATCTGAAAAGATAGTCACCAATACTGGAAGAACCTGGCCTTGCTTATCCTGAGTTCTGGCATTGAACTGCTTACAAAACTCCATGATGTTCAGACCCTTAGATCCCAAGGCAGGACCTACTGGTGGAGACGGATTAGCCGCGCCTCCTTTCACCTGAAGTTTCAAATAACCTGTTATTTCCTTAGCCATTTGATTATTCTTGTTTTTCCACCTGTATGTAATTCAATTCAACAGGGGTGTTTCTTCCGAAAATTTTTACTGTAACATTTAACTTTTTGCGATCCTCAAACACCTCTTCTACTGTACCAGTAAAACCACTGAACGGACCGTCCATTACTTTTACTGTCTCACCGACAATATAAGGTGTATCGAGTTTCTCCTCGTATTCCTCAGCTTCATCGACTCTACCCAGTATCCTGTTCACTTCACTTTGTCTGAGTGGTACAGGATCCTTGGAAGCACTGGTAGAACCTTCGCCAAGAAAACCAATCACATCTGGTGTGTTGGTTATTATATGCTGAGTTTCACCATTGGTCAAATCAGCTTGTATGAGAATATATCCTGGAAAAAAACTGCGTTCACGAACACGCTTTTTTCCATTCCTCATTTCATAAACTTTTTCTGAAGGAATGAGCACCTGAGGCACTAATTCATCAATTCCATTCCGAGAGATTTCTTGCTCAAGGTAATTTTTCACCTTCTTTTCACGACCACTAATGGCCCTTACCACATACCACTTCAGCTCAGCCATCTCTAGAATTCTTTATAAAACCACTCCATCAGATTTTCGAATCCAAAATCGAAAAGTCCGATCATCAGGGCAAATATCAATGAAGCTACTAATACAAGAATACTGCTATTCTGTAGCTCTGAATATTTTGGCCATGTTACCTTGTGAAGTAACTCGTCATACGCCTCTTTAAAGAAACTTGTTAACTTATCCATTTCTGTATTCTTGTTTGCACGGGTGGAAGGACTCGAACCCTCAACCAATGGTTTTGGAGACCACTACTCTACCAATTGAGCTACACCCGTAAATAGCTTGCAGCCCGAAAAGGACTGCAAAGCTAGATAATTCAATATTTATAAACAAATAACACTCACCACTAGGATGAGTGCTACTTTTCATGTATTAGTCAAGAATCTCGGTTACCTGACCAGAACCTACTGTTCTACCACCTTCTCTGATTGCAAATCGCAATCCTTTTTCAAGTGCAACAGGGTTGATCAAGTTTACTTCGATAGTTACGTTATCACCAGGCATAACCATTTCCACATTCTCTGGAAGTTTGATTTCACCTGTAACGTCTGTAGTTCTCAAGTAGAACTGCGGACGATATTTGTTGAAGAATGGAGTGTGACGACCACCTTCTTCTTTCGATAACACGTAAACTTCTGCTTTGAACTTAGCGTGAGGAGTTACTGAACCAGGCTTACAGATGATCATACCTCTTTTGATCTCAGTCTTCTCGATACCTCTTAGAAGCAATCCTACGTTATCACCAGCTTCACCTCTGTCCAAAATCTTACGGAACATCTCTACTCCAGTAATTGTAGATTTCAAACCTTCAGCTCCCATACCAATAATGTCTACAGGATCACCTGAGTTGATAACACCTCTCTCGATTCTACCTGTAGCAACAGTACCTCTACCAGTAATAGAGAATACGTCTTCAACTGGCATCAAGAAATCTTTGTCAATTAGACGCTCTGGAAGCGGAATGTACTCATCAACAGCAGACATCAACTCTTCTACTTTTTCCACCCACTTAGGCTCGCCATTCAACGCACCCAATGCAGAACCTTGGATTACAGGAATGTCATCTCCTGGGAAGTCATAATCAGAAAGCAACTCTCTAATTTCCATCTCTACCAATTCAAGTAGTTCTGGATCATCTACCAAGTCAACTTTATTCATGAAAACAACCAATGCAGGTACACCTACCTGACGAGATAATAGAATATGCTCTCTTGTTTGTGGCATTGGACCATCAGTCGCAGCAACCACGATGATCGCTCCGTCCATCTGAGCAGCACCAGTAACCATGTTCTTTACATAGTCAGCGTGACCCGGACAGTCAACGTGTGCATAGTGTCTGTTCTCAGTCTGGTACTCAATGTGTGAAGTATTAATTGTAATACCTCTTTCCTTTTCTTCAGGTGCATTGTCAATTGCAGAAAAGTCTTTTTTCTCTGCAAGACCTTTTGAAGAAAGTACTTCTGAAATAGCAGCAGTTAATGTGGTTTTACCATGGTCAACGTGACCAATAGTACCGATATTAACGTGCGGTTTTGAACGATCAAAGGTTTCTTTAGCCATGTCTGATAATCCTCGGTTTAATTTAAAATCCTAATTAGTTATAATAATTCAAAATACAGTTCAATCACAAAATCCTTACTTAACTATATTTATTATGAGCCAATGACGGGATTTGAACCCGTGACCTCTTCCTTACCAAGGAAGTGCTCTACCCCTGAGCTACATCGGCTTATGGGACATGTAAGGATATATTCAAGACATTCTTTAGAATCAAAGAATCACGACTCACCAAAAAAGGTGAGCGGGTGACGAGGCTCGAACCCGCGACCTACAGCTTGGAAGGCTGTCGCTCTACCAACTGAGCTACACCCGCTTGAATATGTGGGGGGAGCAGGATTCGAACCTGCGAAGACATAAGTCAACGGATTTACAGTCCGTCCCAGTTGGCCGCTTTGGTATCCCCCCAACTAGATTATAAATGATTCAAAGTACATCCCGTCCTCGGTACTGCCCGAAAAAGGGAATGCAAAATTATACGCTTTTTTATTTTAATCAAATTTTTGTTCTTAAATCTCTAAATGTTTTTCAATTCATTTTTTACAAGAGATTTCTAACGGGCCAAACTGTATTTTATAGATTAATTAAGCAGCTTATTGATTAATATAGTGGTGAGATCAAAACACCCACAAAATGAAGCTCAAAATCGATTTTGAAGATTCTTCCAATTTAGAGTTATCAGAACAGAATGGTGAATTGTATATTGATAATCATTTGATGAATTATCAGTTGACTAAAACCAACGAAAAGGAGTATCTACTTATAAAAGATTCTAAGGTATTCAATATACACCTGTTGGAGAAAGACGGGAACAATCTCAAGATTAAGATTAATGGTCGCATCATTAACCTATCGGTAAAAGATCATATCGCTCAAATTCTTGAGGAATTGGGCATGGATATATCATTGGAAGAAACCATCAACGAGATTGCTGCTCCTATGCCTGGATCAATTTTAGAAGTGAATGTCAGTGAAGGACAAGAGATTCAGGAAGGTGATATTATTTTGATTCTCGAAGCAATGAAAATGGAAAACGCAATCAAGTCGCCTGTAAATGGGACCATAGAAAAGGTGCATGTTTCCAAAGGTCAGAATGTTGAGAAAAATCAAGTTCTTGTTTCTTTTTAAGCTGCGAACGTTACTGGTTGGATAAACTTTTTAATTTTGTGCGATTTTAAGCTCTGTCAAACGGAAAAGACATTATGAAATATAAGAGATTGCTTCTAAAGCTAAGTGGAGAGGCCCTAATGGGTGAAAAACAACATGGAATAGACTCTAATAGACTAGAGCAATATGCCAATGAGATAAAGAAGGTTCATGACCTGGGTCTTGAATTGGCGATTGTGATAGGTGGGGGAAATATATTCAGAGGAGTAGATGGAGAAAAATCAGGTATAGATCGAGTGCAAGGTGATTATATGGGAATGCTTGCTACCGTGATCAATGCGATGGCTTTGCAAAGTGCATTGGAAAAACACGGAATGTATACCAGACTAATGTCGGGTTTGAAAATGGAACAAGTTTGCGAACCATTTATAAGAAGGCGAGCAATCAGACATTTAGAAAAAGGTAGAATTGTCATTTTCGGTGCAGGAATTGGTAACCCATATTTTACCACTGATTCCACAGCTAGTCTGAGGGCAATAGAGGTTGAAGCAGATGTGGTGCTAAAAGGAACCAGAGTAGATGGTGTTTATACTGCCGACCCTGAGAAAGATCCTAGCGCGACCAAATACTCAGAGCTTTCTTTCCAGGAAGCTTATGAAAAAGGATTAAGCATCATGGACATGACGGCTTTTACCCTATGTATGGAAAATAACTTGCCTATCATCGTCTTTGATATGAATAAGCCTGGCAATCTACATAGCATTGTAGAAGGGGCTGAAGTAGGAACCTTAATTAAATAACAAGATGGAAGATATAGACTTTTATTTGGAGCACGCTGATGAGCAGATGGATAAATCTGTGGAACATGCCAATCATGAATTGACGAAAATCAGAGCAGGCAAAGCTACTCCTTCAATGCTGGATGGACTTTCTGTTGAGTATTACGGAGCTATGACTCCTCTCAATCAGGTGGCTTCTGTGACAACACCAGACGCCCGCACGATCAGCATCAGACCTTTTGAAAAAAAGATGATTGCCGATATAGAAAGAATGATCATTAATTCAAATTTGGGATTCAATCCACAAAATGATGGTGAATTGATCAGAATTAATATTCCGCCGCTTACTGAAGAAAGACGACTATCATTGGTGAAACAAGCAAAAGCAGAAATTGAAAATGGTAAAATAAGCGTCAGAAACGTAAGAAAAGAAGTGATGGATTCCCTCAAAAAATTACTGAAGGATGGTGTGGCTGAAGATATGGTAAAATCTGCAGAGGATGAAGTTCAGAAATTAACGGATAATCACACTAAGAGATTGGATGACATGATGGATGCGAAAGAAAAAGACATCATGACCATATAAGGTTCAAACTTTTTACTCCAGGAAAAATTTTCTTGACTTAATTAATCCGGCTACTGAATCTGGTAATAAATATCGGACTGAGTGGCCGGATTTTATCATTTTTCTAATCAATGTTGCCGAAATATCCATTTTAGGCGCATCCACAAACTTTACGTTTGGGTGCTGATCCATCTCAGTAGGCTTAGAGTCTGGTCTTGGGTACACCAGCAAACCATGATTTTCCAAAATCACCTCATGATTTTTCCATTTTGGAAAAGATGCAAGATTATCCTCTCCTATGATCAGCTTAAAATCGTGCTCCGGATATTTATCGGATAGCACCGCCAGCGTATCGATCGTATAGCTAGGTTTGGGCATGTTAAACTCCACGTCAGATACTCTGAAATGATATTCGTCACCTATTGCAGCCTGAACCAGATCATACCGATCAAATTCATGGAGTAAATTTTTATTCCTTTTAAATGGGTTTTGAGGAGATACAATGAACCAAATTTCTTCGAGCTCGGTCACTTCATAGATGATATTGGCAATGATCAAATGACCAATGTGTATCGGATTGAAAGAACCAAAGAATAATCCAATTTTCATTTTATAAAGTCTAAAACCAGTCTTTCTGCCTTTTCAAAAGCCTCATTCAAATCACTGTTGATCAATATTTGATCAAATTTTGGAGCATATGCCATTTCTTCAGCTGCTTTGGCAATACGCTTGTTCAATGATTCTTCGCTATCCGTATTTCGATTTCTTAAACGTTCAGCTAAAACCTCTACACTCTCCACACTCACAAAAATGCCTAATGCATCATCTCCAAGAGCCGCTTTCAATTTAAGGCCTCCTTCCACGTCCACATCAAATATTACATGATTTCCTGAGTCCCAAATTCTATCTACCTCTTCTTTCAAGGTACCGTAACGAACTCCTTGATAGACTTCCTCCCATTCGAGCAATTCATTATTTTGGATTTTATCCTCAAATTGCTCAGAAGACAAGAAATGGTAATCTTTTCCATCTTTTTCAACTCCCGCTCGCATGGGTCTGGTAGTTGCCGACACAGAAAATTTTAATTGTGGAATTTTATCGATGAGGTGTTTTACGATGGTGGTTTTGCCTGCCCCTGATGGAGCACAAAAAATAACCGCCTTGCCTTGAGCCATAATTATGCAGATTGAAAAACTTTGTTTTTGATTTGATTGGCCAAATCTACTGGAACCGGCTGACTTGTTACTCCAGTTTTGATTAATAACCTCAACTGCTTTTCAACTTCGTACTGTTCAAAACAAACCATGCACTTATCAATGTGATCCATTAGAAAAGTCTTCTGCTCTTTGGTCGCTTCATTATCGAGCATTAAATGGAGGTATTCAAGACATTGAGCATATTCTTTACAAGGAGAATGTTTCGATTCAGAATTAGCAGACATGAAATTAGATTTGGTTCAGTTTCTCAATTAACAAAAATATCAATATCCCATGCTTTTGGCATAGGTATTCAGTTTTTCCTTTAAAAGGTTTCTTGCTCTATGTAACCTGGATCTTACCGTACCAATAGGGATGTCCAGTATTTTGGCCATTTCCTCATAAGTAAAGCCTTCCAAATCACATAGAATAATGACCGTTCTGAAATCTACAGCCAGAGCATTTAGTGCATTGGACACCTCATCTCCGATCATATCCTTTACAGTATCAATTCTAAGATCGACGGTCTTATTCTCATCAACATTTTCTGAATTGTAGAAGTTCTCTACCTCTTGATAATCAACTTTTGCTGGCTGCTTACTCTTCTTTCTGTAATCATTAATAAATGAGTTTTTCAAAATTCTGTACAACCAAGCTTTTGCATTGGTACCACGCTGAAAGCTATTGATGAACCTGTAAGCCTTCATATATGTGTCCTGAACAAGATCTTTTGAGTCATCCTCATCGAATGTCAGACGATAAGCAAAATTGTACATAGCATCCAGATAAGGCAGAAATTCATTGTTGAAAATATCTTTTCGAACCAGATCAGAATACTTGACTTTTTGAATTTGTTCTTCGGTAATGTTTTTATTTGCGACCTCTTGCATGTCTCTAGTTGATCAAATACTACGCCAATTGGAAGTAGAATGAATGTATGTACAGGTTTTACGAATTCCTGAATACAATGTTAGTTTTAATCATAGGAATGAAATGTAGTAAAGGTGACACAGAGGAGTAAGAAAGGTATGTTTTGGGGATTATGAATGAATATGAGTGGATATAAGGAAAAATTATCGGCTGTAGTTATTACTTATAATGAAGCATATCATATCGAAAAGTGCTTGACTAGCCTTTTAGAAGTTGCAGATGAGATTGTTGTCGTTGATTCTTATTCTAATGACAAAACAGCAGATATCTGCCAAAATTTCAGAGTTCGGTTTTATCAGCGCCTGTATTCGGGGCAAATTGAACAAAAGCAATATGCGCTTTCCCTCACCAAATTTGATCATGTCATTGCACTAGATGGTGACGAAGTACTTTCACAAGAACTGGTGAATTCAATTTTGACAGAAAAGAAAAATGGGTTTAAGGCTAATGGCTATTCATTCAATCGCCACTCATTCTACTGCGGAAAATGGATCAACCATGGTGATTGGTACCCTGATTGGAAATTCAGGCTATGGCATAAGAAAAAAGCTTACTGGGGAGGGTTGAATCCACATGACAAGGTGACTCTCCATGATGGGAAAGCGAAAAAACTTGATGGCAACTTGCTTCACTTTACTTTTGAATCACTCGCTGAACATGAAACTCAGACACACAACTATGCAATCATAGCTGCAAAAAGCTACTTTAACGAAGGTAAAACGAACGGAATTTGGTCAATGTATCTAAGTCCTTTGTTCTACTTTTTGAAAAATTATTGTTTTAAAGGTGGTTTTTTAGACGGCAGATTGGGTTGGCAAATAACAGTGGAAAGTATGAAGGGAAAGTGGCTCAAATACAAATACCTAAGACAGCTCAATTCTGGCAAACCAATTCCGTGAAATATTTCTCATAATCTTTGATTACCCGATCTATGGTAAAATTTCTCAATGCCTTTTCATGGCCATTTTTGATCAGCTTTAATCTAAACTCATCATTGGTCAACAACTTATTGACACAGTCAGCAAGATGCTGAGGCTGGCTATTTTCATAAAGCAACCCATTGATCTGATCATCGATGATATCAGGAATCCCACCAAAATCAGATGCTACTACTGCGACTTTGCTGAGCATCGCTTCCACCAGAACTAACCCAAAGCCTTCCATATGTGATGCCAAAATATTGACATCCATTAATTGTAGATATTGTAAAGCCTCTTGATGTGCTACTTCCCCAGTAAAAACTAATTGTTGATGCGGATTTTCTTTATCAATGACATGCTGCAAATCCAATCGTTCTATTCCCACAAAAAGAAAAGTAATATCTTCCGGGAGATATTTCAGAGCTCGGATAATATCCTCTTGGATCTTTTTCCTACTTAGACAACCCACTACCCGACCTTGAAGGCCATACTCCACTCTGATTTTTTTACGTTCTTTATCACCCAATTGTGGAATAAGACCTGGATCTACTCCATTGTGAATTACTTTAAGTCGGTACTCAGGATATCCTTTCTTCACGAATATCTTCTTTAACCCATGACTGACCATCACAATGCCATCCGTGCCATTCAGATGAAACCATCTTTTGATCCAAGGTTCATCTCTGGGTCTCTGACGCCTGGTAAACACAATCTTGGCGCTTAACCGGCATATCCATTTGGCTAGAATTACGAGATTCCTATCCTTCCCTCCTTGCGCATTAATTAAGTCAATTTGAAATTCCCGTACGATTAACGAAAGTGCTTTTGCAGCTTTAAAATCTAAATACGATTGAAATCTTATATCATGAGGAAATACTCCATCTACCTTATTCAAATTCTTCCATAAAAGACAGCCTTGTTCACAGGCAACATGAATTTCATGTCCGTTTTTTGCCAAACCTTGAGCTAAGTAAGTAATCGATAAGGTAGCTCCAGCTAACTCTCCCTGATGGGTAGTAAATAGAATTCTCACAATTTAGAGTCCATAGGCCAAAATGTAGTATTCATATATGATTAGGCCTGGCGCAAGAGGCCTGATGTTTAAGCGTCTATATTTCACAAAAAAAGGCTGCCATCAAAAATAGCAGCCTTCCAATTATGATTTTACAAAATTAATATCTGTAATGTTCTGGTTTGAATGGACCCTCTACGGTCACTCCAATGTATGAAGCTTGATCTTCGCTCAGAGTATCTAGTTCCACACCAATTTTTGCAAGGTGCAAAGCCGCCACTTTTTCATCCAAATGTTTTGGCAAGGTGTAAACTGCGTTTTCGTAGTTTTCTACGTTGTTCCACAATTCGATCTGTGCCAATGTCTGGTTTGTGAAAGAGTTTGACATCACGAATGAAGGGTGACCGGTAGCACAACCAAGGTTCACCAACCTACCTTCGGCCAATACAATAATTTCATTTCCATCGATATTGTATAAATCCACCTGAGGCTTGATCTCTACTTTGGTGTTGCCATAGTTGCCATTGAGCCATGCCATATCGATTTCATTGTCGAAATGTCCGATATTACATACAATCGTCTTGTCATGCATCAACTTGAAGTGCTCTGCCTTGATGATATCCTTGTTTCCTGTGGCTGTAACAATGATATCTGCTCTTGGCACTGCATCCACCATTTTCTTCACCTCAAAACCGTCCATTGCGGCCTGAAGTGCACAAATAGGGTCGATTTCAGTTACAATCACTCGAACCCCAGCTCCTCTTAATGAAGCAGCTGATCCTTTACCAACATCACCGTATCCGGCAACCACGGCTACTTTACCAGCCAACATCAAATCTGTTGCTCTCCTGATCGCATCTACCAATGATTCTTTACATCCGTATTTGTTATCAAATTTCGACTTAGTTACAGAATCGTTCACGTTGATGGCAGGCATTGGTAGTGTGCCGTTTTTCATTCTTTCATAAAGTCTGTGAACACCTGTAGTGGTTTCTTCAGAAAGTCCGTTGATCCCCTCTACCAATTCTGGGTATTCATCTAAGACCATATTGGTCAAATCACCACCATCGTCAAGAATCATGTTCAGCGGCTTACCATCTTCAAATGCAAATAGAGTCTGCTCGATACACCAGTTGAACTCTTCTTCGTTCATTCCTTTCCAGGCAAAAACGGGAATGCCCGCTTTTGCAATCGCTGCAGCGGCATGATCCTGAGTAGAGAATATATTACATGAAGACCAGCTTACTTCTGCACCTAATTCTTTCAATGTTTCAATTAAAACGGCAGTTTGGATAGTCATGTGTAGGCAGCCAGCAATCCTTGCACCTTTTAGGGGTTTACTTGCACCATATTCCTCTCTCAATGCCATCAATCCTGGCATTTCAGCTTCTGCAAGTTTGATTTCGTTTCGGCCATATTCGGCCAGATTAATGTCTTTTACTTTAAATGTTAGTGTCTGTTCACTCATGATTTTTGTATTTCGGAGGGCAAAATTAGTTAATTAAATGTTTTCGGATTTAATAAAGGAATTTGACTTCTTTGACATCAAACCGCCTAACCTTCTGATTGGTTCGAATAAGTAATCTTCCGGTATCATCTATACCTATGATTTCACCTTCGAAACGCTCTCTATCGGCTTCAAAAGTGTGAAGTTCTCCTCTCCACCTCATCACTTTATAATAATCAGAAATTAATCTGGAAATTGCCCCGCTCTTTAATATCAGATAATATTTCTCCAGAGAAATAATCAACTGCTCCAATATACTTCCCCGATCTGCAGTAGTACCATTCAATATATAAAGAGAAGTAGCAGTTGGTATTGAGAAATGCTTTTGATTGACATTCAGACCGATCCCAACTGTAGCTGCACCTACTCTTCCAGATTCTATGGATGTCTCCACTAGAATACCCGCAATCTTTTGATCATTCACATAAACATCATTCGGCCATTTCAACTCGAAAGTAGCTTCAAACATTTGGTTTAAACAATCAATTACTGCGATACCAGACACGATATTAACTAGATAAGCTTGCTTTGGAAGCAAAGTATTTGGCTTGAGCAATATTGAAAACAGAAGATTTTCTCCGGGTTCACTGAGCCATACATTGCCCCGCTGACCTTTGCCATTGGTTTGGTGATCGGCCCAGATTATATGACCTTCCATCAATTGCTGGTTTTGATATTGATGACTCAAAATCTGATTGGTGCTCTGACATTCTGACAGATATTCAACCTTTTTACCTAGAAATAGCGTTTTGGCAAAGTATTTATGCAATGTATATTCGTATTTTTGAATTTAATAATTAAGATAACTGGATGCAGGTAAAAGAACAAGAGGCTATTAACTCGACAAAATTAGGTGATTTGGTGGTACAGGGAATGTTGGAGAAAAAAGCTTCTGATGTGGTGGTAATGGATCTGCGGGAAGTCAAAAATGCAATCGCCGATTATTTCATTATTTGCTCAGGAAATTCAGACACTCAAATTGATGCAATTGCTGACTCTGTGGAAGGGTATGTGCATAAAGCCATCAAACAAAATCCCTGGAAGCGTGAAGGCAAGCAAAATAAAGAATGGGTGATTATCGACTATGTAGATGTAGTAGCTCATGTCTTCAACAAAGACAAGCGTATTTTTTATGGTCTGGAAGAGTTATGGGGTGATGCAAAAACTACCAAAATTGAAGATTTGAACTAAAAAACATATTCAGCGTTTACGAATTAAACTTTTTACTAAATAAATAATGGCGGATAAACCGAGACAGAAGAATATCATGGGGGGAGGCAAACCCAATAAGCCAAACTATCAGCTACTGATCATTATTGGTCTTATTGCTGTGGTTTTTGGGTTTACCTATTTCAGCCGAAGTAATACAGCGGTTACAATCTCTGACAAGCGCTTTGAGCAAATGGTGCTTGCCAATGACGTGAAGAAAGTAGTCTTGATTAAAAATCAGGACTTGGTGGAAGTTACCCTTAGACCAGAAGCCCTACAAAACTCAAAATATAAGATCGAACTGGAAAGTGAGTCTCCTATGCTCAATAGTGGAGGGCCTCATTATAAATTTAAAATCGTAGATCCGGGAATATTCATTCAAAAGTTTGATGAATTAATGGAAGAACTTCCAGAAGATCAACGAATAGGATATGATGTTGAAGACCGTGAAGATTTCACCACTTTCCTTTTTAATTGGGGCTTTTTGTTCCTCGTCATTTTTGGTTTCTGGTTCTTGATGAGAAGAATGACCGGAGGCGGTGGTCCTGGAGGACAGATCTTTAATATCGGCAAATCACGAGCAGCACTTTTTGATGCTGAAAACAAAGTGAAGATCACTTTTAATGATGCTGCTGGACTAGAAGAAGCTAAAGAAGAAATCAAAGAAATTGTAGAGTTTCTCAAAAACCCAGGAAAATTCACAAATCTTGGAGGTAAAATCCCTAAAGGAGCACTGCTGGTAGGCCCTCCGGGAACGGGTAAAACCTTGCTGGCAAAAGCAGTAGCAGGAGAAGCGGGTGTTCCGTTTTTCACTCTTTCAGGTTCTGATTTTGTGGAAATGTTTGTTGGTGTTGGTGCGGCAAGAGTAAGAGACCTTTTCAAACAAGCTAAGGAAAAAGCTCCATGTATTGTGTTTATTGATGAGATAGACGCAATTGGTAGATCCAGAGGAAAAGGCCAAATGCCAGGATCCAATGATGAAAGAGAAAATACATTGAACTCACTATTGGTGGAGATGGATGGCTTCTCTACTGACTCAGGAGTGATTATTTTGGCAGCTACTAACAGGCCAGACGTACTGGATTCTGCATTGATGAGACCTGGAAGATTTGACAGACAGATAAGCATAGATAAGCCTGATATAGTAGGTAGAGAGGCGATTTTCAAAGTACATCTGAAGCCTATCAAACTCAATGAAGATGTGGATCCGAAAAAACTTTCGGCACAGACTCCAGGATTTGCCGGTGCAGAAATCGCAAATGTTTGTAATGAAGCTGCATTAATCGCTGCGCGCAGAGATAAGAAAGCTGTGGACATGCAAGATTTTCAGGATGCCATTGACCGAGTAATCGGTGGATTAGAGAAGAAAAGCAAGATCATTTCTCCTGAGGAAAAGAAAATTGTGGCTTATCACGAAGCTGGTCATGCAGTAGCAGGTTGGTTTCTGGAGCATGCAGATCCTTTGGTAAAAGTGAGTATCGTTCCTAGAGGTGTTGCAGCATTAGGTTACGCCCAGTACTTGCCGAAAGAACAATTCTTATATCAAACCGAGCAGCTTTTAGATGAAATGTGTATGGCTCTTGGAGGTAGAGCGGCGGAAGAACTGATTTTTGGTAAAATTTCAACTGGTGCCCTCAGTGACCTGGAACGAATCACTAAACTGGCTTACAGCATAGTGACCGTTTATGGAATGAATGACAAAATTGGAAATGTCTCTTTCTACGATAGCAAACAGTCTGATTATAACTTCACTAAACCATACTCAGAGCATACCGCTGAGACTATTGATAAAGAAGTGAAAGCTTTGGTAGAACAAGCCTATGAGCGAACCAAAAACCTTTTGACTGATAAGAATGAACAATTGGAAATCATTGCTCAGGAGCTCTTAGAAAAAGAAATCATTTTCCAAAGTGACCTTGAGCGCTTGATCGGCAAGCGTCCATTTGAGCAGGAGACCACTTATCAGCAGTTTACCAACAATCCTAACATCAATGATGAGCAGGATGCACAGAAAGCAGCTGATAAAGCAATTGAAGATAAGGCCAAAGACGAAGAAAAGCCAGAAGATCTTGATAAGCTCAAAAACAGCGTAAAAGAAGAGGTGGAAAAAGAAGAATCGGAATTGGAAGTATCTGATTCTGGCGACACCAAAGACAAAGAATAAAGAAATACCAACATTCACTAAATTAGGGAGCTGATAGCTCCCTTTTTTATGCAACTCCATTTATCTCCATTACAGAGCGACAAAAAAGTCTATATGGCCAGTGATTTTCATCTTGGTGCACCCACCAAAGATGAAAGCCTCAAAAGAGAGCTAATAATCATTCGCTGGCTCAATGAGATATCAAAAGACGCACAAGCGATCATTTTGGTCGGTGATATTTTCGATTTTTGGTTTGAATACAAACATGTGATCCCAAAAAGTTTCATTCGCTTTCAAGGTAAAATCATGGAGTTGAAAGATGCTGGGATAGAAATCATTTTTTTCGCAGGCAATCATGATTTATGGATGAAAGATTATTTTCCTTCAGAGTTTGGAATACCTGTGATTCATCAACCAGTCTCGGTTGATATTGGGAACTTCAAGTTTCACATAGCTCATGGTGATGGCCTGGGGCCCGGAGACAGAAAATTCAAATTCTTCAAAAAGATCTTCACTAACCCGCTTGCGAAATGGGCGTTTCGTTGGCTCCATCCTGACATTGGAATAGGGTTGGCCAAATCCTGGTCCCAACATAGCAAGGATCATTCTGTAGCTCCTGAATTGAATGGAGAGGGAGAATGGTTACCGATCTACTGCAAATCAGTAGAGGAAAATTTACACCATGATTATTATGTGATGGGTCATAGACACTTACCTACACAAGAACCAATTGGAGAAAATAGTGTTTACTTCAACCTAGGAGAATGGATTAATTCATATACTTATCTGGAAGTATCGAAAGATGATGTTAAGCTTAAGGCATATGAGGGTTAAATTCATTTTCATACTCTTAAGCCTACTGGCAATCACTTTTAGCATTCAGGCACAGCAATGGAACTATGAAAAATCTATTTCACTAAATACTAAGATCACTGCACAGTCGATTGATCCAGAAGGTAATATTTACATAGGAACAGCTAATGGAAATATCCATCGTCTGGATTCAAATGGTGATCAGAAAGAGCTCTTCTCCGCGATCAATAATTTTCCAATATCCCTAATTAATGCCTGGAACAAATTCAAAATCTTTGCATATATAGAAAGTGAGCAACAATTCCATTTTCTAGACAGATTCAACACCTCTCCGCAATTATATCAGATTACCGATTACACCGAAGGTCTAGTTTCGATTGCAACTCCCGGACTGGATAATAGTATTTGGATATTGACGACTGGCTTTAATGAGTTGAAAAAATTTAATATTCAGAATCGAAGATTGATCATCAGTAATCCTTTGAATTTGAAAATAAATCGTCCTGTGAGTATGCGAGCTTTTCAGGAGTTCTTAATAATTGCAGATGCTGAGTACGGGATTTTCTTTTTTGATCGATTTGGGAATTTTTTTAGGCAAATTGAAGAGAAAGGAATCAACCACTTTCAGGTTGAGAATGACCAATTGATCTACCTAAAAGGAAACGAACTCAACATAAGACCCTTGAGAAATCTAGAATTGGTAGAAAAAATAAAAATCCCTCCAAGGGACTTTTACAAAGTGCTGAGGTATCAGAATAGATTCTATTTCATAGATGAAAAGAACCTGATGATTTATTCATTGGATTCCTGACCTCTATAAATGTCTAAGATTTTTTGTCTGAAAATGATGCCATATTTGGCGTTTACCAATTGTATCTCAGCGTTGTTTTTATTGTTGAGGCTTTCAAGGTATGTGTAGAAGTCTGTATTCCCCGTCTCATACCTTTTCTTAGCATATTCATATGATTGCTCCAAAGCCAATAGATTTTCCTGTGCCGCTCGATAAGTGGATTGTGCCGCTACCAAATCTTGAAAGACTTGCTGAACAGTATTGGTAATATTGACTCTTGCTGATTCCACATCCAGCTGTGCATTTAGCATTCCCACTTTGGCCGTTTGGAAAGTAGTTCTATTATTGAATCGAGTGAATATTGGAATATTGAATTCAAATCCCATGTTGGGCTGGATATTGTACCCCAATTGTGTAGTAAAATCTGCATCAGCTTCAAACTGTCCATTATCTGGGTTTATCGCTCCATTAGAGGAGTAGCCTGTACCATACGCGTAATAGGCTGATATGGAAGGAATAAAAACTGAGTGCGCAGAATAATAATCATATCTCGCAGACTCAAAGGCAGAATTGGCACTTTTCAGCTGTGGAGAAAAACCCAAGGCGTCCGAAAGCACTTCGCTGTAACTATCAATTGCTGTGAGTTCAACATCATCCAAATCACCAAACTCTTCTATCTGATACTTCTGAGAAGGATCAAGCTGTAAAATCTGAATCAGTGTGAGGTAATCGCTCTGCAACTGATTACTGAGATTTACATTATTGAGTTTTTCATTGGCAACCTGAGATTGGAAATTATACACATCTTCCAGATTTCCTACTCCTACAGACTCGCGTTTTACTGCTCGTTCATATTGCGCCTGAAGCAGGTCAATTCTCTGGCTGGAAACTTCCAAATTTTCCTTATCCATCAATATATTCATGTATGCTGACAGCACATTTGCTTCGACATCTAGCTTTTGCCCATCCAGATTTGCCTCAGAAGATCGAAAGTTATGAACGGCACTTTGGAGGCTGTGCTTATTGTTGAATCCATTAAAAAGTACTACACTGGCACTTGCCCCCATACTAAATGATCTGGTAGTTTCTGTAATGAATCTATCTACAGCATTGTCAAAGTAATTACCATTTCTGATATAATACCCTCCAGATGCACCAATTCTCGGCAGATAATTAAATATGGTCTGAAAGCGAGTAGCCTTTGCCACAATCAAATTATTCTCTGCCTGCTGTATCTGAATATTATTATCTAATGCCGTATTGATGCATTCCGTCAGTGAGAGCTTTTCCGCCTGCTGTTCACTCTGAGCACTGAGACTCATTGAGCACAAGAGGAATATCAAGAACAAAATGTTTTTCATTCGAAATTCCATTTTAGAGAAAAAAGGGCTTCTCCAATCGGATTTGCCCAAAGGATAAAATATTTACACAAGAGCGTTATCGCGTGCATTCGTGTTTTCTGACACTATTTGTCCGTCGAACAAATGAATCACTCTGTGAGCGTACTCAGCATCTACTGGTGAGTGAGTTACCATCACTACGGTAGTTCCATTTTCATTCAATTCCGTAAGTAAGTTCATCACTTCCTGACCGTTGGCAGAGTCCAGATTACCAGTAGGTTCATCTGCAAGGATTAGCTTTGGCTTGGCTACTACGGCTCTGGAAATGGCCACACGCTGTTGCTGACCACCTGACAATTGCTGTGGGAAGTGGTTGCGTCTGTGCATAATTTTCATCTGCTCCATCACCTCCTCTACTCTTTTCTTTCTTTCCGCAGATGATTGTTTCAGGTAGATCAGTGGAAGTTCAATGTTTTCATATACAGTCAACTCATCGATCAGGTTAAAACTCTGAAATACGAACCCGATATTGGCCTTTCGCAATTCTGCACGCTTTCGCTCTGAGTATGTGGATATTTCCTGATTCGTAAAGTGAAATTTACCTTCAGAAGGATTGTCTAATAATCCAATGATATTAAGCAAAGTTGATTTACCACAACCCGATGGACCCATGATGGCTACAAATTCTCCTTTTTTCACTTCCAGGTTTACCCCGGCTAGTGCTGTTGTTTCGATCTCATCTGTATAATAGAACTTTTTTAGTCCTTCCGTTTTGATCAGTGATTCGGTGTTTTCCATGATTTATGATTTTAGCTACGATTTCTTTATTTGAATACTAATTTGTCTTTATCATCATATCCCTCATACGAAGAGACTACTACTTTTTCTCCAGGTTGCAATCCTTCTATTACTTCATAGTATCGAGGGTTTTGTCTGCCAAGGCGAATGTCTCTGCGTACAGCTTCTGTTTCTCCATCATTGAGCACAAAGATCCAGTTTCCTCCGGTCGTTTGGTAAAAACTACCTCTTGGGATTTGAATAGCCGTAATGTTCTCACTAAGCTGAAGACGGATCTGGAGCGTCTGTCCTCTTCTGATACCATTGGGAATAGTATCTGTAAAGACCATATCAACAGCGAACAACCCATTCGCAACTTCTGGATATACTTTGGAAATTTCTAACTCATAGGATTTTCCAGCAAAATCAAATGACCCTTTCAGTCCTTGATAGATTCTGGCAATATAATGTTCATCTATAGATGCTCTAACTTTAAATCCATTGAGATCATCGATCTGTCCAATATTCTGACCTGAAGAAATCGACTCTCCCACTTCGGCATTGACCGTACTAAGTCTGCCTGTAATAGGAGCCTTGATAAACAAGTTTTCCAGATTCTTTTTAATCATTGCCAGATTCTCTCTGGTCCTATCCAATGTTGCTTCTGCCTGAGCGATTTGCAATCTGGCGTTTAGAGAGTCAAACTTTGCAGATTCAATCTGGATTTCTCTATTATCAATTAACCTGTTGTATTGTCTTTTGAGGTTTAGGAATTCCTGCTCTGAGATAATCTTCTCTTTATACAATTGCTCCCCTCTGGTAAAGGCATCTTTCGCTTCGTCAATTTGATAATTCAGTTCCACCAAAGCACGCTTCAAATCAAACTGATTTCTTTTCAAGCTCAGCTTTGTGTTCTCCAGTTCATTCACCAGCCTGAATGCCTGAGTTTCCTCTCTGACAAAATTCTGCAAAAGATCATTATTCGAAAGCTTAAGAATGGTATCACCTTTATCCACCAAAATTCCACCTTCGTAATATTTCTTTTCTACCACACCACCTTCTATTGCATCCAGGCGAATGGTTTTGATGGGCATCACATTGCCATCCACAGGAATAAATTCGCGAAATTCTCCCTCCTTTACGGTGGCAATATTGATTTTTTCTTTCTCTACGTTGAGACGTGATCCACCACTTTCTGACGCAATAGCATAGATTATGAATACTCCTACCGCCACACTAATACCAATGGTGAGTATTCTTTTAAGCGTCCACTTTTTCTTTTCAATCTTTCGATCCATTCCGGTTAGTCTTGTCCGTTCCCCTTTTGTCAATTAAGATGCCAATACCTTTAAATTGCTGATTTATAAATAGTTAGCTATTCCCCAATCCAAACTAAAGATTTTGTCTGTACAATAATGAAACAAAATACTGTACGAAAACGACCACTCATATAATAGTTCTGGCAAAAGGTTAAAAAAAAAGTCCAACCCGCTCCCGGATTGGACCTAAAGGCCAAAAACTCAAAATAAAAGAACTAATAGTTATCAAAAATAAGGATTTCGAGGAGAAATCAAAGTAATCGTAAACCTAATATCACTACCTTCGTTAATAGTATTACTATTATTTAATAAAGCAACTGAATTTATAATGGCAGTCTTACAATTGCGATTGAATGACAACCTCTTTCTTCGTGACCCACAAAACACGGAGCTCGGCCAAAGAATTGTTGAGCATAGCATTCACATGATTGATTCGCTTGGATTTGAAGCATTTACTTTCAAAAAATTATCCTTGGAAATTGACTCGACCGAAGCATCTATCTACAGATATTTTGAGAACAAACACCGATTATTAGTCTATTTGATTAGTTGGTATTGGGCCTGGATTGATTACCGAATTGAATTCGAAACACATAATCTTTTTGATCCTGAACAAAAATTAGATTCTGCTTTGCAAATAATCACAGAGAAAAAAACCAGGGATGATTCTTTTCCTGACATTGATGAAGAAGCACTTCACAGAATAGTTATTTCTGAATCAGATAAAATATATCTCACTAAACAAGTAGATGAGGATAACAAAGAAGGGCTGTTTCGTGGTTATAAGTCTGTTTGTAAAAAAATTGCAAAAATACTTTCAGAGATTAACCCTGATTATGCCTATCCCCGGGCGCTGATCAGCACTTCTCTGGAGGCTGCCAGCCAGCAGATATTTTTTGCAAACCATCTGCCTTCTCTTACTGAAATGAGTCAGCAGGAAAACCCTTACGAAGAAAATTTGAGATTTATCAAGCAAACGATATATAGCGCTATCAAATGAATAACCAACAATTAATCAGAACCATACAGGAATGCGCCGACCTACTGAAGTTGGAACTGGAAAGCGACACTATTGCCGAATTAGAAAAATTCGACAGAAAATATGAGAATGAAGAGTTAACTGAATTTATCAGGGATCTAGTTGAGTCCGGCACTAACTCCGGAATGATCATGCTTGAAAAGCACCTAAAAGAAAGCAGGTTCCTGGAATTCATGAAAGAGCATGAAGCCCCGGTAATTGTTTTTGCAAAAAATAAGGAGCTATCTCCTGTCATTATCACCAAGAAGAGAAGTACATACTATTTTCAGAGGATTCATGATAATGAAACGGAAAAATGGCAGGGAAATAGTCTTACAGATTTTGACCTTGCATGCACTGATAAGCTCGAAGTAATTTTCTTATCAGTATTCGATTATCAGAGTTTGGTAAGTGATGATAACTCCCATAGTAGTAAAAAGACCTTTACTCCTATATATCGATTATATAAACTGCTATCAGCGGAGCGTAAAGACATTTTCTATGTTTATGTCTATGCTGTTCTGATCGGTTTATTGAGCTTGGGACTTCCTCTGGGCATTCAGGCAGCAATTGAATTAATAAGTGGCGGGGTGGTCTTTAGTTCGGTTTATGTACTGATCACTTTTGTGATACTCGCCGTATTAGGTACCGGAATCTTGCAGGTTTTTCAGATTACCATTGTGGAATACTTACAGAGACGAGTTTTTACAAAAGCTGCATTTGAATTTGCATTTCGAGTACCACGGATCAAAATGGAATCTGTCCTAAATCTGCATATGCCGGAGCTTATGAACAGGTTTTTTGATGTACTTACTTTACAGAAAGGACTTCCTAAGTTGCTCATAGATCTCTCCACAGGTGTGATTCAGATAATTTTCGGGCTTTTACTGCTGTCCTTTTATCACCCATTCTTTGTCTTCTTTGGTTTGGTACTGGTTTCCATCCTTATTGGGATTTTCTATGTTACTGGCCCAAAAGGTCTTAGATCTTCCATAGTAGAATCGAAATATAAATACAAGGTGGTTTATTGGCTGGAAGAAATGGCCAGAACCCTCTATTCTTTCAAACTTTCAGGAAACACTTTACTTCCGATCAAAAAAACGGATTATAACGTCAATAACTATCTTAAAAACAGAAGTACACACTTCAAGGTATTGATCAATCAATATGCTTACGTCCTTTTATTCAAGGCCATTGTCACTGGAGGGTTGTTGATTATAGGAACTATCCTGGTTGTAAACCGTGAAATCACTTTAGGCCAGTTTGTAGCTTCAGAAGTGATCATCATATTGATTCTCAACTCTGTGGAAAAGATTATAATGTACATGGATGTGGTTTATGACATGCTCACAGCTGTAGACAAAATTGCTCATGTCACTGACCTCCCTCTGGAACAAACAGGAGGAATAGACATTCCAAACAGTGTGTTAAAAGATAGAGGATTGTCTGTAGAGCTCAAAGATCTAAATTACATCTATCCAGATTCGAAAAAAGCCTCAATTAAAAACATCAATCTGAAAATCAACTCAGGAGAGAAAATCTGTATTGCAGGAGGTAGTAATTCTGGAAAAACCACCCTTACAAACACGATTGCGGGGATATATACTGATTATAAAGGGATACTCACCTATAATCGGTACAATATGCGAGACCTGGATATGACCTTCTTGAGGGATAAAATCGGAAAGAACGTATCACAGGAAGACATTTTTGAGGGAAGCATCCTTGATAATATTCTGGTAGGCAAACCCTTTGCCAAGATGGAAGATGCCATAGAAGCCATAGAGCAGGTGGGGCTGACTGAAGAGATTTATTCGCTTCCTAATGGGTTCAACACAGAAGTATTGAGCGCGGGGAAAGGTTTCAGCTCATCATTCACCAATAAGATGATTCTTGCAAGGTGCATCTCGAAACATCCTTCATTATTGATTTTGAATGACTTCTTTGGGAATATCCAAAAGAGCGAACGTCTCAGACTGATGGAAATGTTGACCAACCCAAAAAGATATTGGACGGTAATCATGGTTTCCAACGATCCTCTGGTGATGTCAGCTATGGATCGGGTGATCTACATGGATAAAGGTGAAATAATAGCTGATATGCCGTTCGAGGAATTGATTAAAAACGAAAAAATCGTGCAAAACATTTATTAAGATGTTGAATATATCAGATGACAAAATCAACGACCTGTTCGAAGATGGACAGTTCTATTCGCTCAGAACCTTAAAAACACCGGGTCTTGGGCGACTACTCGCCAGAGTACTGATGATATTTATCGGAATCTCGATATTAATCATGTTTTTGCCCTGGCAGCAAAATATTCGTGGAACTGGTGAGCTTACGGCCTTATTCCCAGAAAACAGACCACAAAAAATAGAAACAGCTATAGCAGGTAGAATTTCCAAATGGCATGTGCGTGAAGGTCAACTGGTAAATGCAGGTGATACGATTTTAACTCTTGCAGAAATCAAGGATAAATATTTCGACCCGCTACTGTTAGAAAGACTTTCTCAGCAGATCAAAGCAAAAGAATCCGGACTAGAGGCGAAAATCAACAAGCGGAAAGCGCTGGAGTCGCAATTATCCGCAATAAAGCAGGCAAGAGTGGTGAAATTGAAACAAGTAAAGAATAAGTTGAAACAAACTGAGCTCAAATTGCAAAGTGACAGTATCGCATTTGAAGCCGAAAAAATCAATTTTCAAAACTCCGAAAGTGTATTTGGACGGAACAAACAGCGATATGAAGCGGGTAATATCTCCCTCACTAAATTTCAGGAAATCCAGAATAAATATCAGGCGAGCCAATCAAAAGTGATTTCAGCGGAAAATAAGTGGTTACAGAGTAAGGCCGAACTGATCAATGCTCAGGTAAACATTGCTGGCACTGAAGCAGAGTATCAGGACAAAATTTCCAAATCACAATCCAATCTTTCCGCCACGGTAGCTGATATTTTTGACTCTGAAGCATCACTGACAAAAATGCGAAATGAATTTTCGAATATGGTCATCCGTAATCAGCAATATCAGATTATTGCCCCGCAAACGGGATATGTAGTGAAAGCCATTAAAACGGGTATCGGTGAGACTATCAAAGAGGGTGAGGCTGTGGCGAGCATTATGCCACAAACGCACGATAAAGCAGCTGAGATGTATGTGAAAGCCATGGATCTTCCTTTTATATCAGAAGGTAGAAAAGTTAGAATTGAGTTTGACGGCTGGCCTGCTTTGCAGTTTTCTGGTTGGCCCAATGTCACGGTGGGTACTTTCGGTGGTGTGGTACAGGTAATAGATAAAGTAGAAAGCAAACCAGGGCATTTCAGAATATTAGTAGCCCCAGACCCTGAAGATGAACCATGGCCCGATAAACTGCGTATGGGATCTGGCATAAAAGGATGGGTTATGCTCAACGATGTGCCTATATGGTTTGAGCTTTGGAGACAGCTCAACGGCTTCCCTCCTAGCATTTATGAGAACGGTGAATCAATATCAATAGCTAAAAAGAAAAAATGAGAGTAGCGACTATTGCTTTTTTCTTTGCTTTTGTGTTTTCTGCAAGGGCGCAAGACAGCACCTACATTTCTCTGGCTGAAGTACTGGAATGGGCTTCAGAAAACCATCCAATCATCCAGCAAGCAGGATTGCAAGATCGGTTTGCACGTGCAGAACTCCTGACAGCCAAAGGTGCTTTGGATCCAAAAATCCAATCATCATACAGCAGAAAAGAGCTAAAGGATAAGACATATTATGACAAGTTCTACAGCGTACTAAAAGTACCAGTCTGGTTTCCAATTGATCCTAAGATAGAACTTTATCAATATCAGGGTGACCAGCTAAATAATGAGAACTATATCAGTGCTTCCAGCGATTATTGGCAAATGACTGCAGGGATTAGTATTCCGGTTGGCAAAGGATTGATTATAGATGAACGGAGGATGATGATCAGACAAGCAAAAGCCTTTGCTGACATAGCGGAATCTGACAAAATAAAACTGACTAACAAAACATTGTTGTCTATCAGCAAGGCATATTGGGACTGGTATTTTGCACAAGAACAATATGAGTTGCTCTTTCAAAGTATGCAGATTGCCGAAGAGCTATTCAGAAGAGCGAAATTAGATTATGGTTTTGGTGAAGCCGCTGTGATTGATACTGTGCAGGCAAAGATCACCTACCAGAGTAGAAGTGTAGAGTTTGAAAAGGCTAAATTAGAACTTATTCAGGCAAGACTCGGTATGTCCATCCATCTGTGGGGCAAAGGAAATATTCCACTGGAACTCTCCGAAAAGGCAAAGCCAATGAAAGAAAACCCTCTTTGGGTACATCCTTCAGATAGTGGAATTAGCCAATTACTCAACTGGTCTGTAACCAATCACCCGGAGATACAAAAACTAACAGCAAAACTGAAGCAATTGGAATATCAGGAAAAGTGGAACAAGGAAAGCTTTAAGCCAGAAATTAATCTGAATTACTCACTAATAGATGCTCCAATAAATATGGATGGCTTAGCTACACCGGACTGGGAAGATTCCTATAAACTAGGTATGGAATTTTCATTTCCATTGTATCTGCGAAAAGAGAGAGGTTATCTTCAGAAAACACGAGTGTATCAGGAAAGCCTGAGTTTTGAGAAGCTGCAAATCCAGCAGGAAATCCAGGCAACGATCACTAATACTTACGCGAGTATAGAGACTAATAAAATTTTAGTGGATCAATATGAGCAACTGGCAAGAAATTATGAGATTTTGCTCAATGCAGAGATTTTCAATGTAGAGAATGGGGAAAGTGATTTGTTCAAACTGAACATACAGCAAGACAAATTCATACAGGCACAGCTCAAGTATTTGACTGCCCAAATGAAATATGAGAAGCTCAAAATACAACTACCTTATGATGTTGGTTTGCCGTTTCTCTCTTACAAATTCCTGTACGAATAAGAACGGTTCATAGTAAATTACTGTACATTTACGAACACCTAGTAATTCAAAATGTCCCTGATTCTAATGAATTGGGCATTTTAGTTATTGGCACTATTTCTGGCAATTCAAACGAAACTTTATAACCGTGGACAAAGAACTTGGCAAAATCCTGATAATCGATGATGACGAAGATGTGTTATTAGCAGCTAAAATGTTGCTGAAGAAACACGCTAAAGAGGTGCTCATAGAGAAGAACCCAAAGAAGATTCCTTTTTTGCTCAACAATGACAGTTATGATCTGATATTGCTGGACATGAACTTCAGTAAGGACATCACTTCTGGTAAAGAGGGATTCTACTGGCTGGAACAGATCCTGGACAAAGACCCTCAAGCTGTGGTGGTGATGATTACCGCATTTGGAGATGTGGAGATGGCAGTGAGAGCATTGAAAGCGGGAGCGACAGATTTTGTGTTGAAACCATGGCAAAATGAAAAGCTAATCGCCACCCTGAACAGTGCAGCCAAACTAAAAAAATCCCTCAAGGAGGTGAGTCAACTGAAGCAGACCAGTAAGCAACTTCAGGAGGACAGCAACCTTGCATTTAAAAATATCATAGGTGAGAGTCAGGCTATCAAGGAAGTATTCAAAATCATCGATAAAGTAGCGGGCACGGATGCCAACGTGCTCATTCTGGGAGAAAACGGAACAGGAAAAGAGCTGATTGCCAGAGCAATACACCAAAAATCTCTGAGAAAAGACAGTGTTTTCATCGGGGTGGACATGGGTGCCATCACTGAATCACTCTTTGAAAGTGAGCTTTTTGGACATAAAAAAGGGGCTTTTACGGATGCCAAAGAAGATCGTGCAGGTCGATTTGAAATCGCCAACAAAGGAACCTTGTTTTTGGATGAGATTGGCAACCTTAGCTTACCATTACAATCAAAGTTGCTTACCGCATTACAAAACCGACAAATTACCAGAATAGGTTCGAATCAAAGCCTATCTATCGATATTCGATTGATCTGCGCCACTAACATGCCAGTCTATGAAATGGTAGGCGAAAATACATTCAGACAGGATCTGCTTTACAGGATTAACACAGTAGAAATACACCTTCCACCGCTAAGGGATCGATTGGATGATATACCAATGCTCGCGGATCATTTCATGAAAGTTTATAATCAGAAATACAGAAAAAGGATTTCGAGCATTGCTGCGAGCACCGTCAAAAAGCTTCAAAAATATTCATGGCCAGGCAACATTCGTGAGCTTCAGCATGCCATAGAGCGTGCGATTATTATGAGTGACACAGACACTTTGAATCCTGATGACTTCTTTTTCCTCTCCCAAAAACCAGAGAATAATGCGGCAGTAGAGGCAGATAATTTCAACCTGGATGATGTGGAGAAAAATGTAATCCAAAGGGCCGTAAATAAACATAATGGCAATATCTCGAAAGCAGCTAAGGAGCTGGGATTAACAAGAGCATCGCTATACCGCAGGTTGGAGAAATATGGACTTTAAAAACTTCAAATACCAACTAATTGGCAGACTGCTGCTGCTCGGTGTGACCATATTTGTCTTTGCAAACTTGTTTTACATAGACAGCTATACATTCAGCAAACTATTGGTACTAATCCTGATTTCAATAGAAGGTTACTACTTGTATCATTTCCTGGAGAAATCTAATAGAGAAGTGATCAGCTTCTTACAAAGCATCAAATGGGATGACTTTTCGCACACCTACCCGGATCGCAAAGATGGAAGCAGTCTCGATGCGCTGTATACAGAGTTCAATTCCGTAATTAAAAAATTTCGCGAAATCCGAGCAGAAAAAGAAGCGAGTTATCAATACCTCAAAACGATCGTTCAGCATGTAGGAATAGGGATCATTACTTTTGATCCGGATGGTGAAATACAAATAATCAATACTACTGCAAAGCAACTATTGGGCATCAAGCACCTAAAAAATGTAAGGCAGCTGAAGGTTGTGAACGATGAATTGATCCAGACACTTTGGTCGCTTAAAACCGGAGGTAGGGATCTCTTGAAAATCAGCAGAAAAGATGAGGATGAAGTCCAACTCGCGGTTTATGCCATAGAACTTTCACTCAGAGGAAAAGAATTCAAGCTGATTTCTTTGCAAAACATCCAAAGCGAGCTCGAAGAAAAGGAAATGGAAGCATGGCAAAACCTCATCAGAGTACTAACCCATGAAATCATGAATAGCGTGACGCCTATTTCCTCTCTTGCAAGAACTGTGGAGTCAGAAATGGAAGAATGGTTGGGGAATGGTCAGGACATCAACCAAATTGATAACGAACAAATCAGCGATTTTCACATGGCTGTACACACCATTCACAGAAGAAGCGAAAGTCTTATCAAATTCGTGAGTGATTTCCGCAACATGACACGCATCACTTTACCAAACATATCCAAAGTGTGTGTCAGAGAAATGATCGAACATGTATTGACACTACTTAGACAGGATATTCAGGACTGTAATGTTGAGCTGAACCTTGATGTTCCTGAGGAATTATGCATTGAAATAGATGAGCAACAAATAGAACAGGTACTGATCAATATTGTGAAAAATGCGATCCAGGCTCTGGAAGAAAACGAAGAAGAAAACAAGACTAAAATGCTGTGGATTAAGACAGTGATCAGACCAGAGGGTGGAGCTTCGATCATCGTGAAAGATAATGGAACCGGAATTGAAGAAGAAGCACTCAAAAAAATCTTCATTCCATTCTTTACCACGAAAAAAAGTGGCTCTGGAATAGGATTGAGCCTTTCAAAGCAAATCATGAGAAACCACAAAGGTTCTATTGCTGTAAAGTCTGTGCTGAATGAGGGAACGGAGTTTACACTGAAATTTTCTACTAATTCACTAACTTGACCCTCTGGGTGTCCAGCCCTTGAATTTAGTGCCATCAAACACTAATGAGACAATCACAGATGTTAATTTTAACATTCTAAAAATGGGCATATGCTAAACCAGGGTAAACAGTGAAGTACATTTTCATCATACAAGGAGAAGGAAGAGGTCATATGACTCAGGCATTGTCACTTTCGAAAATCCTCAGAAAAGAAGGCCATGAAATCAGTCATGTGATCGTTGGGAAAAGCAAACGACGTAATATTCCCCAGTTTTTTCTGGACAAAATCAATGCTCCGTTATCACACCTCGACAGTCCAAATTTCGTTACAGATAAAAATCAAAAATCTGTAAAACCATTCCGAACGGTTGTATACTCCTTGCTACAGGCATCACAATATCAGAAATCTCTTCAGCGCATAGACGAAATTGTCAATGATACAGAACCAGATTTCATCATCAACTTCTATGATTTTCTGGGTGGCCTTTATAATTTCTCAAAGCGCCCCAAAGCGAAATTCATCAGCATTGCTCATCAGTTTCTTATTACTCATCCTGAATTTGATTTCCCTCCAAAACGCCAGCTTGATAAAATTTCTCTGCGAATAGGCAACAAAATTGCGAGTCTGGGAGCGCACAAAATCCTGGCCCTTTCATTTCAATTCTTTGAGGACCAGCCAAGGAAAAAGCTCTATGTAGTACCACCTTTGCTCAGAGACGAAATCAAGAATATAACCGTCTCCACAGCCGATCATTTTTTAGCCTATATGGTGAATCCAGGGTATGGAATGGAAGTGGAAGCCTTTCATGAGAAATTTCCAGAACAGCCTATTCACTGCTTCTGGGACATGAAAGACAAACCTAACCCTTACCAAATAGATGAAAACCTTACCTTTCATCAGCTGGATGATGAGCTTTTCATCGAGAAAATGGCGAGCTGTAAAGCTTATGTCACCACAGCTGGATTTGAGTCTGTTTGCGAAGCTATGTATATGGGCAAACCGGTGCTCATGGTGCCTGTGGAAGGCCATTATGAGCAGGCCTGTAATGCGATAGATGGAGAGAAAGCGGGTGCAGGTATTTCGAGTACACATTTTGATATGGAAAAGCTGTATCATTACCTTTCCAATCATCAGCCGGTGAAAGACAAATTTCAAAAGTGGGCCAATAGTGCCCATGAACATTTTTTAAAACATCTTCAGTAATGGCTCTTATCAGTAAAAAAAAAGTACCGTTTAAAATCAGCGATCACCTTAGGACTTACCTCAACAAGTATGATCGCGAAAGCCCACTACCAATCTCCTATGAGTCTTTGCTGAGATATGACAATGGGATTCCGCTATATGACCGGAATGGGAATGACACATTGTGGGAAACCGTATTTTACGCTCAGGCAGACATGGATGAAGTTCATGATTCGCTAAAAAAGGTATACTCTATCATGAAAGCCGACGGAGATCTGGGGGTTATCGATCATTTATTCATAGATCGTGTAGACCTGTGTGTCTATGGAAATACTCAGCCATTTCGGGTTCGGGTTGTCAATCGGATCAATGACAACTTTGATTATTTCTATATCAAAAATGCCGATGCATCACGCATTTATGGACTGGAGCTGGAACATCTACTTTCTCCAAACCGGATTAGTTATCTGGTTCACAAAGATACTTTGATAGAGGAGCACATTGTGGGTATGCCCGGTGATCAGTTTATCAAAACTTATCTGAAAAGTAGCACTTTAAATGCGATTAGGTTGGCTAAAGAGTTTGTGAAATTCAATGAAAGATGTTTCGTACGCTTATTAGGTGACATGCACTCCAACAATTTCGTAATTGACATTACACCAGATTTTGAAGAAGTGGTATATCGGATCAGATCCATCGATTTTGATCAGCAATCGTATGAGGGCAGAAAAGCAATCTACCTACCACAATATTACAAACAGAACAACCCCATCATCCAGATTGGCCTCAAGCAGCTTACTCCAGAATCTACTAAACAATATCAAAGAGAGGAACGAACATTGATGGCCAATAGGCTCAAAGTAGAAAATTTGAGAATTGACGATCTTCTAGATGCAATGAAAAAAGATGTGATTTCCACTCCTAAGAATATCAAAAATCTGGGTAAAGAACTCGCGGAGTTCTATGAACATGAGGCGTTTAAAAACTGTAAGTCAATGGGGGAAATCCTCGAACTCAGTCTGCAAATGCTATTGCTCAAACCAGATTTATACAAAGATCATTAATCGTTCCTATCCATCGAGTCCATATTCTCCTATGATTTTAGATTCTAAAAGAATTAAATGTCTGTGATCTGATTATGAGTTATCTTCTGATTGACAAACATTAATCTGTCATCAAATTAGGAAAGGCATCATTCTATGTATATTGAACTTTTCGAAGATTGACCATTAAAAAATGCCTTTTCGATTAACATAGAAACGGGAATCTAAGATGGTTCATTTCTTTAACTCTGCACACCAAAACTACGCTAACACTATGGAATTTGCTAACACTGGAAGGAGTCTGGAAGCAGTCTGGGAGCAGTCTGGGAGCAGTCTGGATGCACCCTTGACAAGGTATTGGAGTAATCTCCATGAATTCTTACCCAAAAAAGGTCATCTTTTACTGCATTCTTTGATAACCCGCTGAATTCCTATTAAATCTTCATTTTATGCACCACATTCAATAAAATATGAATTTTTCAAGATTTAAAGGAGTATAAAGATCGTTACAGATCGCACAAATTAGATTTCTAATATTGGACATGAATTGATTAATAATGGATCAACCCTTCTTGCGGGTCTCCAGCAGTCTTACAATTTCCATTTAGGTATTGTATTCCTATCCAATAAGCAATCAAGGCATCTACTTCATGCCACGTTTTCAACTTAGTTTTCAATTCCAGGCCCAATTCAGTCAGAATCACAGCAGAAACTATATCAATATCCCCTTCCTTCTTCTTATAATCCAGATTTTCAAGAGACAAACGCTTAGCTGCAGCAGCGGGATAAGCCTCCAATACTTGATGATCCGATGCTTCTAGCCAATCCTTTAATTGAATTGCCCTTGCTGTCAATCCACCTAAAAACATTGGTGACATGGCTTTCATTTCTTTGTCAGCTTTTCTGTAAAAATAATCCGTCCCTTCACCGGTTAAGTATTTTATAGGAAGGCTCAAAGGAGCATCCAGAAAGATCTGACACTCTGATGCTGCGGTCGAAATAAAATCCTTTATAAACAAGTCTGCATCTTGGTTTTTCTGACTGAGGACAATTTTCAACCGAGCTCCCTCTAAAGCACAAATGGCTGTTGTGCCAGCCATTTTACTTCCATAATCGATCCCTATAATATTCACTTAGAAAAGATATACTCCAGGATTATCATCCAGACGAACTTCTACATGTTCGTCGATTGTGGTGGACAATTCATAACCTTTGAAGTTGGCAGTTATTGGGAATTGCTTGTGGCTTCTATCCACAAGTACTGCAATCTGTAGTTTTTTTACTTCCACCTCCAGGAGTGCCTTCAGACTGTACGCAACCGTTTTTCCAGTGTTTAGCACATCATCTACTAAGATAATTACTCTTTTTGCAAGATGCTTTGTAGGTACATTTAAAGTCACTTCCGAGCTTACAGGATTTTCCTTATCAATTTTCAACTCTACCAAATCAACTTTCACCTCACTCACAATCATCTCCAGTTCTTTTACCAATTGCTGAGCGATGCGATATCCTTTATCGTGAATTCCAACAACAACAATCTTCTTTTCATCGAAGTTGTTTTCATATACTTCAAAGGCAATTCGGCGAATAATCTGTCGAACTTGTTGTTCGGTGAGTATGATTCTATCCGTAGTTATCATGAATTTGGCACAGGCATCACTTTGCTGTCCTTGAAAGTAGAAAGGATCACCATAGATTGTAAGCTATCCACAACCTCAATCTCGCTCACCTTTTCCAGCATCAAATGCTGATAGGATGTAATGTCTTTAGAAATAACTTTTAATATAAAATCACCAGAACCAGTGATATGATGACATTCTATTACTTCTGGAATTTGATTGATCTCGCCTAAAAAAAGATCTATATTTTTCTTATTGTGTCCTTTGAGTGTTACTTGTACAAATGTATGAACACCTAACCCAATTCTTTCAGTGTCTAGTGTAGCATGGTAGCTTTTGATGATCCCTGAATTTTCCAGCTTTTTGACACGCTCCAGGGTAGGGGCAGGAGAAAGTCCAATATCTTTAGATAACTGAGCGTTGGTGATTTTAGCGTTTGATTGAAGAATCTCCAGAATCCTTCTATCTATCTCGTCCAGCTTTAAGTGTAATGAGTTTAGCTTCATTCCAAATTTTATTTGCCACAAATTTAATAAGAATAATAATTATTTGGATTCTTTGAATAGAATCTTCTGAAAATAAGAGTGAATTTGTTATGCATTCCGACTATAATGATCATTGCTTAACAAACCGGGAACGAAAAAGACCATTTTCGTGCTCGATTATCAAGAAATATGTACCCGCATTGAACTTAAACAAATCAAGGGTGAAAGTGAGCAGGCCTGCGGGCTGTAGTCCCAGATGCTCTTCATACTGGACTTGACCGGACATATCCAGTAGAGTAATATGAATATCAGATGCTTGTGGAATGATTGATCTTTGGGTAATGAATTCTGTAGCCGGATTGGGAAAAGCCGGTTCAAAAACCTCTTTTTCTTTTAATGAGACACATGCTTCATTATCCAATTCATTCTGATCCACAGCATCATAAAACGAATTAATCCTCACACACATATAGTCAAGACTAGAATTGGCAGGAACATTAAAATCCAGTTTTATAGGGGTAATTTCACCTGTATTGATTCTGGATTCCACTGTTTCTATGAGTGAATAATCATCTTCCAGTAAAATTTCCACTTCGAAGTTTTCGATAGGAAGGTTACTTGCATTCAATACATCCAAAAATACCTGACCACCGTTATTTCCTTCAACCAATTCTATACTCTCTATAATCAAATCAACTTCAGGCAAGGTTGACTCAATAGTAGTACAAAGACTATCTATGCAACCATCATCATTCACTGCTACCAGACAAACATCAAAGACGCCTTCTTCCAAAAATGTAATGGACGTATTACTAGAATTAGAAACGGACTTCCCAGACCTATACCAGGTTATGCTTGTAGCATTTTGAGAATTACTGCTAAATGTTAATTCGAAAGGTGGTACTCCAAAGTCATTCGAAGCAATGATCTCTACAGATGGTGAAGAATAAATATTAATCATCGAGGAGGATTGATGCATACAGCCCTCTGTAGTGATTACTTCTAATTTCACCTCATATTCTCCAACATCGTAATTTTCAACAACTCCTGTTGGTCCGTTTAGCAGGAACTGATCATTCAGAAACCATCTACGCGATACTATTTCATGGGAACCTTCTACAGTCTCATCATATAAATATGTCGGGGAATTATTACAATTACCATCGATGACAAATTGGACTGATGGAGGTGTTGGAACATCAATTATCGCAGAGACACTATTAATGCATAAGTTTGAATTTGTGAGTGTTAGCGTCACTTCGTGCTCTCCGGGAGTAGCGAAGAGATATTGAAAATCAGCAAGTGACACATCCAGCACTTCACCATCAATGATCCATTTTCTAGACTGTATGAGATCCTTATTTATTGACACATCAGAAATATTCACTACTTCACCATAACATGCCTCACTCAACTGGATGATTGGGGCAGGTGATTGAGCCACCACAACCTGTTTAGTCGTTTCATTTTCACAGCCATTGCTCGCTGTTGTGTGTAGTTTGATATCGTATGTCCCCGCTTGAGATGGGGTGAATTTTGGGTTTTTAGCTGTGGAAAAAGGTACGTCAGCACCATCCATGTACCATTCCCACCCAGTGACATCCGCTCTATTTACTTCTGTTATATCTGTTAGAAAGACGGTATCTCCACTACAGGTGAATCCGTAGGTAAAATCAGTCGCAGGCAGAGCATCCACGAGAACAACACGTTCCTGTGTATTGATACATCCTTCATCATTTTGGACAGTAAGAGTAACATCGTAGGTTCCTGAAGCGTCATAGAAATGCTCTGGCTCATATGATGAGCTGGAATATCCATCGCCAAAATCCCAAGTGAAACTAAGGTCAGGATTGGTCACCAGATTATCAAACATCACCGGCGTGGATTCACAACCGGAGCTATAATTGAATTCAGCAATATCTGTTTTTGCGACAAAGAAAGATGTATCTACCGGGTCAGAAACACATCCGGGAATATCCACAATGAGCGAAACATTGTATTGTCCCGAATTATCAAAAACGATGGATGGAGACTTGTCTGTATACTCCTCGCTATTTACAGTCCATTTGTAATTTATAACATCCGGATCATAACCAGATTCATTGGTTTTATTCACAAACAATAGGTCTTGCTCAGTGCAAAACTGACTGGCAATCACGTCAAAATCAGGATCGAGTGGACTTGCGAAGATGTTGATTTCCCGCCTCTCCGAATTGGTACATCCATTGGGGCTCGATCCGGTCACAGTTACATCATAAAACCCAGAATCATTGAATTTATGAGTGGGATTGTCTCCCTCTGCCACTCCCCCATCGCCAAAATCCCATGTATAACCTGTAAAATCTCCATCGATAGATTCAACCTGAAAAGTAGCTTCTGAGGTAGCACACTCTATGTTGGTGGTGGTGAAAGAAAGTGGTTTAGCTAAAGTGTTCTTAACGAACACTTGCATTAAAAGCTCCTTTTTGACAAATTGATCGTCATAGGCGATCAACTTGATAATATAATTACCCGCCTGTTGATAATTGACCCCTTTGGGCTCTTCATCCTGAGAGTTGGACAGTGAAGAAGCACAGTCGCCTGTAAATCGTACCTGGCTAATCTGTGAATAATTGTTTCGGGATGCAATCCCAAAGACCGTCCCCCGATATTCCCCAAATGTCAACCCATTACCATCCTGACCAATCTGGCCAAGACTCGTCCGGGTAGCTTCATTGGATAGTGACTCTCCATAGCTGTATTTGTATAGCCCTCCATTCCGCTGTAGCACCAGACCATAATATCTCCCAAACTCCTCGATCAGGTCTACATTCACAGGTGCCAGTATACTTTGTTTTGTTTGTGCTTTAAACTCTTCTTTCAGACCCGAAAGACTCACTTTTACTACCTCATTGGTCCCAAAGGAAGATACCAATCCATAGTACTGCTCTTCATCTTTGATCACACTAAATCCTCTGATGCGGGATACCCCTCCTATGGATAGCAAGCGCTGACCCTGTGGAGATCCTTGAAGTTGTGATCCAAACTCAATCAATACCACGCCCCCAGTGTTACCTCCATTAGCTACCATAAGATAATGTTGACCTGATTCCTCTATGTAATCAACTGATACCGGTTGCTCCAAAAGTCCTCCGATATTGCCCAACGATTGGGCCTGAGGAGTATTAGTTAATGATGTCCCGAATTCTAGTCTTATTAAACTATTGTTCCCAAAATTGGTCACAAAACCATACCAGTTTGAACCCTGCTGAACCAGCTCTATCGCTGATGGTGAATTTAAAACTCCTCCAATATTACCAAGTGACACTATCGCCGTTTGATCATCGAGTTGATCCTTATAATCTATCCGATTGATCTGATTTCCTGTAAAAGACACTATAAATAAGTGGTATTCTCCTGATGATTCCGTCCCTTTCATCGAAAATACTGCCCCTAGTGTGCTTCGCTCATCCAATGACTCGATGGTTGATTCCCCCGTTAGCTGATCACAAAAACCCCAATAGTATTTACTAGCGTTTTCCGATAAATTATCTATCCTCAATTGCTCCCCTATACACACCGTATCTGGCACCGAAAATGAAACATATGGCATGGTAGGTTCTCCGATAATGAAGTCTCGTGTATAGGTATACTCACAGCCCTGCGCTGTTTGAACACTTAAGGTATAACTATATTCTCCTTTTGTTGTAAATCTTCTTGTTTGTGTTCGCCCTTCTCCACTCAAACCATCTATGACCCATGACCAGGAGATTACCTGATCATCTAATGGGGTCCTATCTATTCCCGTGAAGGTAATTGGGACATTCTGAACACTATCACTCAGCTCTACTCCCACTGGTTCCTGATAGGTAATAATGATGGTTTTTCTTGATTCAATATTACAGCCATCTGCAGTCTGAAGATGATAAACAACTTCATATTCCCCCTCTGAGGTGTAACTATGTATGGGACTGGAGTTTTCTGATATATTCCCATCTCCAAAATCCCACATCTGACTTGTTATGGTCGTCGCTGATCCAGCCAATACTGTTTGCTCGAATATTACAGAATCACCGCGGCAATTATGACCATAGTCTATCGCCACATCCAACCCTTCATTCAATACTTCTACTGTCTGGCTAGTGACTGAGGTCGTACAACCCGGAATACTTGCATATAGGTCTATTTGCTTCGTCCCCAGAGTCGTAAACTGATAATGCCCATCTCTACCCGATGTACTTCCTTCTCCATCATAATCCCAATGGTATTCGATGACATCTTCTAGACCTGCTACATCCATTGTATTGGTAAACATCAAATCACTGTAGCTACAAAGGTCGCCTGGTGGAACCGTAAAACTCGATGATGGTGGTGGTTCATACATCCTGATTTCCTGACTAGTAGTATTGATACACCCTACTTCAGATTCTACTCTCAACTCTACTGTATAATTCCCCGATAATTCATATTGATGCAATACCTCTTGTCCTGAACCTGTCGTCTGATCTCCAAAATCCCATTGATATGAGTCTACCGTCCCATCTGTACCCCCAGCTGTAAAGACACTCGCTGTTTCAATACATACATTTGGACTGACCTGAATGCTGGCCTGAGGCAAATCCACTACACTAATCCGCCTGGTTATGGTTCCAAGAGGGCAATTGTTTTCATATCTCGTCAGACTGATCTGGTATTCTCCAGATTGATTGAACTTCATGTCTGTCGGAGTAAAACTATCATTTGTAATAAAAGAAGAGTTACAATTATTATCGAATGATAAGCGAGATAGCTTTGAGTCATTATAAGCGGCAGAAAATCCAAAAAACTCACCCCGAAAAGAAGCAATGAATAAACCATTTCCTTCAGTACTAATTGTTCCAAGATCATGAACTATGCCCTTCGTTGAGAAATTATCCCCATAATCTATCCTTCTGATGCTTCCTCCTCTTAACTGCACAAAAAAATAATGATTTCCTGCCTCAGATATGGCTGATAAATTCACCGGACTTGTCAGGTCATATTCATGATCCAATTGATTTAGGCTAAGATCTGATGTGAGAGAAGCAACGATTAATTTATTATTCCCAAATGATGAAATCAATGCATACCATGTATCACAATCCTGAACCAATTCAAGTCCTCTTATTCGGTCGGCACTACTGATTGGAATCAAAGTTTCTTGCACAGGATTATTGGTAACTGAATTACCTAATTTAATCCTAACTAAACCTCCAGTAAAATTTCCATTGGTCACAATTAAATAGTGCTCATTATTATACTGAGCATACTTTATACTTGACGGCTGATCCAATTGTGACAAAGTGGATCCTAAAGAAACAGCACTAGGAACATTATAAAGTGACCCTCCAAAATCCAAACGAATGATACTATTATTCCCAAAGTTTGTTACGAAACCATACCAGTTTCCCTGGAATTGAACCAGTTCAATAGCTGAGGGCGAATTCAATAAATTTCCTGGATTACCTATAGATTCTACCAAACCCTTTTCACTCAAATTTGCCCCGAAATCCACTCTGTTAATTGCGTTTTCAGTCAATGAAACTAAAAACAGATGGTACTCTCCTGATTCCTCTTTTCCATTTACAGAGAAAATAGAACCAAATTGATCTGTCTCCTGCATCTCTGATATGACAGGATTTTTTGATAAATCTGTGACACAAAAATCCCACAAGTACTGATTTACAGATGGGGAGAGATTGGTTAGAGCAATGTTTTCATTTATACAGACAGGAGAACTCACCTCAAAATCAACATCCTGGGCAATCACTGGGCTAGCCAGTAAACAAAATATGATCAGGAGTAATTGATTAGTTAATTTCATAACTGATTATTTCATGCACAATGAAACTATGAAATAGCGTCAAAAGAGCCCCAACATCGCCGCAACGAGAGAACAGATATAAGACTTTTTTCCAACTCTCGGATTGCTATCGTCGAATTGAAATTAGAACTACTTTCCAAATAATCAGCCTTTTCTAATAAATCCTCTCGCTTATCACCATCCATGATAAGCTCAACGCAGTGTACAATTTCATCTGGTTGCAGGGGGTCGAAATAGAAAGCTCCATCGCCAAGTACTTCTCGATGACCTTTCATATCCGAACAAATCACAGGACAAGACAATGCTCTGGCTTCCAGTAATGGCATGTTGGTAGGTCCAAGAAATGTTGGCATTATTAAGGCAAGAGCACTCTTATACAAAGTATGTAATTCTACATCTGTCACAAACCCCAAATTCAAAATACAAGCTGTCAAACCCAGATCTTGGATTTCCTGCCGTAAGTAATCCCAATTACCTTTATCAGAACCTGAAAAAACTAACTTAAGGTAGGGGAATTTGTTTCTTAGTTTGTTAAAAGCTCTGATTAAATTAAAATGATTTTTATGTGGCCAGAATTGGGCAGGATATAAAATGAATTTGTTTTTTTCAAGCATGAATCGATTGACGATTTTCTTTTGCTCATTCTCTGACACTCTTATTTTGGTAACTCCGCCTGCAAAAATAGGAACAACAGCTACCCTTTCTTTGGATATGCCCGTAAACCTCACAAGTTCCTCTTTTCCTGCTTCTGATTCCACTATCACTTTGATGGCTTTTCGCAATGCATTCTGATACCAGTTTTCTCGATATTCAAACTTGCCATTCAAAATAAATTCGGGGAAAACACCCGTGCTCAAGTGCCCTATATCCCAATTGGTAATCACACTTGGGAAGTTCAAAATATCTTGTTGCATTTGTGACAAATAGTAAACAATATCTATTTTATTCCTTTTGAGAAATAATATGTCCGCATCATTGTTAATCTTGGTTAATTTATTTTGAAAGTACTTAGCCAATCGGTAAAGCCTGGTAAGCTTAAAAAATCTAATTGTATACCAATAAAGCCCTTGAACATACCATTTGAGAGGTGGGAAAATCAATAATTCCTTATTGGTCTTGGCTGGATTTTTGGAGCTTCTTTGTAAAAAAACAACATTCAGTTCGGGCCTGAAACAATACTGATCAATTTCTTCAATGAATTTTTGCTGATATGAGTAGCCACCTCCTGTTGATGGCCGGTATTCACTATTCAACCATATACCGATTTTCATATTTATCATGATCTGGCACTATTTCTTCACATTCCTTGAATTGAAAAGCCTATTTAGAAACCACAAAACACGCACTCCACGTAATTTCGCTAAGGTTTTGGTCACTCATCCATTCTTTTGCATTAAGCAATTTCAAATTGTGTTTTTTCAACATCATTTTGATCTCAGGCATGAAATAATATCTCATTGGGTGTAGTTCACTAAACTCAGTAAAATGACCTGATGACTTTTCCAAAATGGAAATATCATAATTAACATCTACTAGATTTTCTTGAAATTTCAAATCTGGTAATGCCGCTCTTTTCAGCTTGATCTGATCACTTTCAAAAACTTTAAATCGTGTTTCAGGTCTAATATTTAAAACACAAGGCCCATACCAACAATCAAATACAAAAACCCCATCCTTATTCAAATGATCAGCCGCCACTTTGAAATATTGATTGAAGGCATCATTGGAAGTTTGATAACTCAAAATATGAAACACTGAGATGACAAAATCGAAACGTTCGTCGGATTGAAAATCCAATATGTCAGATTCAGTGAAATTCAGCAAGGATTCATCGGAATACTTATTTCTGGCTTTGTCGATCATATCAACTGACCTATCAATTCCATGAACTTTCCCATTGGTTAATTTTGACATTTCAAAGGCATGAATCCCTGTTCCGCATCCCAAATCCAGGATACTTTTTGGAGTTTCCCCTTTAATTGCCGAATACTGTTCGATGAGATATGCGGCCTCTTTCGCATAATCCTTATCCTGATATAATAAATCGTAATATTTGGAATATGTCTCAAAATTCATCTAAACTTTATTTAAAGCTTTTTTGAAAAACTTCACAACTGTCCTGATTTCTTCTTCTTTAATGCCTAGACCTGAAGGTAAATACCAACCACATCTTGCCAGTTGCTCAGCGACTGGATAGCTTTCACCCAAAAACAAACCTTGTTGGTTAAAAACTGGTTGCTCATGCATGCTCCAAAAGAAAGGTCTGGTTCCAATTTTATTTTCACTGAGTTTTTGAATCACATGATGGCCGTGTTGCTCATCATTAAATACTAAACCATAGACCCAATAGACGTTATCACTGTAAGCAGTGGCGGGCAAGGGTTTTTGTATCCCCTCAACATCTTCTAACAGCTCATTATAAAGTTTGCCAATATTCCGTTTTTTTATCAAAATAGACTCTATTCGTTCTAGCTGGGCAACTCCCAATGCCGCCTGCAAATTGGTCATACGATAATTCCATCCTATATCTTCATGAACAAACCTTCGCTTTGAATTGAAACAAAGATTACGGAGTTCACGACATTTACCAGCCAGCTTTTCATCATTAGTAAGGATCATCCCTCCCTCGCCAGTTGTAATATGTTTGTTTGGATAAAAGCTGAAAATACTTAAATGTCCAAATGATCCACATTTTTTATTGTAATACGTTTGCCCGTGCATCTCGGCCGCATCCTCTATGAGGTATAAGTTATATTTTTCACATAATTCAATAACGGGATTCATATCCACCGGATGACCGTATACATGCACGACTAATATGGCTTTCGTTCGGGAGGTAATTTTTTTTTCAATCTGCGAAACGTCCATATTCCAAGTTAACCTATCACTATCAACGAGTACAGGTTTTCCTCCTTGCCTTACAATTGAAAAAGCAGGTGAAATTATCGTGAAAGTAGGCATAATTACCTCATCGTCCTCTGTAATGCCCACAGACTTCACAGCAATATCCAGAGCTGCAGATCCATTTGCTACTGCCACGCCAAAGTTTCGTCCAATATAGGAGGCAAAAGATTCTTCAAACTTGGAAACAAAGGGGCCTTCTGAGGATATCCACCCCGTATCTAGGCATTCGAGAAGATATGCTTTCTCCTTTTCCCCAATCTCAGGTATATTAACTGGAATCATTTTTTGTGAGGTTCAAAATGCACTTTATCGTCATCTCCGCAATAGGGCCCCTGTTTGACTTCTATCATTTCTGAATCTTCTATCATTTCAAATCCATGACCTCCATTGGCTAAAAGTAAAACGTCCCCTTTTTCAACGATAATTGATTCTAAAAACAAACGATCCGAGGTATATAAATTCACCTTAACCTTACCACTTTTAACAATCAGAACTTCCTGAGTGAGGTGGACAGTACGCTCCATAACCTGATGTACATGAGGCTTGATCAGGTAACCTTTCGGCCGATTCATATAACCCAATTGCTGGGAAAAGGAACCAGGCGTAAAAAACTCAATCCCATCTTTCCGAAAATTGGACCGAATTATCAAAGCTATTAGCTCTTCAGATCTTTTATCATATATTTTTTCAACCATGAAATTGATATTTTTATTCTTGATTTAACACCAGCTTTAACCTTAATTTTGTTTACATCTTCAATCAAAACTTTTCTTTCATAATTAAATGTCGATAAGTATTGATCATCTATCTTATTAAGATAATCTATCAAAGCATTTTTTTGCTCATGTGTGGTAATTTTTATTTTCCAAGCATCCAGATAAGAATCTACAGGTTTGTTATGTAAATGAATACTCTTTTTATCTACAAACATTGTATTTCTAAATTCATCGGAAATCTCATATTTAAGTGGCATTCTATCTTTTAAATTCAAAAATTCAATTACTTTTTGCCCTACTAGCTCTGGTTTTAGAACTAATTCTTCATACCGAAGAAATAGTGATTGCTTTGGGTATTTGTGGAATTGCTCTAATATTATCTTTGGAGCGAGTAAAAGATCATCCTGTCTATCAGGGGCCCTCAGCATAGCCTGAATATTTCCATGAAAATTGTAACTGAGAATTGAACTAAAAACAGCAATCGGATTTCTTACCAAAAACAGAAACTTAGCCTTAGGAAAAATTTGTCTCAGGTCTTCAATTACGTGGTAGTAACGTGGAGTTTTATCTAAAAAGTATGTCTTTGTATTTGCTTTTGAATATAGAGCAAGAGCGGTTTGTTTAACATGATCTAAAAACACATCTCTTAAGACATATTTATTTAAAAATGAATTAAAATTTATCTGAGCATACTTCCGGTTAAAACCAGCATTATCTTGATTAGGTAATATTGCTGTTAATAGAGACAGCATCATCCACGGTTCTGGCACTGAACAAATCTCATCATGCTGAACAAGTAGTTGCTGAAACATTGAAGAGCCTGACCGAGGTTGCGAGATTAAAAATATTAAATGCTCTTCGTTCATAATGATTCATTACTATGTTCCCAATTATGGTCCACCCAAATAAACCCTCTGGACCTATCTAATATTAAACCACTACCGTAAACATCTTTTCCTTGAACTTCCAATTGTATAAGCAATTCTGATTTTATAATCCATTCCATTCTCTCTCTAACAAATCCAAAATCTACAAAATAACTCCCTTTTACAAGTGGCAATTTTCTGATTTCTAATGATACGCATCCCAATCCATTAAAAAGATCAATTTCGTACCCACTGATTGGTTTAGTACTGAGCCTAAACACTTCTACTCCCATCTGGTCACGAAAAATTAACGCAAAAGCTGGACTCAAGAATTTTTTATCCGCCTGATAGAAAAATGAAAATCTCACATCATCTCCGGATGAAATCAAAGAATCAGGATTGCTCAAATTATCGATCTTAACATGCTTTAATGCAAAGCCATCCACTTTAGACAATTCAAGAACTTCTTGATTGATATAGTTATTAAAATTGACAGATGATTGAAATACACTATACTCTTTCACAATGTCGTCTATTTCTCCAACTAGATGAACTTCTCCTTTATTAAGCATTATACCTTTTTGGCATAATAAACCAACAGCTGCCATATTATGACTCACAAAGAGTACAGTCCTACCTTGCTTGGCCACCTCATCCATTTTGCCCAGGCATTTTTTCTGGAACTCTGCATCACCTACCGCGAGTACCTCATCAATTATTAAAATTTCTGGTTCGAGATGAGCTGCAACAGAAAACGCCAGACGAACATACATCCCGGATGAATAATGCTTTACAGGAGTATCGAGAAACTTCGAGACACCACTGAACTCAACTATCTCATCAAATTTTGATCTGATTTCATTACGGGACATCCCCAGAATGGTACCATTCAAAAAAATATTGTCCCTTCCGGTGAGCTCTGGGTGAAAACCTGTTCCAACCTCCAGAAGTGAAGATACACGCCCATTCAATTCGAACCTGCCATGAGTGGGGTGAGTAATCCTGGAAAGCACTTTCAACAAGGTACTCTTCCCTGCACCATTTTTACCTACTATTCCTACCGCTTCTCCCTTTTTTACTTCGAGGGAAATATCCTTCAATGCCCAAAACTCCTCTTTCTCAGCATTATTTCTGGAAAACATGCTTTGGAATCTTTCAGAAATAGTAGATGAGTGCTTATGACCCAAGATGTATTTTTTCGAGATTCCCTCTACCTTGATCGCAATATCACTCATAATTATACAATATCAGCCATAACTTGCTCTACCTTTCTAAAATAGATGAGGCTTGAAACAAAAAACAAAAACACCATGAAAAAAGAAATGAAAGAATAAATATTCAATTCTCCTATCCCCAATATGCTCCATCGATACCCCTCTACTACTCCAGCCATCGGATTCAAATAATAAAGGGTCACTAACCATTCAGGAAGTGACTTTATAACCAAGGATGATGGGTATGCAATAGGTGTGGCATACAAACCAAACTGCACAGCAAAAGGAATGATATGCTGAAAATCACGATACCTAACAGTTAATGCACTAAGCCAAAGACCTACACCTAATGCGGATATCACATTCATAACTAAAAAAGCGGGCAAGAAAACAATTTTTCCTGAAAATGGAACCTCATATATCATCATCATCACCACTAAAAAAACTAAAACAATGACGAAATCAATCAACCCTACCAGTACTTTGGACATAGGAATTACCAAACGCGGAAAATAAATTTTCTTAATCATGTTTTGTGCACCAATGATAGAGGTACCTGACTGACTCATCACATAAGAAAAATATGCCCATGCAGACATCCCAACAACTGCAAACACAGGATAAGGAATCTCACCAGTATCCACCTTTGCCGCCTTCCCAAATACAAGAGTGAAAATCAGAAGGGTCATTGCGGGCTGTATAAAAGCCCAGAAAAACCCAAGATAGGTTTGAGCATATCTTACTTTGAAATCTCTATATGCCAAAATCAAAAAAAGATCTTTATAAACTATTAATTCATTTAGCCCCAGATTAATTCCTTTTTTATCAGACTCTACAACTGTTCTCATATGATTCAAAACTAATGACTTTATGCGGTTGTAAGTAAATAAATGGACAAAGCAATCAGAAAGATCGACTAATGGATAGACTTTTTAGTCAAGGAAATTTGAGAAATTAAAAGCACATTTTGAAATTATGTAGAAATTGCAGCAAATTTCAGGCGATGCAATATGATTATTTGATTGTTGGTGCAGGGCTATATGGTTGTGTATTTGCTCACGAAGCAACCAAAAAAGGCAAGAAATGTCTGGTCATTGATAAAAGATCCCATATTGGTGGAAACACTTATTGCGAAGATCATGATGGAATCCATGTTCATAAATATGGTGCTCATATTTTTCACACCAATGACAAGACAGTATGGGACTATGTCAATTCTTTTGTGGAATTCAATAGATACACCAACTCACCCTTGGCATATCATCAGGGAAAAATTTATAACCTCCCTTTCAACATGAACACCTTCCACCAAATGTGGGGTGTGCACAAACCCGATGAAGCCAAAAAAATCATTGATGAGCAAATAGCTGAATATGGTGTCACCAAACCCAAAAATCTCGAAGAGCAAGCTATCAATCTGGTAGGAATAGATATCTATGAAAAACTCATCAAAGGCTATACCGAAAAGCAATGGGGAAGGAAGGCAACAGAATTGCCTCCATTTATAATCAAAAGACTTCCTCTAAGGTTTACTTTTAATAACAATTATTTCAATGACAAGTATCAGGGGATACCAATAGGCGGGTACAATAAATTGACGGAAAGCCTCGTAAAAGATATTGATGTTAGATTTAACACAGATTACCTGAAAAACAGAGCGGAATTAGATCAATTAGCTAAATCCGTGCTTTTTACAGGGCAAATAGATGAGTATTTTGGATATCAATTTGGTCATTTGGAATATCGCAGTTTAAAATTCGAACATGAAAGACTAAAGACAGACAATTTTCAAGGGAATGCGGTAGTAAATTACACCGATTTTTCTGTACCCTACACCCGGATTTTAGAACACAAACACTTCGAGTTTGGCACTCAAAAACACACAGTGATTACTAAAGAATACCCCTCAGATTGGAAACCTGGCATGGAGCCTTACTATCCGGTAAATGATGAAAAGAATAATCAGCTTTACAGGAAATATGCTTTACTAGCTGATCAAAAAGAAAATGTTATTTTCGGTGGCAGATTAGCTGAGTACAAATACTATGACATGCACCAAGTAGTGGCCGCCAGTCTGAAAAAAGCCAGGGAATCTTATGATAGAAGTTAAACATAACACCAAAATCTACATTGTAACGGCATCCTCCCATTTTACAGGTGGACCACTATTACTTCATCAATTAGGAGGATTGCTAAAGCAAAAAGGGTTTGATGTTTTTATGCATTATATCCCATATAACCTAAATCCAGTTCATCCAGAATTCAGCAATTACAACATTCCATATGTAGATACCATTGAAGATAGTGAGAAACACATACTCATAATACCCGAGGTTAATTTTTTAGAGTTTCGAAACACAAAAAATATCAGAAAAGTACTCTGGTGGTTGAGTGTGGACAATTACTTCAAAACCTTTAAAAATGCTTCAAAGAAAAGACAACTGTACAATTGGATATTGGGCTACCACAGAATTTACAGAAAAGCCCATTTACATTTAGCTCAATCTCAATATGCATTAGATTTCCTCAAGACCAAAGGAATCTCTGGGATTTACTTATCTGATTACTTGAATGATATTTTTCTGGTTGAAAATGTTAGTCAACAAAATCAACTCAGAAGAGATCAGATTCTTTATAATCCAAAAAAGGGATTTTCAATTACAAAACAACTTATGGACACAGCTCCTGAATTGAATTGGATAGCACTCACCAAAATGTCTCCTCAAGAGATGAGAAAAGCAATGCTAATGAGTAAGGTATACATAGATTTCGGAGATCATCCGGGTAAAGATAGAATACCTAGAGAGGCGACCATCTGTGGTTGTTGTTTGGTTGTAGGGCGCAAAGGATCAGCTGCAAATGAATCAGATATCCCTATAAGTAAAGAGTTTAAATTTGACGAGTCAAACCCTCAACAAATTATTGATAAAATCAAATATATTCTAGCGAAATATGACAATATCACATTGTTATTCGATGACTATAGAACGAAAATCCGAAATGAAAAAATTGAATTTGAAAAGCAGATTGATCAAATATTCATCAAACACCAATGATTATTGATATGTACCTGTCTTTAAATATCTAATTGATTTCAGAATAATAGGGGGAATAAAATCCTTAATCATCCCCTTTAAAGAAATTTCTCTTTTAAATGCTTCTTTGTCAATATCATTCCCTTTTCGATCTTTAAATAAAGTATAATGCATTTCTTGTCCCTTAATAATCTCATTTTCCGGACGACCGTTGCTATAATAGTAAAGTGCCAATGATTTTCGACTCATATTCTCAGGACAGTTAAGAGGGTCCGGATGACCGTGATAGGAAAAATCAGTTGTAGAGAAAATCACAAGCCTATTAAAATGTGGCAGAATTTTTTCACGACATTTCTCCATAGTTTCATCCCAAAGTTCAAAATGTCCACCGTATTCTTCCTTCCAATCTTGATTCAAATAAACTAACACATTAATTCTTCTATCCAATTTCAATACATCATGAATGTTAAAGTCTGCATGTATCTTTAACAACCCTCCTTTCTTAATTTCATGCTGACCGGCCCCAAGAAAATATGGATCGCCAATTAATGGCTCATCTATTCCAGTGAGAACTTGAAGAAAGTTAATGAATGGTTCTGAGTTAAGGAAATGCATAAGCCTTTTGGTATTCTCGCCAAAATATTTCTCCCCTTGACCAGCAAATTTCACTTGAAGTTTATCCTCGAACTTTCGACCACCTACTACAGCCAGATCAGGAAATTCGTTTAAAACTTCATTTAAAAATGTTTCATTAAAAAAATCATCGTAAACTATATGTGCAAAAGGCTCCGCTGCTTGATATTTTTCCTTATTAGATTCAGCTAATCTTAATAAATCTTTGAATTTGTCATTTATCATTTTATTTAATCAATATCAGTTCAAAATAGCGCTATCCTATGATAATTCCTATACAATAAAATTGTACCGCATTCCTTCAAAAGTAATCTCTAAGCTTAGTCATGGGTAATTCAAAGTATTTGAACAATAACACGGAGAGCAAATAACTAATAATCCAATACGAAAAATACTTAATCACAATAAATGAATTATTGATAATAGACGAATCATTAGTTATTGACAGATTTTGAATGATTAATTCTTGGACGATGGAATAATGCAACAAATATAGAGAATATGACACAACACTAACTATAGTCACAAATTTATAAATAACACCTCGACCATTTTTCCATTGGCTTAGATACGGCAACAGCATTAATGTGAAAACAGATTTTAAGGTGAACGAAAAGATGCTTTTATAAATTAAAAAATCTGGCAAATAAATAAATTCCAAAACATGAATTGAAACAATCCCAACAATCCCAATTATCATCAAAAATTTAGACTTATAACTCCAAATACTTTTTTGATAATGGTTAAAATATGCGCCTAAAACTCCAAATATTATGCTATCTAATCTTAAAAGCACACTTTTACGAAACTGATGATCCCAGTCATAATTGCCCATTGACGCTAGCTGATCATATCTTATCATTCTTAAAAAAAGAGGAATGAAAATGAATAAAATTATTGTACACAAAAAAGATAGTTTTGAATTAAATCCTAGAAGTTTTTTTAAGAATAGAAAAACAACTGGCATAAGAATATAAAACCATTCTTCTACTGATAAACTCCAAGCAACTGAAAAAATGGATTTGCTTGAAATCAAAAAATTCTGAAGGAATAAAAAATGTGAAAAAATATAATTATCTGCATAAAGTCGGTCTTTCTGAAGGTAATAAATAATCACAATTACGGATAACACTAAATAATAAGTCGGCAGAGTACGAAACCATCTCCTCTTCCAGAAATTCAACATCTGTTTTACAGATACGTGATCTTCGAAAGATCTAATCAGTATACCTCCAATTAAATATCCACTCAAAACAAAAAAAAACAATACCCCATCGACCGTTAACCATTTATGAATGGAGTGTGTCGATTTAGGAGCCAAATAAATAGCATGACCCAAAACAACAAAAAATATTGAAATAGCTCTTAAAACATCTAACCCATAAATTCTAGACTCATCAATTTCTATTCTAAATAATTGCCGAAACACATTCAATTTATTCTTTGGTTTCATTTTAACCTTGTTCCAATATTTCAATTAACGTCTTATTTACCCTTTCCCTACTTCGATATTCTAAACCGACTTCTCTGCACCTTTGCCTCAAACGCTCTTTATCAGTGTGCAATAAATCTTCAATTTCTGTATAGTGAACCTTAATTTGATTTTCGGAATAGCCTTCAATAACCACTCCCACTTTTTTATTTAGAGCATATTCATCATCTTCCGAAATCCCCCTGCAAATCAGATATGGCAACCCACAATATAGATAGTCAGCTGATTTCAAAGGAGATCGATATTTCTGGGCCGGAGTAGGTGGGATAGCCACCATACCCATTTCTGCTGCTGACAGATAGCCCGGCACTTCCACATGTGGAACAGGGTTAAGCAACCTATACGCAGCTTCTGGAACTCCATATTTCTCAAACCAACTCCTAAGTACCCCATGGTCATACCCGGAAATCATCAGAAAAGCGGCATTCGAATTCTGGTTATACAGAGCTGCGCAAACTTCTACAAGCTCTTCTTCGTAATAGAGTTCTCCCAACTTACCAATGTATAGAAATACATCTTTGCCTTCTATATCTAGTCGCTTTCTAATCCGCTCACGCTCAACACCATCAAACTTCATTAAATTCTCATCTACGGCATTAGGCGTTCTGAACATTTTGGCTTTTGTCCCTTTTTGCTTTAGGTCTCGAATCATGTGACTCGTCCCAGTCATTATGAAGTCCGCCTTCTTTCTGGCAAATTCTTCCAGAGAAGCTAGTACCTGATATTTCAAACTATTTTTGCTCCACCTGTTCAATTCCAACAGAAAAAGATGATGTGGTTCGTATTGTATAATGATACTTTTAAATCGGAAAACTTTGGTGAGTAAAGCACCGAATGCAGCCGCCACATTTCCAAAACTGAGGATAAAACGAGGTTGATATTTTCGCTTGATTTTCCAAACCATCCTGAACGCATCCACCAAATTCCTGAATTTGTTTAATAGTAAAACCCTGCCATAAGCGTAATCCAATGGATACCAATACAAACCATTATCTTTAAAATGCCCCTGCATCACACGCTTTTCATTGTCAGGAATCAGATACTCAGTCTGTTCAAAAGTGACAACATGAAATTCTTTCTCTGAATCTTTTGATAACTCTCGGATATATTGAAAAACAAGATTTTGAAAAAGAGGGTCAGCAAAACTATTATAAGCAAAAACGATTGTCGATACTTTTGATTTCTGCATTTATCTGATTCGTTTGGTGAAGGCTTTCAAGAGGTTGAAAGTACGTAAATATGATCTGGTGATGATCTGGTTGGCTCTCTTCTTATAGCTTTCTGGCAATGCGCCATTCTCGTGTTTCTGAAGCCAATCAAATACCATGTGATATCCATTAGCAAGACCATCGAGATTTGACATGGCAGATGAGCCGTGTACCCGATAATGTAGAATTTCCTCATTCACAAAAGTGTAAGTTCCTCCTGCTCTGGATACTTTCAAATAAAACAGTAAATCTTCACAGTGCGTCAACCCCTCCTGAAAGTGATAATTAATTCCTTCTTTTTTTTTGATCATCCAGGATGGGCCAAAAAAAGACCTCCCAGTCAATTTAACCAAATCCTCAAAAGGATTTCCTTGAAATGATGGGTTCCATATTTCTACAGTTTCTTTCATTTCATCATCCATTTTCACCACAACCCCATCTACAAAAGTATTTGTTGGATTCCTGTCAAACTCCTTGATCCTTGAACTTAAAGAAGTTGGAGGAAGTATGTCATCTGCATCCAGAAAGCAGAAAAAATCTCCTTTCATGTGTATTAAACCAAGATTTCTCCCACTACTAACTCCTCCATTCCGTTTTTCGAAATACCTAACCCGAGTGTCTTTGAACGATTTAATGACATCCACAGATCTATCAGTACTCCCATCATTCACTGCTATCAACTCCCAATTTTGATAATCTTGGTTTAACACAGATTCTATCGACTGAGATAAGAAGCGCATGCTGTTATAAAATGACAAAATTACCGATACTAAGGGTTGATTTTCCATGATCCAACTACACTCCGGTTTTTAATAATTTCAAGCAAACCTGGTACCTCATTTTCATTTCATGATCTATTAACCCTACCAGCCTCAGCCTAACCAGTCTGATCGCAAAAAATAAATAGCGATATGCCTTTGAATAGAATTTTCTGAGGTATGTCCTCTCTCCAAGCATTTGGTTGTATTTCCGATTGAAGTAGAAGTTTTTACCTTGTTCTGAAGATAGTCCCACATAATGCAGTATTGATATTGAGGGATCATAGATAAATTTTGTTCCTATATCCTTAAACTCCCGAAACCAAATGAACTCCTCACCATACAAAAACATTTGATCATGCAGTTTTTGCTGTGGTAATTTTGACAATAACATCCGCGGAAAAATAATGCAGGCTGCTACTAAAAAGCCATTATTAAATTCAAACACCTCGTCTGGTGTAAATTCGATTGGCAACCTTTTGTTCACCATTTTTTTGAATATCCGGTGTAGTTTAAGCAAATAGATCAGTTCTAATAAAACAGATGGAAAAGGGCCATACACCAATTGGGCGGCACCTGATTCACTCCTCAATCTTGGACTCATTACTGCCGGATGTTTTAGTTTGGCACATTTGCCCACCAGCAAGTCGAGGCTGTTATCCTCAACGACTATGTCGCTGTTCAGCAGCATAATAAATTTCCCGACTGACTGATCAATACCTGTATTGTTGCCTTTGGCGAATCCGATGTTTTCAGCATTCGGAATCAATTTTACATTCTCAAACTGCATCAACCCCTGAGACAATTCTTCAATGTCCTTGGAATTATTGTCAACCACCACAATTTCATAGCTATGTTCAAGCATATAATTCTGAACCGATCTTACACATTCCAGTGTAATAGTCGCCGTATTATAGCTTACAATGATAATCGACACGTCAACCATTGATCAAATCATTTATCCTGTTCAATTGATCGTCGTATGTGTTCTCAAGAGCTATATGTCTCCTTTTATCCATCATTTGCTCGTCACTCAACTGATCTATTTTGTCTACTGTATCTGAAAAGATTTTATGCCAATCGGTATTATTAACAGACATCTGGATCAGATCATGAAATTGCTGATATTCTTCTGTAAAAGTGGCGACAATCGGCTTGCCTGAGTACAGATATTCCATCATTTTATGGGGATTAGCCTGGTCGCGATGAAATTTTTGCTGGTATGCCACAAAGAGCAGGTCTGCAACATTCATATAAGACAGCAATTCCCTACTTGGGACTTTTGGCAAAAAGTACACATTCTTCACATTTAACAGTTTCAATTTTGACTGATGCATCGGGTTGAGTGTAAGATCAAAATTCTCTTGATTAGATCCCATAAAAATAAAATCAACATCCGGTCTGGATTTCACAGCTTGTTCAATGATTTCCCAATCAAGATAAGCCATTGCTAAGTTTCCAAAATATAGGGCTTTGATTTTTCCAGTTCCCGGCAACTTCACCTGAACATCATCATAATCAATATTCAGACCGTGATTGATAAAATGGGAATTGGGATTGCTGAGTTTTAGTTTCTGCAGGATATGAGTTGAAGATGTTAGGCAAATTGATGCGCTTTTTGCTGCTTTTACAAACTGAAAATTCTGATTGAGATCGACAATATGACAGATTTTAAAAACCTGATCAGGTAGAGCATCAAAATCAAAAAACACTGAATTATCAAAAGACCAAATTATATCAAACTTTCCTCCAACCATTTTTTGGAGTCGGTTAAACACACTTCGTATATTGATTTTCTGAAGAAACCGGGGCATATAACGCAACCCTGGCCAAAATCCTTGGTAATCAAGCTGAAACAAGTTGGTGTAATCAGTTGCGGTGGATTTCAAGCGATGAGAAGGCGGATTCAGAAAAAACACATTATTGCTGCGTTTTGCCAGATGAACCGCATAGTGATGCTTAGAAACAAAAATATGATTCCAATTTTCGGGTGAAACAATTAGAATATTTTTACGGCTCAATTTTTTCAATTTCGTTTTGCAGAATCCTATAATACTGATCACCTATTGTGGTTAATGAAAAATCCGGTAAATCGCTCATGACTGGTGGTTCAATCATACATTTTTTCATGGCTTGATAAACAGTATTTTCGTCATGTTGCTCGAGTAATATTCCATTATGTGAATTTACAAACTCCGGTATCCCTCCTACTTTACTGGCAATAACCGGACACTTACAAGCTAAAGCTTCAGCGCAAACCACACTAAAAGTCTCATATTCACTTGGATGAACCAATGCAACTGCATTTGACATGTATTGAGCTATCAGATCAGGAGCCAAAGCCCCATGAAAAATAATATTTGGATGACCCGCAGCAGCAATTTTCATTTCTTCTAATTGTGGGCCATAACCAATAATTCGGAGTTTGACCAGCGGAAAATCTTCTACGAATTTCAAAAAACCATCAATTGCAATCACAGGTAATTTTGGGGATTTCCATTGACTAACCATTAGAAAGTACTGATCCGATGAAGTTTTCTGTGAGTTCTTCAAAGGTTTGAAAATATTACGATCAACAATATTTGGAAGAACGTAATTCTTGAAACCAAAACCAGAAAAATTCTTGATATCATCACCCAGAGATTTTGAAACTGTTATTATCGGAATACTGTGACTGAAAATTTTTTTAATAGGGTTCAGTTTACCCGAACCTTTTAGGTTGAAATGATAATGATATGCGCTCCAATGTTCAGAGACAATTGTTGGCACTTTTAGAACAGCACGAATAAGGTTGTAATATCGAAGCAATGGATAAGCAATATGAAAATTGATAATGTTATATCCGGACCTTCGTTCACGAATGAATAATACATAAATTAAAATAACACTGTATAATATTTCATTTACCCTCCAGATTTGGAAAGGTAAACTAAGCTCGTAGGATCTGTGATTTATCTCTTCTGAACTTACCTTGTAACTATATCTTCCTTTAGATATTTCAATATGATATATCTTATTTTCAACGCCAACAGGTAACGAATCAATATGACGTTTCACCCATAAGGCCTTGAAAGGGTGCTGCTTGGAGGGATACCAATTTGCGATGTGAAGTACTCTCATGAAACCAGGTATTTTCTAACGCAATATTGCAAAGTGCCCCAATTTATCCACTTAAGAGGACTCACAAAAACTGCCCTCCATGCACTTTTTATGGCTTCTCTTTTCAAATCATAATACATAAGAAATTGTGCTGATTCCCGGAAAATTTTCGACTCATCGGAGTAATTTTTGCGCAGAATATTTTCTAATATTTTGTTTGCCTCATCAATATTTCCTCGCTGTAAGCTATCAGCACCTTCAACAGTTCTTTGATGGTGAAATTGAACCAAAAGTGGATATAAACTTTTTTTTCTCGGGGTGATTGTTTTGGAAAGTGAATCAGGTCTAATTCGGTAATTATAAAGCACTTCTCTGGAGTTAACACAACGACCGTGCTCAATTAATCTCATAGCCAAATCACAGTCCTCATTGTAATCTTCAAAAAAGGGACGGAGCAATTCTCCATTCAACTGATCCTCAATCACTGCCTTTTTGAAAATCATAGTTGGACCATGAAACTGCGATTCCGTCAAAATGTGCTTTTGAATCCTTCCATAATCATCATCCATGATTCCTTCAGCTCCAAAACCACCGTCAGAAAAAGACATGAAACTACAACCACACATAATCAAATCAGAATTTGAATAAAGCATGTTCATTTGTTTTGCAAAACGATTTTCTAACGACATATCATCTGCATCATGAATCGTGATATACTCGCCCAAACTTTGCTGAAACAGACGATTTATTGTTGCTGTTTTTCCTTGATTGACTTCATTATGAAGAATTCTTACTCTACTATCACCAGAAAATGAATCTATCACAGATCTTGTGGTATCTGTTGACCGGTCATCAGCTATCAATAACTCAAAATCTGTAAAAGTCTGATTTAAAATACTTTCAACAGCTTTCCTGATATATTTCTCAGCATTGTATGCCGATAACAGAACAGACAACTTAGGATTGGCCATATCTTAGTCGGTTGAGCAATGAAGTTGGTACCAAATTCAACTTCACAAAATAATTAAACAAC
>JAUIAO010000017.1 GCA_030425425.1 Bacteroidia bacterium | reverse complement strand
GGAAACATAATAGCCAATGGAATGCCGGGAAATCCACCTCCAGTCCCAATATCCAAAATCCTGGTGCCGGGTTCAAAAGTTATTTCTTTGGCTATTGCCAATGAATGCAAAACATGGCGTAGGTACAATTGCTCGATATCCTTTCTGGAAATGACATTAATTTTCTCATTCCAATCGGCATATAATTCCTCAAGAGCTTCGAATTTTGCTTTTTGATCTTCTGTGAGATCAGGAAAGTAGGTGTAAATCACCTGTGCTCCATTACTCATTAGATGTGTTTCTTTTTGTCTTTCACCAACTCGTACATCAATTCTCTGGCTCTGTGTAATTGCGCTTTTACAGTACCTAAAGGTGCATCAAGTTCCTTCGCAATCTCTTCGTAAGAAAGTTCATCAAAATATCGAAGTTTGACCAACCGCTGGTATTTTGCAGGGAGTTTGGTCACGAACATACGCACCAACTCTATTTTCTGAGTATTGATAGCTTCTTCGTCTGGAGTTCGGTCACTGTCTTGCACATCTATGGTTACAGCTTCTCCATTGTCATCTGAAAATGAAGTATTCAGGCTATAGGTCTCCAACTTTTTCTTTCTGATAAAGTCAATGGCATTATTCGTAGCAATCCTGAATAGCCAAGTACTGAAGGTATAGTCTTTTTTGAATCGCGCTAAATTTTTAAATGCCTTGGCAAATGCCTCAATGGTCAGATCCTCGGCATCATCCACATTTCTAACCATTTTCAGAATCATGTGATATACCGGCTTTTTATATCTGCTCATCAGATCGGCAAAAGCTGATTCATCATTTTCTAATGTGGCTCTATCTATTAGCTTGAAATCCTGAAGGGCTTTTTCTGAAAACTGCCTTTTTACTTCCATGTAATTCTTTTAATAACATTTGCCCTGACACCTAACAGGGGTAAAATCAACGCGTACACAAAATCTAATATCGGATAAACAGACATGTGAAAGGGAAGTCCCAACCTGGTGCTGATTCTATTGTAAATTAGTCCTTTTATCACCATCAAAATTACAAATGATCCAATAACAACAATCGGTGCTGATAAAAAGATCAGTAAATATATAAAACTCAACCATACCAATGCATGAACAATTGATTGCACCATTAGATTAAATTTTATTACGGATTTGTAATGCTTCCCTACAGACAAATGTCTCGTCTTTTGATTCAAATACCCTTTCCATGTACGTTTTGGAGAGGAATAGGTTAAAGAATGTTGCTTCAAATTAACAGCCGTGTTATCAGTGGTAGCAAGCTTTTGTACCAATAAATCATCGTCACCTCCTATGATATTTTCCAACCCATCAAAGCCTCCTTTACGCTTAAAAGCCGATTTTCTGTAGGCGATGTTCCTTCCAACACCCATATAGGGTGCACCCGACATAGCTGCTGAGATATATTTACAAGCTGTTTGGAAGGTTTCATAAGCGGTTAACTGACTCACAAGATGCTTTTCTTCATGATATGCTCCCACACCCAAGATTAATTCTTTATTGGGGGATGCAAGTTTTGCATATGAATCAATCCAATTGATTGATGGGGGAAGGCAGTCCGCATCTATAAGTAAAAGCCAATCATTTTTAGCCAATGAAATAGCTTCATTAAGTCCATATTTTTTGGGATTCCAATAATCAGGAATTGTTTCAATTGGTAAGACTTTCAGTTCACTGTTTTTCAGGTTTTGAAGATAGTCGAGAGAATGGTCGGTACATCTGTCCAGGACTACTATGATTTCGAAATTGGGATAATTCTGAATGAGTAATTGTGGAATGAGAATTTTAAGGTTTTCTAACTCATTATGTGCACAGATAATGATAGTAAACGGTGGTTTGTTATTTTGAGAACTTGTGGTCTCCTTTCTGAAAAACGGCCAGGCGGTTTTAATAATCAGAACTGAATGTAGTAACAAAACGAAGTAAAACAGGTAGGCCAAAATGACTGATTAAGCAGTAAAGATAGAACCAGATAGGGATATTCATAACAAGCCAACTATTTTTGCGCTTCTATGAAATTTACCTTACAACATTCCGACCCAAAGTCCAAAGCCCGAGCAGGTGTAGTCTCCACTGATCATGGAAATATCGAAACCCCTATTTTCATGCCTGTTGGTACGGCTGGTACCGTGAAAGCTGTTCATCAGCGCGAGCTCAAGGAAGACATTAATGCGGAAATTATTCTCGGGAATACCTATCATTTGTATCTAAGACCGGGATTGGATGTAATCAAGCAAGCTGGAGGACTTCACAAATTCAATGGTTGGGATCGCCCTATATTAACTGATAGTGGTGGTTATCAGGTTTATTCTCTTGGTGACAATCGCAAAATCACGGAAAAGGGAGTGATGTTCAAATCACATATTGACGGTTCAAAACATGATTTTACACCAGAAAACGTGATGGATGTGCAGCGGGTAATTGGTGCGGATATCATGATGGCTTTTGATGAATGTACGCCATATCCCTGTGATAAAAAATATGCCGAAGATTCGATGCACATGACCCACCGATGGCTCAAGCGCTGTATCAATCATTTTGATAATACCGAACCTCTTTACGGCTATTCTCAAACACTCTTTCCTATTGTGCAGGGTAGCACTTATCCAGACTTAAGAATGCAGTCTGCTGAGTTTGTGGCCGAGCAAGGAAGAGAAGGAAATGCTATAGGTGGGCTGTCAGTTGGTGAGCCACATGAGGACATGTATGCCATGACCGATTTGGTGTGCGGAATACTGCCGCAGGATAAACCAAGATACCTGATGGGTGTGGGGACTCCTGAGAACATTTTGGAGAGTATTGCTTTGGGAGTGGATATGTTTGACTGTGTGATGCCGACTCGTAATGCCAGAAACGGAATGCTCTTCACCAGCGAGGGAATTATCAATATCAAAAACGAAAAGTGGAAAACCGATTTTGGCCCGATAGATCCTAATATGGGTGGCTATGTGAGTACATTTTATTCAAGGTCGTACTTGAGGCATTTGATCATGAGTAAAGAAATTTTAGGAGCTCAGATATGTAGTGTGCATAATTTATCGTTCTACCTGTGGTTGGTCAGACAAGCACGTGAACAAATAAAAGCCGGTACATTTGCTTCGTGGAAAGATCAGATGGTGAAAAAAGTAACTAATAGACTTTGAAAAAGCTTGATTGGTATATTCTAAAGAAGATTCTTGGAGTTTTTGTATTTGTGGTCGTTGGACTGGTGGTGATCATTTGTGTGATTGATTTTACTGAGAAAAATGATGACTTCATACAAAATCAAGTAAGCAGGGCTCAGATCACGAAATACTATCTCACTCTGTTTCCATATTATGCCATCTTACTGACTCCCATTACGGCATTTATAGCCACGGTATTTGTTACGGCCAAGCTGGCTTCACAGACAGAAATAGTGGCCATATTAGCTGCAGGAATCAGTTTCAGGAGAATGTTGATTCCTTATTTTGCTGCATCATTACTGATCGCTGCGATGAGTTTTGTGTTTATGGGGTACATCATTCCGGATGCTAATAAATATCGAATTGGATTTGAATTGAATTACCTGAAGAAGCCTTTCTTCTATTCTGATCGGAATATGCATTTGAAGATTGCAGATAATGACTATATCTACATAGATCGCTACAATAATCAGCGTGATATAGGATACAATGTCACGTTGGAAAAAATCATCGATGAAGAGCTGGTAGCCAAAATCAATGCCAAGAGGATTCATTGGGACACGGCGACAAACAAGTGGAGTTTGAAAAACTGGCAATTGAGAGAGCTGAAGGATGGTGGAGAAGTGATTACTTCTGGTGGTGCAGCTAATGATATGGATACGCTTCTCAATTTATCCCCGTCTGATTTTCAAAATAAAGAGCGGTTACAGGAAACCCTCACCATTCCCGAACTAAATGACTATATCGCCTTGCAGCAGAGCAGGGGAGCTGGGGATGTTCAATTTTACAAAATCGAGAAATATATACGATACATGCAGCCTTTCGGGGTAATCATCTTGTGCTTTATCGGGGTGATTGTCTCGGCAAAAAAATCACGAAGAGGTACGGGCTTACCCATAGCCATGGGCTTTTTGATTGCCTTTATTTTTATCATCTTTTTCATTCTTGCACGAGCTATTGCAGAAGCTGGGACAATGAACCCAATTCTGGCCGTTTGGATTCCTAACATTCTCTTTACAGCTGTAGGTTTATTGCTTTACAACACGGTACCGAGATGACCCAGGAAACGAAGGATTTTGCCTTTCTTCATTTCATCGTTTTGATCTGGGGATTTACGGCGATTTTAGGTGTCCTGATTGATTTACCCTCAGTGGAGATGGTATTTTTCAGGACTATGATCGCATCTGCAGGCTTGCTGATTCTAATCTTTGCTAGAAAAAAATCACTGAAGTTTAGTCTGAAAAAAGATTATTGGATCACATTCGGGACGGGTGGGCTGATCGCGGCACACTGGATATTGTTTTTCTTATCTGCCCGGATCTCAAATGTTTCTATTTGCCTGGCAGGAATGGCCACCGCTTCACTTTGGACAAGTTTTTTTGAGCCCTTCGCCAATAAAACGAAGATCAAAGGATATGAGGTGGTGCTGAGTGTAATTGCATTTTTTGGGATTGTGGTGATTTTCAATGTAGAGTTTGATCATATTATTGGGTTGGCAGTAGCCATTGTTTCGGCTATGCTCTCAGGTATGTTTACTGTAATCAATGGTAAGGTGACGAAGCGAGCAGACCCTTTTGTCATTACTTTTTATGAAATGCTTTCAGCAACCGTTTTCATCGCATTCTTTTTCCCAATTTATCTTCAGCTTGATGGAATTGATAGTTTGAATTTGGCTCCAACGATGAATGATTGGTTTTATTTACTGATTTTGGGCTTGGTTTGTACAGTATTTGCCTACAGCTACTCTGTGAAACTTATGCAGCGGCTCTCTGCCTTTTCTATCAATCTTACTGTCAATTTGGAACCAGTTTATGGCATTGCCATGGCGCTGATTTTATTTCCCGAAAGGGAAAAAATGACTTCTGGATTTTACTTGGGAACTGCATTGATTCTTATTTCAGTTTTGATTTATCCTGTTTTGAACAGGATATACAAGCGAAGGGCTTTGGATTTGGATAATCTGAGGTAAGTCAAAAAAATAGGCCGGTGAAAACCGGCCAAAATCTTAATGCTGAATAGAAACTCTGATGGAAATGACTGATTCTTTTCGATCGAGAGTGTCGATGAAGTTCACAAGGTAAATCCCATCCGGAACTTTACTGACATCTATCTCCATTTCACGATCATATCCGCTATCCAATTGCCTTTCAAGGACTGTTCTACCCATTAGATCAACCAATCTCATGGTTACTCCTGTGTGAAGAAGCTTAGCATAACTGATCGTCATGAAGTCATTGGCAGGGTTTGGATAGACCTCCAAGTCTTTGAAATACTTGCGGTAAAATCCAAGTTCCTGGATTTTTTCTACCACAATACCATTTTCAGTAATCACGGCTTCCAGCGTAAAAGTGTTCTTTTCTACGCCATCATCTCCTATTGTAAATGATACGTAGGAACCTGGATCCATTGGTATTCCCGGGTATTCAATATTGAATCTATAACGCCCTGCTTCTATGTCTTCAAATTTAAACCGTCCTTCATCATCTGATTCCAAATAAGCGTAAAGTACGAATACCGAATCATCTTCCATCAACCTGCCGCTACCGGTATATCTTCTCATAGAGCAGGCGGCTCGTTTCACTTTTTTACGCGCCAGAATCCTGCCGTTTGCAGTAGTGTCATCCTCAAACTCTGATTCCACTGTTCCTTCTACTACTCCTGCATCTTCATTGTCTGGAGGAGGAGGGGGAATTTGTCCCATTTTCAATGCGTGAGTAGTATCCTCGCGTAAGCTGAACTGTTCTGCTTCTATCCAAAGGTCGGTGCTCGGATAATAAGTCGTGAAGAAAGGCTCGATTACATCCGGTCTTACGGCCAATAGATAGTCTCCCAAAATCAAATCACTGAAGGTGAAGATATTAGGATTTATGGTGTTGGCACTCACTGTCTGTATGGTGTCATAAGCTCCTGCTTGCGTCACTCGGAAGGCATATGCTTCACCATCTACGAATGCTGCACTGTCATTGTCGTAGGCTGCAAGTCCAAGGTCAGCCGATGCATAAACCACTTTTTGCTTAGATGTGAGAGTCAGGCCAGAAACGACTGGGTTAGTCACTGTCAATACATGAGAACCCATCGTTTCATAATTGATATTTTCGATGGTGTAGCTGCTTTCTGATGAATTTTCTACCAGCGTTACATTACTCGATATATCGTTGGAACGTATCCAGGTGTACTGATTTGATTCACCGCCTACAGAAACATTGAGCGTATAATCACTTCCGACAGATATAATTTCTGTGAGCCGCGAATCTGCAAGTGTTTGATTTGAGTAATTGATTCCAGTTACTTCCACATTTGGTTCCAAATCATCAAACTCCAATTGGTTATTACTGACATTCAGAGATGTCAGATTGGGCAATGTGATTGTTGGTAAACCTGAGATTTGATTATTAGACAAATCAATACTTGTGAGTTCCAGCAGGTCATTGATATCAGCTGGTACAGATCCGGAAGCATTGTTGTCAGAAAGATTAATTGCTGTTACCCGATTGTTGGTGATAGTAATTTCATCCCAAGAATTCAAGTCAGTAGAAGGCCAGTCTGAGCCATTGTCCCAGTTTTCACCATTTAGTGCATCATATATTGCCAATAGCGCTGCACGATCTCTTTCCAAGGAGGATACTTTAAAATTCACATTGGCAGTAGTCAGAGTCAACTCAGGAACAATCGAGCTGGTAACTTTAGCGAAGTAAACCGCCTCATCACTAAAGGATCCGGCCGCAACTGTAATTTCAGAACCACTACCTTCTGGATAAGCTTCACCGTCTTTGAACCAGCTATAGGTATTATCAGTACCACTCACTGATCTATCAATTGTTGCATTGGTTCCTAATTCGGCAATTACTCGGGTTTCTTGCAAAACGATTTTCTGAGGTGCATAAGCTATTTCTGTACTGGCTTGCACCAATGGCTCTAGTGCACCGAACTGCAGTCTGTTATTACTAATATCCAGAGACAAAACACCAGGTATTAGACCCGTTTTAGGGAGATTCGTGAGTTCATTATTACTGAAGTCTAAAATGCTTACCCCGGATAACTCCATGAATTGATCAGGGATTTTACCTGTCAGATTGTTGTTCGCCAGTTCAATGCTAAGGATTCTTGGCCCATCTACATTCACACCATGCCAATCCGCGATTGGCTCAGTGAGCCATCCTGAATTATTGGTCCAGCCTGAACCTCCGGTAGAATCATAAAGTGCAACCAGCGCACTAGAATCTGACTCAGAAATATTCAGAATCACTTCGTTTAAAGCAACATTGACCGTCGCTGTACTTGATAAGTCACCATCGGATACGGCGATGGCCAGTGTAAAAGTTGGATTGATATCATATTCAAGTGCATCTGCATTATTAACGGTGATCAAACCAGCAGTCGAAATGGCAAATGCGTCAGAAGTATTTCCTTCTGAGAAACTGAAAGAAAGTACATCATTTTCAGGATCTGAAACGACTAGAGTACCTACTTCTGTTTCTGCCGGTAACATTTCGTCTATTACAAAATCAGCATTCTGAACTATTGGAGCTTCATTCACCGGTGTGATAGTGACTTCAACGGTTGATGTAACTTGATTTACACCATCAGTTATGGCAATAGAAAGATTGATTAGGTTGTTACCCAATTCATAATCCAATGCTGTGCTATCACTCACTGTGAGGCTGCCAGAGTTATCTATTGTAAATATTCCGGCAGAGTTTCCACTTTCTATGCTAAATGCAAGAGCTTCACCTTCCGGATCAGTTGCTACGATGGTTCCAAGTGCGGTTCCATTTGCAGAGTTTTCAGCGATAGAGAATGTGTAATCAGTCACAACAGGTAGCTCATTTACATTTTCAATTGTAATGGTTACCGAAGCCTGTGATACTAACACACCATCCGAAACTTCCACTGTTAATTCGTAAGAAGGAGTATTTTCAAAATCAATCAAAGAAGAGTCAGCAAGAGTTATCTGACCGGAGGAATTGTCAATTGAGAAAGCTCCATCAGCATCGCCATCTGTGATGGTGTAGCTAAGGCTTTCACCCTCAGGGTCGGTTGCAAATACTTCTCCAATTGCCGTATTTGTCGGACTATTTTCAATCAATGTAAAACTTTGATCAGTGATGACCGGAGCTTCATTGATATCAGAAATATTGACGGTGATCAGTGCTGTAGATTCATAGTATGGATCAGAAACAATCACATTGAGATCAAGAGATATGTTGCTTTCGAAATCGAAATATGTGCTGTCTTTGACCATTAGCTCACCTGTAAGTTCATTGATGGAGATTACTGAAGTGTCTGCGGCACTTGAGCCATAATATCTGATCAAGTCTCCTTCATTGTCAGTGGCGATGATCTTACCGAGAATGGTGCCAGTAGTGATGTTTTCGGAGATCGCAAACACTTGATCTTCTACGATAGGAGCGTCATTGTTGAGTCTTTGGACATTTACAAGCAGTTCGTCAGACAATGAACAGCCAGCAGAATCCAATGTATACGTGAGGCTAAATGTACCTATGCCAGCTGATTTCGGTAAGAACAATCCATCAGCGTTGACATATGAGCCAGACCAGCTACCTCCCTTAGGGAAATTGTTTTCCAGATAAACAGAATCAAAATATGAATACGTATCAAGGTCTGGGCCAGCAAAGATTTCATGCTCAATAATGTCAATAGGTACTTCTACCAGTTCTGAAGTACAACCTTCTTCATTTGTCTGAGAGACATAATATGAGGTTGGTTCAGGAACGTCATAAATGTAGTAGCTGGAGGAAGTGCCAGTCTGTAGGAGCGTTGAATCAGAATCATACCAATTGATGCTTGTTTCCGGATTGGTAATGGTCATTACAAAATCTTCCCCTGGACATCCGCTGATTGCATTGACTACCGGGCTGGCGGGAGTTGTATTACAAATGGTAAACTCATTGGTCTCACTCATGGACCAGTTGCCGCTTTCGTCTTTTACCTGGACATACAACTGATGATTACCAGCACTAAGAGCAGACACATCCACAGCCAAAGTTTGATCCAAACTGGTAGATGCTGAAATGTCTATTGGTATTCCCTGACCATGTTTTGGCAAAGAGTCAATGGCATACTCTGCGTACACGATATTTCCACCAAAATTCAAATTCAGATCATTGAGACCTGAAAGGATGAAGAATGGTTTCTTGGCAGGAGCGCCCCAGATCCCCTGCTCGTTTTTAGCTCTGAAATAAATGTTGTGGGTGCCCTCCGTGATATCACTGAATGTAGCAGCAGCATCCACGCTTACCTGTGTTTCATGGTATCCGTTCACTGGAATTCCCAATCCTGGCCCGGGATCTGTATCCACAAAATACTCATATGCTATCAGGCTATTTTGCACCGCGGTTTCACTACTAATTGTGAAACTTTCGGTAACTGTCTGAAGTGGCGTTGTGAATGTGACTGAGTAGTCTCCAGATGATAATTCTTGTAGTCTAAAGACAGCTTGTTCTCCAGAAGACCAGCTAATTGAAACTGGCAATCCGTCACTATATAGAGAATCAATAATGACTGCTCCATTATTCAATCCAGAAGTTGCTGGATAGATATCTAGTACAAACGATAATGAATCGAAGAAACTAAATTGTAGTTTGTTGGTCTGGAATGGGATGCCTCCAGAATTTACAAAGGCATAATAGGTACCATCTTCGATGACCGATATCGTTTGTGTGGTGTCTCCGGTGTTCCATTCGTAGGAATCTCCCAAAGGTGCCTCTAGATTTGCCGCAGCACCAATTAATAGACTGTCACCACCCGAATAGGCAATTGCCTGTGGTATCTGATCAACAACTAGCACATCTTTTACAATACTTCTGGAGCATCCTTCAGCATTCTCAATGGTGAGTCGAATCGGGTATATTCCGAATTCACTGAATGCTGGATTATAAGCTGGATCATTGCTTTCTATGACTCCATCACCCTGAATATCCCATTGGTATGTTGCTCCGGATAAAACATTGGAACTTAAATCAGTCAAACCAATAGGCGTATCCAATCCTACGGTATCGAAAGTGAAATCAACATTTGGTAAATCACAATCTGATCCGTAAATGAAGATCTCTTTTTGCCGTGCCATATTCCAAACTCCATCTTGATTTTGAAGCCTGATGTATAGTTTGTGTTTGCCTGTTTCTAATCCGGCAGTAGCAGCAGACCAAGGCCGATTTTTGATGGTATCTGATTTGTAAATAGGGAGAGGCATTCCTCTACCAACACCAGGATCTTCATTGAAGAAATATTCCCCTGCTACAATATCATTATTCACAAAAAGTACTTCCTGCTTGGTAGAATCAATGACAAAGAAACTCGTCTTGCTTGGAATACTCCAATTGCCATCATCTTGCTGCGTACGGATGTATAGAAAATGGAGTCCAGAAGTCAGGTTTTCTGTGTTCAGAGAAATGGGTTGATCGACTGTTTTGGAGGCACTAAATACGATGCTTTCAGCCATTCCAATTCCTGGATCCTCGTCCACATAGTATTCTGCACCTATCAGATTAAAATCAAAATCTTCAATGACTTTCTGTGCTGTATCAATTACATAAAAGAATCTCGTTTTTGGGATTCCCCAGAGACCGCTTGCTTGCTGAGTTCTAAGATACATTTTATGTAGTCCTACATCGAGACCAGAAACATCCACAGAGAAATCAAAATCTACTTCATTTTCCTGATAAATAGGAATTGAAGTTCCATTAGAAATGCCGGGATCTTCATTGAAGAAGTACTCTGCAGCGATAACCTCAGTGCCCTCAAGTGACTTTTCACTGATCGCGAAAGTGAATTGGACAGTATCCAGAACTGTAGCAACTTCCACTTGATAATTTCCGATTGCCAGGCCACTTAGGTTTGTGGTGGACTCTTCACCTGTAGACCATAAGATTTGATATGGCAAACCATCCGAATCAATATTTGTCAATCTTGCAGATCCATTTTCTACACCTATAGATGCCTGATTCACAATTAGATTGGCTGTGACTGGGTTGAAAAAATGTACGGTTTCAGCTTTGGATTTATAGCTGATTCCATCTAAGGCGAGCCAAGCGAAGTATGTTCCCGTTTCTTTGACAGCAATTGATTGAGTACTATCTCCAGTATTCCATTCGTAGGTAAAGCCCTCAGGTGCTGTATATACGATGGAATCTCCCACTAGCAGACTGTCAGAATTATTGACTGTCAGATCATTCGGAAAACCATCTGTGATGTATAGGTCTTTCACAATACTTGTAAAACAACTATCTGGGAAATTGACAACAGTTAGTTTGAGTGGATAAACACCTTTTTCAGCAAATGTGGTGTCAAAAGTAGGAGAGGTGCTTTCAATCACTCCATCCCCATAAATATCCCAGGCATAAGCTACACTATCTGATAAACCAGCTGATAGATCAGTAATTCCAACTAATGTTTCTACACCTACAGTGTCAAAACTGAAATCAGCTATCGGAGGTACGCAAGCATCTTCATTAATAGTGAATTCCTGCGTGTTGATCACATTCCAAACGCCATCCTGAGATTTTACCCGGATATTCAATGTATGCTCTCCTGTGGTCAATCCGTCTGTTTTGGCCGCCCATGGTCTATTGGTAATCTGATTGGATTTCTGCACAGGAATATTAACACCATTACCGATTCCGGGATCATTATTAAAAAAGTACTCAGCTTCTACAATGTCTGTTTTGAATGTAATTACATTTTCAAACCTTGCACCTATAACGAAAAAGGAAACAGGTCTGCTTAAAGACCATATCCCGGCGCTATTCTGAGTCCTGACATACATCTCGTGAAGGCCACCCTCCAACGAAGAAATCATATGTGAAAAATCAACATCGGCCGTTTTTCCCGCTGTGATAGATATGGAATTTCCATTACCCGCACCTGGGTCTTCGTCAAAGAAATATTCAGCTTTTACAAGGTCAAAATCAAATGGTTCGTAAATTCTGGCATTAGGGTCAATCACGTAGAAATGTCTGTAAGCAGGTACACTCCAAAGCCCATTAACGTTTTGAACACGCGTATATATCTTGTGTAGCCCTATTTCCAATGAAGAGACATCCAGACTGTAGTTGATATTGAAAGTTTCGGCGTTGTACACAGAAATCGGTGTTCCATTTCCGGGGCCTGGATCCGTTCCAATAAAAAACTCAGCCGCTACCAGACTGTTGTTTGCCGGAGTAGTATCAATGATGGTAAACGGGAATACATAATTATCAAGTGCAGTAGAAATAGTCACACTATAGCTTCCAGGAGCTAAGCCGGTCAATGAATGCACTTCCGTATCACCTGTAGACCATGAAATGGAGTATGACAATCCATCCGAAGTGATATTTTCGAGCAGTGCAGCACCATTGTTTGCACCAGAGGTAGCATCCGCTGTGACCAAATTGGCTGTAACAGGGAGAAAAGTCGATATGTTGACGAGTTCTGATTTGACTGTTATACCATCTTTGGATAGAAAACAATAATAAGTACCTGCTTCTCCAACTTCTATACTTTGAGTGGTTGCTCCGGTATTCCATTCATAAGTATATCCTGCTGGTGCTGAGATAGTTGTCAATTCTCCAGAAATGATACTGTCACTTGCAGAAAGCGAGAGCGTCTGATCAAGACCGTCTGTGACAATGACATTTTTAATGATACTGGCACTACAGCCATCTGGATTTGTAATCGTTAGTCTAATAGGATAAATACCTCTTGATCCGAATTGTGTATCGAAAGTGACATTCGTACTTTCAATATTGCCATCGTTAGAAACATCCCAACTGTAGGTGGCACCTGCATCGACGTTGGTAGACAAATCGCTGAGGCCAACATTCGTATCGATATCTACCGTATCAAATGTGAAATCTACTACTGGGGAAAGACAAGCTGTGTCATTAATTCGAATCGATACAGTATCGGGAACACTCCAAAACCCGTCTACTGATTGCGTGCGTATGTAAAGCTTGTGATATCCAGTGTCCAATCCAGAGGTCTTTGCAACCCAGCTTTGATCAATTGAGGAGGCTTTCTGTAAAGGAATACTTGCCCCTTGTCCTGGCCCAGGATCAGTGTCAAAGAAATATTCTGCGGAAATAATATCCGTAGCAAACTCAATTGCCTGCTGACTAGCAGGGTCCGACACATAAAAAAACCTTGTTTTGGGAACACCCCATAGTCCATCACTTTGTTTGGATCGCACATATATCTTGTGCAAACCCGTAGACAGACCGGTTGTATTTACATCGAAGTTTTGATCGATGCTCCCTGCTGGTGTCACCGCTATGGGGACTCCATTTCCCAATCCGGGATCCTCATCCAGAAAGTACTCGGCCTGATTGATTGATTGCCCATATACAAAACCGGATGCGAGCCCGGCCCATAGCAGTATGGGTCGAAGAAATCGGTTCATAATCATTGCATTAAAGGGTAAATGAAAAGATTTTAACAGGTCTTCACCTGTCAGAAAATCGCCTTAGCGCAATGATCAATTTCCAGATTCAGCCTTGAAATTGAAGTTGATAGTTCCTCCAACCGGTACTGAAGAAGTTCCGTCCTGAATGGTTACTTCAGTAACTTGTGGTACTGGAGGTTTCGCTCCTACAGCAAATGGATATGCTCCACCGAAAATGCCAATCTCACCACCCTCCACTGATGCAGTCAATGCCGGAGAACCTGCCTGTAAAGTGTAATCATGTGCATAGCTGAATGCTTCTGGAGTAGCAGGATAAGTCGTGAAAAGTGGGTTCACATCTATCAGGTTTCCAGAACCAACATTTTCGTTCGTCAATAGATCTGATACCGCCTGATCGGCAAGGTAAAATAAGTTATTGTTCCATGTAATCTGTGCATAATCTGAACTGTACAATTCATGACCAAAGAATACATTGTCTTCAAAAACCAAACCCACTGTATTGTTTAATAATCCGGTTTCATAATTCAAGAATAAGCTATTGTAAATTCTTACATTAGAGAGATCCTCATATACTGTAAGTGTGCCGGCTTCTCTGGTCATATTTCCATATATTCTGGAACCATCGAAAATACAGTTCGAGAATACGATATCTTGTCCGTCATCAAATGTAGTGTAGTATTGATTCAGACCTATGTCTTCCGTAATGACACAATTGATGATATTTAAATTTACGAAATTGTCATAACCATAATAATTACCAAAGTTGAAGTCTCTGACTTTACATCTCAAAACGGTAATATCCGATAGGTTTCTTGTCTCGTCTGTAGCTCCCGAATAATCTGTAGTGTATGTTATTGAGCTGGTGATGTTGAACCCCATGATCGTTGATCCATCCGCGGCGAGCGTTGAATTGAATCGGGATATTGTCAACGTAGCAATGGAAGCCACTAACCCTAAATTTTCATTATAGCCTTCACCTATGAGCACCAGAGGCTTATATACGTTTATATTTCCGTAACCAGTAGTGGAGCCATAAACCAAAATGGTGTCACCATTTGCTGCATCATCGATGGCCAATTGTAAGTCATTGTATTGGGCAACCCTGTTCGGGTCTTTGCTCACTGTGTGTTGGCTGGCGAAAGCACTTAAGCTTATCATTGAAGAAATGAACAAAACTAATACAAATCGTAATGTAGAATTTTTCATGATTTAATAAATTTTTGGAGTGATTATATAATTCTGTTTATATTAAATTGGATAAAACAAAGGTAGTTTTACTTTATCAGCCTTCAAAATTGAATTTCGCAAATGAGGCAAACAACAAATTCGTGTTATCATTTGATGATACCTGATCTGATACAGCTGGCTACTAAGTGAGTGGTATTGTTGCAGTGTGTTTTTTTGAGGAGGTTTTTCTTGTGCGATTGCACCGTGTGAGGAGAAATATTCAAAATCTCCGCGATTTCACCAGAGGTTTTGCCCAGGCCTAGCAGCCTGATGATGTCAGTTTCGCGATCTGAGATTTCAATTTTTGGTAATAGGAATACAATGGCATCTTGATTGACTTTCAATGGGTGCTTTGACTTCACTGATGTACCGGGCCTACCCAGTGTGCGGCTTTTATAGATCCTAAAAGGAAAATCCTTATTTTTAACTTTATACATAGCGATAATATGTGCTGATTTTATTGGTTGCTTTGGGTCAGGGAATAAATGACTCTCATCCAGTCTGCCTGTGTTTTGATATTAAGTTTATTCCTTATGTGTTTTCTGTGGCTATCATAAGTCAGCTTACTAATGCCGAGGAATTTAGCAATTTGCTCGCGACTTTTGCCTTCAGAAATAAGATGGATAATCTCTTTTTCTCGACTAGATAGTTCAGGTTGGTCTGTCAATTTCATACCCCAATTAAAGTACTCTAATTGCGGTATTTCAAGTTTTTGTCACGAATGACATGGTTTCAGGCACGAAATAATGACCGTTTTTATGGCCGGGTTCCCATTTTCAGGATTGGTATAAGGGGAAATTAGATAGCGTTTTTTTCATTTTTAAAACTGCTAAATAATGGGATAAAGTTTTAAAGAGGGCTTTGTGAATATTTTTAAAACGATATCTAGTGGACTGTTTCTAATTCCAATTCAGGTCTTCTTTGTAAGTTCTGGAGACAGGCAACTCCTGGGTATTTTTGAGGATTACCTTGGTTGCGTATTTCATTTTGATAAAATCGACATTTACCAGATAAGACCTTTGAATTTGCACAAAATTAGAAGGCAGGGATTCCTTTACATCCGCAAGTTTATTTCGATCGATCTCTGGGTAATCTTTATCTTCAATAAAATACTCGAGGTAATGGCCGGCAGATTTGATGTACATGATTTTATCCACAGGCAAGACAGCCTTACTTTTGAGGTGATGATATTGCTTTTTAGAAGTTTCCTGAAATTCTAAGTTTTGCTTCAATACACTCGATAAGCTACGCCACATGGCAATGGACAATACGATTACTTCCACCACAAAACCGAGAACAATCGGATCTACTACCAAATAGAAGTCTGACAACAATCCGTATTCCATGAAGATTTTACTTGCTACGGCCACAAAGAATAGCAAGTAGCCAAGTAGAAACATGATTGCATTGAACCGATTAACTCTTATGTGGAAGATTGCTGTGATGATAGTGAGCAGTAGCACCGAACCAGTAATGAAATAACGAACTGGAAAAAGCTGAACGGCATACTCCACCATTATCCTGGGAAATGAGAGCCAAAAAACATAACCGAAAATGAAGAAAACTTGAAAACCGGTCATTATCCAATTGATTTTTGGATAGTACTTTTTGGTTTGAAAAAAGTGTTGAATGTACCAAATCAAAGCCATTGTCGCCAGCTGAGCCATTGCGGGCAGAAAATGACGGTTGATTTCAGGCTGATCACTCAATAAAAACTGGTACGTATAACCAAGACGAGAAAATAGCCAAAGTCCTAATGCGAAGATATATGCGGCATATACCAGGAATACGGTTTTTTGTGAACTAAACCCAATAAGTATTGATCCCAGAAACACCATGGTAAGCAATCCAAAAAAAATGCTGTTTAATAAGTTTTCGGTGAAATGGGTGTTGATATAGTTTTTCTCTGGATAAACTGTCATCGGAAATCTCATGGAAGATTTCCTTTTGTCCATATTGATCAATAGTTCGACAGAATCTTGACTCGCAATCGTGAAAGGAAATACAAAGTTCCGCGCCAATATAGGTCGATTATCAAATGGGAATTGATCACCTGTTGTCGACAATAAATTCACCGAATCGCCCATTACTTCAAATAATTGAACCAAGTCTAACTGCGGATAATCTATTTCCAGATAAAAGGTATATGATTCCTTAGATGAGTTAAAAAGGATTGTTCTTGCCCAATATGCACTATTGGGGTATTTCATTCCTGCGTTAGATTTCACATCAGTAACAGGCATTAGTCCAGTGACAATCTCATGAAGTGCTTGTTGGCCACTAAGCGTATCCTCAGTCTGATATACTTTCAGGTGTGGATTGAGATTGGTAATAGAATGTGGAGTTAATTGTATTGTTTGCAGTGCAGCCGAATGGTTCCAGCTCACAATACACATTAATAATAAAACTCCTCGTAAAATACGAAATGTAATCTGCAAGGCTCTTGGTAAATGTTGTCTACTTGGTTGATGAAAATCGATTAATGAAATGACTAATTATCATCGATTTTGTTGCAAATAAAATCCGAAAAGCCCACTACGCCAATTCAAAAACTTCGAAATCTTCAATTTTTACCGGTTTTTTTTCGAAAATCCCGTAGACAGTTGATCCAGATCCTGTCATGCTTGCATAGTCAGCTTTAAGATCATAGAGCATTTTTTTGAGCTTTTCGACCTGTGGGTGGTTCGGGAAAATCGAGTCTTCAAAATCGTTGTGCAAATTGGTTTTCCAATGACTAATGTCGTTGGAAATGATTTCTCTAATGTCTTTTTTTGAGGGTTTCGGTGTTACACCAGCGTAAGCTTCCTGAGTGCCAATGTGAATTCCTGGATTCTTCAGAGCGATGTGTTTTCCGCTGAGGTTTATATCGATATTTTGGAAATCGCCACCAGTTCCGGACACATATGTTGGCTTGTTTTCAATAAAAAACGGGCAGTCGCTCCCTAATTTTCCAGCCATTTGCTGAAGTTCATTTTTATCTATACCCAGTTCGAACAATTCGTTGAGCACTTTCAAAGTAAAAGCACCATCGGAAGAGCCTCCACCCAGACCAGCACCCATCGGAATTACCTTATGAAGATGAATGTGTACAGGTGGTATTTGATAATCTTTTTCGACGAGATGATATGCCTTCAAGCAAAGATTGGATTCGGTAGTGCCGGGAATTTCCAACCCTGAAGTCGTAAACTTTAATTCTTCACTCTCTATTATTTCCAAGGCATCACACCAGGGAATCGGGTAAAAACAGCTTTCAATATTATGGTAGCCATCTGGTCGCTTACTTATGATGTTAAGACCCAGGTTTATTTTGGCGTTGGGGAAGGAGAGCATTGATTGGTGAGGAGAAAATAGTTGTCGGTTAGTGTTTGGCCAACCGACAACTGAATTTAATTCTATTACTTATTCAATAATTCAATCACATCTTCTGACATGCCTGTATTGGAATACCCTCCATCATTGTAGAGGTTTTGCATAGTCACCATTCTACTAAGATCTGAGAATAAGAATATACAATAATCAGCACATGAAGCTGCAGAAGCATTCCCAAGTGGAGACATTTTGTCTGCAAAATCGAAGAATGAGTCGAAACCACCAATTCCTGAACCTGCAGTTGTTTTAGTTGGAGACTGTGAAATGGTATTTACACGAATTTTCTTAGACTTACCTAATCTATATCCATAGCCTCTGGCGATTGACTCTAACACCGCTTTGGCATCCGCCATATCGGTGTAAAAAGGATAGGTTCTCTGAGCAGCGATGTAAGAAAGGCCTACTACTGATCCCCAGTCATTCAAAGCATCTAGTTTCTCACCAACATGCATCATTTTGTGAAATGAAAGAGCAGAAACATCCAGTGACTTCTGGTACCAGTCATAGTTCAATTCGCCGTAAGATTTACCTTTTCGGATGTTTGGAGACATACCGATTGAGTGTAATACAAAATCAATTTTTCCTCCTAATATTTCCTGAGACTTAGAAAAAAGGTTTTCCAGTTCTTCTACGGATGTCGCATCAGCCGGGATGATTTCACTTCCTGTTTTTTTCGCCAGTTCGTTGATAGCTCCCATTCTCATCGCGATAGGGGCGTTGGTAAGTGTGAAAGTGGCGCCCTCTTCATGAGCACGCTCAGCCACATGCCACGCGATAGAGTTTTGATCCAAAGCACCAGAGATGATTCCTCTTTTTCCTTTTAATAAGTTATTTGACATTATTGATATTCTTTTAGACGCCAAAAATAAGCGTTTTTTAACTTTTGATCTGTTCTGAATCTAGTAACTATTGCAGCAAGGCTAATCTCTTATTCTCAGACCATGTTTCAGAAAGGATTCACAGTCCACCACTTTGATTTCTGAGAAATGAAAATCTTTCACATTTTCAGAGATGATAAATTCACAGGATTCTCCCACAGCACTATAATATTGAATTCCATCTTCCAAATCTGTCACTGATCGATTTTTGGCTGCACGTAGTGTGCATTGCTCATCTACTGTACTTATTCTGATGTGTTCAAGAAGGATTTTGATTTTTTCCTTTGAACGAGCTTCACCACATTTTTTGGAAGAAAAATAGAAAGCGATAGCAATGCTTGTGGGGGAGGCGAAAAGGTGAAATTCCGGACGATCACTGAGACTGATAATTTTAGCAGCATAACTAAATACAGGGTATTCCTTGTTGAGAATAGCTACCAATACATTCGCATCCAGAAACAGCCTCATTTTTTGGATTCAAAAAATTCTTTCTTGAGGTCTTTTTTCTTTTTTGCGTTGTAAGTGGGTTGCTCTTCGGCTACCATACTCACCCAGTCAGATATAGGGAGATCTTCTAGGTCTACATAGCCACCACTAGCGTGATCAGTAATGCGACGATAGAGGAATTCTGTAAGCCGAGACAAACTAATTCCTTGAGACTCAGCGTAACTTTTTGCTTTATCTATGACTGTTTCATCAAACCTTAATGTGATTTTCGCATCCATACATCAAATGTACGGCATTTTTTTCGGTTTTGTTCGTACAATTCACATTTTCCACCTTTCATCCTTTTCTGAAGGTTTTCAGGAATTCTATGAATTTGTAAACGTCTTCAAAATTGCTCATCAAACCAAGCGATATTCTGATAGCTCCTCTCATCTGATCGAGACTTTTCTGCATATCAAAGTAGTCTCCAGCTTCTCGTGTTTCGAAGTAGGTTCTCAGTGTTTCCTGATCCAGATTGTTGTTGATTTCATCAATTCCCGGATTGCAAAAACAGCCGGTTCGTATTGAGAAATTCTCATGATTGGCCAGTCGCTCCACTTCCAGAAAGGGTAGTGGGTTGCCTTGATCATCAAAAATGTTGAGAATGAAAGTACCGCCTCTATTATCGGTAGTCTGAGGTCCGAAAATTTTTATCAGCGGAGTACCATTATCATGCTTGAGCGTAGGAAAGGTGTCCAAAATATATTGAGAAAGTATGGTCACTCGCTGGTTGATATTTTCCATTCCGATATCATCGAGGTGGTCAAGACCTATTTTAATAGCCGGAATATCCAGATAATTGATGGTACCATCTTCATAGCGTGAATGTGACTCCTCAAGGAAAAAATTCTCAGCCATCACAGAAGCCAGGGTCACAGTACCGCCCGCAAACCACGGTTTTTTGAGCAATTTGAGTTTGTCTTTTTTGATCAATAAGGCTCCCAACCCTGTAGGATAGCCAAACATTTTGTAAAACGAAAGCGAAACAAAATCCGGTTGATAAGTGGACAGGTCGAGCTTGCTCGTTGGCACAAAAGCTGATGCGTCCAGCAGCACATCCCAACCTAGTTTTTGTGCAATTTCTATCCAGCCAAGGTCGTGTTTTACTCCCGACACATTGGATTGAGCTGGATATGCAAAAAGTTTTTTGTCCGCATTCGCATGTGACTCCAGATGATTCTGCAAGATGTCAGGTTGAAATTTCAAATCTTCAATTTGGATAGGAGAGTAGGTGTATGACGCGCCTTTGTTTTTTGCATATTCTCTGATTCCATTTACGGAATTATGATTATCGAATGGGAGTAGAAAATGACTCTTCTCTGTGAAAGGGTAACTTTCACCGATGATTTTCAATGCGCCAGTTGCGTTTGGAGTAAATACACATATATAATCAGGAGCATTAAAAAATTTAAAAACAGCCTCCCGCGCATTTTCCACGGCTTCAGTTGATTTGATAGAGCTGGGGTTAGACGAATGTGGATTTCCTAAAATATTGTTGAGTAAAAAATCGTGATGTGTCTTTACTTGGCTCGTCCCATAGAGATTGCCACCAGTATAATCGAGATAGACGTGATGATTGTCATCTAACCGTCCATAGTCCTTGGCTCTCCATTTATCCAATGTCTTGGTAGCTTCGTATTCTGGGTAATTATTCAAAAAATCTTCTTTGGCAGTGAGGTTAGTTGCTGTGCTCATTTTCGGGGATGGTTAATGCTTTAATAAGATCTTGCTGTCATTGCAATTTTATATAATTCGGGCATATTTCAATTGTAATTTGTTTGAATGGAATTGAGCTTTTTTATAAAGGTGCATAACTTGCCGCCGTTCAGTGAACCAATCTTGATTTTCACTTATTGAAGAGAGAAGATGGATTTGTTCGATTGTGATGAGACGCTATGAAAAAATACTATAAATACTTATTGTTGACACTTGCTGTGGTGATTTTGGACCAGGTAACTAAAATGCTGGTTCATAACAATATGCAATTAGGCGAAGAATTCAATGTTTTGGGTGAGTGGTTTAGGATTCACTACGTCCTGAATGAAGGCATTGCCTTTGGAATGAAAGCCAATTGGGAATATGCCAAGTTTGCTTTGACTCTTTTCAGGATAATCGCATCTGTTCTGGGTGTCTATTTGATTATTAAGTATGCTAAAGAAAGTGTTCATCCTGGGGCGCTCTGGGCTGGAGCTTTGGTATTGGCGGGAGCCATTGGAAACTCAATCGATAGTGCTTTATTCGGTGTATTGCTGGACAATGCGCCACATGGATCCAGTTATAAACTGTTCAACGGACAGGTGATTGATATGCTCTATTTTCCATTGTTTAAGTTTGATTGGCCTGGTTGGATGCCACTATTGGCGGGTAAAGAATTTCGTTTTTTCAACGCCATTTTTAATGTGGCAGATTCTTCCATCTTCATAGGAGCGGTTATTTTGATCTTGTTTCAGAAAAAATTTTTCGGAGATGGTTCTCAAAAGAATGATCCAGGAGGCTTTGATTCATCTCAAATGCGAGCTGATCAATCCATGAAAGATGCCATCTCAGGATCAGAGGATGACTGTTGTATTCCTTCTTAACCAATCCCGAGCAACTCCCTGGCACTGGCAATGGCACTTTGACCTGGATTTTCCCCGCCGATCATTTTTGCAATGGTCATCACGCGCTCATCTTTTGCCAGCTCTTTAATACGACTGACGGATTTATCCGAAGAATGATCCTTATATACAAAGTAATGCTTGTCGCCACCCGCAGCAAACTGCGGCAAGTGACTAATAGAAATTACCTGATGGTTGGTGGCCATTTCTTTCATCATTCCTACCATCTGAAGGGCGATTTCACCAGATACTCCAGTGTCTATTTCATCAAAAATAATCGTAGGTAATGCTGTTTTATCAGCCAGAAGATATTTGATAGCGAATATAAGACGGGAAAACTCTCCCCCGGAGGCAACATGTTTTATTTCCCTTGGCAGTACACCTTTGTTGGCAGAAAACAGCATTTCTACGGTATCCATACCAGACGGTCCGGGAGTAGTCTCGGATAGGTCGATTACCAATGTAGCATTTTCAATCCCCAACTTATGAACGAGACTTTCTATCGCTTTTGCGAATTTTTTGGTTTGACTGTCTCGGCTTTTTCTCAGTGCAAGACCGGCCTTATTCAAGTCCTTTTCGGAGTTTTTTAATCTATTTTTTGCAGCGGAGATTTCATCATCCAGGTTCAGTACTTCTTTTAGATCTTCGTTCAATTTATCCTGGATGGAAATTAGTTCCTCCGTTGTTTGAACAAGATGCTTTTGCTGTAGTCTGATGATCAGGTCCACCCGCTCTTTCACTTCGCTCAACCTCTCTGGGTCTAGTTCTACGGATTCATGTTCTTTTTGAATGTCGGCTGTTAGATCTTCAATCTCTATACTAACACTATTTAGCCTTTCAAAAATGGCCTCAAGCTCCTTGCCATACTCTTTGATTGAATTGATTAATGGAAGTGCCTCTTTCAATTGGTTGACAATGGAATAATCAGATTCGGCTAGTGCCTGTACTAATTGACCGAGATTAATTTGAATTTCTTCCGCATTTTCTAGTCTCGACAACTCCTCTTCTAATCCTTCTAATTCATTCGGTTTTAGGTTAGCTTCTTGCAACTCAGTGAACAGGAATTGCTTATAATCTTTGTCTTTGGAACTCTCCAACGCTCGTTTTTCAAGTTTTTCCAGATTTAGCTGGGCAGCTTTCCATGCTCTATAACATTCGGAATATTTCTGCTTAAGGTCTTTGTTTTGAGCAAATAGATCCAGGATTTCCTGTTGGTACTTGTTACTGCCCAGTTCTAACGATTCGTGCTGAGAGTGAATGTCCATTAGATGGATGCCCAGCTTTTTCAAAATGTCGAGTGTGACAGGCGTATCGTTTATGAAAGCTCTCGACTTTCCTGAAGGGCTGATTTCTCTTCTGATGATACATTCATCCGCATAATCCAGATCGAAATCCTCAAAAATTGGCTGAAGCATGTATGATGAAATCTCGAAAATACCTTCAATGATACATTTTTCATTTTCAGAAAACAGAGCACGCGTATCTGCTCTGTTTCCAAGGAGTAATCCTACAGCCCCAAGCATGATCGATTTTCCAGCTCCGGTTTCACCAGTGATGATGTTGAGTTTTGGAGATGGGGACATGTCCAGGCTCTGAATGAGCGCATAATTATTAATGCTGAGTGATTTGATCATGGATTACTTCACTTTTCTATTAGAGGACTATTAGTCGCTGTGCAACGTGCAAAAGTAATGTTTGACCAGAAGTAATGAGGGTGATAGAAGAAGCTTTTTAAGTGCTGATGAAAATCTGTTCAGAAACTTTAATCATTGATTCTGTTGAAGGTTTCCATTTTGCTCGGATCTATTTCCGATAAGATTTCAAATGCTTCACGTTTTTGGGCTGGGGTGCCTTCTTTAAAAATTTGTGTCAGTTCATCAGCTTTGGCATCAATAAAACTCATGGTAAAAATGGACCTGGGACGAGATTTGTTCGCCACACGAACCGCTTTCAAAGCTTCCAATATATTTACTCTCGCTGTTTCCGGGTCTTCCTGAAAGATGTCTAACCCTTTAATATGGTATTGATAAAGTGCTTTTCTGAGTGGTTCAAAGTTGCTACCCAATAAGTTTTCGCTGAGCCAATATCGATTTCGAATGCTATTGAATTGTGACCAACCTTTATAGTTTTCGTTTTGCGCATTGCTAACTATCTGGCTGGATACTTGAAATTGTCTGGTGCCACCGAGCTCTTCAAAACTATCATAATCCAAACCGATAATCACATAGGCATAGTACGCTAATAAAGAGGTGATATTGTTGGTAAATGAGTTTTCGTTGAATTGGAGTGGGTAAGATGCCTGATATTCAAAATTCCAGTCTCGGTCTGCAAAGTTTAGTAGAATCGTCTCGTAACCGGAGTTATAGACTGGTCTGGAAGATAAAATCTGTACAGAAGCTCCCCAGTTTCCTGACTGAGGGATGGATTCATTAGGGTCTAATGTGATAATGATGTTGCAGTTGATCCGTTCATCTACTCCATATTCATCTTCTGTCCACGTCCTTTGATTCATGAATTGGGTGAAAGCCGTTTCCATCTCGGTGAAAATCGTTCTTTCAGTAGTCTGTATTTGGTCAGCATTCACCACCACTCTACAGTTGAGCTCTTGCGCCACTACAGAGAAGGAAAAGAAAACGAATAAGAGCGTTAAGATTCTAATCATGCAATGCTTTTTCTATCAGGTCCACAAGATCAGTTGCAACCTGTGACTTGGTTTTTAACTCAAAATCGTGACGATTATTATGCTTGTCGAAAATAGAAACTTTATTCGTGTCATGCGCAAATCCTGCACCTTCATTTCTGAGAGAATTTAAAACAATCATGTCAAAATTCTTATTTTCCAGTTTTTTCTGAGCGTTTATATCTTCCTGATCTGTTTCCAAGGCAAAACCAACAGTGAATTGATTGCTTTTGATCTGTCCCATTTCTTTCGCAATGTCCGGATTGGGAACTAATGCAATATTCAGCTGTTCATCTTTTTTCTTGATTTTATTTTCTGCTATGGTCTCTGGCCTGTAGTCTGCAACTGCCGCTGCAAAAACTGCGATATCCGTATTTTCGAAATGCTTTTTCGCTTCAATAAGCATCTCATTGGCAGATAGTATGGGTATAATACTGATGTTAGTGTGCTCGGGGAGATTCACTGACGGCCCGGTTATAAAGTCGATAGTGGCGCCTCTAGCAGCCAGTTCAAGAGCAATGGCTTTGCCCATTTTTCCGCTGGAGTGATTGCCGATAAAGCGAACTGGATCTATAGATTCATAGGTTGGACCAGAGGTGATCATTACTTTCTTTCCGCGGAAAGATTCTTTTTTAGAGAAAAATGATTCCAGTTTCTGAATTATGTGTTCTGGTTCTGCCATTCTTCCATCACCTACTAAGCCGCTGGCCAGTTCACCGTGCTCAGCTTCTATGATTAGGTTGCCATAGCCACTAATAGTATCCAGGTTTTTGAGGGTAGATGGGTGCTGGTACATGTCCAGGTCCATGGCCGGACAGACCATCACAGGACATCTGGCGGACAAGTAAACTGCGGTGAGCAGGTTGTCACATGCTCCATTAGCCATTTTCGATAACGTATTGGCTGTGAGAGGAGCGATCACCATAATATCCGCCCACAGACCAAGCTCAACATGACTATTCCACTCACCTTGATCATTTGATGTAAACGAGGAATAAACCGGGTTTTTCGATAGGGTAGCCAATGTAAGTGGAGTGATGAATTCCTTTGCACTATTCGTCATCACCACTTTTACTTCAGCACCTGCCTTGACCAGCAAGCGCACAAAAAAAGCGGTTTTGTAGGCTGCAATAGAGCCTGAAACCGCTAATAGTACTTTTTTTCCCTCCAGCATAGCTGGTAATTTATTCTTCTTCTTCTGGCTTTCTGAAAGAAACTTTGCCCTCCAAAAATTCTTCTACTGCAACAGTAGATGGTTTAGGCATTCTTTCATAGAATTTAGAGATCTCAATTTGCTCTCTGTTTTCGAAAATCTCCTCTAGATTATCTACAGATGAAGCAAATTCAGCAAGCTTACCGTTTAGTTCTTCTTTCTGCTGTGCAGATATTTGTCTGGCGCGTTTGCCTATGACAGCAATTGACTCGTAAATATTTCCTGTTGGTTCTGATAAAACCTTGTTGTCTCTGGTAATTATTGATGGATTTATCGCCATATTAAGGGTTCTTTTAATTTTGATCGGCAAAGATAGTCAATTGTTCGCTGCTATCCGCAAAATATTTTTCTCCTTGCTTGATGTATTTACTGTTTGGGTATCGGTCAATGAATTTTTGATATCGCACGATCGTATTTTTGAAACGTTCTTCCTGTTTGGATCGGATACTTACCTGCGCTAGTTCAAAAGCGGTTTCTATACCCATAAAGATCAATTCTTCATTGTATTTAGAATCTGGGAAATCCAGTTGGAAATTGTCAATTGCAATCAGCGCTGCTTTGTATCTTCTTAGTTTGTAATACAATCTTGCATTTTCGTATGCTTTGGTTTCCAGCTTTACCTGCAGTTCATCTATGAGGTTATCTGCTTTGTCCGCATACGTAGAAGCAGGGTATTTATTGAGGAAATTTTGAAGTGCGGCTATCGCTTCATAAGTGCTGGTTTGATCCAAACTAGGCTGTGGAGACTGCTTGTACATGGAATATGCATACATATATGCTGCCTCTTCCGCATATTCACTTCGTGCGTATACTTCAGTAAATGTCTTGAAATAGTGAGAGCTGAGGATATATTGACCTTGCTCAAAATAGGTGTAAGGATAAATGAAATTGGCCTTTTCTGCTTCCTGAGTTCCTCGGATGATGGGGATGATTTCTTCTAAAAGTGTATTGGACCTGTAGTAGTCCTTTTCCTCATAATAGTCCAAAGCCGCTTCATACTTTACCTTCCAATCATCGCTTTTCTGGATTTTTCTAAATTTAGAACATCCTGATCCAACGATGAGCAAAGCTATTAATAAAGGATATGTGAATTTTCTTACCATTTCTTTGATTTGGGTCGCAAACTTAAACTAAACACTTGATTTTAAAATTGATCTTCTTCTTTCAGTGATGATGGATTCAGATTTCCGGTTGGTTTAGTTGGCATTTTTGGGTTTTGTCCATTTGGTGGTTTGATTCCTTTTTTAGAACCTCGTAAGTCTTTGTTAAGAGACTTTGGAAGTATGGAGGAGCCATTTTCACCCTGACTTAGACTATCTTTTTCTACTTCTAATACCGGTTTATATCCTGGCATAAGGTAGGGAGCCAGATCATATAGTTTAGGTTTTTCATTGATTCGCCAGTCAAAACCCTCAAGTCGCTGGATGTCTCGAGTGAGTTCATGTGGAGGAATAAATTGAGCCTCTGGTTCCGTATAAACCGAGAAACTAGAAAGTGCTAAATCCTCAAAACGAATTTGCATTGATGCGCAGAAGATCTTATTCATGCCCATCAGCACGGAATCCCCCTCTTCCAGCGCAAAGTATAAGATCTCACCATTACCATTTACCATAATCTTATCCAGCTCGTTATTCTGGAAATACGATCTCATTTCTCTTCCTTTGATCTGATTATAATTATTCAGAGAATCCTCAGAAACCATAAACGCATTATTGGTCAGGTTCATGTATTTTATCTCATCTTTTGTTACCTCCAAATTGATGGTGTCTGCCGTGATCTGATTTTTATTATTCCACATGATTGGATCAGAATAGAAATACAATACCGAATCATTCATGAAGTATGACATGGAATCAGCTCTGCCCTGCAGACCTTCCTTGAATGCTCTCACATGGTGGTATGCTAGTATGCGCTTCAGAGAATCATAATCGCTCTCTATTGCTACCAGAGTGTCAGCAGCCAGATAAAAAGTATCGGCTTCCAGAATTCTTTTCATGAGCGGGTTGCCATAGATTTTGCTAATGCCATTCCTTCTGTCATAATAACCTTCATCGCCAGTGATAATCACATCCTCATTTTTGGCAGTCATTTTTACATTAGAATTGGCACGATAAAACTTTTCCGCTTCGTCAAAAAACAATTCCTCTGCTTCTAAAAAGTAGTCATCTGTTTCTATTTCTCCTTCGATCAGATCTGTTTCATCTGCTACAGTTCTAAATTCGGCGGCATTGTTCCTGACGACTGTACCATCTTCGGTCGTAATTCTGGAAGGTCCTTGAGTATAGGCTATTTTGGTGGACGTGTTGTATCTCAAGGTATCTGTTTCGAGCACAAAATCCGGGGTGGTAAGTACCACATTGGTGTAGAACTGAGCGTAATTATCCTTGGCAAAATAGTAGCCAGTTTTACTTGTCAGCACATTAGTCGTGTCAATTAGCTTTCCATTATTAAAATAATGTGCGATTTCTCCTTCCAGATCATAATCCAGAAAATCCGTATATAGCTGACCATCACCTCTTTCATACTTCACATTCTCACGGAGCTTGGCCATACGTTCATCTCCCTCATAAACCAGTTTGCGAGCCGTAATGGTAGTAGAGTCGTCGATGATTTTTACGTGACCCTCGGCTTCCATTTTGTTGGTTTTTCGGAAATAAAAAGAAGTATCACAATACACTGTAGTGCTCTCCTGAGTAAAGACTACATTGCCCTTTAACTTTCGGAAGCTATCCCCATCTTCCCTGCCAAACTCCAGCTCATCGGCTTTGTATTTAATCCTTTCGTATTTCTGTGCGTTTACGTCGATTATAAGCGCCAAAAGGATGGTCAGGAATATATAATATTGTGGTACTTTCTGCATGAGCGTGCAAAGCTAATAACTCTAAACGACAGCCCGTACCTACATATTATGTATCAGTCTTTTTTAACGTTTATTAAAAAACATGATCTGCTTCAGCCGGATGATCGCTTGCTGCTGGCCGTAAGCGGAGGAATAGATTCTATGGTAATGGCGAATCTGTTTTTCAAAGCAGGTTATCAGTTTGATGTCGCTCATGTAAATTATCATCTGAGAGCAGAAGATTCTGATAAAGACCAACAACTCGTTACCCAATGGTGCCAGGATCATGGAATTCAATTGCATTTAAAAGAGGTTTCAGCCGAAGAGTATGATACTTCAGAATCGATTCAGATGATAGCTCGCAGAATTCGCTATGACTTTTTCGAAAGCCTGATGGGTGAGTTCGATTTTGTGGCTACTGCGCATAATGCCAACGATAATGCGGAAACGCTTTTGCTCAATCTCACAAAAGGTACGGGAATTCACGGATTAGAAGGTATAGCTGTGAAGCGTGGACATTTGATACGTCCTTTGATTTATTCCACGCGAGAAGAAATCCTTGCTTATGCGAAAGGTGAGGGGATTACGTGGAGAGAGGATAAAAGCAATCAAAAGAATGATTATCAGCGAAATATGATTCGTAATGAAGTGATTCCGCTTTTGAAAAAAATCAATTCCAACCTGGAGCATACCATGGAGGCTACGATACAGCGTATGCAAGGTGCTGCTCAGATTCTGAACGAAAAAGTAGGACTGCTCTCGGAGCGAATAGAAACCCAGGGAGAAATCGCTTCGCTTGATTTGAATTGGTTCAGCGATGATCCGAAATCCATTGTTCTTCTCTCCAATTTGATCAAAGAATACGGATTCAATTATGCAGACGCCCAGGATCTGGGGGCGGCAATCCTCCGCGGAGAGTCTGGGAAGGTGTTTTTGTCCCAAAACCATGAAATTAATTTGGATAGGAATAGTTTGCTCATCAGTAAGCGAGAAGAGGCAGCAACCAATTTGATTTTCCAGGTTGATGATGTAGGAGTACATCGCTTTGATGATATCACGATGAGCATAGAGATCGAAGATGGTAACAATTTTCCAATGGGTGGAAGACAGGATATAGGTTATTTTGATAGGGAAAAAGTGATTTTTCCACTCAAAGTCAGAAACTGGCATCAGGGCGATGTTTTTCGCCCACTGGGCATGCAGGGCAAAAAAAAGGTGAGTGACTTTATGATTGACTCCAAAATTCCTTTAACATTGAAAAAGCAGGTACTGGTACTGGAGTCTGCTGGTGAAATCGTGTGGGTCATTGGTCATAGAATGGATGATCGCTACAAGGTGACATCTTCTACCTCCCAAATGTTACGAATAGAATTGAATCATTATGCTTAGTTTTTTACAGAAGAAGTATTCAGAGGAAGATTTGATCTTGTTCAACTTTCTGAGGAGAAATCGGCTCTTTGAGCACTTGACAGACAGTGAATTGACCTACCTCAAGCCTTATTTGTATCTCAGGAAATATCATTCGGATGAGGTTGTTTTCTTCACAGGAGACCCGAGCAATGGCGTTTATATTGTGAAAAGTGGGTTAGTTACCCTCAATATTGAAATTCGTGGTGATTTCGAAAAATTGGAAACGCTGAGAAGTGGGCGACTTTTTGGCGATAATGCTGTTCTCAAAGGTACCAAGAGACTCTATACGGCCATCGCTATGACAGATCAGTCTGAGATTTATGTGATGCCTAAAGCTAATCTCATTGATGTGATGAACTCTCATGTGGAAGTGAAAGCAAAAATCATGAGTGCGTTTGCGGAGCTGTACAACGAATACACCACCAATCTATTTAAGACCTACAAATCCTCACTTGGTTTTTTCGACCTGCATACGCTTTACAATGGCATTGACAATCTATAAAGGAAAGTCAGAACAATTATAAAACGGCATGTATCAGCACCAAACCATGTTTAAAGTCATGGTGTAGAATTACCGCCTAAACTTTTCTGTTATCCGATTGCGTAGTAGTTTTGAATCACAAAATTTTCAATCCTTAAACCACAAATAACAATGAAAGTAACCGTTGTAGGTGCTGGTGCTGTTGGTGCTAGCTGTGCTGAATACATTGCGATAAAAGATTTCGCCGCTGAAGTAGTTTTAATTGATATCAAGGAAGGTTTTGCCGAAGGTAAAGCAATGGACTTGATGCAGACTGCTTCTTTGAATGGATTTGATTCTAAGATTGTAGGAACTACGGGTGATTACAGCAAGACTGCAGGAAGCGATGTGGCGGTGATTACATCTGGTATTCCTAGAAAACCTGGTATGACTCGCGAAGAGTTGATCTCTACTAATGCAGGCATTGTAAAATCTGTAGCAGAGTCTTTGATTGAGCACTCACCAAATGTGATCATCATCGTGGTTTCTAACCCAATGGATACTATGGCTTACCTTGCTCACAAGGCAACAGGTCTTCCAAAAAATAGAATTATCGGTATGGGTGGAGCCCTTGACTCAGCCAGATTTAAATACAGATTGGCAGAGCAGCTTGGCTGCCCTCAGTCTGATGTAGATGGAATGGTAATCGGTGGACACAGCGATACTGGTATGATTCCTCTGACGAGACTGGCTACCAGAAACAGCGTGCCAGTAAGTGAATTCCTTTCTGAAGAGCAATTGACTTATGTAAAAGAAGAGACCAAAGTTGGTGGAGCTACGTTGACTAAGCTCCTCGGTACTTCTGCATGGTATGCTCCGGGTGCTGCAGTTTCTGCTATGGTTCAGGCTATTGCACAGGATTCTCAGAAAATGTTCCCTTGCTCTTGTCTATTGGACGGTGAGTACGGATTGAGCGATATCTCTTTGGGAGTACCAGCGATCATTGGTGCGAATGGTATTGAAAAGATCGTAGAAATTGATCTGAATGACGCTGAGAAAGAAAACCTTCAGACTAGTGCTGATGCGGTAAGAAAAGTAAACGGATTGCTATAATCCTTTTTGATAAAATTATAGAAAAATCCTCAGCTGTCTTGGTTGGGGATTTTTTGTACCCTAAACTTTTTTTCTAGAGACATGATCATTGACAAACTTGAAAATTGCGAACGTTACTATGGATTAGGAGAGCGTTTTGCAAAGGCTTTTGAATATTTGAAAGCTACAGATTTTAGTAAAGTGGAGCCGGGTAAATACCCACTGGACGGTGATGCACTCAAAATTGCCGTGCAGGAATACGAAACCCGCGACGAAGCAGATTGTAAAATAGAGGCACATAAGAGATACGCAGATATTCAGTTCATTTACTCTGGTAAGGAGCAGATGGGTATCGATTCTTACACTGGTCAGGAGCCAAAGACTCCTTACAATGAGGAGAAAGATGTATGGTTTTTTGATAAATATGAATTTCTGTTGCCGGTAGGTGAAGGGTCATTTACCATCTTCTTTCCAGAAGATATTCACATGCCTTGTTTTAAGCTTGGTGAGAAAAGCAATGTGAAGAAAGTGGTCATGAAGGTACTGTTGGATTGAAAAAATACCTTTAGAAATCCCCGGCTGTATTGGCTGGGGATTTTTTAAGTTACAGCTATGAAAGAAATCCTTTTAATACTAGTTCTTGGTCTAGCATCCTGCGGCTATCAAAAAGTAAATAATGAATGGCTGATTGATGAACAGGTGGCTGCATTACAGGCCGAGGTTTATGAGCTGGAAGATAATTCGGACCTGAGGATCTACCTGCATCGCATGCTGGCAAATGATCAGCGATATCGGAATATGGAAGATTCTATCATCAGCACTTTTGGTTATGAATCTGATGAGCATTTTGATCTTTGGGATAAGATTCATCTCGCAGATGCTGAAAACGTAGTTCGTGTAGCGGCTTTACTCGAAAGATTTGGTTACCCAGACATTGATTCGGTGGGCAAAAACAACGCTATGGTACCTATTCTGGTCATTCACCACACCAATGATTTTGACTTGCGCGAAGAACACTTCCCGGTTTTTCATGACGCTTACAGACAAGGACATATTGATGATGAAATGATGTTACTTTTCTTAGAGCGGACTTATCATCTGAAAAATGAAGAAGCATATCCCAATGAAGAGGGTGTTTTTCAATACGTTCGTCGTATTGATGATTTGATCTTCGAACTGGATTATGATCAGTTGCTGGAGGATTAGAAAAATAATCAACCCAATTCCTCAATTATTTGCGATTTGACTTTCACTTGATGTACTTTGGGCTACTCTAGTTTATAAGCCTGAATTTACATGCAAATCACAGAAAAATACGATCAACTTATCCAGCAAAGTGACCTCATCAGTCGGGATCTAAGCTGGCTTCAGTTCAATTATCGAGTGTTGGATCAGTCTATGAAAGCAGACAGAAACCTGTTCGCCAGGCTCAAGTTTGTAGCGATTACGGCCTCCAATGCTGATGAGTTTTTCATGATTCGCGTAGGTAGTTTGTACAATTACCTGGATTACGGTAAGGATCGTATTGACTATTCTGGCCTCAGAGTGGTGCCGTTCAAAAGAAAGTTGCTCAGTGAATACAAGGCTTTTAGCAGAACGAGAAACGAGCATTTTATCAAAAATCTCAGGCCACAGTTTGCAGAGCATAATTTCGAGATTCTCAACTATGCACGTCTGCAAAAGCGAGAGAAAACCAGAGTAACTAATTATTTCAACAAGGTCGTATTCCCAATGCTCACGCCAATGGTTTATGACTCTTATCATTCTTTTCCGATTTTGATGAACCAGATTCTCATTTTTGGGGTGGTGACCAAGACGCAGGACAAGAATGAGAAGAAAAAGATGTCTTTTATCCAGATTCCTCAGAACCTCCCTAGATTTTATGAAATAGAGCGAGGTGAGAAATTGATTTTCGTACCGATAGAGGAGGTAATGCGTGAGCATATTCAGGATGTTTTCAAGAATGTGGAATTAGTTTCTGCTACACTGTTTAGAGTGACCAGAAACGGAGATTTTACCTTGGAAGAGTCTGAAGATGCAGAGGCAAACTTCATAGAGGAGATGAAGAAAAAACTCAAGACCAGGAAGACTGGTAGAGTGGTAAGGTTAGAGGTGGAGGATGGGTATGATAAGTGGCTGATCAAGCAGCTGAAAGCCAAATATGAGATTGATGATGATAATCTGATCGAGACTCCTTCTGGGGCTCTCATGGACTATACCGGACTTTGGCAGATAGTGAAGCATGAAGATTTTCGCGATTTTATACCTGAGAGTCCGAAACCTGTGGCACCAATTAGCATGTCTGACTATGAGGATGTGGATATGTTCAAAATCCTCAAGGATAGAGATATCTTACTGCACCATCCATACAATACCATCAACCCGTTATTAGAGCTGCTCGATCAGGCGGCAGAAGACCCCAATGTATTATCCATCAAGCTGACCATATATCGTCTGGCGAAAAATTCCCGAGTGGTGCAGGCTTTGCTGAACGCGGCAGAGAATGGAAAACACGTTTCAGTGCTTTTCGAAGTGAAAGCGCGGTTTGATGAGGAAAACAACATGAAAGAAGCACAGCGTCTTCAGAAGGCTGGTTGCTTTGTGATTTATGGTGTAGGTACACTGAAAACACACACCAAGTTGCTATTAATCGTGAAGCGAGAAGGAGAAAAGGTTCGCCGGTTTGTGCACATGTCTAGTGGTAACTACAATGAAGACACATCCCGACTCTACACTGATTTGGGGCTGATGAGCTCAGATGAAGGCTATGCGAACGACGTGCAGGAATTCTTCAACGTAATCACAGGTCATAGCATCCCGGATCGCTATGAAAACCTGCTCACCGCTCCGAGGGATATGCGAAAAGGGCTGATAGAGATGATAAGGAGAGAGGAAGAAAATGCCAAAAATGGGCTAAAATCCGGAATAGTCATCAAGATCAACTCCTTACAGGATACTGATGCGATTATGGCGCTATATGATGCTTCTAGAGCAGGCGTGCCAATTCATCTCATTGTGCGCGGAATCTGTAGTATCAGGCCAGGCCGAAAAGGACTCAGCGAAAATATTACGGTTCGTTCATTGGTGGGTGAGTATCTGGAGCACAGTCGTATTTATTATTTCCATAACAATGGAGACCCGATAGTGTCATCAGGCAGTGCAGATATGATGGTGAGGTCATTTGATAGGCGATTGGAGTCATTGTTTATGATCAATGATCCATTGCTCAAACAGCAAGCCATCAATATTCTTTATTATAATCTCAAGGACAATGTGAATACTTACCTGATGAAAGAGGATGGTTCGTATGAATTGATGCAGCCAGGAGAAAAACCACCTTTCAATATCCACAAAGAGTTTTACAAGGTAAAACGTGAGGCCGTGATGAATGTGAAGCTTTTTGAATAAGGGATTAAAATGGATGGTCAAATCAGTAGGTCAGAAGCTAGCAGTACCTGCGCAATGGGAATATGATAAATTATGAATGCACAGAATTGGATAGATAAATTAGGATTGGAAGCTCACCCTGAAGGTGGTTATTTCAAAGAGGTTTACAGAAACCCATCTACCATACAGGTCATGGAAGATGGTGCGAAAAGGAACCTGGCGACTTCCATTTATTTTTTACTGGAAGGAGAGCAGAAATCACATTTTCATCAGCTGAAGTCCGATGAGCTCTGGTACTTTCATGCTGGTGGTCCGGTAAAAATTCATATTGTGGAGGATGAAGAGTATCGAACGGAGATACTTGGTCTTGATCTGGACAGGGGGCAAAGCCCTCAAGTACTAATCCCAAGAAACAGCATTTTTGCTGCGGAAGTTGTGGATAAGAATAGCTTCTGCCTGATGGGATGTATGGTCAATCCTGGCTTTGACTTCAAAGACTTTCGCATGGTGACCAAAAACAAACTGATGCTCAAAATACCAGAGCAAAAGAAGATTATTGAGAAATTTACATTGGATTGATCAGGATGAAAATACCTGAATAATATCTTTCATGATGAAACTTAATTGCCAAGCCTTCAGCTACCTGATCATCTTTTTGTTGGTTTCCTGTAATCCGGATTCCCAATGGAAAGGACAAGCTCCGGTAAAGGCTGTGAACACCTCTACAGTCCCAATCCAAATGCAGCAAAAAGGGATTTACGATTTGGGAAATGGAATTAATGTTTCCAATGATTTCTTAGGTGCTCGTATGAATGGGGTAGCAATGAGTGGTGATACATTGGTTAATATCCTGATCACAGCCGAGAACGAACCGATCAATATGAGTCCATGGTATGCGTTCAAGATTTGGGCTGAATCGCAGAAGCAAATCAAGCTGAAGCTAAACTATCAGGAACCGGCATATCATCGCTACTATCCCAAACTGAGCAAGAACTATCAAGATTGGTACCTCATTGACTCTGCCGATTATTCCTTGAACTATACGATGATTCAAGCCAATGAAGAATATGATAATAGTACAGAGGTGCCAGAGAGCGCTGTGCTGGTTTTGGAAATTGACACTGATACACTCTGGGTGGCGGCACAGCCAAACCTCAATTCCAATCACAATGCTCAGTGGGTAGCAGAATTAGATTCACTACCTTTTGTGAGGCGGCTTGAGATAGGGAAAAGTCGCAGGGGCACGGTAATCCCGGCACTAATTATTGGTGATGAGAAAAACCCAAAAATGAATGTGATCTTTTCTCGCCAGCATCCACCGGAAGTCACCGGATATCGTGCCATGCAGACATTTGTGGAGGCGCTCTGTGATCATTCTGATCTGGCAAATTCTTATCGCGAAGGATACACCACGTTGGTCATTCCGATGATTAATCCTGATGGTGTAGACCTGGGACACTGGAGACATAATGCCGGGGGTGTTGATCTCAATCGTGACTGGAAGGCATTTAACCAGCCGGAAACCTCTGCAGTTCGTGACTTTTTGGAAAGCATGTCCAAAACCAATCAGGGAACATATTATTTTGCCGTAGATTTTCACTCCACCTGGGAAGATATCTTCTATCTCGCTTCCAATGGCTCCAGCAATCTGCCGGGCCTCAGTGAGCAATGGATCAATCAACTCGGCAATAGGATGGAAGGATATGAGCCGAACATTCGCCGCATGGCAGGTGCCGACCCGGTTACCTCAGATCGATTCATGTTTGCCACCTACCATTGCGAAGCACTCACCTATGAAGTAGGGGACAATACACCAGAAGATTTCATCCAGAAAAAGTCGCAGATTGCTGCTAAGGAGTGGATGAAGTTACTTTCCGCAAATTGAAAGTTGCTTTCCCTCAGATATTTTAGAAAATCCAGGCCTTCTGAAGCCTACTTCAAAATGGCTTGTATAAAATGGTAACATTTTTAGATTTAATGCAATCGAGGAGGTATCTTTGATAAGAATCAATCGATTTTTTTCTTCATTTTTTAAACTGAATTATCAATCATGATAGCACTAATCAAAGAGCTCAACACCACCTCTAAAAAAGCACCGAAAAAAGTCCGAGCAATTACCTTGTACAATATCGTCAACTTTATTTCTACATTGGTTTTGACTGCAGGGTTTTCAATTTTTACTGTGTTTATGGCTCCACAAATCACTTCCGAGGTACAGATGCTGATGATTTTTCTTCCTTTGGCTTTTGTGGCTATTAACTATTATGTTCTTCTGGTGAACAAAAGGTTCATTTATGGATCTGAAAGGTCATACTGGATCCTTTTGATTTTAATGTTAGTTCAGTGTGTGGCCATTAGAGTTGGGGGATATTCTTTTGAATTAAACCTCGGTGGAATCCCGCTTTCATTCAGCCTGACTCTTGGTAATTTCTTTTTAAGAATAAACTTTGCAGCGGTCATTTTTACCAGTTATTTGATTGGTGTAAAAGAGGAGTTTTTTGAATACGCTCAAGCATTGAAAGCCCACACTGCGAATCAAGTGAAAGAATTATAAGACAAACCGTCTTTTCGAATTTCATACTCCTCGGGCAACAGCAAATCACATAAGGTGGGGCTAGTACCTGAATTTTTTCGCTTTGATATTTTGGTTTACCAAGAAATCATTTGTTCGCAAACTTGAACATGCCCTAAGCCACCTTCCTCATTCGTGGGAAAGGTCTGTAGGCATAATAACTCAGTACCGTTTCCAGGGCTAAACTGATCGCTTCATTCACAGGTAAATACTGATTGGCAAGCTTAAAATCGATCTGCATGAGTTTCTTGTAGTAATCAGTAAAAACCGGCACATATTCTTTCTGATTGAGCAGTGCCATCGCTTTTTCATAGCTTTCTACCTGTTGTTCTTTGATCAGTTTGCAGGTGACCAGCTTGAGCTCACCGAATTTATCCCTCGAAGCACCATATCCAAACAACCTGCAGATCAGTCCGCGGTAAGGATAATTTACACAGCTTCCTTGCCCATTCAGATGTAAATCTGACGAAAGCGGCGCATAAAGTGTACAAATAGGGGAGGGGTCGTTCTCTAATTGCTCCAACATGGCTTCTGCCTGATGGTTGATAAACCAGTGAAAAGCAAGCGGAAGAAACTCAAGGGGAGTAGCTTCTATGTCAGCTTTGGTGCAGCATTTGCCACATCCTGAGATACAGTGAAGTCCAGTACAAGACTGAAAACTTTGGATCTCTGCATCGAGGCGCCCGAATAACCGTTCGACCGCTCTCACTTTACGCACAATACTCATTAGAACGAGCCACAAAGATACGTGAGATATCAGCTATTTGGATCGATAGGGAATCAGAATATTTTTTGGTCCTTTACAGATGTCTATGGTGTGCTTGTGGTACAAATTCTGAGACAATAAAACTCACATATTTATCTCTGGAAATAAGTTGCATTGTACCTAAAAGGGCTTAACTCAAGGGGAAGACTTATCAGCAGCACATTAGATCAAATATCAAATGGATGACACATACTTTGGTTCTAGATATGGTATGATGATAAAAAAATGTAAAAATCATTGAAACCAGTGGATAAGCGAAATTTTGTGTATTATCTTGATCACTGAAAGGTTATGCGTGTTTTCTGGTTTTTATAAATCTAAGATTCCATTCTGACCTTTTTAGTACCAACTTAGCTAGCTACGCTCATGGTGAGAATTGAACGTGCATATGTTATTGCATTGACCATCATTGCAATCACCATCACTCTAACCCAGCTGATCTCTCAGCGTCATATCAGGCTGAACAGGCTAGACTCTACCATTGTGAATATATCTGGCCGCCAGCGTATGCTCTCCCAAAAAATTGCAAAATCAGCTATTCAGCTCGTAACTGCTACAGATTCTGTTCGGTTTATCAATAGTCAAAGCGAATTAAGGAAAGCTGTCAATCTGTGGGCTCAATCGCATCGTGCCCTGCAGAATGGTGATGACGAAATGGGAATTTCTTCAGTGAATAATTCTGATGAAATACTCGGGCATTTTGAGCAGATCCGTCCGGCATTCGAATCCATCCATAAGAATGCTGTGATCCTGGCTGAAAAAAGCACTTTTCAGACCATTAACCAACCGAGCTGGCAATCATCTCTTCAACATATTCTGGATCATGAAAATGATTTTCTCACCATCATGGATGCTATCACCTTTCAGTATGATGAAGAAGCACAGCAACGGGTTACCTCACTTTCCAGATTGGAATTTGGATTGTATATGGTAGCGATCATCTTGCTGATTCTCGAAGCAATTTTTATCTTCAGACCAGCACTCAGATTGCTCAAGGAAAGCACTGATAAACTCATTGTTTCTGAGCGTAATTTGGAACAGGCCCGGGTAGAGAAGCAGTATACCAAACAGCTCGAAACGAAAAATCAGGAGCTTAGACAATTCGTTTATATTACCTCACATGACCTGATAGAACCACTTAATACGATCATTTCATTTTCTAAAATACTTGCCCGGAATTCTTCTCCCATGAATGAATTGCAGCAAAAAAGTGTGGATGTCATCAATAAGTCAGCATTTCGGATGAAGGACTTTATGTTGTCCATTTTAGAGTTTTCGAGGATTGGGCGTGAGAAAACAAGAACTGAGGTAGACCTAATTGAAGTCATAGAAAAGCTGAAAACCGATCTTCATAGTCTAATAGAAGAAAAACAGGCCTCGATTCAGTTTGTAGGTGAAAGTCTGAAATTTGGTGCTTATGAGAATGATTTAACCAAACTTCTGCAAAACCTCATTGTTAATGGGATAAAGTACGGAAAGAAAGAGCTAAAGCCAGAAATAATTTTGGATGCCAAAGAACAAAAAGAGGTGTATCTGGTTTCCGTAAAAGACAATGGTATTGGGATTCCTGAAAAGTATTTTGAAAGGATCTTTGAGGTATTCCAAAGACTACATACTCGTGATCAATATGAAGGTACGGGTATAGGTCTGGCACATTGTAAGAAGATCGTAGAACTGCATGATGGCGACATCTGGGTCGAGTCAGAAGAAGGTGTTGGTTCTACTTTTTATTTTACAATATCAAAACAACCGCTATGAAAAAGTTAGAACGAATCATGCTGATTGATGACGATGAAGGAAACAATTTTTATAATAAATTCATCCTCAGAGAAGTAGATGCATCTGAAGAGATAGTCGTATTTCAGAATGGTATCGATGCCCTTAATTACCTAAATCAAAAACATCTCGTAAACTTGATTTTGTTGGATGTGAATATGCCCAAAATGAATGGTTGGGAGTTTTTGGATGAATATGAAAAATTAGATCAGACATCAAAAGATTCCATCATAGTGGTCATGCTTACTTCTTCTATCAATCCCGACGACCAACAAAGAGCCCAATCCTACTCAACTGTGAGAAAATTCATGAATAAACCCATAGAGCCAGAAATGGTCGAAGAGGTGCTTAAGTTATTCGGTTAAGTAGTTTCCTATTTTCCAAGCTGGGATTCAGCATCTAAAGCAATACTTTATGCCACAGAAAAAGGTATACATGTCTATGATTTGGAAAGTGGAAACGATGAGCTACTCATAGGTTCTAATGGCTCAACCTATTATTTTGACATCAGCTGGCTTAACTAGCGCTTTGTGCTGAGATGGTCATAGTCAAAACAAAACATCCCTTACCGGTTTTAGCTATATTCGAATCTTCGAATGAAAATGCGTGAAAGTAACAGCATTGAAGATTCATCTTTTCATACTTTGCTTTAGCGATAAAATATACCAAAATGAAAAAATCTTTAATAATCGTATGCCTGGGCCTTCTTTTCTTTTCTTGCTCTGATGATGGTACTGAGAACACACCAGTCCCTACCAATAATGAGATCGAAGACTTATTGATTGAAACAATAGCAGAGGAGGACATTCCTGGAATGATAGCAGCAATTATAGATGATAGCGGTGTAAGAACGATTGAAGCGGCGGGAATTCGAAAAGTAGGTTCTTCGGACTCACTTACGGTAAATGACCTGATTCATTTAGGATCTTGTACCAAAGCTATGACCAGTACCTTACTAGCCACTTTGGTAGCAGAAGGCCTGATCACATGGGAAACTACTTTAGTTGAAGTATTCCCGGAATTGCAGGACAGTATTCATGAAGACTTTCACGATATTAATCTTCATCAGCTTGTGACTCACAGAGCCGGAGTACCGGCAAATGCCAAGGATTGGTGGCTATTCCAGGATTTGGAAATCAAAGAAAGAAGAGTGGCCATGATAAAAGACAATCTCACCGAGGCGAGTCAGATTGCATCAGGTGAGTATCATTATTCCAACCTTGGCTATATGATAGCGGGCAGTATGGCTGAAAAGGTCACTAATACTTCCTGGGAGGAGCTGATGCAAGAACGATTATTTGATCAATTAGGAATGTCTACAGCAGGTTTTGGAATTCCAGGTACAATCGGAGTAATCGATCAGCCGTGGGGACACGCGCGTAATAATGGAAATTGGAACGCATATCAGGCGGATAATTCAGAAGCACTGGGCCCGGCAGGCACAGTACACAGCACTTTTAGTGACTGGGCAAAATTTATCTCCTTACAGCTACCCGCGAGTGAGCCAGCGATTTTGAATCGCGATCGCTTAGATTATTTGATCGATCCAGTAGGTCAATATGCTTCAGGATGGGGTGTGGTTCAAAGGTCATGGGCCAAAGGAACGGCTCTGAATCACTCTGGCAGCAATACCATATGGTTTGTGATTGTTTGGGTCGCCCCTGAACTCAATAGGGCGTTCATGGTTGGAACCAATTCTTATGACGAAAACACCTTTTCAGTCTCCGACAGAATCATCGGAGAACTGATAGCATTTGACCAGTCACGGGACTAAAATTCTGCTCGCCTATTGGTGTCCTCACTTTTCGGCAATCAAGGTGATTCCTGTAAGTACAAATTACAACTTTGCCTCCATTGGTGCTTATTACCAAGGTTTGTGTCCTCACAAAACTTGCATTAATCATTCATTTTAGCCCTCCACAGCTTCCAGTCGGTCTTTTATATATTCGATCTGATGCTTGCCGTGTGGTTTTGGTTTGCCTTTTTCATCCAGGTTGACCATCACTATTTCATCTATGGTGATGATCTTTTGCCTCCGTTGGTGTTTTTCACCAACGGACGAGATGCAGCAAGATGATTCCAATACACCAGAATTTACACCAGGCAAAACTTTTTATACCAAGGATTGTGTCCTCACAATACTTGCATTAATCATTCATTTTAGCCCTCCACAGCTTCCAGCCGGTCTTTTACATATTCGATCTTTGCCTCCGTTGGTGTTTTTCACCAACGGACGAGATGCAGCGAGATGATTGCAATACACCAGTATTTACACCAGGCAAAACTTTTTATACCAAGGATTGTGTCCTCACAAAACTTGCATTAATCATTCATTTTAGCCCTCCACAGCTTCCAGTCGGTCTTTTACATATTCGATCTGATGCTTGCCGTGTGGTTTTGGTTTGCCGTTTTCATCCAGATTGACCATCACTATTTCATCTATGGTGATGATCGTTTCTCTGGTCATTTTATTGCGTACTTCACATTTCAGTGTCAGCGATGATTTCCCAAATTTTACCGGTTCTATTCCGATCTCTATGATGTCATTTTCTTTGGCACTTGATGTGAAATTGATCGAAGAAATGTACTTCGTTACTACATGTTTATTTTCCAGCTGGATGATGGCGTAGAGTGCCGCCTCCTCATCTATCCAGGCCAGTAGTCGTCCCCCGAAAAGTGATTTGTTGGGGTTGAGATCTTCTGGTTTGATCCATTTGCGTGTATGAAAGTTCATAAGCGTTTTGTTTTCAGTTATTGATTGTTACTACAATAATTGAACTCACATATCGCTTATAGGTTTTAATAGGTTTATAACTTTAGATTATACGCTAAAGTGGATGATGTGCTCTTTTGTCCTGAAGCCGGACAGGCTCCTACTTTTCCATTGATGAAAAGTAGGCAAAAATCTAGGGCCGTATTCATTTCTATACGCTTTCAGCAAAATCAAATCAGGAAACAAAAGAAACTCATCCGCCTATGGCGAACTCAGACAGTCTTTTGTTTCTTCTCTGATTTGATCCCACCGAAACCTATAATGAATAATGCCCATCCCAAATGCATTTGAAATTTAGCATTCTAATATATCGTTTGATTGTTATTGCTTAACTAGACTTAAAATTCAGAAGATTTTGAAATCAGGATGAGCCCTCAATGGAGTATAATCATGATCAAGAAGCCAGCTGCTGATAGGGCTTGTACTTTCTGAAAAGACTGATGATCTTCATCTGCAGCACTCCGAAAACGGCTTCTTTGAAGATGCCTTTGGACATTTTGGAGCTGCCCTTGGCGCGTTCTGTGAAGATAATCGGCACTTCCACGATCTTAAAGCCATGCTTCCATGCCGTAAACTTCATTTCGATCTGGAAGGCATAGCCAATGAATTTGATTTTTTCAGGGTCGATGGTTTCCAGCACACTGCGATGGTAGCATTTGAAACCGGCAGTAGTATCCATTACAGGGATCCCCGTGATCAGTCTCACATAGATGCTGGCGAAGTACGACATCAGTACTCTGCCCATTGGCCAGTTGACCACATTTACGCCTTTGATGTATCGCGAACCAATCGCCACATCCGCACCGTCTATGGTGCATGCTCCATAGAGTCTCACAAGATCTTCGGGATTGTGTGAAAAGTCGGCATCCATCTCAAATACGTAATCATATCCGTTTTCCAGTGCATACTCAAACCCACGGATATATGCTGTTCCCAGACCCAGCTTACCTTCTCTTTCGATTATGTGCAGTCTGTTTTCGTATTTAGGCTGTAGTTCGTTTTTGATAATGTCGGCAGTGCCGTCTGGAGAGCCATCATCGATGATCAATAGCTCAAAAGGAACGGAAAGATTCATCACAGCGGCTGTGATATCGCGGATGTTCTCCTCCTCGTTATAGGTTGGTATGATTACTAAATTTTTATGCACCTGTATTTACAATTACCTAAGTACTATCTAACCGGTTAGAATTAGAATAGTTCTTCAAAATAAACAAAAAGTAAGGCCTTTACCCCTTAGAATACCCTAAAATTTTCATCATTTGGTCACTTTCCTGCTCAGGAGCGAAAAGACGCGAGGTGATTTCTCCATCTTCACTTTTGTCAATGATGACATGCTTGGGTGCAGGAATCAGGCAATGCTGGATGCCTCCATATCCTCCCAGAGACTCCTGATATGCTCCAGTATGGAAGAATCCGAAGTACAGGGTTTCTTCATTTTCGATGGTTGGTAAAAAGACTTCACCAATGTGAGCTTCCGAATCATAATAATCCATACTGTCACAGGTAAGCCCACCGATGTTCACCCTGTGAAACATGTTGTCCCAATGATTGACCGGTAGTAAAATGAACTTGTGGTTCAGCCCCCAAACATCCGGCAAATGAGTAATGAATGAGCCATCCATCATGTACCATAGCTCTTTATCGTTTTGGAGTTTTTGATCCAGCACAGAATAAATAGACGCTCCACTTTCGCCCACCGTAAAAGAACCAAACTCTGTCACGATGTTAGGTACTGGCACATGATTTTTCTGGCAGATCCACTGAATGTTGGAAATGATCTGCTCAGCCATGTATTCATAATCATATTCGTGATGAAGTGAATTTTTGATTGGAAAACCACCACCAATATCCACAGTGTCTAGTTCCGGACAGACCTTTTTTAATTCACAATATTTATATATAAATCTGCTCAGCTCACTCCAGTAATAGGCCGTATCCTTGATGCCTGTATTGATGAAGAAGTGCAGCATTTTCAGCTTTGCATTCGTGTCTTTGATGGCGTCATTGTACAAACTCACTATATCATTGTACCTGATGCCCAGCCTGGAAGTATAGAAAGCAAAATTGGGCTCTTCATCAGAAGCTATCCGGATTCCTACCTTAAACTCACCATTCACATGCTCCTGATAGTAATCAATCTCATTCAGGTTGTCGAGTACAGGAATGGTGTTTTTAAATCCATCATTGATGAGATCAGAAATGTATTGTCTGTAAAGGGGTCTTTTATAACCATTACAAACCACCATCTTTTCCTTGCTGAAATGGCCCGAAGCATGAAGATGTCTGATGATAGGAATGTCATAAGCAGACGATGTTTCCAGATGGATGTCATTTTTCAGCCCTTCTTCCAGTACAAACTGAAAATGAGAGGACTTGGTGCAATAGCAATAAGTATATGAGCCCTCATATTTTTGTTTCTCAATCGCCTGATTAAAGATCTTTTTAGCGTATTGAATGTTCTCAGAAATCTTCGGTAGGTAAGTGAGCTTGAGCGGAGTGCCATATTCTTTGATGATCTCCATGAGGTTCACATCGTGAAATTGTAGTTGGTTCTTTTCTACTTTAAACTCCGCCGTGGGAAAATAAAAGGTTTGCTCTATTAAGTCGCTGTAGCTTTTCATGCAGTTTCGTAATCGTCTCAATCAAACATTTCAGACACAATAATCAATAAAATTCATTCAATTAATAAGAATAGAATATTAATTATTTCAGTCAGGCTGAATGTATTGAATCAACTAATTTTGCGCGTCAACATTAAACCCTATATCAGAAATGCAATTAAATGTTCAAAATGAAACTTCTTCGCTGCAGGCAGTCATCCTGGGCACAGCTGAGAGTTTCGGAGGGACGCCCAAGCTGGAAGATGCCTATGACCCAAAATCTGTGGAGCATATCAAAGCAGGAACATATCCCACTGAAGAAGCCATGGTGGCCGAAATGGACGCTTTCGCGCAGGTCTTCGAAAAACATGGAGTGAAGGTTTACCGGCCGGAATTGAAAGAAGGAGTCAATCAGATCTTCACCCGTGATATCGGATTTGTAATCGAAGATTTCTTTTTCAAATCCAATATTTTGCCCAATCGCCTGCCAGAGCTTGACGCAATAGACTATGTGATTCGGGATGTGCCAAAGGATAAAGTAATAGTACCACCAGAGGAAGTACACATAGAAGGAGGAGATGTGATGGTGCATGGAGAGTACATTTTCGTAGGTACGTACTATGGAGAGGATTATCCGGATATCATCACCGCCAGAACGAACCCTGAAGGTGTGGAATTTCTCAGGGATTTCTTTCCCCATAAAAAAGTGGTGGCATTTGATCTAAACAAGTCCAATACGGTGGCAGAGGATAATGCTTTGCATTTGGATTGCTGTTTTCAGCCAGTGGGAGAAGGTAAAGCCATCATTCACAAAGAGGGATTCAGAAGCGAACAGGAGTACCAGTTTTTGGTAGATTTATTTGGAGAAGAAAACCTGTTTCACATCACCAAGCGTGAAATGTATGATATGAATAGCAATGTCTTTTCCATAGCACCAGATGTGGTGGTTTCAGAGAAAGGGTTCGCCCGACTGAATGACTGGATGAGATCTAAGGGAATCACTGTAGAAGAAATTCCTTATGCGGAAATTGCCAAACAGGAAGGGCTATTGCGTTGTTCTACTTTACCATTGATCAGAAAATGAAAGAACAAATTACCGATACGCTGATGATGATCAGGCCGGTGGCCTTTCATCGCAATGAGCAGACTGCAGTCAATAATTACTATCAGAAGACACTGGAAGGTTTGTCGCAAGATCAAATTCAGACTCAGGCATTGAAAGAGTTTGATAATTTTGTGGAAAAACTAAGAGCAGAAGGGGTTGACGTACTGGTATTTGAAGACACTAAAGAGCCTGAAACCCCTGATTCAATTTTCCCAAACAATTGGGTGAGTTTTCATGAAAGCGGCGAGGTGATCATGTACCCTATGTATGCAGAAAACCGTCGATTGGAGCGGAGAGATGATCTGATTGAGAAGTTGGGTGAGCAATTCAAGATTACGAAACTCAGTGCTTTTGTCGATTGGGAAGCTGAGAACAAGTTTTTGGAAGGTACGGGAAGTTTGATTTTTGATCGGCAAAACCAGATTGCTTATGCGGCCATATCAGAGCGAACTCATCCGGATGTGATTGAGGATTTTAAAATGCATACAGGCTGTGAGGTAGTTGCTTTTCAGGCGAATCAGACGGTGAATGATCAGCGTTTGCCAATCTATCATACCAATGTAATGATGTGTGTGGGAGAGGGCTTTGCGGTGATTTGTGATGAAAGTATTGACTCCCCGGTAGAAAAGAAGAAGGTGCTGAAAGCTTTCGAAAACACTGGAAAAGAAGTGGTTTTTATTACTGAGGAACAAAAGGAGCGATTTGCCGGCAATATGTTGCAGGTAAAAAACAAAAAAGGTGACAAGTTTGTGGTGATGTCCGAATCCGCATATCAGTCACTGGATCAGCAGCAGAAGACACGGATTAGTTATCACGGAAGGATTTTGCATAGCTCGCTGGATACCATAGAATGTTTAGGAGGAGGAAGTGCCAGATGTATGATGGCTGAGGTATTTTTGCCTCGAAAATGAAAATGAACCACTGAGAACACACATAGTTCACTCTATTCTCAGCTTTCTTTGTGGATGAATACAGAAATTTAATTGAATGGATTTTATAGAAAAGGAACTTAAGGAAGGGATTTCGGCCGCATTCAAAGTGGTATTTGAGCATGATTTAGATGTGGAGAGCTTTTCGCTTCAGCCTACAAGGAAGGATTTTGAAGGCTCACATACGTTCGTCATGTTTCCGTATTTACGTGTGACCAGAAAGTCGCCGGAAGAATCCGGAAAAGCCATCGGAGAGTATTTGCAAGCGAATACTCAGCTGGTATCTGGATACAATGTTGTGAAGGGATTCCTCAACCTGACCATAGCAGATGCTGCGTGGCTAAATGCGCTTCAGCAGATTAGTAGCAATGACACTTACGGTGATTTACCATCCAATGGTCAGAAAGTGATGGTGGAGTTCAGCTCACCAAACACCAACAAACCATTGCACCTTGGTCACCTCCGAAATAACTTTTTGGGAGATTCCGTTTCTAAAATCCTGAAAGCTGCAGGAAATGACGTGATGAAAGTAAACCTGGTAAATGACCGGGGGATTCACATCTGCAAATCCATGCTCGCTTATCAAAAATTCGGTGAGGGAGAGACTCCAGATTCTTCTGGAATGAAAGGTGATCACCTCATTGGTAAATACTATGTGAAATTTGATCAGGAATATAAAAAAGAGATCGAAGGTCTGATTCATCAGGGTACTGATGCCGAGGAGGCCAAGAAAAAAGCTCCTTCTATGCTGGAAGCGCAGCAAATGCTCAGGAAGTGGGAGGAAGGCGATGAAGAGACTGTAGCACTCTGGAAGCTGATGAATGGTTGGGTATTTGATGGATTTGATGTGTCTTACAAAACCATGGGGATCGAATTTGATAAGATTTACCATGAGTCTGATACTTACCTGCTTGGTAAGGATATCATTGAGGAAGGTTTGGATAAGCAGGTCTTTTATAAGAAAGATGACAATTCTGTGTGGGCAGATTTGACTTCTGAGAAGATGGATGAAAAGCTGGTTTTGCGTGGAGATGGCACCTCGGTTTATATCACACAGGATATTGGAACGTGTGAGCTCAAGCACTCTGATTTTCCATTCGATAAGTCTGTTTATGTGGTCGGGAATGAGCAAGATTATCATTTCAAAGTCCTCTTTTCGATCATGAATAAACTGGGTAGGGAATATGCGGATGGATTGTATCACCTTTCTTATGGCATGGTGGATCTACCTTCCGGTAAGATGAAATCACGAGAGGGCACCGTAGTGGATGCAGATGATCTCATGCAAGAAATGTTTGACACGGCAGAGAAGCAGACCCGTGAGCTTGGCAAAATAGAAGGATTGAGTGAGGAAGAAGCCAACAAACTTTACAGAACTCTAGGACTTGGAGCACTCAAATACTTCCTGCTCAAAGTAGATCCGAAGAAGCGGATGCTTTTTAATCCACAGGAATCAATTGAATTCCAGGGCAACACCGGTCCGTTTATTCAGTACACACATGCCCGGATTTCGGCCATTATGCGACGGGCCGAGTCTTTGGAGATTCAATCTGGTTTCGAACCGGTAGGCATAGAGTTGAAGGAAAGAGAACTGGAATTGATCCATAAACTTACGGAATATCCTAAGACAGTGGCATTGGCCGCTGAGGATTATTCTCCGGCTTTAGTGGCTCAGGCCGTTTATGATCTGGCAAAATCTTACAATGGGTTTTACCAGGACGTGCCGATCTTCAATGAAGACGATAAGAACCTGGTCAGATTCAGAATCAATATCTCCCAAGCAGTTGCTAAGGTGATTCGTCATGGTATGGGATTGTTGGGAATTGATGTGCCCGAAAGAATGTAAATTCAATTGGCAGTAAGCAAAAATCAGTCTGCAATCATTTGAAATTGCTAATTAATCCAATAACTAAACATCAAATTGATAAAAACCTGGATACGTGCGTTTAGACTGAGGACTTTGCCTTTGGCATTTTCCTGCATTTTCATGGCTGCATTCTTAGCAGCAAAGAATGGGGTGTACGATGCTCAGATTCTTGTCTGGAGCCTGATAACGACACTTTTTCTACAGGTACTTTCCAATCTGGCCAACGACTATGGAGATGCCCAATCTGGTGTGGATGGAGAACATCGCGAAGGACCTGAGCGTACTGTTTCGTCAGGGTTGATTTCAAAAAAAGCTATGAAAAATGCACTGATCGTTTTCTCAATACTTTCGTTGCTATCCGGTGTGTATCTGATTGTAATAGCGTTTGGAGAGGATTGGCTAAAAGCCGGTATTTTCCTGATTCTCGGACTTGGAGCCATTGCCGCAGCAATTAAATATACAGTAGGAAAGAATCCCTATGGATATGCAGGAATGGGAGATTTTTTTGTGTTGGTGTTTTTTGGTTTTGTGGGAGTAGCCGGGAGTTATTATCTATATGCACACACGCTCAACTGGATGATCATGCTTCCAACGCTGAGTACTGGATTGCTTTCTGTAGGAGTGTTGAATGTTAATAATATCCGGGATATCGAATCTGATCGAGCATCTGGGAAATTGAGCATCCCCGTGCGAATCGGAAGGGAAAATGCGGTGATTTACCATTGGGGCATTCTGCTTGCATCCTTGATTGCCAGTTTGATTTATGTCAATATGAGTGATGTTGGGTGGCAAGGATATTTGTTTTTACTGGTTACACCATTTTGGTTTTTGAATGCCCGTGCTGTAAAAATCAAAACAACACCCAGAAGCCTGGATCCTTATTTAAAGCAGCTGGCTTTATCCACTTTGCTGTATGTGCTGCTCTTTGGTTCAGGGCTAATTTTGTTTTGATTTTTTGAAAGGAATTTATTCCCAAAAAATTCATCCCTATTATTTGAGGTTCGTTTAAACTAATGAAGTTTGAGCTGGTTAATTTTTAGGTCAGTATCAATTATATTAGAACTATCAAACAACAATAAAATCTCAAATTATGAACAAGATCTTAGTTCCTTACGACTTTTCAGATATTGCAACACATGCACTCAATTTCGCGGCGGACTTGTGCAGGAAAAATGATGGCTGTGATGTGTCACTTTTCCATGTAATTGAAGGTCCCACACCAGATACCATCAAGACGATGGGTGTGAGTGATTATGATCCTATGGAGGCGATTTTTGTGAAGAAAATGATAGAGTCTGCCAAGGGTAAAATGGAAGACCTAATGGCTGATGAGACATACAAGGATATCAGTCTAAGCTATAAGATTGTTCTCGGTCATCCTTTCAAGCAAATCGCTGAAGAAATCAAGACCTCCGGTATAGAACTAGTGATAATGGGTACCTCCGGTGCGTCTGGTGCACAAGAATTTTTAGTAGGTTCCAATGCTGAGCGAATGGTGAGATACAGCAAGTGCCCTGTGATTACGCTCAGAGAAGCTACTAGTGTTGAGGATATCAAGACTATTGCTTTGGCTTCTAATTTCCATGATGTTACCGATACGTTTGTGAAGCACGTGAAGCGCCTTCAGGAGGCTTTTGGAGCAGAATTGCACCTTGTGAAAATCAATACTCCACTGGCATTCACCACTACTCGAGAGGATAAAAAACAAATGGAAAGATTTGTGAAGCAGTTTGAGCTGAAAAACTGCACCATTGATATCTATAATCATCATAATGAAGAGGACGGAATCCTTGGTTTTTCAGAAGACTCCAAAGCTGGGTTGGTGGCAATTGGTACTCGTCAGAAAAAGGGAATTGGCCATTTTCTTTCAGGAAGTATCGCCGAGGATGTGGTGAATCACAGCAAGGTGCCTGTATGGACATTCGGGCTGGACAATGCTTAAGAAAATTTGAAACCATACACAAAACCCCGAATTTCCGGGGTTTTGTGTTTTAGCCTTTACTGTTGATAAAATCCATGGCCAAGTTCATTTCAGAAGTATCGAAATACAACTCATGCCTGCCGGCCTTTAAGTTTCTGAAAATCAGATTGTCCAGTTTGATCCAGGCTTTCAGTATCTTAGAGTGTGCCACTATGGCCAGATGACCAATTTTTTTGTAGTTTTTCAATATCCATTTCAGATCTTTCCAGAAGGCTGTCACACTGCTTCCTCTCAATTTCAATTCATCTACTTTGATCAGCAAATTGACTCGTTCATGTTTTTTGAGTTTTTTCTCAAAAAGTTCTTCGCAATAACGCTCGTCCTCTTCTGTAAATCCCTCTACTACATTTACAGCTAAAGCATATTTCCGTTTGGTTTTTAGAATTTGTATCATTTTGGGTGTTTTTAAGTGAGAAAAAGTATTTCAATATTGAATTTTCGGGGAACAGAAGTTACTTCACCAAGAACTATTTTCCTATGACTTCAATCAGCCTTCTGGCCCAAAATGCGTTTTAGAAAGGATATTCTATTTGTATTGGCAGAATAATATTTTGTTGATATGATTTTCATCAAATTGTAATCTCTGCTAATGCATTTTTCAAGAATATGGCTTTACATTTGCCACCATGAAAACAGCGCTACATCATCACCCCCATCATTGCCATCATCAATAAACTCAATCTGGGTTTTTAGGCAATAAGAGCGCTTTCAATGAATACAAATCAATTTTACATATCATGTCCAATTTAAAAGTAGCCATACAAAAGTCTGGCAGACTGAGCGAAGATTCACTCAAACTGTTTGAAGAGTGCGGTATTAAGTTTAACAACGGAGCAAAAAAACTAAAGGCCCATTCTCATAACTTTCCTATTGAGTTTCTTTTCCTCAGGGACGATGATATCCCTGGTTATGTTGAAGACGGCATTGCTGATATCGGGATTGTTGGGCAGAACGTTCAGGATGAATATCAGAAAGAAGTAGAGGTCATCAAATACCTTGGTTTTTCTAAATGCCGCTTGTCTCTGGCGGTACCCAGAGAGGAGGAATATAAAGATGTGACCTACTTTGAAGGCAAGAACATAGCGACCTCATATCCGAATATTCTTAAGGCTTTTTTAGACGAGAAAGGAGTCTCAGCTGAGATTCACACAATCAGTGGTTCTGTAGAAATTGCGCCGGGTATCGGGCTTGCAGAGGGAATTTGCGACATTGTAAGCTCAGGTAGCACACTCATGAGCAACGGATTGAAAGAAGTGGATACTGTGATGAAGTCTGAGGCAGTAATGGTTGCGAACAAAGAACTTACATCAGAAAAGCAAAAGATTGTAGATCAATTGATCTTTAGGATCAATGCAGTGCTGGAAGGGAAAAATAATAAATATGTATTGCTCAATGCTCCAAATGATTCACTGGATACGATTATCAGTTTGCTTCCAGGTATGCGTAGCCCTACGGTATTGCCTCTGGCACAAGATGGCTGGAGCAGTATTCATTCCGTGATCAATGAAGATGATTTTTGGGGAAATATTGAGAAGCTCCGTGAAGCAGGTGCAGAAGGAATTTTAGTCGTACCAATCGAAAAGATGATCAAATGATACCGGTTTTCATCAATCCTGAAAAAAAAGAACTGAAGAAAATTCTTCAGCGTCCATCATACGATTTTAGTAAAATCGAAAAGGTAGTTGCACCGATTCTGGAGAAGGTTCAACGAACAGGAGATAAGGCACTCAAAAAGCTTGCATTGGAATATGATCATGTGGAGCTGGAAGATCTATGGGTAAGCGAAGAAGACTTGAAAAATGCGGAAAGTTCCGTACCCGACACACTCAAGGAGTCTATTCAGATTGCGTTTAAAAATATCTTGAAGTTTCATGAAGCTCAGCAGCAGTCACCATTGGTGATGGAAGTGATGCCAGGAGTGACTTGCAGCAGGAGATCAGTACCCATTCAAAAAGTTGGACTATATGTGCCGGGTGGTTCTGCTCCTTTGTTTTCTACGGTTCTGATGCTGGCCATTCCCGCAAAAATTGCCGGATGTGAGGAAATTATTCTTTCTACACCTACTAACAGGTTGGGTGAAGTCAATCCAGTCATTTTGTTTACAGCGAAACTTTGCGGAGTAACGAAGGTATTGAAACTGGGGGGTGCACAAGCCATTGCCGCTATGGGATATGGTACGCAGACTGTGCCCAAAGTAGATAAAATTTTCGGGCCTGGAAATCAATATGTCACTGTGGCCAAGCAGATGCTTGCCAAGCAGGATGTATCGATTGATATGCCAGCCGGACCATCAGAAGTGATGGTGGTGGTAGACAAGAAAAGCAATGCAGCCTATGCCGCTTCGGATTTATTGGCACAAGCTGAACATGGAGCGGATAGTCAGGTAATATTGGTGAGTACCAGCAAGAGTAAAGCCGAAGAGGTAAACGAAGAGGTGGTGAAGCAATTGGAACAGCTCAGTAGAAAACAAATTGCTGAAATGGCTCTTGGGAAAAGTGCAATCATTGTGGTGGAGGATAAGGAAGAGGCTTTGGAAATGATCAATAATTACGGTCCGGAACATCTTATAATCAGTACCTCTAAAGCAGAAAAATTAGCAGAAAAAGTGATCAACGCCGGGTCCATTTTCGTTGGTGAATACACACCTGAATCTGCAGGGGATTATGCCTCAGGTACGAATCACACATTGCCTACCAATGGTTGGGCTAAATCATTCAGTGGAGTGTCCCTAGACAGCTTTGTGAAGAAAATCACTTATCAACGCATCACAGAGGAAGGATTGTTGGTCTTGGGACCAACGATAGAGCGAATGGCAGAGGCAGAAAATTTGGATGCCCACAAAAATGCAGTAACCGTCAGATTAAATAAACTAAGAAATGAAGGTATCACCGGAAAAACTGGTAAGGGATCACTTGAAGGAGGTGAAAGCTTACTCTTCAGCAAGGGATGAGTTCGCCGGCTCAGCTGAAGTTTACCTGGACGCCAACGAAAACTCCCTTGGTTCCGCTACTGAGGAGTATTACAATCGTTATCCTGACCCTCATCATCGCCAGCTAAAGCAGCGATGGGCAGCGTTGAAAAATGTTTCGGAGGATCGGATATTTTTTGGAAATGGAAGTGATGAGCCGATAGACTTGTTGATCAGGTTATTTTGTGAGCCGTGGAAAGATCACGTAATCACTTTACCACCTACTTATGGCATGTACAGTGTCAGTGCGGCGATCAATGCTGTAGAGGTGATTCAGGTACCTTTGACACCTAATTTTCAGATCGATTTCAAGGAACTAAAGGAGCAATGGAATGGAAGTTCCAAAATGATGTTTCTGTGTTCACCTAATAACCCGACAGGAAACTTGTTTTCAAAATCGAGCATTGAGCAGGTTTTAAAAAGTTTCCCAGGAATTGTTGTCATAGATGAGGCATATATTGATTTTTCGGCCGAGCCTGGCTGGGTCAGTGAGCTATCGAAATACAGAAACCTCGTTGTGTTACAAACATTGAGCAAGGCATGGGGAATGGCTGGAGCCAGAGTAGGAGTGGCCATGGGCGACCCTTATGTGATCTCAATGCTGGAGAAAATAAAACCTCCGTACAACATCAGTCAGGCCAATCAGCAGCTGGCTTATGCAGCATTGCAAAATGAAGATAAGAAAAACCAGCAGGTGTCGATCATTCTTGAGCAAAGAGAACGCTTGATAAACGATCTGCAAAATAATAAGCTGGTCAAGAAGATTACTCCAAGCTCAACGAATTTCCTTTTAGTGAAATTTGATCAGGCCAATGAAGTATTCGATTATCTGATAGAGCGTGGGGTTATTGTCAGGAACCGAACCAAAGAAAAACACTGTGCTGGATGCCTGAGGGTTACAGTGGGCACAAAAGAAGAGAATGATAGACTATTAGGACTTCTTTGGGAAATAATGGAGAAATTTGAATTAGCAAAAGCAGCAAGATGAGACCTATTCTATTCATAGATCGGGATGGAACGATCAACCACGAGACAGCAGATGAACAAATAGATCACATTGACAAAGTGAGCTTTCTCAATGATGTGTTTTTCTATTTGAGAAAGATTCAGGCAGAATCAAACTATCTACTGGTAATGGTTACGAATCAGGATGGTCTCGGTACAGAAGCATTTCCAGAAGATACTTTTTGGCCGGTTCATAACCTGATTATGAGAACCCTGGAGAGTCAGGGGGTTCATTTTGATAAAATTCACATTGATGAACATTTTCCAGCGGACAATCACCCTAACCGCAAGCCGGGAATCGGGATGCTTACCGATTATCTAAAAGGCGATTACGATATCAAAAACAGCTTTGTGATAGGTGATCGAACCACTGATATACAGCTCGCCGAAAATCTTGGTTGCAAAGGCATTCACATTGCTGAAGAGTCAGTGACTAATGCGACTATTACCACATCAAGCTGGAAAGAAATCTATGAATTTCTAATAATGAAACCGCGTAGGGCTTCAGTGCAGCGAACTACGAAAGAAACCGATATCAAAATCGATGTGAATCTGGATGGAAATGGGAAAACAGATATTTCTACAGGAATTGGTTTCTTCAATCATATGCTGGATCAGCTGGGCAAGCACGGAGGAATAGATCTGGCAGTGCAGGTAAGAGGAGACCTACACATAGATGAACATCATACTATAGAAGATACTGCTTTGGCTCTGGGAGAATGTTTTTTGGAAGCACTGGGAGATAAAAAGGGTATCAATAGATATGGCTTCCTGTTACCCATGGACGACACTTTATCTCAGGTAGCAATTGATTTTGGTGGAAGGCCATGGCTGGTTTGGGAGGCTGATTTCAAAAGAGAAAAAATCGGCGAGATGCCGGCCGAGATGTTTATGCATTTCTTCAAATCTTTTAGTGATACCTCAAAATCCAATCTGAACATCAAAGCAGAAGGAGAAAACGAGCACCACAAAATAGAAGGGATTTTCAAAGCGTGGGCAAAAGCGATTAAAATGGCTGTGAAACGGAATCCTGACGAAATGAGCAATCTACCGAGTACTAAAGGTGTGCTGTGATTTGATTATCTTTGAGCAAGACTTTTTTAACTTAAACTAGTGTCAGATGATGCCATTTGAATACAAGCTAGTCATCGTATTTGTGATAGTTGGAGTTTCTAACATTCTGTTGAGAAACAATCGAAATTGGATTTTTGGTTATCGTTCGGATAGGGCCCTCAAGACCCATGAGCGATTTGCGTATGCCAATCTAATTTACGGGTTGGGTGAGCTTTTGATAGGAGCTTTTTATTTCGTTTGGTTAAAGTTTTTTGGTGGATTGGAGGCACATCATCCTGTATGGCAACATATACTGTGTCTTGGTTCCTATTTTGCTGTTCTCTTTACGCTGATCGAACTAAAACTGCATCATCATTTTCATGATGGTCATTGATCAAATTTATTTTGCAGCTCCTGTTCGAAGTTATAGGTCTGTATGATTTTGAGAATAGAGTCATCTGTTTTCTTGATAATACCGATGGTGCCGAACAATGCAATAATACCACTGAGAAACGGAGGATTCATTTTGAAATTGAATTCGGTAGAACCCTGAGCAGGAGTATATTCGAACATCTGGCTAGCTCCATATCCCATTAGTCCAATTGATATAAAAAATCCAGCAGTTCGAGCAAGCCGATAATTAGATAATTTCTTTAGTCTTTTTAATAGTTTCGGATGATCTTTTAAGTCATTTTTGAGATTGCTGATTTCCAGTTTTTTAAATTCATTATTGAATAGATATAGTTGATGCTGTTCTATTTGCAAACCTCCTCCACCGGTAGCGCTTTGGTACCAACTTTTATTAGTCAGTTCATAGATCGAAATTGCCCCGTCCAGCTGTCGTTTAAAAATTGAAGGTCCTTTACCGGGTATATCCTTCACAATATGCACACCATTAGCATTTTCAAATACCCTGACCAAATTGATTGGGACATTTTGAGACCTATCTAAAGATAAATGACAGTTTTCCTCATCTTGATTGATGATTTCAATATTACTAGCTCTTAAGCTTACGCCGTTTATCAAAGAGACTTCAAATGTTCTGGTCTGTGCGGAAATGCAGAAATGAATGATTAATGTATATAAGACGAGCAAAAGCTTACTGATTGTTGATTTCATTTGGCCAAAGATTATATCACAGAACCTTATTGTATGGAAAAGAGTCTTAATAAATCCATGATACAAATAAATTAGGTTTTCAATGGAATACCAACTGATATAGTATTACCGATGCACCTCTCATATTGGTCTTTTCAAATGATCTTATAAACAAGCTGTTTATAACAATAGGTTTTCTTTTCGAATGAATAGGATAATTCTCGATGATATCGATTCCAGTATTAAAAATCGAGTACAAATTATATCAATCATTTAAAGGGTGTTATTTTTTCCTTAAACCAGATTTTATAAATGAATTTTTGACTGTTGGTGGTCGTAAGAGTTCTATAAACAGTGAAAGGAGGAGGGATTTCCATAATTTACCTATGGTTGTTCTATTTGACGTTTTTTGTTGAAGTCGTCAACAATTTCTAAAAGCCTATCTTCAGGTTTTTTTATGAAAACTTTCGTGGCAGCAAAGCCTATTAAGCCTGCGATAATGAATGGATTAGAGTCTTCTTGCAAAAGGCCAAGCCCTATTAATCCGATAGAGGCTATATATCCAGTAGGTCTAATTATCTGTTTTCTTTTGTATTTTTTTAGCCTGGTTGTGAGATTGGGGTACTCCTTAAGATCTTTCTTTAGATTTTTATAATCAAATAATTTGATCTCTTCATTGAAGATGTAGATTGAGTAATGATCATAACGTAATCCGCCTCCTACTTCAGGCCTTTGAAAATTCCTTTGAAACGAACGATAAACAGAAATGGAGCCATCAAGAATTCTTTTATAAATTGTTGGGTTGTCGTTTGGAAAAGTTCTTACAATATGAAACCCTTCTTCATTCTCAAAAGAACTTACTTGATCAATTGGGATTGTTTGAGAGTTGTCTAGTGATAAATAAAGCCATTGTATGTTAATGTCTGCTTTATCAATTATTTCAACTTTGTAAGCTGTTAAAGTCACACCGTTTATTAGAGAGACTTCAAATGCTCTGGCCTGTGCAGAAATGCTGAAATGAATGATTAATGTGCATAAGATCAGCAAAAGCTTATGGATTGTAGATGTCATTTGCCTCAAGTTTATATTACGAAACCTCATTGTATGAAAATATTTTTTACAATTGAATTATACATAATAAAATTGGTTTATGTGAAATATTATTTGATTCAGATTCCTGTTTTTTCTAGCATTAAGCTCACTCCTTCATTCAATACCTTCTGCCAGCCTGCTTTAATTTCATCCGAAAACTCATGATCATACTCCTCTACCGCTTGAATGAGGCATGATTTCCATATTTCATAATATTCTGGTAAGATGTTCATTCCTCGCGATCCATGTGTTTCTCTTAACCTCTTGATAGTTATTTTTCCAGCCAGACTTTCATGGTCCAAATAGGTCAGAATGGTCATGATTCCTTTCCTGAGTAATTCTTTCTGTTTATCAAAATCGACTAGTAAAAACATATCTGAAATTCGTTCATCTGCGGTCAGGAATAGCTCATAGAATCGATCCAGAAAACCTTCTTTTTCCAGACAATGAAGGTAACTGTTAATGACAGGTTTGATGTTTGTCATTGGTGAAATAGGTTAGGTGCAAGACCAAAAATACCTAAACTCATCAAATGCTTATGTATGACTTTTGTCAGTGCCGGATATTTAGTTCAAACTTTTCTGTGCCAGTTTAAACGATGATACTCCTACCCAAAACCCATTCACTACCACGAAAGGGTAAGACTCTACTGCCCATGCATTATAGAGTAATAATCCAGAAGCAAGTACATTAAGTATTAAATAGGTGGTGGAAGCGGCGGTGATTTTTCCTAAAATATTAAGCGTAAACCCGCTCAATAAGAGTGTGGCTCCCAGCCACCCAATCAGTTCAACTATATTCATTTTTGGTTAATGGTTTTTTACGAGGACTTTTCCTCTGCTTGGGTAATACTTTTCAAACATCATGTAATTGATCCCATCTTTGAGACCAACGTCAGGAACATACATCCTGGTAGCTTTGGCAGCTTTCATCACTTGCACATATATTTCGGAGGCAGGGACAATCACATCAGCACGATCTGGGTTCAATTGCAGTCGATTGAGCTTTTCTTCGAAAGTTAAGTTTTTCAAATAATCCTGAGTTTTGAGAATTCCATTTAAAGAAATCATGCGTTTTTTAGTCTCCGAGCACAGTTCATAAATCTTATTGATATTACCACCTGTGCCAATGGCCGTGAGTTTTCCTTTGTGGCCTTTAAACTGCTCCATGACCCAATTCTTCATATTCGTCCAGGTTTCGGGATCTTCCCGGTGATCCAGCAGCCTGACCGAACCAATGGGAAAAGATTCAGACTCGATTTTCTTTTGGTTTTTATACACATTGAGTTCCGTGCTTCCACCTCCCACATCAATGTGTAAATAGGCTTGATCTTCCAGATTGAGGCTAATCACCTTATTGATCATTTCAGCTTCCTCTTTGCCGGAAATAATATTGATTTCCAGACCGATTAATTCCTGAACAAGGTTAACCAAATCTCTTCCATTTGAAGATTCACGCATTGCAGAAGTAGCACAACCATAGAGATGATCTACCTCATAGAGATCAATCATGTTTTTGTAGGCTGTCATCAGCCTCATGAATCCAACTTGTTTTTTTTCTCCAATCCTACCATCCACGAAAACATCATGCCCAAGCCTCAGAGGGAATCTGACATATTCAAGTTTCTTGAATGTGATGACACTTTCATATTCCAGTACTTTGGTGATTTGTAGTCTGATGGCATTGGATCCTATGTCTATCGCTGCAAATTTCATAGCGGTAAAATTACGGTTTTGGAGGTGTTTGCAGGGTAATTTTAGATTTTTATTCTGATTGCCTTCATATATATTTGCAGCCACATTTATCGAGAAAGGCTGAGGGATTGGGCCCGAAGAAGCCTTGGCAACCTGACCTTTGACGGGTTTTCGGTGCCAACTCCCATCTCTTCCGATTGCAATCGGGAAGAGAAGAGATAAGTGATCCTATCTGATACCTTTCTCCTGTTAAGTGTGCTAAATGAATAATAATGAACAAGCTACAAGAAATAGCTCAGCAGCGGGTTTTAGTACTAGATGGTGCAATGGGTACCATGATTCAGCGGTACAAACTGGAAGAAGAAGATTTTCGGAATGAACAGCTAAAGGATCATCCATCTGATTTGAAGGGAAACAATGACTTGCTCTCTATCACAAGACCGGATGTAATCAAAGCCATTCATGCCGAATACTTCAAGGCAGGAGCGGATATCGCCGAGACCAATACATTCAGCGGTACACGAATAGCTCAGGCAGATTATGGTTTGGAACATTTGGTTTATGACCTGAATTATCAAAGCGCCAGACTGGCCAGGGATGTAGCTGATGAATTCACTAAAAGTGAGCCGGATAAACCAAGGTTTGTTGCTGGTTCCATTGGGCCAACCAATAGAACAGCCTCACTTTCACCAGACGTGAATGATCCAGGATTCAGAGCTGTAACATTTGAGGAGCTTTTCGAAGCATATCAGGAACAAGTGCGAGGATTACTGGATGGAGGAGCTGATTTATTATTGGTAGAAACGGTGTTTGATACGCTTAATGCTAAAGCAGCATTGATGGCGATAGATGAAGAAGCCCAAAAACGTGGGATTGTTGTACCAATCATGGTTTCGGGAACGATCACTGATGCTTCTGGTAGAACATTGTCTGGGCAGACAACCGAAGCATTCTTAATTTCTGTTGCACATATGCCACTACTTAGTGTAGGTTTGAATTGCGCACTTGGTGCTAAACAATTACGTCCATATCTCAAAACTTTGTCGGATAATGCTCCTTTTCAGATCAGCGCACATCCAAATGCTGGTTTGCCTAATGAATTTGGAGAATATGATGAAACCCCCGAAGATATGGCTTCCCAGATTGAGGAGTACCTCAAGGATGGTCTCATCAATATCATTGGTGGATGCTGTGGAACTACCCCCGATCATATCCGAGCAATTGCAGATATGGCTGCTAAGTATGAGCCCAGGGGGTTGGCGGTTAGTGAGTAGTTAATAATTGTTAGTAAGTCCATTGTTAACAGACAATTGTCCATAGAGAATTGAAAATATGGGATTTAAATTTGAAAATTTGAGGGTGTGGCAAAAAGCTGTTGATTTAACCGGTGAAATAGATTTACTGATTAAAACCTTTCCAGACGATGAAAAATTCGCTCTGGCTTCTCAAATGAAAAGAGCTGGGGATTCAATTGCCTTAAATATTGCAGAAGGTTCCACAGGTCAAACCAATAAAGAATTTGCTAGATTTCTAAGGATGTCTATTCGGTCAGGAATTGAAGTAGTTGGTTGTTTACATCTTGTGAAAAAACCAAAGATAATTGATGATAAAGCTTTTGCTAAAATGTACGGCGAATTGGAAGAATTGATTAAAATGATTCAAGCATTGAGAAAATCAATAGACAATTAAGCCATTGACTGTTGACTATCGACCGATAACAAATGAAAATAAAGACAATGTCAGAAACCAAATTATATCACGCAATAGACAAATCAATTTTAAAGTCGATTCCAAATCCTTCCAAGGATGCGTACGAAATTAAAATCAAGATTCCAGAATTCACCTTTTTGGGTGTTAAAGAGCAACCTGATTTTGCGAATGTCTATTTAACTTTTTATCCAAAAAAGCGCATTATCGAACTCAAATCCTTGAAACAATATGTCTTTCATTTAAGAGATATCACTGTTTCTTATGAGCGATTGATCAATATTTTCTACGATCATATGATGGAAGTTTATGATCCGGATAGATTGAGGATTGTAATGAATTGCAACCCAAGAGGAGGTATCAGTTCTAAGCTTACGATTGATTCAGATTGGTCTGTGAGAGGAGGAGAGGAGAAATATCGTGACTGGGCCTCTGGAAACCTGGATGATAACTGGCAGGTGGTCATGTGATTTGAGATTTAAAAACTGTTGTCCATCGACTATCGACTATTGACTTAATTAAAACTGAATGACAATCAAACCATTAAAACTCTCTGGCCTTGAGCCGCTAATTATCACACCGGAAACCAACTTTGTGAATGTTGGAGAAAGAACCAATGTGACAGGGTCAGCGAGATTCAAGCGACTCATACTCGAAGAAAAATATGATGAAGCCTTAGAGGTGGCGCTTGATCAGGTGAGGGGTGGAGCACAGATTCTGGATGTGAATATGGACGAAGGAATGCTGGATGGAGTGAGTGCTATGGTTAAGTTTTTGAATCTTGTAGCATCTGAACCGGAGATCGCCAGGATTCCAATCATGATTGACTCTTCTAAATGGGAGATTATCGAAGCGGGTTTGCGATGTGTTCAGGGCAAAGGTGTTGTTAATTCAATTTCACTAAAAGAAGGCGAAGAGCCATTTCTCCATCACGCTCGGAAAATCAAGCAATATGGAGCCGCAGTGGTGGTAATGGCTTTCGACGAATCGGGGCAGGCGGACACTTATGAAAGACGGATTTCGATTTGTAAGCGCTCTTATGATCTATTGGTGCAGAAGGTCAATTTTGCTCCTGAAGACATCATTTTCGATCCGAATATTTTTCCTGTTGCCACGGGTATAGATGATCATAACAACTATGCTGTTGACTTTTTTAATGCCACCAAATGGATCAAAGATAACCTACCTGGAGCTCATGTGAGCGGTGGTGTGAGCAATGTGTCCTTCTCTTTTCGAGGGAATAATGTGGTGAGAGAGGCGATGCATTCCGCATTTTTATATCACGGTATCAAAGCCGGAATGGATATGGGTATAGTCAATGCCGGGATGATCGAGGTGTATGACGAAATACCCAAAGATCTCTTGGAACATGTTGAGGATGTTTTACTCAATAGAAGACCTGATGCTACTGAAAGACTTTTGACGTTTGCTGAGCAGGTAAAAGGCTCGGGAAAAGTGAAGGTGGAGGACAATGCATGGAGAGAAAATACGGTAGAGGAGCGCCTGAAACATGCTTTGGTCAAGGGAATTGTAGATAATATAGAAGAAGATACCGAAGAGGCCAGACAGAAATATGAACGCCCACTTCATGTCATAGAAGGACCATTGATGGATGGAATGAATGTAGTGGGCGATTTATTTGGCTCAGGAAAAATGTTTTTGCCGCAGGTGGTAAAAAGTGCCAGGGTGATGAAAAAATCCGTGGCATATTTGATTCCGTACCTGGAGGAAGAAAAAGCGCAATCTGGTGCAGCAAGTAGCAAAGGCAAAATATTGCTGGCTACCGTAAAAGGTGATGTCCATGACATTGGGAAGAACATCGTTGGTGTCGTTTTGGGGTGCAATAACTACGATATTGTAGACCTTGGAGTGATGGTGCCAGCTCAGAAGATATTGGATGAAGCAGAAGCCCAAAAGGCAGATATTATCGGTTTGAGTGGATTGATTACACCATCTCTGGATGAAATGGTGACTGTGGCTTCTGAAATGGAGCGCCGAGGGATGAAGACACCCTTGTTGATAGGGGGAGCAACTACAAGTAGGGTTCACACAGCAGTGAAGATTGCACCGAAATATTCAGGTCCGGCCATACACGTGCTGGATGCATCCAAGAGTGTAAGCATTGCTTCAGATCTGCTTGGAGAAAAGAAGAATGCGCTGGTTGAGCAAGTAGCGGCGGAATATCAGCAACTCAAGGAAAACCACGAAAACAGGCAGTCGGAAAAAGCTTCTATTAGTCTGAAAGCTGCAAGAGAAAATAAAGTAAAAATTGATTGGGCTGTTTACGATGCTCCCGAGCCAGCCAAATTGGGAACTCAAGTCTTTGATAATATTTCACTCGAAGAATTGAGAAATTATATCGACTGGACACCATTTTTCAATACATGGATGCTCAAAGGGAAGTTTCCTCAGATTTTTGAGAATCCTACTGTAGGAGCGGAAGCAAAAAAGCTTTATGATGAAGCAAATGCCATGATTGATGAAGTGATCCAAGCTGGTACTTTGAAAGCAAAAGCTGTGACTGGGTTATTTATAGCCAATTCAGATGGTGATGATGTGAATTTGTTTTCTGAGAATGGAGAACTGATAAAAACCTTCCATTTCCTGCGTCAGCAAGGTCAGAAAGGAAAGAATCTGCCTAATATGTGTTTGGCGGATTTTGTGGCTCCAGAAAGTTATGGAAAGGACTATTTTGGAGGCTTTGCTGTTTCGATATTCGGCGCGAAGGAAATTGCTGAAAAATTTGAAGCTGATCACGACGACTACTCATCTATAATGATTAAAGCTGTGGCGGATCGGTTTGCAGAGGCACTTGCTGAAATGATGCACGAAAAGATCAGAAAAGAAACTTGGGGATATGCCAAGGCTGAAAATCTCGATAATGAATCTTTGATTAAAGAGAAATATAAAGGAATCAGACCTGCTCCGGGATATCCTGCCTGTCCTGACCATACAGAGAAACCAGCTTTATTTGAGCTGTTGAAAGTTGAGGAAAATATTGGAACCAGCTTGACTGAAAGCATGGCTATGTATCCCGCGGCTTCTGTGAGTGGATTCTATTTTGGTCATCCGGAATCAAAATATTTTGGGCTTGGAAAAATCCAGAGAGATCAGGTAGAAGAATATGCCAAGCGTAAAGGAATGGAAGTGAAGGAAATAGAGCAGTGGCTTGCGCCTAATTTGGGATACTAGGGAGTTGGGTTATTGGGTATTAGCCAATTGTGGAATACGGAGTTTATTGAAACTTTATAGAAATGAGAGATTTTAAGGATTTAGAGGTTTGGCAGGAGGCGCATCAATTGGTTCTAAAAATCTACAACATTACCAGCCAGTTTCCACCGGAAGAAAAGTATGGCTTAATATCTCAGATGAGAAATAGTTCTAGTTCTGTTCCAACTAATATTGCTGAAGGTTGTGGGAGAGGGTCTGATCGAGAACTCAAGAGGTTTTGTGAGGTAGCAATGGGTTCTGCTTCGGAATTAGAATATCAATTGATTCTGGTTAGAGATTTAAATTATTTATCATTTGATCAGTATTCCGAACTGAATGAACAATTAATAAGATTTAAGAAGAGATTAAACTCATTTATTCAATATCTAATTAGAAAGTTGGGTGATTCCTAAAGGACCAAAAACCCAATTCCTAATAACCAAATATGAAAGTAACAGAACATATAGAAGCGGCGAAAGGTAAAACGTTGTTTTCATTGGAAATTATCCCGCCTAAAAAGGGAGATAGTATAGATTCACTATTCAATCACATAGATCCATTGATGGAGTTTCATCCTCCGTTTATTGATGTGACCTATCATAGAGAAGAGTATGTTTACAAGCCGCGCAGGGATGGCTTGTTGGAGAAGAAAACTATTCGCAAACGCCCTGGTACCGTAGGCATTTGTGCAGCTATCAAGAATAAATACAAAGTAGATCCTGTTCCTCATATCATTTGTGGTGGATTTTCGAAAGAAGAAACTGAAAACGCTCTGATAGATCTCAATTTTTTGGGAATTGATAATGTGCTTGTTTTACGTGGCGATTCCATAGCCGGAGAGCAAAATTTTAAACCAGAACCAGATGGAAATGCCTATGCTTTAGACTTGGTAAATCAGGTCGTGAATATGAATAAAGGGCAATATCTTGATGATGATCTGCAAAACGCCATGCCAGCTGACTTTTGCATTGGTGTGGCGGGATATCCGGAAAAGCATTTTGAGGCTCCAAACCTGAAGTCTGATTTGAAGTATCTGAAACAAAAAATTGAAGCTGGTGCAGAGTATATCGTTACCCAGATGTTTTTTGATAATTCTAAGTATTTTGAATTTGTGGACAAGTGCAGAGCTGAAGGGATCAATGTACCGATTATTCCAGGATTAAAACCGATCAAGACTAAGGGTCATATGACTGTTCTGCCGAGTATTTTTCATATAGACATTCCAGATGATCTGTATTCAGCAATCGAAAAATGCAAAGACAATAAAGAAATACAGGAAGTAGGAGTAGAGTGGGGTATACAGCAATCCAAAGAATTGATGGCGGCTGGAGTACCTGTCTTACATTATTATTCCATGGGAAAATCTGATTCCGTTTATCGGATTGCAAAAGAGTTGTTTTAAACTCAAAAGGTTCAATTTTGGGTCAAAACACTTTATTATTAGGCATTATGATTCAAACAGAGTGTTGTAACTTGGCTTTAGATATTTAGCATTAACACACCCCAAGAATGAAGATTATTGAATGCCCAAGAGATGCCATGCAAGGCTTGGCTCATCAAGTTCCCACTGCTCTTAAAGTAAAGTATATCAATCAGCTTTTACAAGTTGGATTTGATACTGTTGACTTTGGTAGTTTCGTCTCATCTAAGGCCATACCACAAATGGCAGATACTGTTGAAGTATTGGAACAGCTAAATTTGGGAAGCTCTAAATCCAAATTATTAGCGATTGTTGCCAATGTTCGTGGAGCAGAGACTGCTTGTGATTTTGAGGAAATAGATTATCTAGGGTACCCGCTCTCAATTTCAGAGACCTTTCAGCAGCGCAATACGAAGCGGTCCATAGCAGATGCTTTTAGCGATCTGGCGGAGATTCGTGAACTGACTGAGTCCAATGATAAATCCCTGGTTGTTTACTTATCTATGGGATTTGGTAATCCATATAGTGATCATTATTCTCCGGAAATTGTAAGTCAGTTCGTAGATAAGCTAGATGAAATGGAAGTAGATGTAATATCACTTTCTGATACAGTAGGAGTTGCTGATTCAGAATTAATTACCTCTCTATTCACTCAGATCATTCCAAAATTTCCTCATATTGAGTTTGGTGCACATCTGCATAGTAGGCCTGAGCAAGTGAGTGAAAAAGTGAAGGCGGTTTACAACGCTGGATGCAGAAGGATCGATGGAGCACTACGAGGTTACGGAGGCTGCCCGATGGCTGATGATAAACTTGTAGGTAATCTGGCTACAGAGAATATTATCAGTACGTCACGAGATGATCTGGGAATTGATTTGCAAGTCAATCATTCTGCATTGAATGAAGCAATGGCGATTGCAGGGGAAGTGTTTCTCCATTAACTTCACGCGATTTCCGCCAGATAGTGATTATGGGAGTAGATGCCGTTATAGTACTTATTGTAATTGTTCTTGCAGTTATCCTGTTTGCCACAGAATGGTTGTCTACCGATCTTGTGGCTATTTTGATCATGGTTTCCTTGACCGTATCTGGTGTTATTTCTGCAGAACAAGGATTAGCTGGATTCAGCAATCCAGCTACTATTACCGTGGCATTCATGTTTGTGCTTAGTTATGCTTTGCTGAAAACAGGTTCTTTGCAACGGATAGGACCCTATCTTGGCCCCATATTCAAAAGAAATTTTAATATGGGTATCCTCATTATGATGGTGTTCATTGGGCTCGTCTCTGCATTTGTGAATAATACACCAATTGTGGCTATGTTCATTCCGGTAATGATCAGTATAGCCAAGCTTTCTGGAATCAGCGCCTCCAAGCTATTGATACCACTTTCTTATGCTTCTATTTTTGGTGGGATGTGTACTTTGATTGGTACCTCTACCAATGTCTTGGTTAGTGGAATAGCTGAAAAGAATGGAATTGAGGCTTTCCCACTCTTTCTCAGTGCGCCGATTGGGCTGGTGCTATTGGTCGTTGGGTCCATTTACATATATTTCTTTGGCAAAAAACTACTACCTGATCAAGATTTAGAATCAGACCTGAATAAAAAATTCTCTATTCGTGATTATTTAACGGAGATAGAAGTATTGGAGGATTCAGAATTTGTAGGTCAGCGAATAATGGATTCGATGCTGGCAAAAGAACTGGAAATTGATATAATCGAAATACGGAGAAATGGCCAAGGTTATAATTTACCAGCAGGGGATTTTAGAATTGAAAGTGGCGATGTGCTCAAACTTCAGTGTGATGTAGATAAAATCAAAGCATTAAAGGACAGAATGAAGGTAAACTTCAACAAGGAAGCCATCCGAATGGGTGAAAATGAAATCCAGGATGGAGACACGACAATGCTGGAGTTGATTATCACTTCCGGTTCTGAATTTATAGGTAAGAGCCTTAGGGAGATGGACTTTAGACGCAGGTTTAGAGCCATACCTTTGGCGATTTTGCACCGGGAAGAAGTAATGCATGAAAATCTTCATTCGGTAGAACTGAATGCCGGTGATGTAATACTCACAGAAATCAAATCCCACAGGGTTCAAAACCTCAAGCGTGAGGAAATGAGGCAGCGTAGCCCATTCATTGTTTTGTCTGAAGAAGGTATCATTGATTTCAATCGGAAGAAGTTCCTGACGGTTTTTGCTGTAATTACTGGGGTTGTTGCCCTTGCCACATTCAATATCCTTCCAATTGCCATTGCGACCATTTTAGGTGCGGTGATATTGGTGCTGTCAGGAACGATTAATATGAGAGAAGTCTATGAGTCCATAGAGTGGAAGATCATTTTTTTACTTGCCGGAGCATTGAGTCTTGGAGTGGCAATGCAGACCAGTGGGCTTGCTGATATGATTTCAGGTTTTTTCATCAATGAACTGGGTAAGTTTGGACCAGTGGCCATTTTATCTGCGCTTTACATCATTACTTCACTTTTAACTGAAATAATGAGTAATAATGCAGCAGCAGCACTACTCGCTCCAATTGCTATTACGGTTTCTGATAAGTTGGATCTGAGTCCGTATCCATTTTTAATTGCGGTGATGATCGCTGCGTCGGCCAGTTTTATGACTCCCATAGGTTACCAGACTAATACGATGGTCTACAGCGCTGGACGATATAAGTTCAAAGATTTTTTCAGAATTGGAGTCTGGCTCAATTTACTTTTTTGGGCCCTTGCCACCTTGCTGATTCCTTTGTTTTATGGGTTTTGATTTAACTCTGGCTTAACATACAATTGATTTCCCTTTTGTACTTTGCTGTCCATTCATAATGGCATACAAATCATTCAAATTACCTGAAGATCTGCTGATGGGTTCTGCCACAGCAGCCACCCACATCGAAGGTGGTCAACAACAACACAATTGGTATCGCTGGAGTGAGCAGGGCAAAATTCAGGATGGATCACATTGCAAAGTGGCCTGTGATCATATCAATCACATTAAATCTGACGTCAAGCTACTAAAGAAAATCAACACAGAAACCTACCGAATGGGACTGGAATGGAGTAGGATAGAGCCTGAAGAAGGGAAATTTAGTGCTGAGGGAATAGCTATTTATCGGAAGGAAATTAAGTTGTTGTTGAAGAGCGGTATTCGTCCGTTGGTTACTCTTTGGCATTTTTCTAATCCACTATGGATGGAAGATGATGGAGGTTGGGTCAATCCAAAATGTGTCAATCGGTATTTGAACTATGTAAGGTATGTAATAGATCAGCTGGGAGACTTAGTCACGGATTGGGTGACGATCAATGAACCAAATGTCTATCTGTTTTTTGGGTATTTCGAAGGTCGCTGGCCCCCGGGATATCAAGGGAATATTCGGTATTACCTCAAGGGCGCTAATCATTTTGCCAAAGCCCACCTGAAAGCATATGATCAAATTCATGAACAGTTGGAATCAAAGGGACAACCTAAAGAAGAGATACATGTAGGTGTGGCACATCATCTGAGAATATTTGATCTGTTTGATAAACGCCATCTGACCAGATTTGCGGCTTATATAAGTAGTCATCTTTTCCAGTGGATGTACCTTGAAGCCATGACCAGAGGGAGGTTTACATTTCCATTGCGGTTTTATAATAGACAGTTTCCTCGAAAAAATTACGCAGATTTCATCGGGATTAATTACTACTCCAGAGATCTGGTAAAAGGAGTTTATAAGCCTGGTACATTGTTTAACGAACTACATGTAAAAAAGGGAAAGGCTGTAAATGATCTTGGCTGGGAGATCTATCCGAAAGGGTTATATAGGATCGCCAAAGTGGTTTACAGAATGTACAAAATTCCTATCTGGATCACTGAAAATGGTATCAGCGACGCGAAAGATACCAAGAGGGCTAAATTCATTTATAATCATTTAAGATTTCTCAATAAGGCCATTAAAAAAGGAATTGAAATACAGCGATATTATCACTGGTCTACCATGGATAATTTTGAATGGCAGGAAGGAGTTACTCCTCGTTTTGGTTTGTATCACAATAATTATGAAACTCAGGAAAGAACTCTTAGAGAGAGTGGAAAATTCTATGCAGAGATTTGTAAGAAGAAAAAGATCAGCCGTAAGATGATTCGTGAGTATTTGATGAAGAAGTAATATTGGCTGCCTGATGTCAGATGCTTGATGAATTGGTGTTGACCAGATATTAAAACATCCCTTACCAGACATCCCACACCCTACATTTTATGCCATCACCTTCACTCCACCTGGCACTACCTCCAAATCTATTTTCTTCACTTTGCCACAGGCTTCCCCATCGATATGAAGGTGGATTTTCTTTTTTGTTCTGATTGTGGCTTTCTTTACTACAAATTCTTGATAAAAACTAGACTGATCTATTGCTCTATTAAATAGCAACCAGGCCAAATATGGAATAGAAAACCAATGAAACTTTTTAAAAGTCACTATTCGGAGTTTTCCATCATTAAGCTTAGCATTCGGCGCGATATGGGCATTGTTCCCAAACTGTGTAGAATTGGCAAAACTCGCCATCAATATGCGCTTATTATAAGTTTTGTCATCGAATGAAATCTTCACTCTTCTTGATTTCATTTTTTTAAACTCATTCAATGTGATTTCTGCATAGGTACGAAAACCTCGTTTAGTACTTTTCTTGAATTTGCTGGCAATTTTAGCATCAAAACCAACACCCGCCACATTGATGAAAGGTTCACCATTGATCAGGGCATAGTCAATACTTTTGATTGTCGCACTGTTTAGTTTTTTAATAGCCTTAGTTAGGTCCATCGGTACTTGCAGAGTTCTTGCCAGACCATTTCCAGAGCCATTAGGAATCACAGAGAACCATTTGTCTGTACCTATGATTGCTTTGAATACTTCATTGACTGTACCGTCTCCACCTACAGCAATAAAACCGTCATACTTATCTAGCTTTTTCTTTACTCGATCATAACCATCGCCAGCTGATTTGGTATAATAGACTTTATAGTTAAACAATTCAATATTGAGAGTAGATTTAAGAATCTCCTCTTTGAATCTTCCGGGTTTTCCGCCGGAAATGGGGTTAACGATGAATAGTATCCGCTGCCTGGTCATTGAGTGTTTTACTTAACTGACCGCAAAAATATTGGTTGAAATCAAAAAAGGCCACATCTCGTGGCCTATTAATCATTATTCTCTAATACAACGTACACTATTGGAATATTTGTTTTCATGACCACCATAGTGTACGTGTGTTTGATCACGATCTACCACCATCACACCATGTGGAGGTTCGCCAACATCTGGGATATCCCAATAAACCCCTTCCTGACCGATTTTGGTAAACTTCCCTCCAGAATATCCAAACCCTGCGAGCAGTAAGTTAAAACCTGACTTTCCTCCAACTTGTAGTTCTTTTCCTGCCTCATTGATCCCTCCATATGTAGATATTAGGTAAAACCATTCGTCTCTTGTTGCCAGTCTCCAACCATCAGGACATGCTTCTAATGCAGATTTTTCAGTGTATAACCTGCCATATTTTTCACAATATGCCGGGACATTTTTATAGCAGAAAGAATCTTCAGTTTTGTAATTCATATTTTCAGCAAGGAAGGCCTTTTTTATTGAAACTCCACCTTCAAGGGGAATCTCAAATTCGATGGCTGTATAGACCTGATCATCACGTACGTCGGTGATTTCAAAGGTCCTTTGGGAAAACAGATAGCTTGAATAAAATACGAGTAATAAGGCAAGTAAATAGTTTTTCATAACACAAATCAAGTTTGACATAATATTAACAGATAATAACTTGAATCTGAATTTACTAATGTTATGTCTTCCTTAATATTTATTTGTGAATTAATTTACTTATTTCTTTAAATCATACTCGATTTCCTGTGATATTGGTGTTGAAATGATAATATGAAGTATAAACTCTTTGTGTCTCAGATCTTTGTATTACTTATAATTTCATCGATTTAGACGAATATTGTCATGATAACCTTCTTTTATAATCTTCATAGGTAAATTCGCGAATAATGTGCACCGTGCCATCCATTCTTTTGATTCCGATAGCAGGATGTTGCACCCCGTTAAACATGGTGGTTTTTACCATGGTGTAGTGAATCATATCTTTGAAAACAATATTATCACCGATTTCCAATTTTTTACCAAAATCATATTCTTCCATATAATCACCTGCAAGACAGCTTACTCCTCCAAGTCTGAAAACGTGATCAGGATTACTAGTTTCGTCCGGATCTTTTGCTCCAGTGACTTTTGGGCGATAAGGCATCTCAAGTGTATCAGGCATGTGTGCTGTAAAAGAGACGTCTAGCATAGCAGTTTTTAGCTCTCTACCATCGATGATGTCCAATACCTGAGCATTCAGGTCACCGGTTTCCCAGGCAAATGCGCTTCCTGGTTCTAAAATGATATGTATGTTGTGTTTGGCTTTAAACTCTTTCAGGATTTTGATCAAATGTTCCGTATCATAATCTTTTCTTGTCATCAGATGACCCCCACCCATATTGATCCATTTGAGCTGAGGAATATACTTGGCATATTTTTCTTCGAATGCCACCAAAACATTTTCCAGAGCATAAGAATTGGATTCGCATAGCACATGGAAATGAAAACCTTCCACTCCTTCCGGGAGTTTTTCCGGTAATTTCTCATGAAGTATTCCCAGTCGAGATTTAGGAGAACTTGGGTTATACAGTTCGGTTTCTACATCACTCCATTCCGGGTTCACTCGCAATCCGCAAGAGACCTTGTGGTCTGCCTTTTGGGTTTCGGGGTAGTAAGTCTGGAATTGCTTCAGTGAATTGAAAACTATATGCTTACTATTTTTTATAATACCTTCAAACTCTGCCGGGTGATAGGCTGCAGCATAAGTATGTGCCAATGTTTTCATCTCATCCACACATAGTTGAGATTCATAAAGTGAGCTGGCAGTTGCACCATTTATATATTCCCGTACAATAGGGAAGGCACTCCACATCGCAAACCCTTTGAATGCAAGGATGATTTCTACTTCGGCGCTTTTAGCCACACGCTGTATGGTATCCAGATTTTGGCGAAGAAGCTTTTCGTCAAGGATGAATGAGGGAGAAGGGATGTTATTATTCATGTGGGAAAGTTAAAAAGGAGAATAATCTTTGGATATAATAAGCGGCAGAAATATCTGGCTTTGGTGGAAATAAACTATTTGCTGTTTGTAGCGCCGTAAATGAATGCAAATCGTAATAATTTGGTAAAACAATCGAAGAGCTACAATGAGTTTTTAACAATACGACTTAAAAACTGATTTTCACTAAAACCATTTATCTTTATAAAGATATACTAACCCCAAATTCCTAATGGGAACGACACCAGAACACGATCGAAAAATAGCCGAAATGACTTTTAGCTCGGTATATCCGCATTATGTCACAAAAGTGGAAAAGAAAGGTAGGACAGAGGAAGAGCTATTAACAGTCATTGAGTGGCTTACAGGTTTTCAATCAAGTGATATTGATAAATTGATTGAAGAAAAGGTCACGTTTCAGACATTTTTCGAACGGGCACAATTGAATCCAAATGCTGAACTAATAAAGGGAGTCATCTGTGGTTATCGGATTGAGGAAATAGAAACACCTTTGACTCGAAAGACAAGATATCTGGATAAATTGGTAGATGAATTGGCAAAAGGGAGGAAAATGGAGAAGATTTTGCGCCAAGCATAATACACTCAAAAATAGTCTTTAAAAGGTATTTTCTGATTGAGTTGGAGAAAATCTGATCGCTGTTTTCAGCGATTCGGCTATGTTTGCTTCATGCCCAAACTGCTGGCCATATCACTTGTTTTATTTTTAGCTGTTACAGCTGCTTTAGCACAAAACCGTGTAGAACTTACCATTCTTGGGGAAAATCAAATACCACTTGAGGCTGCTACAATAGTCGGCGAGCACGGTGGATTTTGGATCACCAATAGTGAGGGACAAGTTCAAATAAATGGTAAACGTGGACTCATTGTAAAAGTAAGTCATGTAGGTTATTTCGATCTTACAGATACTCTGGACTTTGATCAAGACGCTTTAGCACTCCAATTGATTAGAAATGTGAACCAACTACAGGAAGTAGTAATAGATTATCAACAGGACCAGATTCTTCAAAACCCAACGGATCAAGTCGTGTTTAGTCTGAATTCGATCTCAGAAGTACCCTTACTCATGGGCGTGGCTGATCCTATAAAATTTGTTCAATTACATACCGGAGTTTCTACTGGCACAGAAGGAAACAATGGATATTTTGTGCGTGGAGGAGGGATCGATCAAAACGCCATTACACTGGATAGGATGGAGCTCTACAATCCAAATCATTTACTTGGTTTTTTTTCTATGTTTAATCCACGAGCCATTGATCGGGCCACTTTCATCAAATCGGGATATCCGGCAGAGTATGGGGGAAGGCTGTCTTCGGTATTGGATATTCGCACCGCCGATCCAGATTTAGTAAAGTTTTCCGGAGGAGCCGGAATTGGCTTGTTAGCTGTTGATGCTTATCTCAATACTCCCATTATCGAGAATAAATTGGGTATTCAGGCTGCGTATAGACGTTCATATCTCGATTTGATCACTCAAAGCTTCTTTGAATCTGACAGCCGCATCCGGCAAAGTACTGACTACAAGTTTTCAGATTTTATTGGCAAGATCTATTGGCAACCAAATGAAAAGAATAATATATCGTTGACCTTTTTTACCGGGATGGATAAAAGTCATTATCAGAGTTCACGGACCTTCTCTAATGACCTGAATTGGAAAACCATGAATTTAGGATTTAGCTGGATACATCAGTTCAATTCAAATAGTCTTTTAGAGACCTATTCCAACCTTGGTGCTTACAATCAGCGATTCTCTGCGAATATCAGTAGCTATGAGATGCACCTCAATTCTTCCATTAGCAATTGGAAAACCGGCCTGATTTATGCAAAATCATTACCAAGTCAGGATTTGGTGTTTGGCTTGGAGTGGAACCAAAGATGGTTTATCCCTAATGAAGTGGACGTGCTTACTGGTCGGGCCGAGTTTGTGCTTCAGGAATCTTCCACTATGCCCACTGGAGAATGGGCGATTTTTGGAGATGATTGGATCCAAATCAATGAGCAATTCAAAATTGGGATAGGATTGCGTCTGAGTGGATTTCTTCAGTTCGGACCTTTTACCCGTTATGCTCAGGACCAAAATTCTGAAATCAAAGATTCGGTGGTTTACAACTCTGCTCAGATTGTAGAAAGTTATTGGGGATGGGAGCCAAGGCTTCGGCTAAGTTATCTCCTCAATCCTGAGAATTCACTGAAACTCAGCTATGATCGAAACTATCAGTACATCCATTTATCCCCACTTAGTTCGGTTTCATTACCAAGCGATCTTTGGATACCATCTACATCAGTAGTTCGGCCACAGCTTTCTGATCAGCTGGCCATTACCTGGTCACAGATTACTAAGCGGTATTTAGAGAATTTTTCCTTGGCACTTTTTGGTAAAAAAATGCAAAACCAAATGGAATGGAAAAATGGGGTAATTGCAGGCTATTCGGATAGTCCAAACCTTGATGATGACCTGATTTTTGGAAGGGGATATGCATATGGGTTAGAGTTAAAAGCGTCTAAGGAGAAGGAAAAGTTTTCCTGGAATGTTAACTATACACTGAGTAAGACGATGAGGGTTTTTGAAGAACTAAATGATGGATTGCCTTTTCCAGCCAAATATGATCGAACCCATGATTTGAATCTTACCCTAAAAACAGAGCTGGGAAATTGGGTTTTTGCAGGAATGTTCAAACTGGCATCTGGTACCACCCTCACACTACCAAAATCAAAATACCTGATAGGAGAAAGAGTAGTGAGCCAATACACACAAAGAAACGCCTTGCGAATGCCGATATACCATCGAGTGGATTTATCCGCAACTCTGCACCCCAAAAATCATCCGCGTTCGAAATGGGTTTTTTCGATTTACAATCTTTACAATCGTGATAATCCATATTTTATTTACTTCGATGTGCAGGGCAGTGTTACTGATTATTCATTGGATATCAATTTAAACCAGGTTTCCCTATTCCCAATATTACCATCTGTGTCTTATGAAGTGCATTTCTAAAATTGCTTTTCTTGGGTTGCTATTGACTGGTTGTTCTACCTTCGATGAATCTGACTTTAACGAGCCACCAAAAGTTGTAGTGGATGGGTATATCGAGGAGGGAAATTATCCAATTGTTTACCTGACTTATAGCTCGGGATATTTCGAGCCAGTGGATTCGGCCAGTCTTCAGGAATTGGTGCTTACCACTGCCAAAGTAGAAATCTCCGATGGGGAAGAAAGTGAAATACTGACTCTGTTTCGAAATAGTGAGGTATATCCACCTTTTTACTACCGGGGAACAGACATAAGAGGGGAAGCGGGAAAGACCTATCATATAGAAGTGACCAGTGGAGAGGGAGTTTATCAATCCAGTACTACTATTCCAAAGCATGTGCCATTAGACAGTGTTTGGTTAGAGACTGATCCCGAAAATGATCAGTTAGCAAAACTTTGGATCAGTTTTTCTGATGATTCGGATGAAGAGAATTTTTATAGAAATTTCGTTAGGGTACGAAATGAGTCGGAGAAGTTCTTTCCGGCCTATCAATCTACGATCATCGATCGAGTGTTTAATGGACAGCAATACGAATACCCAGTACTGCAACAACCAGATGACTTTCTGGAGCTTGGAGATGAAATCCTCTTTCAAAGAGGAGATACTATAAACGTGAAGTTTTGTACGCTGGACCGAGAAAGCTTTGAGTTTTGGAGAGCGCTTGAGCAAGAATTGTATCTTGTAGGCAACCCATTTGGAAGCTCAGGGAATGATATTCCAGGTAATGTATCTGGCAATCTACCTGTTCTTGGTATATGGACCGGATACGGTATGGATCAGCGAACGATCATCTTTAAATAAAAAAAGCTGCCTTTTCGAGGCAGCTTTTCACTTTTAAATAACTTCTAAGAATTACAGGTCACCGAAATCGATATCGCCAAGATCTTCATCCCAGCTATCCTCAATGTCACTTATTAGGTCGTTGATAGCATCTTCTAAACTGTCAAAACCAGTTGATAAGAAATCCTCTACATCGACTTTACTACCGTCTTCAAAAACCATTCTGGCACCAAGTTCGATCCATTCATCGGTATAGGTGACACCATCCCATTCGTAAGAATCACTATCTATGAAAGTATAAAACTCCATATCTGCGGCTTTGTCACCACTGGATACGTAAGTCATGCCCAGAGATGCGTAATCTTTCAGTGCGTCTTCTAGAATTTCGGCATTCCCTTCTAAATCAGGTCTGCTTTCATCATATTCTGGTTCGTAATATGTGTCTACGTCTTCCACTTCCGGCCACATGCCTGCCACATCTATCGTTCCGGTAATTTTCAAATCCAGAAGAGTGTAGGTAAACGTACCATTATCAACTACATCTGTAGGGTCTTCGGATTCATCCACAGAGTTGAGTGCATCTTCCGAAAAATCACCATTAGCTTCAAATGACGTTCCGATTAAAACAAGATCATTGTTTTTGAATTCTACTGACTGTCCAACTTTGGTGTTGGTGTTTGTAAGACTCACACTCAGAGAGTAAGTCTCCATGCTCATTGAGGTAGTCAATGACTCTGGAATACCTTCATTGTTGTAATCTACCTCAAAGCCGTAGCTCATTACTTCAGTACCGTCTATTTCTACCGAAACATCAAGTGATGTAGGTAAATCTCCTGTGTAGTCTTCGTCAATAGGCGAAGAGATATATACACTGGTATAATTGCTCAAAGTAAGTTCTGAGTCATTCGTATCCACGGTTTCATCAGACGGGAATTTGAACACAATTGTTCCACTTTCATTAGCTGTAAAATCAAATTCTTCGGTGGAGAAATTCCACTCAAATACACCCGTGTTTTCATCAAATAGCTCCTCAAGCGATTCTGGGTCTTCAGCAACTACTGCCGGCAAATATCCAAACTGTAAAGGAGTGATTTTACCTTTCCCCAGAGCTACAAGAGATTTGTTGAATGTCGTGACAAAACTGCTGGATATCCTTCCTCCCTCATCTTCACTAAGGTCTACATACTGTCCCATGTTTACAGCTGCGTCCATTACCTGAAGGTCATTCATTCCGGATATTTCGTTCACAAAGTCTACAGCTATATCCTGCATGTAAGCTTTGTGCTCCTCTGAGGTCATCGGAGTTTCATTCTTAGTGGTGTCAATACCTGTAGTGTCTGTGGTATTGTTGTTTTCATCATCTGGAGTCACATCTTCTTCTTTGTCACCACAGTAGGTGAGAAAAGCAAAAGTGGCCAGGATCATCAAAATTCTTAGCGGATTTTTCATAATGTATAATGTTTAGCGATTTAGAAATCTTATGTAAAATTAGTTTTTATTAGTACCAGATGAAATACCCACTTTATGGTAATTTGGTTGGAATTGAAAAAATGATTGACTTCCGTCAATATAAAATCTGCTGTTTATCATTTATACGAAAATCGATTTTTTCCAACAAACGGCTATATTTGAAAGATGTCTCAAAGTGGTATGGAGATATGAAACCAACCTTTTCTAACAATGGAAGAATCTATTATTTGTTCCCAATGTGAATCAGAGCTGGCAGAACAGGATATTTTTTGCCCGAATTGTGGATATCCGGAAAAAGGAGATGAAACTGAAATAAATAAATACCATTTTAGGGTCAAACTCAAAAGGGATATAGTGACAGATGCGGAGAAGAAAATGAAGAATGTCAAAATCTTGCTATACATCATCATTGGCTTAAATGCATGCTTAGGGTTATTTTATCTGTTTGATGAATTCACTTTCGCTGATGGAATCGGCAATTTGATTGCTGCATTGATTTTTACGGGATGCCTGATATGGGTAAACAAAAACCCGCTGATGGGAATCTTGGCGGCATTTGTGTTTTGGATTTTATTACAGCTGTCTGTTATATTCGTTGATCCGGCACTTATTTTTCAAGGGATTCTCATGAAAGGGGTTTTTCTCGCGATTTTTATTAAAGGTGTGAACTCTGCCTACGACTACAAAAAATACAATGCCCAATTGCAGGAAATGAATGCAAACTGAAGAGGTCATGAAGGAAGTTTGTCGGTTTTGTAATAGTGAACAAGCCGCTTCTTTTAAATTTTGCAGCCAGTGCGGTAGGCGAAATACCCAATTACAGGAGAAGGATGAAAAAACGGAAAACAAGTATCGAAGAAATCTTCAGTACCTATCTGTTTATACACTCTTTTCTATTATTCTCCTGCTTGTAGAAGCTCTGACAGATACCACTTTTGAGATTTTGGTAATTTGGACAGTTCTTTTTGCTTTGATTGATATCATTTTTGCTGTGGTACAGCCTGGTATTTGGCACAAGGTTTTCCCAAAATCTCTGAGGCCAGAGCTTATACTATTGATGATCCTGATTGGTATTGTTACAGCGGTTGTGGTATCATATAGTGTAAGTCATATCAACAGGATCTTATTCGAAGAGGTATATGTATATATGCCAATGTTTGAGGATACCCAATATCCTCTTCCGTTCGCTATTTTGATAGTAGCTGTGTGTCCAGCTTTATTTGAAGAACTAGCATTCAGAGGGTTTGTATTCAATAATATAGAAGTCATAGCTGGCAGGAAATCTGCCATTTTAGGATCGGCGTTCTTATTTGGTTTGGTCCATTTCTCTTTGATAAGCCTTTTTTGGATAATCCCTTTTGGGCTGATGCTGGCGTATTTTAGAAGTAAATATTCTTCTATGTTCTACGGGATGTTGATTCATTTCACTCATAATGCTTCAATTATTCTATTAGAATATTACGGATACTTCTAAATCAATAACCGGCATATTTTTCCCAGATTCAATGGATGAATTCATCAACCAATCAAGTCAGTAATCTCATTGGGCACAGCTTTGATTTATGAAGACTTACAAACATTTCTAAAAACTAAAACTTCTAAACTTTACCAATCCACAGTATAGTCTAATCCCCTAAGTTTGCCTCATGAGCGAGCAAGTCATTTTTACTATTCTATTAGGAATCATTTCGGCAGACTTTTTATTGGAGCGCGTTTTGAATTTTTTGAATTCAAAAAGTGCAAGGAAAGCCATTCCAAGTGAATTGGAAGGCATCTATGATCAGGAGCAATATGCCAAATCACAGGAATATCATCGGGTCACAGATCAATTTGCGGTTTTTTCTGCTGTATTCAGTTTTGTGCTGATGTTTTTAGCTATATGGCTAGGATGGTTTGGTCTGCTAGATGAATGGATCAGAGCGTTTACAGACTCTGAATTAATCACCACGTTGGTGTTTTTTGGAGTGATTTTTATCCTTAGTGATCTCATCGGAATTCCATTTTCACTTTATCAGAATTTTGTCATCGAAGAGCGTTTTGGTTTCAACAAAATGACCATCAAAACATTCTGGATGGATAAAGTCAAAGGTTATGTTTTGACAATCCTTATCGGAGGAGGATTGTTGACATTACTGATCTACTTGATAGATTTCATGGGTACCGATTTCTGGATTTACTTTTGGGTAGTAGCAACCATTTTTGTGTTACTATTGAATGTTTTTTACACCTCTTTATTACTGCCATTGTTCAATAAGTTGACTCCAATCGCTGAAGGCGAATTGCGGACTTCTATTGAAAATTACAGCCAGAAAGTAGGATTCCCATTGACCAATATCTTCGTAATGGATGGCTCAAAGCGTAGCAGTAAGGGGAATGCTTTCTTCTCCGGTTTGGGAAAAAAGAAAAAAGTGGTTCTGTTCGATACGTTAATCGAAAAGCATACTACCGAAGAGCTAACCGCAGTATTCGCTCATGAAGTAGGGCATTACAAGAAAAAGCACATTATATTAGGTACGATCATCAGCATTGCTTCTATGGGGTTCATGCTTTACCTCATGTCATTGATGATATTCAATGGTGAAGTGAGTGAAGCCATGGGTGGGAGTGTTTCCGCTATTCATTTAAACATTCTTGCTTTTTTCATTCTATACACTCCACTCTCCAGAGTGTTATCGATTTTCGGCAATGTCATCAGTAGAAAAAATGAATACGAAGCGGATGCGTATGCCGTGTCGACTTACGACGGTGAGCCATTGATCAATGCGCTCAAAAAAATGAGTAGTGATCACCTGTCAAATCTTACTCCACATCCGGCCTATGTGTTTATGAACTATTCACATCCTCCATTGCTGCAGCGCGTGAAAGCCATGTTGTCAAAGATGTGAAAGAAGGTTTTTTGATGCTCTGATGGTGAAAAATGAAAGTATGAGAAAAGGCACAATGGAAATGATAATTTTCAAGTTGGCGGCCAGAATACCGACTATCAGGATTAAGACTATTAATATAGCGATACTCCCAATCCCGATTCTCAGCAGCCATATGTTTGGCTTGCGAATGATCAGATAAGCTAGAAGCAGTAGTTGGCCAAGCATAGGTAATAAAACTAACGGGTGTAAAACTGAAAGTGGATCAGTAGCAATCTTTTGTAAGATTTCCCATTCTATGACACAAAGGAATTGAGCATGTTCCTTACCCCATTCTAAATATCCAAATAAAGAACTAACCAGTAAGCACAGGACCAATGTCTTCACACGAACCATAAAAAATCTCTATTATCTTTAAAGGCAATCAATGCCGATTCATTGCATTGATATCACACAGAAATCAACCCAAAATGATAATTTAATGCAATTTGATCATGCATACACAATTGTAAAAAATGCATTGAGCAACTAAACTATGAAGAGGACATATCTGATTTACGGGGGTGTGATGGGGTTGTTGCTGTTATTGCTTCAGATGGTGCAGTACAAAGCCATGATCAGGGATATTCGTCTTGAAGTATTTGGAGGATTCATCGCCCTTGTGTTTTTAGGAATTGGAGTTTGGTTAGGATTACAATTCATCAAGCTCAGAGAAGTATCGATAGTAAATCAGGAAAAGGCAAGAGCCAGCAAGCTGAGTGATCGTGAAATTGAAGTCCTGAGATTGCTTTCCGAAGGGTTGACCAACCAGCAAATTGCTGATGAGTTGTTTGTTTCATTGAATACAATCAAAACTCATTTAGCAAAAATTTATCAAAAACTGGGTGTATCGCGAAGGACTCAGGCGATACAAAAAGCTCAGGAATTGGCCATTTTATCTTCATCCGAAAAGGTGAATTAGCACAAATCACCCGAAAGTATGACAGGATTTTACTCAAATAGGGTCATTATTGAAGCTCAATCAATTTATCAATAAATGGAAAATCAAGAAGGAAGTCCTGTGGTGCATTTCGAAATAGGCTGCCTGGACAGTGCCAGAACACAAGAGTTTTATCAGAAGGTGTTTGGCTGGGAAATGAAACCAGCAAAACATAATGTGCAGGTAGACACGAAATCCAAAGCAGGCATACCAGGAAGTATCACTTCGCTGGGACATGAGCCACACCAGTATATCATGTTTTATATAGAAGTGAAAAGTATCGGCAAATCGATTAAAGAAATCGAAGCGAATGGAGGGCAAAATCACATTGGTCCTTTGCCTACTGGAAATGGGCAATTCTTCGCCTGGGTAAAAGATCCAGGTGGAAATATGATTGGAATACTCTCAAACAACGAATAATAATGAAAAATTTTAAACATGCACTGAAATTTGGAGCCATAGGAGCTCTGGTAATGACCACCAGCTGGTGGCTGGGACAGTTATTATTTCCTCAGCAAGAAGGCGAACCGTATGATTTCTCTCAGGGAGAGTTTTTGGGGTATGCCGCCATGATCCTGGCGCTTACCGCAGTATTCATTGGTATCAAAAGACATAGGGATAAAGAGCTAAGTGGAGTGATCTCGTTTAAGTCGGCCTTTGTCATGGGACTTTATATCGTGCTGGTGGCATCTGTGATTTATGTCGTTGGGTGGATGATTTACTATCCCAATTTCATGCCCGATTTTGCAGATCAGTATGCAGAGTATCAGGTGATGCAATACAAAGAAGCTGGCCTATCCACAGACGAGATTGCCCAAAAGCAAAAAGAAATGCGAGAATGGATGGAAATGTATGAGAACCCTGTTGTGATGGCAGGCATCACTTTCATGGAAATATTCCCAATAGGCTTGATTGTCGCAATTATATCAGCCCTCATTCTAAAAAGAAAAGCGTCGTAGAAAATAAGTCTGACTCTTGATAGCCAAGGTGTGGGATAATTGGTTAATTTTCAATTTCCCACAGAGGATGGAGCGCACTTAAACACAAGGCAGCTTGATATTGAGGTTATAATGTCAATGATGTTGTGACCTCATGCTCATTATATGTCATAAGCAATTACCATGGCTATCAATGTAAAAGAATACATGAATAAACATCTCAGAAGTCTGATTACGGCTTTTGGGCTATTTATTTTTACTGTGAGTATTGGACTCATTGGTTTTTCTACTATTGAAAACCTTAATTTCGTCAATGCCCTGTATATGACAGTGATTACAGTGGGAACAGTGGGCTTCACAGAAGTGCAAGAACTCAGTCCTGCCGGGAGAGTATTTACTTCGGTATATATTCTGATGAACCTTGGGTTATTTGCCTATGTAGTCTCCGTGGTATCTAGCTATTTTTTTGAGGGTAAGCTCAATTCAATCTTTAAAAACTACAGGTCAGGTATGGAAATCAGCAAACTAAGAAATCATGTGATCGTATGTGGCTATGGCCGAAATGGAAGCCGGGCTGCAGAAGAATTGGACAAAAATGGACAACCTTTTGTCATCATCGACAATGATCCTGACATTCAGCATCAGATTCCTGAAAGGATGAAGTGGTTTGTGGGTGATGCTACTGTGGATGATAACCTGAAAACTGTGGGAATAGAACGAGCAGCTGTTATCATCATTACTACTCCTTCGGATGCAGCTAACGTGTTTATTACACTCACAGCAAGGCACCTAAATGAAAACATCAGAATTATTGCGAGGGCTTCAAGTTCTGAAACTGAGAGCAAACTTTTCCGTGCTGGAGCCAACAAAGTGGTGATGCCAGATGCACTCGGTGGACTGTTTATGGCTCAGCTTATTACCAAACCTATTGTAATTGAATTTTTGGATTTATTGAATGGTGTTTCGGGTACCAGCTACCATTTGGAAGAAGTAGGATATGATGTACTGAAAGCTGATTATAAAGATAAAACGCTGAAAGATCTCAATATCCCAACCAACACGGGAGTCACTGTCATAGGCGTAAAAGACAATATCAAGGGGTTAATCCCAGGTCCGGGGGCCGACACATTTATTGGCGAAGATGACTATTTGATCGTTTTGGGATCAGATTCTCAGCTCAAGTCTTTCATCGAACAGTATACGGTTCTGAGATATCACAGGTGATGTGTGTATAAACATAAATTAACCCCGTTAGCTTTCGCTCTTTAATGATGATTTCATAAATTGTCAGAAAAAAATAACTATTCCAATGAAGAAAATTTCTTTACTGATTTTAGTTGCTGGATTCATGTTCATAGGCATCAATCAGGCACAAGCGCAAAAAGAAGAGGCAAAAGTTCTTTTAGTTCCTCAAAATGATACTGAAACCGTCTTTGCATACCCGATTTCTGTAGTTAATGTGATTAATAACAAATGCCTTGGGTGTCATTCGCCAAGTGGCAAAAGTGATGATGCCAAGGAAGACCTGATGTGGGAAAAATTACAAGGTATGGACCCTGCAGATATGGTAGCTGTGCTGGATGAAATCATTGAAGTATTGGAAGAAGGTAAAATGCCTCCAAAGAAAATAGTGGCAAAATATCCTCATTTGAAAATGAGTGATGAAGAAACCACGATTCTGAAAAGTTGGGCAGAAATGACTTCAAACAACTTGATGGGTGAATAAGATTGTCAAATATATCATTGGGATCATCGCAGTAGTGGTGATCCTTTTGCAGTTTATGGGGCCTGATGCTCCAGATAACAGGGAGAATAACCCAGATGATTTACTGATGAATACTCAGGTGGATGCAGAAGTCGCAGGATTGCTGAGGGCTTCATGCTATGATTGTCATTCTATGGAAACCAAATATCCCTGGTATTCTAAAATTTCTCCAGTCTCCGGTTTTTTGTTTGATCACATAGAGGAGGGAAGAGATGAGCTCAATTTTTCGAATTGGCAGACATACGAAAAGCGTAGGAAACTTAGGAAACTGAAAGAAATACAGGAGGAAATTGAAGAGGGTGAAATGCCTATGAAGTCATACACCTTGGTACACGGTGAGGCCAGATTAAGTGATAGTCAAAAGGAATTAATCATCAATTGGGCTAAGGACTACTCCAAAAAAGTCTTTTCAGAGTAATTTTGAGAAATGCGCGCTTCAATATTCTTTTTTCTCAGCCTTATCATATTCGCTAATGCTACCGAGGCTCAATATTTGAAACTGGGAGTTAAAGCCGGGCCTAATCTCACTAAAGTCCGCAATGATTATACACATATGTATGATCCAGGGGTTAATTTTCAAGTCGGAGGATTTGGAGTTTGGAAGCTTCCAGTCAAGAACAATAACATCGCAATTCGGTCAGAGATAGAGGTATCTAAAAATTTTTCAATTGATAATGATAGTTTGAATATTAGATATGATTATTGGTTGGCCAGTATGCCACTTTACCTGAGCTTTAGTGAAGGAGACTCTCCATACAGACTGAATCTTGGTGTGAAACTCTCTAAACTTTTGTCAGGGGAGGTCAATTACAAAGAGGATAAGCCGGCTGAGACATTTGAATACAGTCCATTGATGATCGCGGTTTCAATCGGCTTGGATTATACATACAATGAGCGATGGGCGATACAGTTTAGCTATGATTTTGGAAAGACTGATTTTTTCGAAAGTCGTGAAAACGATCTATTATTTGCCAACAGTTTACAAGTGAGCGTGAATTATACACTTTTCAAAAAGTCTATTCCTGGTTCTGAGTAGCTCATCTCATCAGATGATAATATTCATTCCTATATTTTACCTCAATTTCAAGTGCGTTTAAATTCTACATTTGTAGAATAGAAGAGATGTTCTATATTTGTAGAATACATTCTATAATTATAGATCAAAATGAAACTATCCCAGAAAGAAGAGGAACTGATGGATATCATCTGGCGATTGGATGCTGTATATATGAAAGATATTTTGGATCAGCTTCCAGAGCCTAAACCGGCTTCAACTACCATCGCCACTTTGCTAAAGCGAATGATTGACAAGGGTGCAATAGGGTTTAATCTGAATGGAAACTCCAGACAATATTACTCCCTCATTGACAAGAAGGAATATTCGTCTTCATATTTGAAAAATATGATTGCAACCTTTTTCCAGGGGTCGTCCAGACGATTCGCCTCGTTTTTCACCAACGACATGAGTTTGTCCAAAGAAGAGCTTCTAGAATTGCGTAAAATGATTGATGACAAACTCGAAAGGTCAGACTCATGATACTTTATTTATTACGATTTAGTTTGGCAGTTGTGGTATTCTATGGCTTTTATAGGATTGCCTTGCAAGATGAGAAAAACCATGTTTTTAATAGGGTATATCTGATATTGGGACTGGTCATTTCTTTGATAGTGCCTATTATTTCGATTTCTGGTTCTGAGCCCGTCAAACTGTTGATCAGCCAGGCTGAACCTCATTTGATCAATCCAGTAGTTTTGAGATGGCAAACATTACTACTCAATGTTTATTTCGCAGTTACTGCCTTATTATTAATAAGGTTTTGTGTTGGTATATTTAGAATTGTTCAAATTATCCTTAATAATGAGCATAGGCTCTTTGATGGAGGTAAGGTGGTTTTGATGGGTACTGATTCTCCTCCATTTTCATTTTTACACTATGTTTTTGTTTCTAAAGATAAATATGACAAAATAGAGAAAGAGCTTATGGACCATGAGCTGGCACATGTTCAGCAATGGCATTCTTTGGATTTGCTTTTTATGGAAATCTTAATGGTTTTGTTTTGGTTCAATCCTATTCTGATTTTTTATAAAAGAAGCATGAAACTGAACCATGAATTTCTAGCGGATGCCAATGTGCTGCAGCGTTCAAGGAATGTGAAGAGATATCAGGAAATTTTACTTAGTTATCTCCAAACGTCATCATCGGTACGATTGGGAAGTGGTTTTAATTTCTCATTGACACGTAAAAGGTTTCGTATGATGACTTATCCTCGCCGCAAGGCTGGATATTATAAACAAGCGTTGGTGCTTCCGATGGTGATACTCGTTTTCTGGGCGTGCTCGGACAATGAAGGAGTATCTGGCAAAGAAATGTTGAAATACTGGCGATATACTGCCAATATGGAGGAGGTTCTGCAGACTGGTATGATGAACGAAGAGGATCTCAAAGAGGGAATCATACTGCCAATAGAAGACAAACAGCAATATGATGAGCTTCAAAGTATTTACAACAGAATGAATAAGGCTCAGAAAGAATCTGTTTATCCTTTACCCGGATATCTGGAGCCTTTGCCTTCTGATAATTCTAAAACCCACTAATAGGTTTTAATCTCCGCCCGTCTGGGTTGAGAGACTTTATGCCTGCAAGGCAAATTCCACCAAATAACTCAATGGCTTTGCCTCGAGGTAATTTTTTAACTAAAGAGTAAACACTACTGATCCTCATACGCTGATGCGTAAACAGGATCCGTATGGCATTTAAACCCAAATAATTATTCAATATGAACCCAAAAGTTTTCACAATATTGTTTCTGATTTTCTCAGCTACTGCTGGTTTTTCTCAGGAAAAGTTCCTCTACCAGGTCGGTCAAGAATTAAATATCCAATCCACGGTGTTGGGAGAGTCCAGAAAGGTGTGGATACAAATACCGGAAGATGCCCGACCATACGAAAAATTTCCAGTGGTTTATATCCTTGATGGAGGCGTGCATTTCAGTGCTTTGGCAACTGTGCATAAATACTATTGGTGTGATCATATGCCGAGAATGATTTTGGTGGGCATCTCTAACCGTGAAAACCGAACACGGGATCTTACCATATCGAAGCTAGGTATGAATAATACCGATTCTGGTGGTTCAGATTTGTTTACAAAGTTCATCAGTGATGAATTGATTCCATACGTGGAATCAAACTTTCCAGCGACCAATTATCGTACGTTGATCGGTCACTCATTGGGAGGATTGTTTACAGTCAATGTGTTGCTGGAGCGTCCCGATCTTTTTGCTAATTACATAGCCATTGACCCGGCACTGGATTGGGACGATCAAAAGATTTTAAAGGATGCAGCTGAGAAGTTGTCTATATCAGATTTGTCCAAAAAATCTCTATTCGTCTCTCTAGCAGCACCCCTTGATAGGTCGGATGAATCGGTAGGGATTGAAGAAGTACGTCACTCAAAATCTGATTTTTCCATATTGGCCCGCTCCATTTTGTCTTTTGTTCAGATTTCAGAATCTTATATAAAAACTACCTGGGAATACTATCCCGATGAGATTCACAGTACCGTTCCCTATCCATCAATCAGGGATGGATTATGTGCTCAATTCCAATGGTATAGATTGGAAAATGTTGACCTTATAAATAATCCAGGAACAGCGGTGGAGGAAATGGAAAGACTATTTGATTACCGCGCAAAGAAATTAAAAGATCATTTTGGGTATAATGTCCCTCCTGCAGATGAAGAAATGCTGAATATGGGCGGATACATGTTCATGCAAATGAATCAAATCAAAAAAGCAGGTTTGTTTTTTGAAATGGCTGTGAAATCTTACCCAAAGAGCATCAATGCACACGATTCTATGGCTGAATACTTCTTGTCCATAGATGAAGAAGATCGCGCCTTGGAAGAGTTGCAAAAAGCGTATGAACTAAGCGGAGAAGAAAGGTATAGTGAGCAGATCCGAAAGATTAAAAATGACAATCATTAATAAAAATAGCCCCGACAGTGATGCCGGGGCTTCTAACTAACAACCCTCCATTCCTGAGAATGAACCCAATTATGAATTTGGGGTATTTTTTGAAACCTTCATATCCATCATTGTGCTCATGAAGAATGTGGTGATAATCTGAGTATTTATACTCAATTATCATATGACTTTGGTGGTAATAAGGTCTGATTTATTTCATAGGAATTTCTTCGTATATCACAGATCTTTTAGCTCTTAAATAGAAATGTAATGTCCCCATAAACTACCAAAAAATGACACCAGACAACTTACTCTTCGTATCTCAATATCAAAAAAGGCTTAAAGTCCACCCCGAAATCACTTCCTCTTCCGGATATTTCAACTCTCCAGAACTCAATGACCAGATCAATCAACAAGTACTAGAATTTGATGATCGTGTGTTGACCAGTATGCATTTTCACCAGTTTCCTTTCGGATTGGATCAAGAGCTGATTAGCGGACTTGTAATTGATCATACGGTGAATAGATTAGCTGAGCTGGGAGCATACCCAGAAATCCTCAGGTTTTCATTTGTAAAAAACAAGCATTTAGCAAAATCTGATTTAATGCGGCTCATGGCTAAAATGCGTGATTACGCTACTCAATACAATATTTCTGTCATTTTCGAAGATGTATTGAACGCTGACTCTGAATTTCCAGAGTGGATCATATGCGCTTCGGCTGTCGGTGCAGTTCATCTCAAAAGCAATCTCAATTCAAGGAGAATTATCAAAGGAGATAAGGTAATCGTGAGTGGTGCTATTGGTGCACACGGGTTGGCCATGAAAAATCTCCATGCCGATCTGGAGGATCAGTACGAATTGCCTTTCGATAACTATGCAGTTCATCGTCAGATTGCTACGCTTTTACATGATTTTGGAGGATTGATCAAGTTCATAAAAATGCCATTTGATGGAGTGAATAGTGCATTTTCTGCTATTAGTCAAGTGACTGATCTGAAATTGGAATTGTTCCAAAGCAAGGTGCCGGTACTAGATACTACTAAGCATGTAGCGATGCTCAACGATCTCAATCCGGTAGATTTAGACAATGAAGGAGCGTTTTTATGTGTGGTAGGACAGCAGAAGGCACATGAAGTAGTCAATAAATTGAAAACTCAACACCATGGACGAAGTGCTACTATCATAGGGGAGGTCACCGTATGAAAAAGGAGTAGTAATAATTTAAACCAGGCAATTATGACAGTAGATATTATTAAGTCATTGGATTATCAGATTGATCGCAAAGGGGTATTGCTGATCCTATGGGGGTGGATCAATTTTTTACATTTCCTAATCTCATATTCCCTAAGGGAGATGGTGCTGCCATTTCAGGTAGAGGATTTTTTAAACCTGACAAGCTATACTCTTATTCCTATAGGTCTGATTATTACTGTGGTGTATTTGATCAAAAATCGTCCACTTTCAGGTAGCGGTCGGGTGAAAACGGTTACTTACATCTGGGTGAGCTTAATTATTACTCTGGTATTGATCAATCTGGTGGAGGCGAATGTTTTGGGAAAAATCAATTTTGAATTTCAGCACCCCATTTTTATGGTAATAATTGGTTCGTCTATTTCCCTCACAGGTCGTGTGCTTTCATATCGATCCTTAATGATTGGTGGATTAGTTTTTGCGCTACTAGGTGGTGTTGCTTCTTATTTCTCTCTGTCACAGCAGATGATGATAGAATCAGTAGGTTGGGTTATTGCATTTCTGATTCCAGGATATGTTATCAGGTTTCAGAATAAATAATCCAGTAGTTTCTAAAGAGTTCCGATTATGAATGCCGAAGATTTATTCAATACTTCGATCAAGATATCTGGAGCGGATATTCATGCTCAGGATGATCCTTATCGTAAGCAAGAGATCAACCTTGAAAGACAATTGATTAAAAAGAATAATATAATAGCGGGTCATTTGCGCAAGCATTTTGAGGGTACTCAGGTTTTTGTAGTCAATTTGATCAGTGCACCGGGAGCCGGTAAAACGTTACTGTTAGAAAAGACCTTATTTCATTTCAAAGACAAACCTATCTATGTGATAACTGCCGATCAGGATTCTATGAATGATGCCAACAGACTTAGGCGGATTCATCCCAATGTTATTCAAATCAATACCGGAGCATTCTGCCGACTGGATGCGGATATGATCTATCATGCCGTTCACCAGATGAAGCCAGAAAGCGAAAGTATCGTCCTTATCGAAAATGTTGGTAATCTTTTATGTTCTGGGGCAGGTGATTTAGGAGAATCACGGAAGGTCGTCATTTGGAGTGTGGCGGATGGGGAAAAAGTGCCTCTAAAATATCCGATGATTTTTGAGCAGGCTAATATGTGTCTGATCAATAAAATAGACCTTTTGGCTCACGTAGATTTTAATTTGGAGAAAGCCCGTGAGTTACTATTTAAGGTCAATCCTGAGATCCGAATCATTAATACTTCTATTACTAAAGGATACGGACTGAGTGAGTGGGTCACCTGGCTGACCGATCATATGCCGATTCAGATGGATGCTTATCAATAGACTAATTTTTTGAGTGATTTTGCGCAGTGACCTTTCGGTGTGGCTAGTAGCGATTTTACATGTGTACAGCTTATCGGAAGCAAAAGACGATTTGTAAACGTTTGCATTTTAGTTTCTTGAAGTTAGTATTGAAATCACTGATTACCAATGAATTCACGAAGTGGTTTGACTGATATATTTTAGTTTCAATCCTGACATATCTGATTACAGGGGACTGGTGGGACATCTACTTTAGCAATAGAATTTAACGATAAGCAAGATGGAATTAACAATGTCAAAAACTCCTGCAAAATCAGACCTTAGTGTCTACGGTGTGAAAAACGCCGATGTGAAATGGAATCTTACTCCTGAAGAACTACAAGCGATCACTGTAGAAAAAGGAATGGGTAGAGAAACAGCTAACGGAACACTCGCAGTTAACACTGGAAAATTCACTGGTCGCTCTCCACAGGATCGATTCATCGTGAGAGATGAATATACAGAAGAGAAAGTGTGGTGGGGAAAAATCAATAAGCCTGTAACTTCAGATAACTTTGATAAACTTTATGATGAAGTAGTCAAATACCTTTCTGGAAAAGAAATATACGCAAGAGATGGATATGTATGTGCAGATCCTCAGTATAGACTAAATGTAAGAACAGTTACTGAATTGCCTTGGTCAAACTTCTTCGTGAACAGTATGTTCCTGAGATTGGCAGATGAGGAAATTGAAAACTTTGAAGAAGACTGGTTGGTGCTTTGTGCTCCTGGTTATGAATGCCCGCTACCTGAGGCTTATGGCATCAGACAGGGAAACTTTTCCATTCTTAATTTCTCAAGAAAAGTAGCCTTGGTAGGCGGATCTGCATACACTGGTGAAATGAAAAAAGGTATTTTCTCAGCGTTGAACCTGATCTTACCAGTTGAAAAGAATGTATTGCCAATGCACTGCTCTGCCAACGTGGGAGAGGATGGTGATACAGCTATTTTCTTCGGATTATCAGGTACTGGAAAAACTACATTAAGTGCTGATCCAAACAGAAAATTGATTGGTGATGATGAGCACGGCTGGACCAAAGAAAACAATATCTTCAACTTCGAAGGTGGATGCTATGCGAAAGTGATCGACCTTACTGAAGAAAAAGAACCAGACATTTTCCGTGCGATCAAGCCGGGTGCTTTACTGGAAAACGTAGTGTTCAACGAAGATGGTACAGTGGACTATATGGACAGCACTATCACTCAAAACACGCGTGTGAGCTATCCTATCCATCATATCGACAACATACAGGATCCTTCATATGCTGACAATCCGAAGAATATCTTCTTCCTTACAGCTGATGCCTTTGGCGTATTGCCTCCGGTATCTAAGTTGACTCCAGGTCAGGCGGCTTATCACTTCATTTCTGGTTATACTGCTAAGGTAGCGGGTACAGAAGCGGGTGTTACCGAGCCAGTACCTTCTTTCTCAGCTTGCTTTGGTGCTCCATTTATGCCATTGCACCCTACTAAATATGCCGAAATGTTGAGCCAGAAAATGCAGGAGGCTGGTGTAAACGTTTGGTTGATCAACACAGGTTGGTCTGGTGGACCTTATGGAGTTGGTTCCAGAATCAAATTGAAATATACAAGAACGATGATCACTGAGATCTTGAAAGGAAATCTTGATGATGTAGATTTCGAGCAGCACCCAATCTTTGGTCTGCACATGCCGAAATACATCCATGGCGTACCTTCAGAAATCCTTGATCCAATGAATACATGGTTGCAGAAAGGTGCTTACATCCAGAAAGCAATCAACCTTGCTCACAGTTTCCACTTAAACTTCGAGAAATTCGAAAGTCAGGCTTCTGAAGAGATCAAAGCTGGTGGACCACTGATCGATGAGCACCACCACATGGATGATCATGTTTAAGTGATCATCAGGTGTGAATTAGAGACACAATAGTAATGTGATAATAGCGGTGAATAAGCGCCCTTGGGTTTCCAAGGGCGTTTTTTTGTGCGCCATGCACGCTTTTCTCATCTATAAGGTGAGGTTTTTTTTTGAACCAAGTCCTGAGCGAGCCCAGATGGAGAGGAATCGTTAGCTTAAGGCAAG